>CACXQV010000011.1 GCA_902769875.1 uncultured Bacteroidia bacterium
GCTTGACCCGCAATCCCTACGCCTATGTACATTCCCACCCTCCAAGCCATCGACTATGCATTTGCGGGGACGCAAATGACGACAATGCCAGTCGGGGTGTTGCCGCAGACGAGGCCGTCTGCTAACCCGTTGGAGGCGACCATCATCACCCGTGCCCCTCATTGCGGGCTTGACCCGCAATCCCTACCCCCTCATCGCACAAGCCATCGACTATTCATTTGCGGGGACGCAAATGACGACAATGAAAAATTCGTTTAATTCGCATAATTCGCCGTTGTTTATCCTTCGCCGCAGGGGTTTCATTGCATTTCACCCCTGCCTAATATCCTACGTCACTCCGTGACTGTTCGACACTGGTGTCGCTTGTGCAGGGACTGACGTCGCCTGTGCAGGGACTAACGTCGCCTGTGCAGGGACTCATGTCGCCTGCTTACTGATATGCCGTCCCTATGGGACTTTGTGTTGGCACACGATGGAACCCCGAAGGGGTGGCAGCAATGTAGGCAGGCGGTGTAAACCCCTGCCTGTATGAAACCCCTGCCGGTATGTTGATGTAAACCCCTGCCGGTATGAAACCCATGGCGGTATGTTGGTGTGAACCCCTGCCGGTATGAAACCCCTGCCGATAAATTGGTGTGAACCCTGCCGACACGGAAAATTAACGGAAATTCGTGGTACATTTATGGCCATTCGTGTAAAAAAATCCGTATCTTTTTTTCGGCAGGTGTTTGTTTTTCTTTCCGATGAACGGTTACGGCATGAATCCCCGCCTCAGAAATCCATATTCGACTGCGCGAGGAGCTGTTTCGTGTCGGGGTTGAAGGCCGTCAGGTTGCCCATGCCCGGCTTGTTGGTCACAAAGACGCCGTTGTCCAACGCGATGAAGTCGTAGTTGGCGTTTTGCTCGATGACGAGGCTCATGAAGCTGTAGTCGACGGGGATGTGCCCGTGGATGATTTTCTTGCCGCGCGACTTGCCGAAATCCACCTTGAACTTTCGTGTCCACATCATGCTGTGTTCGTCCTCGAAGGGGTTGGCGATGTTGAAGTTCATCCCGGCGTGTACCAGAATGTATTCCTCCAACTCGATATATGGAAGGCAGGCGTTCATCCAGTCGATGTACGACTTGGGGATTTCGCGCGGGTGCTTCACCCCGAAGCTGTCCAACGTGGCTTTGGCGCCCACGGCTTCCCATTCTTTTTGCTCGGGGTGCTTGCCTCCGAAGAATTTCTTCTTTTGGTCGGCTTCGAAGGCTTTCACGCACATATCCTCGTGGTTGCCCTTCAAGAGGTGGACGTTGTATTCCTCCTGTTGCAGATGCATCAGGTAGTCCAACACGCCTTTGCCGTCGGGGCCGCGGTCGATGTAGTCGCCCAAGAAATAGAGATGGTCGTTTTTGGTGACTTTGAGGGTGTTCTTGAGCAGCGCTTTCAGTGTGAGGGCGCAGCCGTGAATGTCGGGGATAATCCAGCGTTGGGCCATGGCTTATGATTAAAACAAGGTGTTGAGTTTCAATGCTTCATATTGTTTGCGCAGTTGGGTCTTGAAAGTCCAGCGCACGTCGGAAATCCAACGGCGGGCCAACTCGCAATAGTCGACGAAGAGGCGGTAGGAGAAATAGAGCAATACCGTTCCAAACAAGGCCCACATCCATTGCAGGTTGCAGAACAAGACCACCGTGCCGATGGTGAATATGATGGGCGAAAGCACGAACCTCACGCCAAAACTGGCGGTGTTGCCGAAGGCGGGGTCTTTCAGCTTGCCTCTGATCACCAACGTGGCAATCCATGTGGGCAGGTTGACGGCTGCCGAGGCCAAGAAATAGGGGAGGCCCACCACCAGCACGGCAAACTTCCACAACGAATTGAGGAAAGGCTTCCGCTTTGCGGTCGACATCACCGAAATCCTCTGTTTTTTGCGTTCTTCGGCAAATTCGAGCACCTTTTGGAAGAGCATTTTGGCTTCTTCGGGCTTTTCTTCCTTGTATTTCAACACATTGGCAACGGTTTTGCGGTTGCGTTGCATCTTCTTGAACAAGCCTCCGGCGCGTTTTTCGTTCTTCATCTTCACGATTTCCCAGATGGCGTCGTAGTCCTCGTCGTCGGGGATGTAGGTGAACAGTTTCGATATTTCGTCGTGAAGCCGCTCTTTCAGGATGTTGATGTTGGCGGCTTCGTTCTCCTCGGTCGTGGTCTTGAAGAATTCGGTCACATTGATGGGCTGGCCGAAATGGATCATGGCCGTGCTGCGGTAGCGGAAATAGTCGCCGTATTCGATGGCCGTGGGCACGATGTAAACGGGCTTTTGGTCGCCGAATTGCTTGTTGGCGTCGACGGCGATGTGGAACAGGCCTTTGCCCATCCGCATCAGCGAATGCTTGGTGCGGTGCATCCCTTCGGGGAAAAGATAGAGGTCTACGTTGTCGTGGATGACGTCGACGGCCTTGTTGAGCGAGTCGTCGTTTTGGCGCACTGCGGCCACCCCGTTGCGGATGCGGAAGATGGGAAGGATGCGGAAGAAGTTCAGGATTTTGGCGATGACGGGATTCTTGAAGATGTCGCCTCGGGCGATGAACACCTTTCGCACGTTGTTTGACGAAAGCAACACCAAAGCATCCATCAGCGTGTTGCTGTGGTTGACGCCGAAGATGACAGCCGCGCCTTTTGGGATGTTCCCTTTCCCGTGCACCTCAAACCTGCGATACGAGGTCCTTGTGTGCCAGTTGACATAGGGCAGCAAAAACGAGTACCAAAAGTCGGGATCTTGTATTTTCTTAGCCATTTAAACCATCGAATTAAGCTACAAAAGTACGTATTTCAACCTTACGAAAGCCTTTTTTTCAATCAAATTACAAAATTTACTATTTTTACCGCGCCAAAACACACCATACCATGTTGAAAAATATACGTTTTTTATGGGTCGTGCTCGTTGCCGCCTTGCTTCTCACGGCTTGCGTGAACGACCGGCAACCAGCAAACTTTGTTGGAGAAGAACCTGAAGAACCGGCGGAAACGCACACACTTCAGCTTCAACCCGTCGACACCATCCCGTGTTTCGACCATTTGCGGGAAAAGGGTGTACTGACGGCTGTCACCAATTGCGGCGAAATCAATTATAATATGTATAATGGTCACCCGTCGGGCTTCGAGTTCGAGTTGCTCAAGGACTTCTGCGATTTCTACGACCTCAAGCTCGAAATTGTCGTGAACGACAATATGGATTCGTGCTTCTGCCTGCTTGATGCCGATGAGGTGGATATTGTGGCCACGGGCGTAGGCTTGAACAAGCGGTTGAAACAGAAGTATTTCCTCACCAATCCCATCTTCACCCAAAAAAGCGTCCTCGTGCAGCGTATGCCTCGTGGCTGGGGGAAGATGTCGACCGAAAACGAAGTTGAAAACCAATTGCTCCGCTCGCCTCTCGAGCTGTCTCGCAAAACCGTCTACGTTACCAAGGGATTGCATACCGCCGATGTGGTGGAGCACTTGTCGGAGGAGATTGGCGACACGATTTATGTCGTGGAAAGCGATTCGTTGAGCCCCATCGATTTGATTCGCATGGTGAACGACAGCCTGATTGATTATGCCGTTGTCGACGAATACATCGCGAAGATGATTGCCTACAATATGAACGGCTTGGACACGAAGCTGGCCGTCAGCATCGAGCAGCCCATAGGTTGGCTGGTCAAGCGACACGAAAACGACTCTTCGCTCCTGAATGCCATTAACGAATGGATTGATGACGCCGAGCAAAAGCATTTGAGGAAAATCATGTTGCGGTATATCAAGAATGGACGCTATGTTTCATCGAGGCGTGAAGAGTCGAACCGGCGTTTGTCGTCGTTCGACAGCGCCATCAAGAAGACCGCCAAGCAAATCGGCTGGGATTGGAGGCTGCTGGCTGCGCTGATTTACCAAGAGTCGCGTTTCAAGGTGGATTTGGAGAGCGATAAAGGCGCTTTCGGCTTGATGCAACTCATGCCTTCGGTGATGTCGAGGTATGGCATCGACTATAACTCGTCGCCACAAGAGCAGCTTGAAGCTGGAGGGAAACTGATCAAATATCTCGACAAATGCTTGAAGAACAAGGTGGTCGACAGTTTGGAAAGGGTGAAGTTCGTTTTGGCGGCCTATAATGCCGGATTGGGTCATGTGTATGACGCCCAGCGTTTGGCCAAAAAATTCGGGAAAGCCCCTGACGTATGGGAAGATAACGTGGATTACTACATCCTGAACAAATCGAAATTCCTCAACGACACATGCTGCAAAAGTGGCTATTTGAGAGGCGGGCAAACCTATCGTTTCGTGGAGGAGATCATGGACAGATTCTATCATTACCAGGCATTGATGGACTGAATGATATGGTTTTGGATTTTTGGACGCGAGACTTCGGGACGCGAGACTTCGGGACGCTGAACAGGGCGTCTGAGCCCGTCGAAGGCTCCTTGCCCTCCGTCCCCCGTCCTAATACTGGACACCTAAATTCAATCAATGGCACTTCCAAGAATTGCCTGCAATTTTTTCGAATTAACTACGTTGAATCTTCTATTTCATTAAAATTCACATAATCAACAAAATAGAATATTCTCAAATTCTCTAATTCTTGATAATAAGACATTCTTGATAATAAGAAAACCCGTATACCAATGAAAAAGATTTTCCTCATTTTGACCGTAGGCATTTTCGTTATGCTGGGTCGTGTTTCGCTGAAAGCCCAATCCTTCAATGCCGGCCTTGTTGTCGGCCCAACGTTTTGTCAGGTGGATGGCGACAGCTATTACGGCTTCCACCAATTGGGCTTCACGGCGGGAGCCTTCGTCAACTTGCCGTTTGACGACTATTTCTCGGCCCAAATGGAGCTGAAGTATTCGCTCTTGGGCGCGCATTCGTCCGACAAAGAGGTGAATGAATTCTATTACAACCCTTATAGCCTTCGCCTGCATTACGCCGAGGTGCCGCTGATGTTGCGTATGAATCTGGGGTTTTTCAGGATGGATTTCCTCACTTTGGAGGCTGGACTAAGTGCCGATGTCCGCGTCAGGGCTACCGAGGATGTGGATGGCGACTTCCAAATCACTACCCCGCGCTGGAATGCCTTCTCGATGACGGCCAATGCGGGTGCTCATTTTGCCATCAACGAGCATCTTAGCATCGGTGCGCGTTTTATGTATTCCGTGGTGCCCATCCGCTTTTCGGGCTACCCGGGCTGGTTCTACAACCAGTATTACAACAAGGTGATTCAGTTCACGTTGACCTACAACATCAATTCTCCTCTGAGATAAAGCTACTCATCGTCGTGGACTGCGTTCCGCAATTCACCACCCGAGATAAAATCAATATTCCTTTTCAGCCCTTCAAATCCTGCTCGTTGCACGGCGGAATGCTTGAATAATGCCTCAAATTCATCCTTTGACAGGCTTTTCCAATCCTTTTCTCGCATAGCCAAGAGCTGATCCGAGGGCTGAAACTCAGGCTCCACGTTGGGCAAGGCGAAACGGTTGTAGGGACACACGTCTTGGCAGATGTCGCAGCCGTACATCCAGCCTTTGAACAGTGTTGGGTCGTGGCCGTCCAACGAGCCTTTGTATTCGATGGTCAAGTAGGAGATGCACTTGCGGGCGTCGATATGGAACGGAGCTTCTAAAGCTCCTGTGGGACAGGCATCTAAGCATCGTGTGCAGCGACCGCAGCGGTTGGTCAAGACTTGGCCGGTTTCGGTCAAGTCCAAAGGCAGAAACAAATGCCCGATGAAGAAAAACGACCCGCCCCCTTGTCGCTGACTGCGTCCCGCAGTCAGAAACTGATGGTGAGGCGTGGACAACGATTGATGATTGCGGGACGCAATCATCGATAATGGGTTGATAGGTGTGGCGGATGGTTCCTGATTGCGGGACGCAATCATCGACAATGGGTTGTTGGGTGTGGCGGGTGGTTCCTGATTGCGGGACGCAATCATTGACAATGGGTTGATAGGTGTGGCGGATGGTTCCTGATTGCGGGACGCAATCATTGACAATGGGATGTTGGGAGAGGTGGATGGTTCCTGATTGCGGGACGCAATCATCGACAATGGGTTGGTTGGTGTGGTAGGTGGTTCCTGATTGCGGGACGCAATCAGCGACAATGAAGGATGTATCAGCATGGTGTTTTTCCCGATGAAACCTAAGCCGCAGCGCACGGCCCATGCACGGTCGAGAACGGGGGCTGAGTCGACGAAAATGCGTGTGCCTTCAAGTTTTCCTGTCTGGGTTTCAATGCGTTCCAAGAGCAGCCGCATCTTGCGTTTCAAGACATCGTGATAGTCGGCACCGTAGGCATATTTGGCGATTTTGAAGTGCTCGCCGTCGCCCAATTGCTGTTTTGGGAAATAGTTGTATAGTACGGTGACGATGCTTTTTGTGCCTTCCACGAGCAGGCGTGGGTCGTAACGTTTCTCGCGATTGCGGGTCAGGTAACCCATCTCGCCTTCGTGCTCTTCTTCGAGCCATTGTTCCATGTGTGCCGACTCCTTGTCCAAAGCCGTTGCACAAGCAATGCCACAGGCATCAAAGCCCATCTTCTCAGCCTCGTCGACAATCCACTGAGATAAACTGCCCATTGGTTTCGTGTCCCGCGTCATTTTAGAACGGCGCGAACGAAAATCCCACCGACAGAGGATGGATTTCGGGTGCCTCGTGGCCCACGGCAAACACGGGCGAAATCTGGTAGGCGGCAAACACACTCACCCATCTCCAGCCCACACGCAAGGTGGCGGAATAGGCATAACGCTCCAAGTTGTTGATGTATAGGTCTTTCTCATGGATGGTGACGCCGCTGCCATCGGAAAGTGTTTCATCGTCGGTGTAGTCGGGGCCGACATATTTCGACTTGGCCGCCACCATCAAGCCAAACTTGAATCCCACGCCAATCTTCAGTTGGTCCTTGATGCGGAAACGCAGCTCCAATGGCACCTCGATATAGGTCGGATTGATTTTGGCCCGCTTGAATTTGTCGTTGCCGCGATACGATTCCGAAAACAACATCGTATCGTTGGTGTAAGGGTTGATAAGGCGGTTGTAGCAGTAATAGTTGTGCGACGACATGCCTAAACCCACCGCGACGGTGTGTTTCGAGCTTTCGCCCATAGGGAAGTTGTAGGTCAAGGCGAGGCTCACGCCTTGGTTGAAGCCTCGGGCATCCCATTTGCTGTTGTTGGCCTTGGCGAGTTGGAAATCGCTGAAAAGGTCGAAGCCCAAGGTGACTTTGTTGTCGGTCTTGTTGGCAATCAGCTGGGCGTGCGAAACCACTGAGAATGCCAGCGCGAATAGGGTCAAAAGTGCTTTTTTCATATAGGAGTTGGTTTGTTGTTTGTTGTTGAAGTGTTTGTTTGGGTTTGGGAGGGATTGTGATCCACCATGTCAGTGGTTCAGTTCGGCTGCAATGGCCGAGCGCTCGTCGAGCAGGCGGTTGATTTCCTCGTCGGAGAGGTTGCCTGCACGCAGTTGGTCGTCGATGGCGGCCAAATGGGCTTCGAGGTTCTCCGTCGTTCCGGGTATGTCGGTCAGTTGCTTTTCCTTGTTGACGGGCGGCTCTTGCGGCTTGGCGGTCGGGTTGACGACTTGCGGATTGCCGTTGGTGAAATCGCTCAGTTGTCCCATGACCATACCTACCATTTGTTTGGTGAATGGATCCAGCTTGTAGATTTCCACTTTCATGTCGTCTTTCAGTTCGTCGAAGTCTTCGAGAAACATTTTCAGCTGTTCCTTCTGCTCTTCGTTGATGCCAGGGATGGAGTCAAGGTCTTGGCTCTCCATCATTTTCTTGAACATGTTCAAGAAGCTGTCGAGGTTATTGTTGAGGTTGTTGTCTTCCATATCTTTTTGTATTCCGCGTGCAAAGTAACGCTTTTTTCGTGGATTGATTGCCTCAAATTGACATTTTTTTCCGATAATTGCATTTTCAAACACATTCTATTATGGATTTCAACACGATAAAAGTGCAGTTGGGCGAGAGCGTGGCTTGGGTCGGCCTCGACCGCCCAGAGGTGCGTAACGCCCTGAATGCCGAACTGATACGCGAGCTGACCGAGGTCTTTGACTGGTTGGATAAGCGCGACGACATCCGCGTTGTCGTCCTCAAAGGCAACGGCAAGGCGTTTTGTGCCGGTGCCGACCTCAATTATATGAAAGAGATGACCCAATTCAGCCACAACCAAAACATCGCCGATGCCGAAAAGCTGTCGAAGCTGTTTCAGACGATGCATTTCTGCAACAAGGCCATCATCGTCGAGGTGTATGGAGCCTGTGTTGGCGGAGCCAACGGCATTGTGGCTGCCGCCGACATCGTGATTGCCGAGCGCGAGACCAAGTTCGCCTTTTCGGAGGTGCGTTTGGGGCTCACTCCCGCCACCATTTCACCGTTTGTCGTGAACCGCATTGGGAGCACCCACGCCAAAGAGCTGATGCTCACGGGTCGGCGTTTCAGTGCTGCCGAAGCCAAGGAGTTCGGTCTGGTGAATGTCGTTGTCGACGAGGCTGAAATGCTTTCCGCCGAGCGTGAATACATCGACCATTTCCTTCACGCCTCGCCCGATGCCATCGCCGAGTGCAAAAACCTGATCCGTATGGTCACAGGCACCGATGACCGTTTCAATCCCGTTTTCCATCAAACCTCGCTCCTCATCGCTAATCAGCGCATTTCCAAGGCCGGTCAAGAAGGAATGGCGGCGTTTTTTGAGAAGCGGAAACCGAGTTGGGACAAGTTTTTTCAAAATTGACATAAAAAAGAATCAATTTTATCAAAAAATTGATTTTTATTGGTTGCAATTTTGTAATTTTGCGGTCGAAACGATAAGGCAATGATGCTATGGAAAGATTAATGCAACGCTATCAGGCCCAATTGGACAGGACAAAAACCGACTTTGTTCGCTATCTTCACGATGAAATCCGATGGGAAGCACGGCTTAACGCCATCCTTGGCGCAAGGGGTGTAGGAAAAACCACTTTGATGTTCCAACACATTTTGCTCAGCGGCGAGCGCGGCACCTCTCTCGTGGTGTTTGCCGACGACATCTATTTCTCAAAGCACACCTTGCTCGACATGGCCGACACATTCTACAAGAACGGAGGCAAGCATCTTTATATTGATGAGGTACACAAGTACAAGCATTGGTCAACCGAGATAAAGAACATCTACGACCAACTTCCTGACTTGCAAATCGTTTACACAGGCTCGTCGATTCTCGACTTGGAGAAAGGCGGTGCCGACTTGTCGCGCCGACAATTGAAAAACTACATGCACGGGATGTCGTTTCGTGAATGGTTGCAGATGACAAAAGGCATAGTGGTGCAAAAGTACACACTTGATGATATTCTTTCGGCAAAGGTTGTTTTCCCTTATGCCAAACACCGGCCAATTCCTTTGTTCAAGGAGTATCTTAGAGGAGGTTTTTTCCCATTTTGCTGCGAGGAAGATTACTTTGAACGCCTGAATGCCGTTGTTGAGCAAACGCTTGAAACCGACATTCCCCAATTTGCAGGTCTCAGTGTCGGCGTGATGCACAAACTCAAGCAATTGATGCAAATCATTTCGCAAATATCTCCTTTCAAGCCCAATTACAGCGACCTTGCCCGCGACATTTCCGTGGCTCGCAACGACTTGAAGGACTATCTTTATTATATGGAAAAGTCGGGCATGATACAAAGCCTGCCGTCACCTGCTTTTGGCATGACACGCTTGGCCAAAGTGGAGAAGATTTATTTGGACAACACCAATTTGATGTATGCGCTCATAGGCACGCCGCCCGATGTGGGCAACTTGCGCGAAACCTTCTTTTTCAACCAAATGCGAGTTCGCAACACGGTGACAGCCTCCGAGGTTTCGGACTTTTTGGTTGATGGTCATACCTTTGAAGTGGGAGGCCACAAGAAAGGCCGTCGCCAGATTGTGGAAGTCCCCGACAGTTATGTGGTAAAGGATGATATTGAGTATGCAACCGCAGGCATTATTCCCCTTTGGATGTTCGGGTTGAATTACTAAGTCTGTCAGGAAGGAAAGGCAGCGTTTTTCGAGAAGCGGAAACCAGCGTGGGATTTGCTTTAAAACTGCTAAACAGGCCAAAATTTTCGAAGTTTAGCAGGTTTGAAGTAAAAAATGGCTATCTTTGCGGCAAAATTCAACGCAATGCTGATAGGAAGAGACAGGGAAAAAAAGGAGCTGCTTGAGGCTTTTGAGTCGGAGTATTCCCAATTTGCAGCCGTGTATGGTCGCAGAAGGGTAGGAAAGACTTTCTTGATACGCGAGACCTTTAGCTACAAGTTCACCTTCGAACATTCCGGGGTGGCCAATGGCAACAACAGGAAGCAGTTGCGGGCTTTCCGCGATTCGCTCGTTGAGGCGGGTATGGAGAAAATGCCCGTTCCAGCCAATTGGATGGATGCTTTCGGGTTGCTGAGGCAGTTTATCAAACAGTCTTCGGATGCTAAGAAGGTCATTTTCATTGACGAAATCCCGTGGATGGACACTCCACGTTCCGATTTTCTTTCGGCTTTGGAATATTTTTGGAACGCTTTCGCGTCGGCGCGAAAAGATGTGCTGCTCATCATTTGCGGCAGTGCCACTTCTTGGATAATTAATAAAGTGCTGAAAAACCACGGCGGTTTGCACAATCGCGTGACTTGCAGGATTCCTTTGCAGCCGTTCACGCTTTGCGAATGTGAGCAATACGTGAAAAGCCGCAACATCGGTTTGTCGCGATACGACCTTTTGGAACTCTATATGGTGTTTGGCGGCGTGCCTTTCTATTGGTCGTTGCTTGAACGCGGCGAAAGCGTAGCGCAAAGCATTGATAGAATGGTGTTTTCGTCCAGCGGAAAATTGCACGATGAGTTTTACGAACTTTATGATTCGTTGTTTAAAACGCCGGAACAATATATCAGCGTCGTCACGGCATTGGGCGAGGCTGGGGCAGGCTTGAATCGGGAGGAATTGGTGGCTCGTTGTGGCCTTGACGGCAATGGCAAGACGACGCGGATTCTCAACGATTTGCAAGAGTGCGGATTCATCAAGAAGATTCCCACTTTTGGCTTGAAGAACAGGGCAACGTACAAACTGATAGACAATTACACCTTGTTTTATATGAAGTTCGTCAAGGAAAACGAGTCCAACGACGAGCGGTTTTGGTCGCACAGTTACCTTTCGTCCGTCCGTACTTCGTGGGTGGGGTTGGCTTTCGAGAGGGTGTGTTTCCAGCACATTCCGCAGATAAAGAAGGCACTCGGCATCAGCGGCGTGGTGACCAACGTCTATGCTTGGCGCATTGGCCCGACTGCCGACGGCGAGGCTGGAGCGCAAATTGATATGCTCATCGACCGTGCCGACAATATGGTGAACCTCTGCGAAATGAAGTTCTCGAAAAATGAATACACGGTGACCTCGGATGATGCCGACAGCCTGCACCACAAGGCCAAACGTTTTGCGGAAAGTGTCGGCAAGGGCAAATCCATCAGCCTGACTATGATTACCGTGAATGGCATCGCCCATACAGGACATTGGGGCGACATCCACAACACAATCACTGCGGAGGATTTGTTTGAGAGATAAAGCGTATTTTGGAAGTAAAAATGCTCTAAAACTGCTAAACAGGCCAAAATTTTTGAAGTTTAGCAGGTTTGGAGCGAAATTGTCCTTTCGCAAGGAACAAAAGAGCATTAATCACTCCAAATATTCCACTTCATACATCATAGTGGAAGCCTCCTCACCTTGTTATTTTAGCTTTACTAAATTAAAGAGGTATTCTTCAAGTAATTCTAATCGAATGTCTTTTTTTAGAATCCTTTTATCCTTGTCCAAAAGATAAAGACTCGATGATTCCAAAAAATAATAGAGTTTTTCCTTGTTGATTTTCCCATCTCTGTCAAAGCCATTCAACCATTTTTGAGGATAACTGGTATTACTCCATAATTCATACTCATCGTAGGGACATACTGAAAACACAGTTAATTTGCCATTATCAACCATCTTATTGATAGTCTCTGAATTGGACAACTTTTCTTTGTTTTCAACACAAATGCTGCAATTCGGATTGTGGAAAAACAAGAGAACATAGTCTGCTTTAATATTATACAACTCAACGGGATTGTTGTTTCTGTCCACAACAATAAAATCGGTTGCCGCATCTCCAATTCTATTTGTGCTGATTATTTCCTTTTCCAACAAAAAAACGCTTTTCTTGGATTCTGGAATGCGTTCATTAGCGAGAACAAATTCTGCGACAGCCAAATATCGCTCGTAATCGCAATAATAGGAATCAGGATTCATCAAATACATCCTATAGGTGTCGATATACAGAGAAAAAATTTGGTTGTTTCTTGACGCATTATTTAAAGTTTGGAAAATCGACTCGTTTGAAACGGGATATGGTACATCTTTGAGGTAGGCGAAATATTCAAGCATAATATCGCCTTCGATAAAAATGTATGGGTCTTCAAAATCATAATTGTCCCAATAATGAAGTATGAAAAACTCCAACCTTTCATTCTCGTCTTCAATAGTGTCAGGAATATGAGGATGCACAAAACTTTGTGAAGCCTCAGAAAGCGAAGCGAGCAGGAGAAGCAGTATTATTGTCTTTCTCATCAACGCATATATGTGTAGCCCACAATTATAGCACTTTTTGTCACCTTGTTGTATTGATAACAAACATCTAAACAGCTTTTTCCCAAGATGGGAATGCTCATACCTACTGAAACAGGTATCGTAAAAGAGGATTCTCCATTACTTGATGCATAGGACAGGCCCATTCCTACAAACGGATTGACGGCTTTACCTTTCAGAACATAGCCTCTGGTGTCAACACCAATGGAACCATTGAAAAAATCCTCATTTATATTATCTGATATACTTACGATTTTATTATATCCAATCAAGCCATTCAAGGCCAAATCCCACCTGTCATTTAGGAGGTAGCAGCCAATCCTACCATAGCCAGAAAAGGTGATTGTTGTTGGCGAAGATTTTGGGACAGCCATTCCAAAAGCACCGCTAATATTAAAAAACCATGGGTGTTGGAGGCTTCTACTTTTACTTGGCGTATGGACTGGAGTCAACGTTGACGAGGGCTTGTCCATGTTCCATGAATCTACCAATTTCACCGAGCCATTTGTCTTTTGCCACAACTCGCCGCTATGACCATTAATTACATAAAAGTGTTTGACATTGAGTTCCTTTGTTTCTCTTTCAATCAAGGTGTTTTTTCCAATTTCAGATAGCTGTCCGTATGTTAATGGATTCACATATAAGTATACAATTTCCTTGTGTTCCATAATCTGAACTACATAATTGTCCGTTGTTTGCGATCTCGCGCTTGTTAGTGCCGCGACAAACAAACACATTATCAATATTGCCTTTCTCATATCATTTTGTTTTAGTTGGATTAAAAATAGCGGGTGAAGCCAACCGAAAGGGTCGTCCTCATTTCCTTATTCCTGAAATAGTAATACACGTTATACAAAATGTCAAAGGAAGAATTCCCTCCCGAAATAGGAATTGACCATCCCACTCTTGCTCCAAGTCCAACATCAAATCCGTTGGAGTATTGGGTAGAGATAGTGGCACCAATCAACTCGTATTTGTCTATTTTTAAATTTATCGACACATCTCCCACCAATGTCGACACATCGTCAAATCTTGAATACCCCAAATTCACGGAAAAGTTGGTAGTAGGACTTGTGTAAATGCCATACATAACATTAAATGCCAATGATTTATTGACATAAGACAGGCCTGTGTAAATGAAACTTTTTCTTGTGTCTGCTTGCACACTAACATCTTTTGAATTCGCCAACAGAATTGATGAGTTATGTTCTATGGCATTTTCAGACTTTAGCTTTTCCAAATGTTTGTCATAAGCTCCAAGAGGATCTATCTTAAGTTTTTCCTTCCCCATCTTTTCAATACCTTTTTGAAGATATTCTATCGCTGCCTTTTTAAACCCAAGATTCTCCAACAAAGCGGATAGCCCAATGCAAGGCAAATATTGGTCAGGGTAGGTCTCGGTGAGTTCCAAGAACAGTATCATTGATTGAATGAATTGATGATGATTGGCCAATTTGTTAGCTCTTTGTAATGCCGTACCCAAATCATCTATATTGATGGTTGCTCGACATTTGTATTTCTCTGCAAACGACAAATACTGTCCAGAAATCCAACTCGGCGCAAATGATTTCTTATCGTATGAGAAACTCCAGAATAAATGTGCTATGGAATCGTACTCCATAAGCCTAAAGACTTGTGATGTGTAGAATAACACGTCTTTATCAGCTTGGCCACTTGCAAGGATCTTGTCAAGATTCATGATGGCACCATCATAACAACCAGTCAAGGCGAGAGCATACGCATATTCCGCACTCACCGTTTTGTTGTCATTGTTTTTTACCAGAGCTGCATATTTCACGATGGCATCAGGAAACTGTTCATTACACACATCCCTTCTTGCCTCATTAAGCTGCTTTTGCAATGATGAATCCGTGTAAACATATTGAGCTGTGCTTGTGAGAGGTTTAAGCAATAACAACGCACACCCTACAAACAATACGATTCGTTTAGTGTTTTTCATCTTCATTCTTGTTTACTTCGTTCACAACCTCATCCAAAAGAGTCTGATATTGGTTGGCATGGTCAATTACTGAAAGCAAGCCGTTTCTAAACAACAGATAAAGACGGTTATCGACCAACATCACTTGTTTAATGTCTCCCAGCAAGAAAGGATATGATTTGCCAGGAAGCCCCAAATAATAGCAGGCTTTTTCCGTGGAAAAGAAAGCCCCCTCAGAAAAGAAATCGATAGATTGCACTCGTGAATCGGCAACCTCGACCAAAGTTTGGATTTCGTCTGATACAAAATATATCATTTCGCCAGAAGAAAGAAAAGCTTCCCGGCCCGATCCCACAAAACAATCAATATGAAACGGCACTGCAAACAGTTTTGTGAACTTTTCAGTCGCCAAGTCGAAAAGATACGCGAAACTTGAATCCTGTTCGTGTTTGATGTAGTAGAAAGAGTCGTTATTTGCAGGATATATTTTGAACTTCTCTTCTTTTCGTTCAAAGAGTTTTTCCACTTTCTTGCCATCGTAGCTTCTGACAACATTGCCTTGTCTCAACAATAGCATGTTGTCTATGACAAAAGACTCGTCGGGGTTCTGGATTTCGATGGGCAAACCAAAAACCACAGGTGTTTTCACCTCATCATCGGACAGCAATAGCATAGCACCATCAGCCATCAAGAAAGGGTATTTGAAATTGTTTCCATAAACCAGTTGCGAATACTTTGTTGTTCTCGATGGCTGCGAAATGACCATATACGAGCAACTGTCGGGGATGAAGCCTTTATAGTTGCTTTGTGAAACAGCCTGCATTTGCATCATGACGCAGCCAAGAATAGCCAAGAATAATTCTTTCAGTTTCATAGCATTTCACTTTTTATTTATTCGTTTTTCTACCATTTCCACTACATCATGGTTAAAGCGCGAAGCACCTTGATACAAAGATTTCTCATACGCACCAAACTCACCAGTCCTTTCCGCATTTAATGCACCTTTCAATACAGTATCAGAAAAACTACTAACAGATTTATTTAAGGGTTTACCGACATCGGAAAGAATATCTGTTAAGTTGGTGTATTTATTGAATAAGGTATTAATACTATTTTCCGCCTTAGTTATATATGGATCTATTGCTATCCCCACGGCATCCGTGGCATAAGTTTTAATCTTGTCCACAAATCCAGGGAGGTCTGCGTTCATAATAATGACAGCCATATCACGAACTTCTTTAACGCCCCCCTCTAAATCGTTTAATGTTGAATTTAGGTTACTGAGTTGTTCGCTCCCAGGGATGGACACTCCAAATACATCTTTTATATATCTAGTACCATCTTCAGCACTCTGAAAAGTCCAAGCCCCGACTTGGTATGAAGCTATTATAGGATTATCAAGTAACGACTCTTTTTCATTTGTATTATCTACTACATTCTCTGGCACTAGTGTGTTTTTGGAAACACTCTGGTTCTTCGAAATTGAATCCATCTTGTGTTGGATCTTTTTCTCTCTCAAGTCGAGTCGATGTTGGATTTCTTTTTGGCTTTTTTCCAAACTTTCGTCCCGTTGTTGGTTCATTATTCTTTCAGGGTCGATGGGCACAATCAATTCGTCGTCATCAGTGACGTAGTTGTTTTCTTGGTCGAGGTAAACTTTGTCAATTCTGGGATAAAAAGTATACTCCCCGTCGCCTTCCTTTTTTTTGTCCCTTGCCAATACGGTGACTTGGTTTTTGTATTGCTCATCATACAGATGGTCACCCGTCTTGATTCCTCGTCCTCCAACTGCATCATTGAAACTTTTGCTAAGGGCCGCCAGTTTGATTTCCAAATCCTCTCCCATGCTTGAAACCACATATGCTTCATTAGGGGCAAAATATGGCTCTCCAATGGCTGCGCTGCTGTATAGGCTTGCATTACTTTGGGATCCTCCAATTCCATTTCCACTCACTCCACCGCCGCCAATGTTGCCACCGATGCAAGGTGAAGTCGTTATTCTAATATAACAGCCGCTATTTGAATAATTCGTAGTTGCAGCAGATCTTGCTGATTCACACTCTTCTATAGTGCCGAATGTTTTAGCGGCAAGATCGGTGGCCAACTGCTTTCGTACTTCCACTTCAAGTAAGGCCGAAAATCCTTGAAGATTGTCGCCCACACAATTATCATTATAACTCATGCTTGTAATGGAAAAATGCCATTGCGCATTAGCGGTAACGATACTGATGATAAAAACAGTTAGTAATAGCAATTTTTTCATTTTCAAATGCCCTAATTTGTCTCGGGCGCAACTTTTTTGTTGTTTTCAATCACAGCAAAGCCCTCAATGTTTGAGAGCTTTGCTGTTTGTAGGCAAACTGTGTTTTTGAGAATTTACTGCTCGACACACTCCATGGTTTGAGTGATAGTCATGCCTTCAACCGTGGTCGTCGTGGTTGTGTTCAAATCACTACAGCTACCTTTCTCAATGGTAGCAGTAGTGTTAGTTACAGTTGGTCCAACATAGGGAATGTTTTGGGTCATTTTGCAGTTGCAGGTTTTTGCCTTACTGCATCCCATCATGACAAGCAGGGTTGTTGCAACTAAAAGAATAAGTACTTTTTTCATTTTGATGATTTTTAGGTTAATCTTATGGCGAAATAAAGTCAGCGCTTGCCTAATCTCGCCAATCGAAAAGATGATTTATTGTGGTAATATTTGAAGGTCTATGCGCTGTTTATAATAGACTTTTTTTCTGCTTTCTTGCCCAGTTATATCCCGTCAGGCGCATCGGTTATTAGATTGTAAAGGCCGCATTTTTTTTGGTTGTGCGGCCTCTACGATTAGAAAAAGTTACTGTTTATTTCAATTTTCCGTTTACGGTCAGATGCCTTAATCCGTTGTCGCCATAGGTTTCGGAATAGGAATTGCTGATGAGGAGCAAAAGGTTTTCTCCATCTTCCTTTTCGTTCATCACGGCAATCACCTCATCGTATGTTGCTGCTTCTTTGGCAGCAAAGATGTTGTATGTGCTTATTTTGTTGTTTTTATAGTTTTTAGGATTCTTTTTGATATCCTTAAACAAAGCGTCTTTGCCATCGTAAGTGTCAATCTCATCCCATTTCGATTGGTCAAAGAGATAAAGCGAAATCGAATCGTCGACTGGCAACAAACTAATGGTGTCAAGAGCTATGGCCACGCTATCAACAACCTTCGAGTCAAGCCATAGGAGGCCGTAATCGCCGAAACCCGAAACAGAATCCAACCCGATTTGTTGCCAGACGAAAGCCTCTTCCATATCTTCCTGAACATGGATGTTGATGAAGGTTTCGCTCCAATTGTTGGAGGCATCGAATACGCGGCCTGCAATCCTCCAATCGCCTAATTCGATGAAGGTGTATTCTCCTTCTGCACGAAAACTGTCCTCGTTGTTGAGAAAATAAGTGGTGTCGTACACCCAATCTTGTCCGGGTTTTGCGACGAACACTTGGAATTTGACCAGTTTTGAGTTCGTTGCTGCGTTTGGAAATGCGTTAAACCCGAACTTTACTGTGGTTCCAATGAACAAGTGGTTTTCTCCTGTGGTAAATCCTTCTTCGGTCAGCATTGAAACCGAAGGGTTCTGATTATCCATTTTCTTGTTGCATCCAATAAAAGAAGCACCGATTAGAAGACAAATGATGGCATTTCTGTAAATGTGTTTCATAATGCGTTGAAATTTTGTTTGTTATTTGATACTATTGTTGCTATTATTCCTAATTGCAAAGAAAAGACTAATCGTCTAAACAAGCCTTGGTGCCTTGTGGTTGTTATTACCGCAATTTGTTGTTAGTTTTACCGCAATCATAGAAGCCGATGTGTCTGGACATCGTAAAATGCCGTTTTTCAAATCCCGTTTCCGACGTTGGAAGCGTCGACTCTTATATGAAGCTGGGTTGATGCCTCGCCAAAAAAATCATGATGGAGCAACCGGCTGGCTCGCAGTACGAAGTCTGTGTCGAGATGCGGACGTGCAAGCAACTTGTACATATTGCTGCGGTCGCTGCCCATTTCCTTGGCAAACCATGCCACGCTGTAGCGTTGATTGCGCAATTCGCGGAGAATCATATTGCCGAAATGGATGTCGCTCATAGTCAAGCCGTCCGTCTTTCTTTGTGTGGCAGACTCCCCGATGCCCTGGTTTTGTTGTTGTGTTTCGTTGGAACATAAAGAAAAAAGCGCGGGAATCCTGTCTTTGCTTATCCCGCCATTCAGGCTCTCGCATTGCCTTTCCGCCAAAGATAAGCAATACCGAAGCCCACGCCCACGATGACACACAATATATAAATAAAGGTGTCGTCGGTGTCATGGACGCCAACCATTGCCTTATCGTGTGGCGGAATGAATTTGCGAGATTCGAATGGCCGCAGATAAAACGTCAGTCTAACGTCTTCTCAATATGTTTGTCGCCTCCAAAATGGATTTCGGATAAACGACTTTGCAAAATTACATTGTTTTTGAAATTCAGCCTCGTTTTTGGACAAAAAAAGTCTTTTTTCTGCTTTTCAGAAATCGAAATATGCCTTCAACTCTGCGGAATCTATCAAAAAAAAGCACTTTCCGCAGAGTTGAAGGCACTTTTTTTGGGGATTATGTCTTGAATAAATCTTCTAAAGTGATGATATTCTGGAAGATGCTTGAATATTCGTTTTTCTTCAGGCCTTTGGCCGAAATCAGCACCAAATGGATGGCCTTGTCGGAGCGGATTTCTTCGGATAGTCGGGCAATTTTCGTCTCCAAATTCGATTCTTCGTCGGCGTTTACCGTGAAAGGCTCTTTCGTGAACTTGATTTCGCAAAGGTTGATGACTCCATCGGTGCGGTCGATGACCAAATCGACTTGCGCGCCGGTTTCGGTCGTTTTGCTCGGAACGCTGCGCCACGAATAGAAAGCGGTGGAGATGCCCGAAATGCCCAAGGCACGAAGGATTTGCTCCTCGTGGGCGAAACACACCCGCTCGAAGGCCAAGCCGCACCAATTGTAATATAGCGGCGCGTTTTGGTTCTCCGACCAGAAATGTTTGTCGGAGCGTATGTTTTCAGCGATGAATCTGAAATAGAACAAAGTGTATGGGTCAATCAGTTGAAACACAGCGTTTTTCTTCTTGAATCCGATGCTGTTGTATTTCCTGATGAAACCGCAATATTCGAGTTCGGCGAGCACTTTGGTGAGTTTGCCGTTATCGTCCATGCCTTCCGCAACCAATTCCTCTCGGGTCATCCCGGCCTTCTTTTTGCCGAGGATGGTGATGGCTTGGATGTAGGCTTCGGGATTCTTGAACAGCGAGGCGTAAAGCGCGTCAAATTCGTTGTAAAGTTCTCCTTGCGGGTTGAAAATCAGGTCGTCGATGTTCTGTGCAAGGCTTTTCCGCCTGTCCAAAAACGACCAGTAATAGGGAATGCCGCCCATAACCATATAAGCCTCAACGATTTGCCTACGGCTCATACCCAACTTGAAGGCTTTGGCGTAACGCTCACATTCCGAAAGGGTGAACGGCTGGATGAGGATTTTTGCAGTCACCCGTCCGCGCAGCCCGCCGTGGTCTTTGATGAGTTTGTTGATGATCCACGAAGTGGCTGAACCGCAAACGATTAGAAGGATGTCTTTCCGCCCCGAAGCCCAACCGTTCCAAAAGTGTTCCAAAGCGGGAATGAAGCCTGAATGCAGGGTGTCCATCCAAGGCATTTCGTCTATGAAGATGACTTTTTTCTTCTCATCAGAAGCCTTGATGAGGTCTTTGAGCATGTCGAAGGCATCGAGCCAGTTTTTGGGGAGTTTCGGTTTGGCCATCCCCGCGTCGTGGAGCGACGATTTCCATGCCGCCAACTGCCCTTTCATGTCGGTGCGGGCCACGCCTGCGTGCTCGAAGGTGAATTTGTAGCCAAAAGTTTCCCTGACGAAGAAGGTCTTGCCTACGCGCCGCCGACCGTAAACCGTCACAAATTGCGAATATTCAGACTGATACGCCCGAATCATCTTTTCTTTTTCGTGGGCTCTCCCAATGATCATCTTGTATGGATTTGATGCCGCAAAAATAGGAAAATAGTGCTTCAACTCTGCGGAATCTGTCAAAAAAAAGCACTTTCCGCAGAGTTGAATGGGTGTTTTTGAAAAATCTTTCCCTCAATTTTGGCAGTTTCAAGGGAATTTCCTTACCTTTGCCTCAAATATCAAAATCAATCGAACTATGAAAAAATTTGCAGTAATCTTAGCGGGCTGCGGTCGCAAGGACGGCAGCGAAATCAACGAGGCCATCACCCTTTTGCTCTCCATCGAGCAGCATCATTGTGAATACCAGTGCTTTGCGCCCAATCGCCCTCAAACCGAGGTCATCGACCACCTGACCGATGAGAAAGTGGCCGAGGAGCGCAACATCCTCACCGAGGCCGCACGCTTGGCGCGTAGTCAGGTGAAGCCCATCGAGGAATACAAGGCCGCCGATTATGATGGTCTGCTGTTCAGCGGCGGTTACGGCGTGGCCAAGAACTTGTGCGATTATGCCTACAAAGGTGCCGAAATGGAAGTGAAGCCCGATGTGGCCCGTGCCATCGTCGAGACGCGCGAGGCCAACAAACCCATCGGAGGAATGTGCATTTCGCCCGTGATGTTCGCCAAGCTGTTGCCTGGCGTTTGCGTCACCTTGGGCAACGAGGGCACGCCTGATGCCGACAACATCCGCGCCATGGGTGCCTTCCATGTGCAAACCGAAAACGGTGATGTGTGTGCCGACAACGAAATGCTGGTCTTCACCACGCCTGCCTATATGCTCAATGCCACCATCAAGGATGTGTACGATGGCGCCTACAATTTGGTGGAATCCATCATCGACACATTAGACGGGAAACGCGACTAAGTAACGCTTAAAAAATAAGGTGTAACGTTAATTGAAAATTAAAAGGGAGGTAAAGGGGACAATACATTTTGCAACAATGCTGTAGACAAACGCATTGTCCACTTTAACTGCCACTTTTACTTCTCATTGTTATATGTTATTTTTTTACTATCACTAAGTTCGGTTTGAGCCTCAAAAAAGTCAGAGAGCGGCCCATCCGAGTCGCTCTCTTTTCGTTTATGTTGTTTTTGCCGTTGGGCTTATCTGTTGCCGCGACCTGTGTTGCTGCCGCCGTTGCCGCTGCGTGTGCTGCTCGAACCATTGTTTGAGCTGTTGCCGCGGGTGCTTGAGCTGCCGCTGGTTCCGCTGCTGCGTGAGTTGCTTGGGCTGCTGCTGACTCGACCGTTGCCGCTGGTGCCGTTGCCCGTGCGTCCGCTTGAGGTGCCACTGCTGTTGCTCGAGTTGGAGGTGCCGCTGCTGACTCGGCCATTGCCGTTACGGCTGTTGCCTGTGCGTCCGCTGGTGGAGGTGCCGGTGTTGTGGTTCGGCTTGGCGTTTCCGCTGTTCACCCTGCCGCTGTTGCTGCTCGTTCCTGAGGTGTTGCCTTTGCGCTTGCTCAGCGAGCCGGCGTTGGTGGGTGGTGCAGGCGGGTTGCTGTTGTTCGTGCCGTTATTGTAGCTGCCCGAGCTCATGCTGCCCCCGTTTGGGTTCGGCCTCACCGTGGCGGTTGGTGCCGGTTCGTTGCCGTTGGGTTTGGGCTCCGTGTTGTGCGTGGCCGGATAGCCGCCGTTGTTGTGATGGTAGCCATAGGTGTGGTGCATCGGGTCCATCGGGGGAGGGGGTGTGGCGGGGCCGTGGCCATGAGGCGGAGGCATCGGGGGACGGTAGCCGTCGTAGTAGAAGCGATAGGTGCCGGGGCGGCGGTAGGTGGTCACTCGCGGGCCGATGTTGATCACTACCCAAGGCTCGGTGCGAGGGCCATCCCAGTAGAAGCGGACAGGCTCAAAGTATTCGAAGGTGGTGAAGCTGTAGAGCTCGTGGCCTCTGGAGTAGTAAGGCATGATCGTGTAGACGACGTGACGGTCGAAGTAGAGTGGAATCTCGACTGCGATTCTCTTGATGTGGCCGGGGCGCACTCTCACATATTTTTCGGCATCGAGGTACCCGTCGTCGGGATAGAGGAAAAGGTTGATATGTCCCCTATAGGTGTAGTCGCCGATGTTCTCCACGTCATAATAGACCGTGATCGAGTTGTGGTTGTACACCATCACCGGCTGTGATACCAAGGCGAGTTCGGGCGGATAGTCGGCTGCTTTTGCTGCGATGAATCCCATTGCCAACAGGATGCTCATCAGGATGTTCTTGGCTTTCATAGTTGCGATTTTTTAAAGGGTTGGACTTCTGTTTTGTTGTTCAACTTATCCTTTACCAAAATCGTGCCAAAGTCATTTTTCAGCTACTCTTGTGATGTTTTCATAGTCCAAATCGGGATGTGAGGCAAGGTATTCCATCATCAGGTCGTTGGAACTGCGGAAGGTGGTTTCGCCGTCGTCCTCGTGTTCAAAGTCGAACACCGATGACATGTAGCTGTTCATCACGACATTGTATTTCGCGTTGAGGTCCAAGGGCTTGCCGTTCTCCAAGGTCACTTCAATATCGGTCATCTCGCCGTTGTCGTCCACCTTGTATGTGTAAGAGTAGCCGGAGCAATAGATGGGGCCGCCGTCGGTGACGAAGCAGCTTTTCATCAGGCTGATGATTTCTTCGCCGGTGAGGGTGAAACGGATGATTTCGTTGTCGAAGGGGTCCAAGGCAAATAAGTCTTTCAGCAAGATGGGACGGGCCGAAAGCGTGTCGAAGCGGACGCCTCCGGGGTTTTGGAAAGCCATGTCGGCACCTGTGGTGTGGCGGAAGGCATCGGTCATCAGGCAGCCGAGCGTCTCGCAGCTGTTGATGGGCTTGAGGTTGTTGCCGATGACGGTGTAGAAATAATCGTTGTTGTTGTATTTGTCGACCATGGCTTGCACTGTCGCGTTGCGTTTTGGGAAGTCCTTGATGGAGAGCAGCTGCATGTCCTTGTCGACGATTTTGCCTTTGCGGATTGTGAAGGTGCTCAGGGTCAGGTATTTGACCTTGGCCTCGGCTTGTGTGACCAATACGTTGCCGACCAATTGTTTTTCGGCCACGCGGGTATGGCTGTGTCCGCCAAAGATGGCATCGATTTGCGGGAATTTCGCGGCAATTTCACGATCCTCCTCATAGCCCAAGTGAGTGAGCAGGAATATGATGTCGCAGCCTTTGAGTTCGTCGAGGCATTTGGGCAGCACTTCCTCGAAGGGGACGAAATGAGAGCCGCCAGCGTTTTTCGGGTGGAAATCGGGAATATTGTTCGAACCCAATTGGATGCCGCCTATCACGCCGATTTTCAAACCGTTGCGTTCAAATATCCTATAGGGATAGACATTGGGCATCTGTAATGTGTCGTCGAAGGTGACATTGGCGCACACGAAGGGGAACTTGGCCCAGCCCAAGGCATCGCGCAATGCCAGCACGCCAGCATCCCACTCGTGGTTGCCGAAGCACGAGAGGTCGAAGCCGACGGCGTTCATCAGTTCGTACATGGGTTTGGCAGGCTGGGCATAACGGTCGTTGATGGGGTTGCCCGAGCGGTTGTCGCCCGCGCCGAAGAGGAGCAAGTCGGGATGGGCGGTGCGCAGGCTGTCGATGAGGGCGGCCATTTGCGGGAAGTTGTCGATGTTGGCGTGCATGTCGTTGGTCGAAACGACGTAAATCTTCTGCTCCTTGGGTTGGCAGGCTGCAAAAAAGAGTGAGGCTACGAGAGCGGTCATTATGAGTCGGATGGTTTTCTTCATGGCTTTTATGATTTGATGTAGATTTTTGAGTTGGCGCGCAGCGAGCCATCGAGGTCGATGAGATTGCCGTAGGCGTCTTTCACTGTAATGCCGTCGAGCTTGAGCGGCAGGTTTTTGGCGCGGCAGTAGGCCAGCACCACTGATTTCACCTTTGCGCCGTAATAAGTGCGCACCTCGGTGTCGTTGACGAATGCTTTCATGTTGTTGAATTGTTGGTTGTTGGATTGTTGGATTGTTGGATTGTTTAATGTTAGAGAGAATCGATTTTGTCGCAGACTTTTAGCACATGGTCTAAGCCGTAGAGCATAGATTTTGAGTCCACACCCATCCAAGCAAAAAGTGTTTGGATTTTTCTATACTCGGTTTTGATGTAATCTGTGTGAATGACTGCATGGTTTGTGAGAAAACAAATGGGTTCGTGATGAGCAATGCGATTGCGGAGCGTATTGATTTTGTCGAGTTCATTGAAAATGTAGGATTGATTAATGTGACAAGAAGGTGTTGAACGCTCCTTATACGGAAATACCTTAAGAAGAACTTGACCTGTAGCCCTGTATTGAGGGGGTGAAAACATATATTTCCATACCCCAAAATCTAATCCTGACAGTAGTTTTGTATGACTATACAAATTTTCGTCAACCAACTTTTCATAGGCTCTTTTCACTATCTCAAAAGTCTTAATTGTATCTTGCCCAGCAAGAAAACCATCCGAGGAAATGGAATCCTTTAGCCATTCTTCTCCAAAGACTCTTGTCAATTCGCGATCAATGAAATTCCTGATGGTTACCTCAAAACAACTAATAATGGTGAACATCTCCTGTGAAATCTGCAAATTATACCTGTAAAGTGTCATGGCTTTTCGGGTATTCCCTCCACATGAATCCACATACCTGCTCATTCGTTTTTGCGATAATATCCGTTCAAATTCCGAAAAATTCATGCTTTTTTCCTCAATTCTATTGTTTATATCAAAATTATTACTACTTTTGCAGCGTTGATTCCCATTAACCTCTGGCCGCAAGGTCAAGTTAGTGGGTTTTGTTTTTGTATCAATCAAATTGCAAAATTACGCTTTTTCGCCAAATTTTGAAATTCTCTTGAACTTTTTCCTATTTTTGTAGCCCAAACAACCCTAAAAATCGTACGATTATGAGATTAGAAGGACGCAGAGAAAGCACCAATGTGGAAGACCGCCGTGGAAAGAAAACCGTTGCCGCTGCCAGCGGAATCGGTATCGGTGGCATTATCATTTATTTGATTATCAGCCTTATGGGCGGCGACCCAAGTGCCGTTATGGAACAGATGCAACAAGGCGCATCGACCGAGTATGTCGACGACGGCAAGGACTACAGCCAAGTGGATGCCGAACTGATGACGTTCTGCAAGCGCATCCTCGCTGGCACCGAGGACGTGTGGACGCGCGAATTCCAGAAAATGGGCCGCACCTACCACGCCCCCAAGATGGTCATCTACAGCGATGCCGTCAACTCGGGCTGCGGCAACGCAACCTCGGCGGGCGGGCCTTTCTATTGCTCAGCCGACAACACGGTCTACCTTGACCTTGAGTTTTTCAAGAGCATGAAACGCCAAATCGGGGCCGACGGCGACTTTGCCTACGCCTACGTCATCGCCCACGAGGTGGGTCACCATGTGCAAAACGAACTCGGCATTTTGGGTCAGGCGCACCAGCAGATGGCACAGTATGGCCGCAACACGCCCAAGGCCAACGAAGTGAGCGTGCGCCTCGAGTTGCAGGCCGACTTCTTCGCCGGCGTGTGGGCCTACAACGACAACAAGATGTTCGGCTCGCTCGAAGACGGCGACATTGAGGAAGCCCTCAACGCGGCGGCCAAAATCGGCGACGATTACCTCCAGAAGCAAGCCTACGGACGCACCGCGCCCGAAACCTTCAACCACGGCACCAGCGCCCAACGCTCGCGCTGGCTGAAGAAAGGCCTCACACGGGCGACGTTTCGCAAGGCGACACGTTCTCGCCCGCTTATAGTGCGCTGTAATTCAAGGAATTTGGTTGGAAAATATGGGAAAAGCGTCAAGGTTGTTGGCGCTTTTTCTTTTTCCCGTAATACCAAATCTGCCAACTGTTGAACAGGTTTTGCAGCACCGAATAGAAGGCCAAATAGACCGATGCCAGAGGGTGCAGGTAATGGTTGGCCATCCAAATGCCCATGGCGGAGTTTTTCTGCCCGAGCAGTTGCCCGCCCGCTATGGTGTCGCCGTACTTGTGCCCGATCCACTTGCCGAGGCCGAACTGGACGATGCAGAACAGCAAGGCCGAAACGCCGAGCCAAAGAATGCTGTTCCAATTGCCCTTGCCGTGCAAAAAGATGAAATCGATGGTCTGGCCCAAGGTGAGGAACAGGGCGACGGCCCAAAAATAGAACGCCAGACCCTTGTAGCGGCTGAGGAGATGGTTGGCGCGGGGCCACCACAATTGCAAGGCCAAGGCCACGAAAAACGGCAAGCCAATGACCGTGCCCACGCGCCGCAAAATCTGCAAAAACGACTCCAAGAATGGCATGTCCTGATTCACGCCGATGAAGGAAAAATAGATGGGCGCGACAATGGAAATCAACAGATTGCCGATGACCGTGTAGGATGTCACGGTGTTGCGGTCGGCGCCGAGCATGGTGCTGATGACCGCCACCGAGGCCGCCACGGGGCAAAGCACCCCTATCAACACGCCTTCGGCAATGATTTCGTTGACATTCAACAGCCCGAGCAAGGCATAGCCGCCCAAACTCACTCCCACTTGGAACAACATAATCCAAACGAACAGCGGCCTGAAGCGCAGTTTCAGGATGTCGACCGCCGAAAAGGTAAGCAAAAGGATGGTGAAGATGATGTAAGGCACCACCACGACAAAAGCCGCGCAATATTCGTGCAGCAACAGCCCCAGCACAATGGCGATGGGCAAAATATAGCTTCTGATTTTTTGCATTGCCTAAGGTTTCAAGTCGTACCCTCTCATTGGTTTGCGCCTGCAAAGATACATGATTTTTGGCAAAGCCCACTCTACCAATCCATTATTTCCCTACTTTTGCCGGTTCTTTTTTCAGGCGGGTTGGCTCGTCACGGAGGGACGACACCTGCTTAACCCTCTATGAGTGCCTCGACGGGAAGAATGTGCTTCGGATGGAGAAGCGGTTTGCTTGAATTGACTTCATTCCATCACGTCTAAAACACAAACGACCGCTGCCTAAAAGTAGCGGTCGTAAGTATTTTAAGGTGAGCGTCCTGTGGATTGGATACTTCCGGTGGTCTGCCTCAATCCTTTATCGATGAAAAACAAGCGTCCGGGTGGGTTAGATACTCCCTGTCAGTCTGCCTTGTCTTTTCACGCCGCAAAAATACAACCTTTTCCCCATTCCGCAAGCCTTTCGGCAAAAAAATAGAAAAACAATGCTGTTACATCTTGACATTGTCGGAAAGGAATGGTCAACGAATCATTTCGAGTAATGGTATCTCAATGAAATGACATAGACATAAATCATACCGCTGCTAATGGAGTACACAATTCGATGCTCGTCTGTAATGCGACGGCTCCACAGTCCGTGTTGCTCACCCTTCAGCGGCTCGGGCTTGCCAATACCCGTAAAAGGATGTTTTTGGATGTCCTCAATCAGGTCGCTAATGCGCTTCATTATGCGTTTGTTGCCTGTCTGTTTCCAATAGTCGCGGTCTTGGAGGGCGCGAGGCGTGAAAATCACTTCCATAAGTCTTCCACTTTTACCACTTCACCCCGTCCGTTCTTGATGTCCTCTTGTCCTTGGCGGATAATCTCTGCCATAGCAGGCGATGACATCAAATACTCCGTTTCGTCCATCTCTTCCTTTTTTGCTGCAAGTTTCTTGGCATATTTCAGCATCTTTGCCATCAGTGACTCGTCCTCGGCGATGATGCTCAACTGACGAAACAACTCCGCATTCATCTGTAATGCTGTCATAATCCTAATATGTATGGTTTACGCCTGCAAAAATACACATTTTTAACAAAATCCACTCTACCAATCCATTATTTCCCTACTTTTGCGGGTTCTTTTTTCGGGCGGGTGGCATCGTCCCGAAGGGACGACACCTGCTTGACCCTCGACAAGCGCAGCGCAGTCGGGGGGGAACACGAACAGACAACAACAATATAACAACATAAGTAGATGAATAAAATTGGTTTACATATTGGACGCGAGACTACGAGACTGCGAGACTACGAGGCATTTGTTTGTCCCGAAGTCTCGAAGTCCCGTGTCCCGAAGTCAAAAGGTATTGCAGTTTAATTTTGAACAATTACTTAACAAAAATAAAACAACTAATACAATGAAAATCAAAAGTCTACTCAAACACAACCTCATGCGGGCGGCCATGACGCTCGCCCTCATCTTGGCCTGCGCAACGGCGTGGGCGCAGACCACACAATCCGTCACTTACATTGACGAGAACGGACAGACACAGACCGTCACCGCCACCGTGCTGACAAGCAACGAGAGTAGCCTCGGCAGCGACGGCACGACGACGTGGTATGTGGTGAACAGCAACATCACCCACAGCGGCAGGATTAATTATCGTGGCAACGTGAACATAATCCTGGCCGACGGCTGTACGATGACCACGAGCACCGACAATGGCGATGGCATCCATGGATATAGCAGCAGCACGCTGACCATCTACGGCCAGACCCTCGGCACCGGCACCCTCGCGGCCACCGGCGGCGGCGCAGGCAATCCTTCCATCTATTCTAGTGATGGCGACATCATCATCAACGGCGGCACCGTCACCGTCACTGCCACCAGCCCCGGTACCCCTTGCATCTCTATCGGCAACGGCAGTTTCACCATCAACGGCGGCACCGTCACCGCCACTGCCACCGGCTCCAGCAGCGTAGGCATCTTTGGCGGCACCGTCACCATCAACGGCGGCACCGTCACCGCCTCTGGCACCAGCACCGGTATTAGTGCCCACTGGGGCAGCGGCACCATCACCCTTGGCTGGACCAACACTACCGACTGCATCCATGCCAGCAGCTACTCCGGTACCGTGAATATAGCCGACGGCAAGGCACTCAAGAACGGCGGCACCGTCTACTACGGCACGCTGACCGCCGCCCAGAAGTCGGCCATCGCCAACGTCACGCTACAGCCCGCCACCCAGGCCGAATTCATAGCCGCTGCCCTGCCGCAGACCGGCACCAACGAATACACCATCTACGATTCCGTGGGCTGGAACGCCTTCTGCCTCGCCCTCGACGACAACGCCACGTGGAACCGCTTCAGCGGCAAGACTGTGAAACTCGGTGCCAACATCACCGTGACGCAGATGGCGGGCGGCAGCCAGCATGACTTCACCGGCACCTTCGACGGCGACGGCAAGACGCTCACCGTCAGTTACGGCTCGGCCGACGAACCCATCAACGCACAATACGTGGCCCCCTTCCTCTACACCACTGACAACAACGGGAGTATGCCCAAGTTCCGCAACCTCACCATCGACGGCAACATCTATGAAGCTTACACAGGCAGCGAAGAGCATCATCACGTCGGCGGACTCATCGGCCACCTCTACGGCACTGTGACCATCGAGCACTGCACCAGCAACGTCACCATCACCTCGACCGGCGGCGCGGGCGGCTTCGTTGGCCTCTGCGAGAACGCCGTCAGCTTCAACGACTGCGTGAGCAGTGCCGTCATCCACAGCGCGGGCGGCAGCAACGGCGGTTTCATCGGCTGGAGCCGTTCCAGCAACTATACCATCAGCTTCGCGGGATGCGTCTTCAACGGCAAACTGCTAAAGGTTAACGGCAACGGCAAAGACAACGGCGGCTTCATCGGATGGAAGGGTGACCTCAAGACGGTCGTCATCACGAACTGTCTCGTTGACCCCGCACCCCTCTGCGAGGGTGAGACGATGGCCGACGGCAACAGTGCCACCTTCAGCCGCCAACATTCCAACTACGCCGCTATTATCACCAACTGCTACTACACCCGCACGCTCGGCACGGCGCAAGGCAAGCAGGCCCGCAGCATCACGGCGGGCAATTATGTCACCGTGGAGAATGCCGGAACGGCCACTACATACAGCACTTCCGGCATCACCAGTTACGGCACGGGCATCAAATATAATAATGTGCTCTACGCCGGCAGCGGCGAAACGGTGAGCCTCACATTGGGCATCACAGTGCCTGAAGACTATTTCTTAGGCTACAGCGCAAGCCCCACAGAAGCCACTTTGAGCGGCAGCGGAAACCCCTACACCCTCACCATGCCCGATGCGGATGTTGTCATCACAGCCAACACGAGCTTTCCTACTGTCAGCTACATTGATGAGAACGGCGAAACGCAGCAACGCACCGACTACATCTGGCTCACCGGCACGGAAACCACCCTTGGCGCAGCAGGCCAAGAAACATGGTGTGTCGTGCAAGGCACCCTCAACTACTCCCATGGCATTCAGCTTTTGGGCAACACCCACATCATCCTCTGCGACGGCGCAGCCATGAACATCGGCACCAGTGACAACCCTGTGTCGGGTACATCATATCAAGAAAATGTGGGATTCTACGGTGGTGAAACATTCAATTTGTCCCTCTATGCACAAAGCGGCAACACTGGAACACTCACCATCTATTCCCAATGGTGTTCATTCGATGTCAAGGATCTCACCATCGCCGGTGGCAACTTGAACGCTACTACAATAACCACTAGCCCAGTTATTGGTTGTAGTAATAACCTTACTGTTCGCCGCAGCGCGTTGGAGATCCATACAAATGGCCCTGCCGTTCAAGCCAACGGCGATGTTGCTTTAAGCAACGTTACTGCCAACATCAATTCGTCAAATAACGTTGGTTTTTCTTGTTCAAATTTCGCTGTTGACAACAGCCAGTTGACGGTCAATACTCGCGCTGAGGCAATCGTGGCCAACAACGGCATCATCACCCTAAGCAACGTTACTGCCAACCTCAATTCGTCAAATGCCTTTGGTCTTGTTTGTTCAAATTTCACTGTTGACAACAGCCAGTTGACGGTCACTGCTCCCAATCCAGCAATCCGGGCAAGCGTCATCACCCTCGGCTGCACCGCCGCCACCGATTTTATCAAGGCAACTAATACCAGTTCATTAAACTATAGCTACTATGGCACCGTGAAGATTGCCGACGGACAGACGCTCTACGATGGAGCCAACGCCTATACCGGCACGCTGACCGACGCAGAGCGGCAGACCATAGGCGGCCGGAAGCTCACCAATGTCGCTCCCCCTACCTACGACTACATCGGTCTCAATGGCACAGGGGCAACACACACTGCCGTGGTCATCGATGCCGACAACATGCCCACCGCGCTATCGGGATGGTATATCGTGCAGGGCACGGTGAGCTACACCAACACGATTGATCTCGCAGGCGACACCCACATCATCTTGGCCGACAACGCCGTGATGAACGTCACCGTGACAGGCTACAATAATGGAATCCAAAGCACCAGCGGAAACAATTACTCCCTCTTTGTTTACGGACAGACCGGCCAGAGTGGCGAACTGAATGTGACGAGCGATAGATTTGCCTGTTATATTATTTATGGAGGCGACATCACCATTGCAGGTGGCAAGGTGACAGCCTCGGGAACAATGGGCATACACGCTCAATACAACAACAATGGCGGTAATGTGACGATTAAGAACGCCACAGTGACGGCCACAGGAACAAGTTTTTATGGTATCCTATCCGAGTATGGCGGCAACATCACCATCGACAACAGCAACGTGACCGCTACAGGAAACTATGGCATCTATGCCCAGAATGGCGACATCACCATTGCAAGTGGCACGGTGACAGCCTCGGGAACCCAAAACGGCATTTTTACCGAAAACGGCTCTGTTACCATCAACGGCGGCCAAGTGACGGCCACTGGAAACTTCGGCATCTATACTATAGGCTCTGTTACCATCAACGGCGGCCAAGTGACGACCACTGGAAATAATTACGGCATCTTTGCCCAAAACTCCAGCGACCACATCACCCTCGGCTGGACCAACCCTACCGACTTCATCTATGTGAACAAATACTATACTTACGGTACTCTCTCCATCGCCGAGGGCAAGACCTTAATCGACGAGGCCGGCAACACCTACGAGAGCGGTACGGTCGATGCTTCAGCCATCAACGGGAAGACGCTGTATCCCAATTGTGTTGTCAGGAAGCAAGTTGCGGGGTATGGAGAAGGCAACGGCGGCTGGGTGTTCATCGCCTCGCCCGTGGCGGGAAGCATCGCGCCTTCGGAAGTGCATAACCTCTTGGGCCAAAAGATTTCAGAAGACCCAGAACCATTGTATGATTTCGATTTTTACCGCTTCAACCAGAGCGCAGATTTGGAGTGGCAGAACTACCACCAGCACAACGCTGACGCCACCAATCCCTTCAACACTTTGGTCAACGGCCAAGGCTACCTCTACGCCACCAAGGAAACGCGGACGTTAGTGTTCGCAGGCGAGTACACGGCGGCCACTGGGTCTGTCGAAGTGCCGCTGGATTACGACGCAACTGCCCAACTGAAAGGCTGGAACTTGGTGGGCAACCCGTTTGCGGTCGGCGCAATATCGAGCCAACCCTATTACAGGATGAACGCCGAAGGCAGCGCATTGAACACTTCAACAGAAAACACGGCAGTTGCTGCCATGGAAGGCGTGTTTGTGCAGGCCAATGAGGATAGCCAAACGGTCACCTTCACGGCCCAGAGGCGCGGCGGCGAACAGGCCACCATCGCCCAAGCCAACATCATGGTCGGCGGCAACAACGGCGCAGTCATCGACAACGCCATCATCCGCTTCGACGGCGGGCAGACCTTGGAGAAATTCAGCTTCCGCGAGGGCAGCACGAAACTCTACATCCCGCAGGATGGGAAGGACTACGCCATTGTTTCCGTAGGTAGAGACGGTGCATGCACCGTCTCTACAATGCCCGTCAATTTCAAGGCCGAGACGGACGGCACCTACACGATTACGGTGGATGTCGACAATGTGGAAATGGCCTATCTGCACCTGATTGACAATATGACTGGCGCGGATGTGGACCTACTCTCCCCCGAAGGCATCATTGCGGGCGAAGCCTCATTCCGCGAAAGTGGAACGCAATCTCCTACGCCATCGTACACCTTCACCGCCAAGACGACGGACTATGAATCGCGGTTCAAGTTGGTGTTCTCCGCAGACGAGGCCGTCTGCGGGCCCGATGAGGCGTTTGCCTTCATCAGCAACGGCAACATCATCGTCAACGGCATAGGCACCCTCCAAGTCTTCGATGTTCTTGGCCATCAACTCGTCACCAAACAACTCTCAACCCTCAACTCCCAACTCTCAACTCTAAACTATACCCCTGGCGTGTATGTGTTGCGCCTTGTCAATGGAGAGAATGTGAGGACGCAGAAGATGGTGATTGAATGATTTTGGTCTGTAGGGCTGTCACACCGTGGCAGCCGCTGTAATCGTTTCGCAAACAGCGGCTGCCGTGATACGACAGCCCTACAAGTCCCAACCCGGAATCCCGTCAGCGATGGCGGGATTTTTTTGGTTTTCCATCCATAAAACCAATTTTTTCCCTACTTTTGCGGGTTCTTTTTTCGGGCGAAAGACCTCGTCCCGAAGGGACGACACCTGCTTAACCCTTGACAAGCGCAGCGCAGTCGGGGGGACACGAACAAGCGGCTGCCACAGTGTGACAGCCCTACAAACAGACAACAACAATATAACAACATAAGTAGTTGAATAAAATAGGTTTACATATTGGACGCGAGACTGCGAGACTCCGAGACTGCGGGACCCCGAGTCGAACAAATACTCGAAGTCCCGTGTCCCGAAGTCCCGAAGTCAAAGAATAATGCAGTTTAATTTTGAACAGTTACTTATTTGTTTATATTTGCAGCCTAAATCCAAACCATAATGAAAAAACACATCGTAATCATCGCAGCCCTTGCCCTGCTCGTCAGCGGCTGCTGCAACAAGGACGCTTCGACAAGCTCAGCATCCAATGGAACAAACGAAAACACTAAAGTAGCAACAACCATGAACACCACCATGCAAGACCTGCTGACACGCCGCAGCGTGCGCAGCTACACCGACGAAGTGCCTCCGCGCGAGGTCATCGAAGAAATCTGCAAGGCTGGCACCTACGCCCCGACGGGCATGAACCGCCAAGCCCCCATCATCATCGCCGTCACCAACCGCGAGGTGCGCGACAGGCTGAGCAAGCTCAACGCCGCCGTTTTCGGTCCTGACAACGACATGGACCCGTTCTATGGCGCGCCCGTGGTTCTGGTCGTGTTAGCCGACACCACCGCTGCCATGACTTGGAAGGAAGACGGCTCGCTCGTCATGGGCAACCTGCTCAATGCCGCCCACGCCAAAGGCTTGGGCTCGTGCTGGATCCATCGCGCCAAGGAAGTGTTTGAAACCGAAGAAGGCAAAACCATCCTCGCCCAATTGGGCATCGACACCGAAAAGTACGTTGGCATCGGCAACTGCATTCTCGGATATGTGAAGGGCGACTACCCCGAAGCCCGTCCGCGCAAGGAAAATTACGTTTACTGGATTGAATAAGTCACCCATACTCATTGGGCACCTCGCTTGCTTTGGTGCCTATTGCATCTTCGGGTTCAACATCATCTGCTGCAAGAACATCTCGAACGCAGGCGTGTTGAGCCCGATGGATTTGTTTTGCCTGAGAGCGACAGGAGCCACCATTTTGTTCTGGCTGCTGTCGCTTTTTATGCCCAAGGAAAAAATGGACATGAAAGACTTGCCGAAAGTCTTCGTGGCCTCGATGCTGGGTCTTTTCCTCACCCAAATCAGCTTCCTGAAAGCCGTCACGATGACGACCTCCATCGACCTGAGCATCGCCAACACCTGTACGCCCATCCTGACCATGGTGGTGGCTGCCATTTTCTTGAAAGAGCCCATCACCGGGAAGAAAGTCGGAGGCATTTTGGTGAGCCTTGCCGGCGTTTTGATATTGGTTTTCAACTCGGTGGGACTTGGCGGCGGCGCATCCCAAACCAAGCCGATGGGCATAGTGCTGACCATCGTCAACGCCTTGACTTTCGCCCTTTATTTGGGCATTTTCCGCCCTTTGATTTCGAAATACAACGTGGTCACCTTCATGAAATGGATGTTCCTGTTTTCGATGCTGATGGCTTTGCCGTTCAACGCGAAGCATCTCGTCCAAGTGCCGTTTGGCCAAATGGAGGGCAAAGTGCTTTGGCAGGTGGCCTTTGTGGTGGTTTTTGCCACTTTTGTCGCCTATTTTTTGATTCCCGTCGGGCAAAAACGCCTGCGCCCCACGGTGGTTAGCATGTATAACTATGTGCAGCCCACCATTGCCACCATCATCAGCATCGCCATTGGCCTCGACCACCTGACTTGGAAGAAGGTGACGGCTATGGTCTTGGTTTTCTTGGGCGTGTGGATCGTGAACCAAAGCCGCGCCGCCGCGCCCATGCAAAACAAATGAAACAAAAAGGAAACAAATGAAACAAAAAGAGACGGTGCAAAACAAAAAAAAAATAGAGACGGTGCATGCACCGTCTCTACAATCCGTCTTTTTCTATGGATTACTTCTTCACGAACCTTCTCGTTTCGGAAGCATTCGCGCCTGTCAGGCGGACGAAATAGATGCCTGCCGGCAAATTGCCCATTTCGATTTCAACCTTGTTGGGGCAATCCTTTTGGCTATAGACCATGGCGCCCACCAAGTTGAAGATTTCCACCGTGTTGATGTTTTCTTGCGTCTCGATGGTCAGCTTGTCGTTGACGGGGTTGGGATAAATCAAGGTCTGGCTGCCAAATTCATCGACACCTTCGGTGTATTCGAGGTGGGCGACAAAGTTGCGGTTGGCTGTGGCGGTGAAGGTGAAGGTCTTGTCTTCCGTCAAAACAACGCCGTTTTCCGTCCAGTTCCGGAAGGCCCAGTCTTCGTTGGTTTCCACTGTGATGGTCACTTCGTCGCCGTAGTTGTAGGTGCCGCTGCCTGTGGCAGTGCCGCCTTCGTCGGGATCGACGCTGGCCGTAATTTCAATGGTCTGCAAGGCGAAGTTGGCCACAAGGTCGCGGTCAAGTGATACGTTAAAGCTATAGGTCGGATTGGTGGAAACTTGGTTGCCGTTCTCGGTCCAGTTCAGGAAATCGTAACCTTCGTTGGGCGTGGCGATTACTATGCATTGTTGCCAGAAATTATAAGTTCCGCCGCCTTCAACCGTGCCGGCATAACTCGGGTTGGCCGAAACGTTGATGTCGAACGTTTGTAGTTCAAAGTGTGCGACATATTGAGCCGATTCGGTGACGGTGAAGCTATAGGTTTGATTGGTACTGACCTGTTGTCCGTTCTTGGTCCAGTTGACAAATATGTAAGAACCAGTGACGGGTGTAGCTGTCAGAGTGCAAGTTTGGCCATAGTTGTAAGTGCCGCCGCCGGTGACGGTGCCGCCAGTGGTCGGGTCGGCAGTGGCCGTGATGGTATAGGTTTGCTGTTGGAATTGTGCCACCAAAGTGCGGTTGCCCGTGACGGTGAAGCTGTAGTTGGCGTTAGTCGAGACTTGCGTGCCGTTTTCGGTCCATCTCACGAAAGTGTAGCCCGTGGCAGCCGTGGCATGAACGGTGCAGGTTTGTCCCTGCTGGTAAGTGCCGCCACCCGTGACGGTGCCGCCATTGGTCGGGTTGGCCGACACGGTGATGGTGTAGCTCTGTTGCTGGAACTGGGCCACAAGGTTGCGGTTGCCTGTCACCGTGAAGCTGTAGTTGGCGTTGGTCGAGACTTGCGTGCCGTTTTCGGTCCATCTCACGAAGGTGTAGCCTGTGGCAGCCGTGGCATGAACGGTGCAAGATTGTCCCTGTTGGTAAGTGCCGCCGCCAGTGACGGTGCCGCCGTTGGTCGGGTTGGCCGACACGGTGATGGTGTAGCTCTGTTGCTGTGCTTGGAAGTTGGCCACCAAAGTGCGGTTGCTGTTGACGTTGAAGGTGTAGTTGGCTTGGGTCGAAACCACGTTGCCGTTTTCAGTCCAGTTGGTGAAGGTGTAGCCGCTGTTGGCCGTGGCCGTCACTGTGCATGATTGGCCTTGGTTGTAGGTGCCGCCGCCTGTGACAGTGCCGCCGTTGGTCGGGTTGGCCGACACGGTGATGTTGTAAGTGGTGCCGCCGCCACCGCCTACGGTGATGTCTTGCATGTAGGGCTGGCGTTGTGGCTTGGTGACAACGATTTTCACCGGTTGCCCCGAAGTGATTCCACTCACCGGCACATTGACCGAACCCGAAGCGGGCACCAAAGCCGCGCCTTTCAGCACATTGTTTTGCGAAATGCCCACATACGAGCCTGCTTGGGCATTAACAGCAAAGTTGCTCGAACCTGAGGGAATGGAGGAAGCGTGGCTTACGTTGTTGGGCGTAGGATTCACGCGGTAAGGCATGATGGAACCGTCGCCAAGCACGTGGTAGGCTTGCCAATAATAAAGCGGAGTGGTGCTGGTCTGGTAGTTGCCGGCATGGGCATAACACACGGCGAGGTTGCCGAGGAAGGTGATGGAAGAAACAGTGTTATAGGTTTCGTCCATCCAAATGCCGTCGTAAACGCCTGTTGCCGTATTTTGTTGGGTCGGGGTTTGGTTCATTACCGTTGTGGCACCCACGCCAAAGTAATAGTCTTCATACCAATAGGTTACGGGGCAGGAGCCGATGTAGGAATAGGCAGCCTTGTTTTCGCCACGGAGCATGGCCTCGCCGAAGCAAGGCTGGCTGTAGCCGAAGTTACCCGTCAGGCAGCAGTTGCCCATAGCCAAGAAATATTTGTTGGTATTGGTCAGGGCGTTCACATTGGAAACCGAAAAATACGGGTCGGACCAACTGGTCTCTTCACCGTGCGCGGTATAGTTGACGAAACCCACACCCGTGCTGAGGGCGTTGTAGCAGCCCGGATATTGGCTTTGGTTGAGGTGGGCGTTCACGGTGGTGAAGCCGTGGGCCGTATTATAATAATAGGTGGTGGCGTAGTTGATGGTGGGTTGGCCGATGCGCGGGTTCCAATAACTGTCCCAACCGGCGATGAGGGTCACGTTGTTGAGGTAACTTGGGTCGGGCATGGTGTATTGCTCGTATTGCAAAATCTTGTTGACGATGGCCGTCACTTGGTTGGTGTTTTCGGCTGACATGCGGCTGTAGAACATGTCGGGGAAATAGTCGTTGTCGATAGAGCCATAGTACAAGTCGGTCACTTTTTGGGTGGCGTTGCCGCTGGTTTTTCCAGGGACTTGGCCTGTGTCGCCCACAAGGATGACGAAAGTCGGTGTAGCACCTTGGCTGACGCCCGTGTTGTAGAGGTTCTGCACGTATGACTGGATGGCGTTGTAGTTGCCGCCGGCCTGCGCCGTGGTCACCACATTCACGTCGAAACCTTTTTGGATTTTCCAATTGATCCAAGGCTGCAAGGCTGAAATGTAGTTTTCGGGCGTGATGACAATCATGTGGACAGGATAGGCCATCAGGTCCGGGTGGTCGTCATACACATCCATGATTTGGCGGTAGTTGAACATCTGCTTGTAGACGATGTCGAAATAAGGGCTGTAGGTGCTGAGCAGCATACGCTCTGTTTCGGCAATGTCAGCGCCTTCGAAGCTCACTTCCACCTCGATGTCGTTGAACACGCGCAAGGTGTTGGCGCCGGGATTGTAGCTCACCGGGTTGATGACCAACGAGCCGATGCGGATACCGCGCATGGTGCCTTGCACCTCGATGGTGGCTGAGGGAGCTGTGGCAAGGCTGCGGGTTTGGTAGGCAGCGGCGTTGTAGACAAACTCGACCTCGTCCGGATTCTGGTCCTTGCGGACTGAGGGCTGGTGAGGCAAAATGGTGTTGATGCCGTAGTCGGCGAGGTCGTAGTCCACGAAGCTGTAGCTCATCACGTTGACTTGCGGCGTTGCCCCGAAAGGCACGGCCAGAAATTGGTGCGAGGCGGGCAGTTCGGGCGTGCCGATTTCGCCCGAGGCGTAAGTGCCTTCGATGGCGATTTCAGAGAAAGTGCCCCTTTGGGTGGCAATTTCGATGCTCTCGATGGAGCCGTAGCTGAAAGTGGCACGGAGCGTAGAGAAGTCGCTGTGCGTGATTTCAGCCTTTGTTTCGTGGCGCAAGTCGATGCGGCCATTCTGGGCCACGGCAAGCATTGTACACATGGCCAAAACAAGGAGAAGGGATAGTTTTTTCATTTTGAACTAATTAATTTTGGTGTAATTTGAGCGCAAAAATAGGAAAAACAATCAAGTTTAGGGTGATTAATGGAGTTGAAAATGATTTTTTTTTGAAAGATAAGGTACAAGTTTCGGAAATTAATCATACTTTTGCAGCAAAATATGAAAAATCATACTAATCACAAAAATCAAATCATCATGGTAGAAGACAATGGAAAGTACATTTTCGGCGTGGTGAAAATGGGCGAGCGCGGACAAATCGTCATCCCCAAGGAAGCCCGCGAGGTTTACGGAATCAAGGCTGGCGACAGTCTTTTGGTACTTGGCGATTCAAAAGGCATGGCCGTTTTGAAAACCGAGGTTTTTCAGGACAAAATCGATGAAATGTTAGGAGGAAACTGACCATGGAACGCAAGCATTGGATTGACAATTTGCGCTGGGCTACAGTGCTTTTGGTGCTGTTTTACCACGTCATTTATTTCTACAACAACAAGGGCGTGTTTGGCGGCATCGGCGGTTTCGGCGATTATCCTGAATGCCGTCAGTATCAGGATATTGTGATGTATATCCTCTATCCCTTTTTTATGCCGCTGCTGTTCATTTTGGCGGGCATCGGCTCGCGTTATGCGTTGCAAAAGCAGTCAGGCAAGGAGTGGTTCAAGGCACGCACCAACAAACTGTTGGTGCCGGGCACGATAGGCCTTTTCGTGTTCCAATGGATGGTCGGCTATTTCAACACCGTAGTGGCCGCTCGTCAAGGCGTGTTTGACGGTATGCCCGCCTTAGCAAAATATATGATGATGGCCATTAGTGGCACCGGCCCGCTGTGGTTCGTCCAAGTGCTGTGGTTGCTGTGTTTGGTGTTGTTGCTCATTCGTGCCATCGACCGCAAAGATTGGCTTTATAACATTTGTGGGAAAGCCAATTATGTGGTTATCATCCTGTTAGGCGTGTTGTTTTGGGTTGGTGAGCAAACCCTCATCAAAAATCCCCGCCCCGAATCGTTGGACGGCCTTTTGAATTTGTATAAGCCGTTTTTCTACTTGGTTCCTTTCTTGTTGGGCTATTTCGTGTTCGCCCACGACGAGGTTCAAGAGAAATTGGAAAAGGCTTGGCTTCCACTGATGGTTTGTGCCGTAGTTGCAGGCACGGTGCTGATTGTCACCACTTTCGGACAGGACAACACTTCGCCGCAGTATTTGGGCAGTCCGCTCAATTGCCTCTATGGTTGGCTGATGTGCCTCGCGATGATGGGCTGGTTCAAGGCAAAATTCAACCGCACGGGAGCCTTCGCCGGCTATATGACCCGATCCAGCTTCGGCATCTATATCGTTCATTATTTAGTGATTGCCTCGTTTGGCTACATGATGAAAGTGCATACTTCGTTGGCTCCGTGGATGATGTATGCCATTCTTTTCTTCGCCGTGATGCTTCTTTCGCCCGCGATTTATGAAATTTTGAGACGGATTCCGTTTGTCAGGTGGTGCGTGTTTGGAGAGAAGAAAAACCCCTGAAAACTGCCAAAAATTGCATAGAAAAGGAAGTTTTTTTGCCTTTTCTATGCAAATTATTACTACTTTTGCGGTACAGAAAAGGAAGAAAAACTTCTTTTTCTATACCTTAAAGTATAAAAAGTGCTATGGCAAAGGCAAATCCATTATTGCAATTTGGGAATATACCAGTGTCAACTGCAACCCTTGAAACCTGTTTCTCGGCGTTGACCTCGCCTCAGAAGAAAATCCACGCCTTGGAAAACGCAGGGGAACTCATTCGATTGAAGCGTGATTTATATGTAGTGAATTCGGAAGTGAGCGGGAAACCCGTCAACATACCGTTGTGTGCCAATCATTTGTATGGGCCTTCGTACGTATCTTCAAAATGGGCATTGCAATGGTATGGGTTGATACCTGAACAGGTCTTCAGAGTGGTTTCGATGACCACCAAACATGCACGTTGTTTTGAAACCCCATTGGGCATATTCGACTACCACAAAACAGCACTTGATTACCATTCTGTCGGAATCAAGGTCGTACAGGAAGGAGAAGTCTCATTTTTGATGGCAAGCCAAGAAAAGGCCTTGTGCGATATGATATTACTCGACAGATTTGTTCCCAGCCAATCGGTCAAACGCTTGGTGCAGTATTTGGAAGAAGACATCCGCTTTGATATGGACGAACTTTCAAAGTTTGACATAAGCATCGTCAAATCGTGTGCCGAAACTGGAGAAAAAAAGTTGATATTCAACAATTTGATAAAAATCATAAAGCAATGACGATATTTGAGGAAATGCTCGCCCAATTCAAGAGCGAAAAGGGGAAAGAAACACCGAGGATGGCGCATGAGGTAATGCAACAAATCGTTTTGGCAGGATTGCACAGAGGAGGCTTTTTCAAACATGCAGCTTTTTATGGCGGCACTTGCTTGCGCATTTTTCATGGCCTGCCACGTTTTTCGGAAGACTTGGATTTCTCATTGACCGAAAAACGCAACGACATTCACTTGGAGAACTTTTTTCCTTCAATCACAAATGAATTCAAAATGTGCGGCCTTGACGTTACGATAGCAAAAAAGGAGAAAATGGCCTTTGGCAGAGTGGAGTCGGCATTTCTGAAGGAAAACACAGAAGCATACGAAATCAAGTTCCAAACCAAGAAAACCGTCAAAATCAAGATTGAACTTGACACCGACCCGCCTTTGCAGTTCGAAACGGAACAGAAACTGCTTTTGAAGCCTTATTCTTTCATGACCCGTTGTTTTGCCTTGCCAGACCTTTATGCGGGCAAGATGCACGCACTTGTGTATCGTGCATGGCAACGACGAATAAAAGGGCGGGATTGGTACGACTTCGAGTGGTATGTCCGCAATGGGATTTTATTGGATTTCAACCATTTGCAAGCAAGAATTAAGGAGTTCAGCGGTAAAGATGTGGATAAGGAATCATTTTTGAAAGCACTACGCGAAAGACTTGCCTCAGCAGATATTGAATTAGTGAAAATGGATGTGGTGGACTTTATTTCCGATCCCCACGAACTCGACATCTGGAGCAACGACTATTTCCTCCAGTTGGCCGATAGGATTAAGTTTGTATGACTATGAAAGACAATAAATTATATACTGAAATCATTGCCTACCAAGACCCCACCCAAGTCGCAGGCCTCTCTCGTTTTTTCAAGACGGGCAAAGGGCAATATGGCGAGGGCGACAAGTTCCTTGGAATCAAAGTGCCCGTGACCCGCGAAGTGGTGAAGGAATGTTGGAAAGAGACTTCATTTGAGGACTTGGAAACCTGCATCCGCTCCGAGTACCACGAGATGCGCTTGGCCGCCTTGCTCTGTTTGGTGCAAATCTTCAAGAACGCCAATAAACGATTTTTTGCCTCATCTGCCGTCATTTCGGGCTTGACCCGAAATCTCCAACAGCAATGCGTGGACTTTTATCTCACTCATACAGAGTTTATTAACAACTGGGATTTGGTCGACCTTTCCTGTTACGAACTGCTCGGCACTTGGCTTTTGGACAAGGATAGGACCCTGCTCTACGACCTCGCCCGCGACGGCAAGACCATCTGGGAACAGCGTATCGGGATGGTGAGCACGATGCAATTCATCCGCCACGGCGAGTTGGATGATACCTACGCCATTGCTGACATCTTCTTGGAAAAGCCCAAACCTTTGCACGACTTGCTTCAAAAGGCCGTCGGGTGGCTGCTTCGCGAGGCTGGCAAACGCGACGAACAACGCTTGAAAGACTGGCTTTTAAGCCGTTATCAGTCTATGCCGCGCACTATGCTCCGCTATGCGATTGAAAAATTCCCTGAAAGTGAACGCTCCCTGTTTTTGAAAAGTTAAACCTAAATAAGCGGCGTTTCGACAAGCTCAACGACCTTTGGTTCCTGAGCCTGTCGAAGGACCAACAAAATGATATGACTGACATCCAACTTCACTGCATTGAGCAAGGCCAAGGCCAACCGCTCATCCTTCTCCACGGCAACGGCGAGAGTTGCGACTATTTTGAACACCAAATCACCTGTTTCTCAAAGGATTATCGCGTCATCGCCATTGACACACGCGGTCACGGGAAATCGCCAAGAGGCGAAAAACCTTTCACCATCAAGCAGTTTGCCGAGGATTTGAAGGACTTTATGGACGCGAAAAGCATCACCAAAGCCAACATTTTGGGCTTCTCCGACGGCGGCAACATCGCCTTGGAATTTGCCCTGAAACACCCGGAACGGATTGAAAAACTGATTCTTAACGGTGCCAACCTATTCCCAAGTGGCGTGAAGCCTTTGTACCAATGGCCCATCGAAATCGGCTACCGTATTGCAAAAATGTTTTCGAAGAAATCAGGGAAAGCCAAGCAAAACGCCGAACTCCTCGGCCTGATGGTGAACGAGCCGCACATCGACCCCTCCGAACTTGCCCGCCTGACCATCCCCGTGTTGGTCATCGCAGGCAAGAAAGATATGATCAAGGAGTCGCATACGAGGCTCATTTACAAAAGTTTGCCCGATGCACAGATGAACATCATGGAGGGAGACCATTTCATTGCCAACAAGAATTATGAGGCATTTAATAGGGTGGTGGAGCGGTTTTTGAGAAAATAATTAGTAGCACTTTGTGTTTTCAAACAAAATATCTTTATATTTGTGGGCGAGATAATTTACACTATTTTTGTGCTTCTTTATGGCACTTTAACAGGGTATGTTTATGGAGAGTATAAAGAAAGCTTTGAACTTGAAAGAAGGAACCGAAGTGGAATACAAGTCGGCGAAGGGCGGATTTCCTGGGTCTTTCTGGGATACGTTTTCGGCCTTTGCGAACAGCCAAGGTGGAGTGATTGTGTTGGGTGTGAAAGAACGGAATGGAAAGTTCATACCAGACGGGCTGACGGAAGAACAAATGGCTGCACATAAGAAAACCTTTTGGGACAATGCGCACAACAAAAGCTGTGTGAGTATTCCGCTGCTGACGGAAAGGGATGTGGTAGAAATTATGACGGAGAGCGGGATAAGGCTGCTGGTGTTCCTAATCCCCAAGGCTCCCTATTATCTGTGCCCTGTGTATCTAACGCTCAATCCTTTTGGGCACACCTACAAACGTCACCATGAGGGGGATTATGTTTGTTCGGATGACGAGGTGCGGCAGATGTTCTCGGATGCCAACAACGTGCAACATTCGGCAGACTCGCGCATACTTACGGGCTACTCCTTTGATGACATAGATACTGCGACGCTGCGAAACTATCGCCAAGCCTATAAAGACAGGCATGAGAATCACCCTTGGAATGAATTTGACGACCAAAGGTTTTTGGAAAGTGTTGGGGCATACCGCAAGGACAGGACTACAGGTAAAGAGGGCTTCACGGTGGCTGGAATGTTGATGTTCGGCAAGAACAACAGTATTACTGACCCTGAATGTTGCCCGAACTTTTTCCCAGACTATCGGGAACACCTTGGCGATGGTAAAGATGTTCGCTGGACAAACCGTGTTTATCCTGATGGCACTTGGGAGGCCAATCTCTATCAGTTCTATAGTCGTGTTTTGCCAATGTTGCAACATGCGCTGCCCGTGCCTTTCAAATTGGACGAGAACCAACGGCGCAAAGACACCACATCGGCCCATACCTCGTTGAGAGAAGCATTGGGCAACTGCCTTATCCATTGCGCATACACAGTAATGGGGAATATTGTGATTGACCGCTATGATGACCGTATTGTAATGTCGAATCCCGGTACAATGCTTGTCAGTTTGGAGGATTTTTGGGAGGGAGGCCATAGCGTTTGCCGCAACCCATTGTTACAAAAAATGTTCGTGTTTGTAGGTGTGGGTGAAAAGGCCGGTAGTGGAGCAGATGTTATCAGTACCGGTTGGCGTGAGAATGGTTGGCAATTGCCGACGCTTGTTGAGCATCAAATGCCAGCACGAGTGGAAGCCACGCTCTTGATTGAGGATTTGGTGAAACAGCAAGAAAGGGAAACCATACAGAAAAGTGGACTGGAAACGGAAAGCCATACAGAAAGTGGACTGAAAAGTATACAGAAAACAGAAAGTAACCAGAAAAGTGACCAGAAAACTGGACTGGAAACAGAAAACCATACAGAAACCATACAGAAAAGTGACCAGAAAACGGAAAGTGACCAGAAAAGTGACCAGAAAAGTAACCAGAAAATATTGGAAGCTATATCAAAAAAATCTGTGATTACAATCAAGGAGCTTCAAGAGTTGACGGGATTATCAGAAAGTGGTGTAAAGAAAATCATTCGTAATCTACGTGCTGACAACCAAATTCGTCGTGTAGGTCCCGACAAAGGCGGCCATTGGGAAATTGTTGTACCATCTTCGGATTAGATAATAGGAAATCGTTTAATGTGTTTTTGTCCTCAAATCCTCTCCAATTGCGTACTATTTTTTATTTTTGTGCCTTACTAAACGACCTATCATAAAAAGGCCGTCATACTAAACTAATTTGATATTATGCAAACAACTGAGAAAATTAAAGAACTATGAAAAAGATTGCTTTACTTGTCACAGCAATGATGCTCTGTTTGAACATCTTGCAATCCACTCCCATCAGCCAAGCCACAGCCTTGACTGCTGCACAACGTTTCGCCACTGCTCAACTTGCCATCGAGCGGGCTGAACCTCAACTTGTTTATTCAGGCCCCGAAGAGGCTTTCTTCGTATTCAATCTGGGCAGCCATGCTTTCGTCATCATTGCTGGCGACGATGCCTATCGCCCTGTCGTCGGCTATTCCGATGAGTCGGCTTTCGATGCTTCCGACATCCCACCTGCGTTGCACGACCATCTCGCTGGCATTGCCGCAAGCATACTTCGCCTGCGCACTCGGGGCGATGCCAAAGGCACTCCGATGGTGGTGGCCGAGTGGGAGTCGGTGCTGACCCAAGGGCGGCTCATTTCGCGCAACGGCGGTCGCGGCACGGGCTATTTCTGCCAGACCAAGTGGAATCAGGATTACCCTTACAACATTTGCTGCCCCGAAGACCCTGCCGGTTCGGGTGGTCACACTTATGTTGGCTGCTTGGCCACGGCCATGTCGCAACTGATGCGCTTTTGGGCTTATCCCACCAAAGGTGAAGGCAGCCATTGCTACAATCATGAGGATTACGGCCAAATCTGCGCCGACTTCGGCAGCACGACCTACGATTGGGACAATATGCCCAATGTGTTGAACAGCAGTTCTTCAGAGGCCGAAAAAACGGCCACTGGCACGCTTTGTTTCCATTGCGGAGTGACCATCGACATGGGCTATGGCCCCGATGGCAGTGGAGGCGCTTCGGGGCCCATTCCGGGCGTGATGCACACCTATTTCAATTATAGCGAGGCCAACGTGCAGCTTCGTCGCGACGATTTCGGGCTTGAGGAATGGAAGGCTATGGTGCGCGAGCAGTTCGATATGGGCTGGCCGATGTATTACGGTGGCTGTCAGGATGGCGGCTGCCACGCCTTCGTGTGCGACGGTTACGACGACTTCGACATGTTCCATTTCAACCTCGGCTGGGGCGGAAGCTCAGACGGCTGGTACATCATCGACGAAGCGCCTTATACCAGTCCCGCCGACGCGATGTTCAACTTCGTGCCGGCTCCGATTTATAACCTGACACCATCTGCGCCCACCAGCTTCACGGCGGTGGCTGTGTCCGATACCGAACTCAAGACCCGACTCAGCTGGATTAATCCCACCACGACCTTGAACGGCACTGCTTTGGACGACATCGAGCAGATCATAGTCCTGCGCAACAACGAAATCATACAGACCATAACCGACGCCACGCCGGGTGCCACGGTCGAAATCGAGGATGCCGACGTGCCGCACTATGGTGTGTATCGCTATGCCGTTTATGCCTTCGCCAATGGGCGCAATGGCAAGCACGCCTATGTGACCGATGTTTTGGTTGGCCCCTCTTGCAATTGGCAAATCATCATGACCACCAACTCGTTTCAGGGCTGGCGCGGCGGCCACATCACTGTTTATGGGGCTACGGGCAACGAAATCGGGCAGTTTACGATGACTTCGGCGACGGCCACTTCGGCAGAACCTGCGTTGCCGCTTGGGCCAATCAGCTTCGGGTGGACCGCCCCCAATGAAACGGTCAACCAGATGGCTTTTGTCATCAAGGATGCCGACGGCAATACGGTGTATAGCTTCAGTGGCTCTTCAGACGACTTGACACCAGGGCTGATCTTCGAAACCAATAACACTTGCGGCGGCGACCTCTCGTGCGGCGTGCCCGAAAACCTCGTTGCCACAGAGGCGGCTGAAGGCATCCTCCTCACTTGGGACGGCGTCGGGAACGAGGGCTATGGCTACAACCTCTATCGCGATGGCTTGCTCATCCGCTTGGTGCCGTCGGGCAGTGCCACCTCGTTCCTCGACCGTAATGTGGATCAGGGCGGGCATTGCTACCGTGCATCGGTGCTTTGCGAAGGGGGTGAGAGTGGCGAATATTCCAACGAGTCGTGCGCCACGTTTGGGCCTTGCTATCCGCCTCGCAACCTCGATTTCGAATATAACAACAACTACAAGCCCCGTTTGGTCTGGGAGGCTCCTCAGCCCAATGATGGCCTTTCGGGCTATTACCTGTATAGGAAGGAAGGCGATGGAGAATATCACAGAATCAAGCTGTTAGGTGCAACTGCGGTTACTTTCACCGACAACACCGTGAACCAAGAAGGCGACTATTATTACCGCCTCTATGCCTATTATGGCGCCCTTGATTGCACCTCGGCGCCCGCCAACCGCAAATACCATCCCAATGAGTTCGAGTTGATGGTATATTATTCGCCTACGGGATTGGATGAGAACGGCTTGCAAACTAAGGTTTATCCCAACCCGGCACAATCATCGGTCACCGTCAAGGCCGAAGGGATGACTGCGGTTTCGGTTTACAATGCCATAGGGCAATGTGTGTCGCGAAAGCAAGTCGCGGCCAACAGTGCTGAGGTCGATGTGCAGCGTTTTCCATCGGGACTCTATCTCATTCGCATTGAGACGACTGCAGGAACAGCGTACAGGCGCATCGCAGTGACCCGTTAAAACCTTGCATATATGCGGCTGCCACAATGTGACCGCCCTACAAAAAAACTCTCAACTCTCAACCCTCAACTCTAAACTAATTCTTACCTTTGCAGCGTAATTTAGAATCATTTTATAAAATTATGTTGAACAAAGAAAACGTATTAGAAGTCCTGAAGGACGTGATTTATTTCCCCAAGGGGGATAACATAGTGGCTCTCAATATGGTTGAAAATCTGATGGTTAAGGACAATGCCATCCGTTTCGACCTTGTTATGGAACACGCCAACGACCCGAAAAACGACATTCTCGTGAATGGCGCCAAGCGTACCCTGACCGAGGTGTTTGGCGAGGGTATCGACATAGAAATCAAGGTGGTGGAAGAAAAGACGGCCCTCTCGAAGGTGAAGCACATCATCGCCGTGGCTTCGGGCAAGGGGGGCGTAGGCAAGTCGACGGTGGCGGCTAATCTGGCCATCGCCTTGGCGCGCGCCAACCAGCGCGTGGGCTTGATTGACGCCGACATTTACGGCCCTTCCGTCCCGATGATGTTCGGCTTGGGCAACGAACAGCCGAGTGCCTTCGAGAAAGACGGCAAGACGGTGATGCTGCCCATCGAAAAATACAGCATCAAACTGATGAGCATCGGCAGTTTCGTCGATGCCGACCGCCCGCTCATTTGGCGCGGCCCCATGGCCACAAGTGCCCTCAACCAACTGATGAACGACACCCTTTGGGGCGAGTTGGACTGGATGGTGGTGGATATGCCTCCCGGAACGGGCGACATCCAACTGACTTTGTCCCAGCAATATAACGTGTCGGGTGCGCTCATCGTGACCACGCCGCAAAAGGTGGCCTTCGCCGATGTGCTTCGCGCCGCCATGATGTTCAAGGAAGAGGCCCTGCAAATCCCGATTTACGGCTTGGTGGAGAATATGGCCTACTTCACGCCCTCCGATATGCCTGAAAAGAAATATTACATCTTCGGCAAGGAAACCGGTCAACAATTCGCCGACCAACTCGGTGTGCCGCTCCTCGGCCAAATTCCTATCACTGAGAAGATTGCCGAATGCGGCGATGCTGGCATTCCTTTGGCTTTGGATGCCGACTCGCCTGTCACTAAGGCTTTCGACAAGATTGCACAGGAAATTATTAATAGAGGATAAACAAAGAGACCTGAAAGGGCGACCCTAATACAAGCAGGTGATTTCAATCCCTGCGGAAAAAGAGTAAAAGAATAAATAACAGATATGGATAAAGAAACCATCCTCAGAAAAGTCAAAAACGTCCTCGAACAAGTGCGTCCCTACCTCCAGCAGGACGGCGGCGACGTCAACTTCGTGGAACTCACCGACGACAACACCGTCATCGTGGAACTGACGGGTGCTTGCGGCAACTGCCCCCACAGCAAAATGACCCTCAAAAACGGCATCGAGTCAGTGATGAAGAAAGTCATCCCCGAAATCAAGGCCGTCGAACAGGCCGATGTTTTGGAATTATAGTGGCCATGAAACTACGGATTACACGGATTCAACAGATAATTAAATCAGTGAAATCCGTCAAATCCGTAGTTAAAGACGAAGAAATACATCAAATCAATTGTCAAACATAAAACCAAACGAAAATGAAAAAAGTTCTATTCTCATTAGTGGCCATGCTGCTCCTTTCGGTGAGCGGCTTCGCGCAAAACACAACCTTTACGAAGGTTACTTCTGCTTCGGGCCTTGAGGCAGGTGCCATGTACATCATCGTTGGCTATGATGAAGACCTTGGCGATTTCGCCATGAGTTACCAAAAGGCAAACAACCGCCATGCCGTCGCTGTGACGGAAGACGGAGGAAGCATCACAGTCACTCCCGCCATTGACCCATACAGTGAGAGCGATGTGAATCAATTCATGTTGGGCGGCAGCGCCAATGCTTGGACCTTCTACGATCCACTGAGAGAAGGCTACCTTTATGCTTCAAGCAGTTCTTCCAACCAATTGAAGACGCAATCCACCAACAATGCCAACGGCGAATGGAGCATCGTTTTCAATGCTGATGGCACGGCTGAAGTTGTGGCCCAAGGCGACAACACCCGCAATAACATGCGATTCAACCCGAACAATGGCACACCTTTGTTCAGTTGCTATGCCGAAACTTCGAGCGTCGACACGCGTGTCTGCCTTTACAAGGCTGGCGGCAGTGTCGAACCCGACCCCGAGCCGACCAACTATCCCACCAATTTCGCTGCTTTCGTGAACGGTACGGAAGTTGGCCTCACTTGGACCGATGCCGTTGGTGGCCAACTGCCTCACAAGTATGTTGTGATTGCCTTTTTGGGTGGTGTCACTGTTCCTACCGATGGTATCGCCATTGCCGACAGCGACATGGCCAAAAACGTGAATTATGGTGCGCAATTCGTTGAATTTGATGGCTTGCAAGGCGGCAACACCTATCATTTCGCCATCTTCCCCTACACCAACAGCGGTGCCAACATCGACTACAAGACCGATGACGGCTATCCTATGGTGACCGTAACCACGGAATTTGTTGAAACACTGTTGTTTGAAGACTTCGATGAAGACCTCGGCGTGTTCACGGCTTACGACATGTACGGCGACCAAGGCTGGCATCAAGGCACCTACCAAGGCACGACTTATGCTGTTTGCAACGGCTACGCCAACCAGACTTATAATGAAAACGAAGATTGGCTGATTAGCCCCGCCATTTCCAGCAACGGCTATCAGGATGCTATCTTGTCGTTCCGCACGGCTATGAAATTCGAAGGCGACCCGCTGCAAGTGAAGGTTTCCATTGACTATGATGGACAAAGCGAACCGACTGATTTCGAGTGGGTTGACATCACAGATGCTTTCGACTATTCGACGGGCAACTACGAATGGGTAGAATCTGGAGAAGTAAATGTATATAGTGCTATGGGTTATGGTGGACAGAATTATCATCCTGATTTCTATGTCGCTTTTGTCTATAAGAGTTCAAGCGAAGCCGCTTCTTCGTGGGAAATCGACTATGTGAAGGTTGTTTCTTACGGTGCTGTGAGTGTTGAAGAGAACAACCAAACCATTGGCCTCTATCCCAATCCCGCTCGCGAGCAGGTTTCGTTCACGCTTGAAAGCGATGCCCAAGTCAGCATCTTCGACATGACGGGCCGCAAGGTGAGCGAAACGAATGTGGCTGCCGGCCAAGCCCAACTCGATGTCAACGAACTGGTGAATGGCGTTTATTTCGTCAACTTCCGCTTCGCTAACGGCACAACGGCAGTTTCCAAGTTTGTGAAGTTCTAAAAAGATGTGTTTTTGAATCCCTTTTGGTTCGGGCGGATTTGCAATCCGCCCGTCCCGAAGAGGGGATTTGTAATCCCTATGAAAAACCATCTCCTCATAGCTCTACTTCTCATCACAAACTGGGCCACAGCCCAGCAGGTGGAACCCGTGCGCTATGAGGTGAACCGTTGGCATAAGACGCAAGGCTGTCATTTCCAGTCGTTTGGCGAAAATGGCGGCCTTTTGCTTTACGAAACCGAAAAGACCGACAAGGCAAAGCACCGTCTTTGGAATTTCGCTTGCGTCGACAGCAGCCTTTACGAAACCCGCAGCGACCTCATCCCCTTGCCCGACAAAATCAAATTCTTCGATGCGGGCAGCGATGCGCGTTTCGCGGCCTTCCTTTTCGTCAACGATGGCAACAAAAAGGCTTCGGATTCGCTTGATTTCCTTGTGGTTGCTATTGATAGAAAAGAAATTGCCTACCGCACCTTTTGGGACAAGTGGCCCGAAAAGTCGATGCCGCTGTCGGTGGAGGTGGTGGATGGCACGATGATGATGGCCATAAACAACAAAAACGGTAATGGTTTGCTCCGATTCTACGATCTTTCGAGCAACCAATACGGTGCGATAACGCCTTCATCTTCAGGAAGTTTCGTCTTGTTTCAAACCGCCGCTTTCGAGAAGGAGCATTGCTTTGTGGTGGCCGCCAAGGAGTTTGAGGACAAGCGTTTCGTTTCCACTTCCTTCCTCGTTTATTCGCCCACGGGCAACCTGCAAGGTTCTTACCGCTACGAAAACATTCCCAATGCCGCCTTGGGTCGTATGGTTTTCCGTTTCGACGAAAACCGCAACTTGGTGGTTATCGGCACTTTGGAGCGCGAAACGAGCCGAAAGGTCAGCCTCGAAGGCGTGACCGAGAACTTCGACAAAGAGAGCGTGGGGGTGGTGTGGATGAAGTTTGGCGGCACAACGCCCCAAACCCGTGTGTTCCTTTTCAAGGATATGCCTGAAATCGAGCACGCTTTGACCGCTTCTGACCGTGTGCGATTGCGCGAGGAGAAACTGAAAAACCAAAACAAAGACAACCCCACGCGAGGCGAAATCGCGTTCCAGTTCCTGGAACCGCGCCTCACCGATTTTGGCGACCTGACCATATTTGCCGTGGAGGCTTTCATGCCTTATTACCACACCGAAACCCGTATGAGTTATGGCTATTACGGCTACTATGGCAGCTATCCTTACACCTATACCGTGTTCGACGGCTACGACTTCTTTAGCGAAATCCTGTTGGCTTTCGACCGCGACGGCCTCCTCTTATGGCAGCAGTCGGTGAAGTTCGACAATGAGTTGACCTACGACCTGACGCCGCATTCGTCGGAAGGGGTGTGCCATGATGAGTTGGTGGTGGCCTCGTTGTATCACAACAACTTGCGTTATACCGCTTTCGGAAAGGATGGCCAAGCCCTGATGAACTTGCAGAACGAGAAGATTGCCCCTATTCACGGCGCCGATTATGTTGAGGATGAGTATTTTGCCCAAATCAAGCAATGGTACTGGAACCGCTTCCTCATTTTCGGCTCACAAATCATCCAAAACAGCACCCAACCCAAACCTTTGCGGACGGCGTTTTATCTGCAAAAGGTTCAATATGATTGAGTTATGTTGCTGAGTTACTTGAAATATCTGCTACGCCGCAAAAGCAAATACAAGGTGCATTCGCCTTTTGTGTACGACTTTATGACCAAAGTGTTGTACGACAAAGGTTCCAACCTCGACTATGACACTATGTTGAGAATCAGTCGGTTGCTTGACGGAAAGCGATTCGCCACGCGCTCGCGGCGCAAAGAGGCGCGGCTGCTCTATCGCTTGGTGAGCTTCCTTGAGCCCGAGTCGGTGGTGTCGTTTGGCACGCTTTCGGCTCTGAACACGACGGCATTGGCTTTGGGCAACCTGCAAACCAAGGTCTATCTTGACCACTCAGCCGACTTCCTCGAAACGATGTATTCGATGGGGGTGGTCAATGTGAACCTGCTGCGCCGCGACAAGCCCGAACAGGAACAATTGGAACGCCTGAGCCTCGATTATGTGTTTTTCGGGTTGAACGACTTTGGCGAGGACACTTGGAACAAGTTAGAGGAAGCCTACGCCCAAGCCAACGAGGAGACGGTGCTCATCTTCGAAGGCATCCACCATTCGAGCCGCACCGAGGACGCTTGGGAAGCCATCATCGCCGACGAGGATGTCACACTGAGTTTGGATTTGTATTCCGTGGGCATTATTTTCTTCCGCGAAGGCATTGAGAAGCAGGATTTTGTGCTGAAATATTAAAGTTTAAATTTTGAATCTTAAATGAAAAACATCACTTATACCCGCACTGGCGACGAAGGCAAGACCTCATTAATAGGCGGCCTGCGCGTCGCGAAATATGACGACCGAGTTGAGGCATACGGCACCGTCGACGAGCTGAGCGCTTTCATCGGGGTGTTGCAAGACCAGGAAGGCGTCGCGGCTGAGCAGAAAGCCGTTTTCGAAACCATACAGAACAAGTTGTTCACCATCGAATCGCATTTCGCCTTGGACGAGAACTCGGAGGTGAAGAAGATGATTCCCGTTTTGTCGCCCGACGACGTGGCTTTCTTGGAACACGAAATCGACGTGATGAACGAGCAACTCCCCGAGTTGAGGAGTTTCGTCATTCCTGGGGGCAACCTCAAGGCGAGCCACGCCCATGTGTGCCGCACGGTGTGCCGCAGGGCTGAGCGTCAAGGCTGGCGATTGGCGGCACGGCATCCCGTCGATTTGCTCGATCTGAAATACCTCAACCGCCTGTCGGATTACTTCTTCGTTTTGGGAAGGTTTTTTATGTTTTTAGACAAAGTTGATGAAAACAATTGGGAATCAACCAAATATAATAATTGCTATTTATACAGAAAACCCTTTGCCAGTTCAGAAAATACTTGTACTTTTGCCCGCTCAAAAATAGGTCAATAATTAAACTAAAAAGACTATGTATTGGACACTTGAATTGGCTTCAAAATTGGAAGATGCCCCGTGGCCTGCCACTCGCGACGAACTGCTCGATTGGGCCTTGCGCACGGGCGCCCAGGAGGAAATCATAGAGAACCTTCAGGAAATTGAGGACGAGGGCGAGATTTATGAACGCATCGAAGACCTCTGGCCCGATTATCCCACCAAGGACGACTTTTTCTTCCATGAGGATGAGTATTGATAAACTGACCATCAGTTGAAAAAAAGGGATTCTCCGATAATGCGGAGAATCCCTTTTGTTTTATGGCATCCGCGTGAAAGCGTATTAATAATGTTTCCAAAATGTTGGAAAACGAGCAAAAACCCTTATTTTTGCAAAGGAAAAACGGACAAAATGACTTGTCCGGATAAAATGGGTTTCAAAAAATGGACGCGCGTGAATTTGGGATATTGTCAGAAGAGGTGAGAAAACTGGCGAAACAGGCTCCACGGTTGGGATGGGGCAAGGTCCAAAACGACAAGACGGACTCCAAGCTCGATTTGTTCGGCATCAGAAGTTACACTGACTTGGAAAAAAGCATCGCCCAAATGGCCGATGACGACAAGAACTACTGGAGGCGAAGGTGGTTCGTGTGGCAATGCTCGCGTTGCGATGAGTATCTTTTTTATCGCATCCGTGGGGTGGAACGGAATCCCAACCGTAAGGACAAGTCGTGGGACATCCGGATCAATGGCACAATCGAATTCGACATCAAGGGCACGAGGATTCCGACCAAGATGCGCAAAGATGCCGAGCGCCTCATCAACGACCCGAAAGACTTGATCCATTTCTATTACGAAAAGCAAAGCACAGGCGTGAGATACGACATCCAGAACCGATTGTTCATAGTGCATCATTCTTTTGTCGGAGCCGAGCGCGAAGTCTATCTCAGGACGGCTTGGAAGTCGAAGCCGAAAATCTATGAGGAATATGTCGCCAACATCAACAGGATTAGGCTCTATGAATACAATGGTGTGCAGACGAGCGTGATTTTCATCTTTGAGAGAGAAAAAGGTAAGGTGGATTACCACATCTGTGGGTTATGAGAAAAAATTTTCTATTTTTGCCCCGAAACTAATCTGTCATTTTATGAAAAAAATCCTTACCCTCATCCTGATGATGGCCGCGATGGCTGCCATAGCCCAGCCGCTGCATCATATCACTTTCAATGGGACTGACCAATATATGGTCATCCCGCACCACGACGACTTCAACATCACTGCCGACCAGAGCTTCACGCTCACGGGCTGGGTGCGCAACGAGACCTACACCAACACCCCTCGCTATGTGTGCAAACGCGATATTTCTGTGCAAAGTGCCGGAAATGAACGCACTGGCTATGAGTTTTTCGGTACGGGCAATGCGGGTCAGTCGCTCGGACTTAATACGCCTACCGCTACCTCCGGGCACGCGCTGTCGGTCTATACGGGCGTGACTGTGCCTGCGGGCGAGTGGATGCATTTTGCTCTTGTGGTGGATCGCGCCAACAACGAAATTCGCATCTATCATAATGGCGAGACCAACAACAGTTGGGCAGCGGCGGTCAACAATTGGGCGGTCAGCAACACGCACGATGTGTTTGTGGGGGCGGGCAACAACGGCGGCAATCCGGCCTATTATTGCAACGGCTCGTTTGGCAACGTCCGATTCTATGGTATAGCCCTCAATGCCAACGAGATGGCTATCGACCTCAACCATAGCGACCTTGATGGCTTGACTCCCGCGATGCGTGACAATCTGCTTGCTGCCTACGACTTCTCGACGGACAACATCACCGACAATCGTCTCGCCGACCTTTCGGGGCACGGCCACGAAGCCTCGTTGGTCAACTTTGCTTTTGGCGGGGAAGGAATCCTCAATGTTGGCCTGACGCAAGAAACCCGTATGACAGGGAGGGGCAATCCCAACGATGTGATACTCAAGGCCGCAGTGAACTATGGCGGCAACAATGCCTCGGTTGCGCTACAGTCGATGCTGCTCAATATGGAGGGCACTACCGACTTGGGCGACATCGAAGAAGTGAAAGTGTACTCGACGGGCAGCGTCAATGCTTTCGACTGGCGAACCTTGCAAGGCGCTACGCTTTTGGGAAATGCCGCACCTGCTTCCGGCGATTTTTACTGCAACCTCGATGGCAGCCTCAATTCGGGAACGAACTATCTCTGGATTGTGGCCCATGTCGCCAATGATGCCGCCGAAGGCCATTTCATCGACGCTTCGTTGAAGTCTATCACCACGGCTGACGAAACTTTCGAGGTGCCAAATCCTTCGCCGGCGGGCAGTCGCGAAGTCATTCTTACGTGTACAACAATCTATCAGCCTGGCGATTACAATTCGGCGCATTACCGCATTCCGGCGATCATCACGGCCAAAGACGGCTCCATAGTGGCGGTCACCGACAAACGCAAATTCAATGACGGCGACTTGCCGCAAGACATCGACATCGTATGTAACCGCAGCACCGATGGCGGCCATACTTGGAGCGAGC
>CACXQV010000012.1 GCA_902769875.1 uncultured Bacteroidia bacterium
TGAAGCCACTGCATTGACTGATCTTGTCATTTTGTTTGATTTTTTCGTCCAGCGCCTCGCTCCTTTCGAGAACTTTTCTGCTGAGACAAATTACACATTAGGTTAATTACATGAGAAGCATTTGTTTGACAACTCTCTCGTCGGCCTTCTCAACGATGGCGGTGTGGTCGAGGTTGCGTTTTCTTTTCTGGCTCTTCTTGGTCAGGATGTGGCCATGATAAGCATGCTTTCTCTTCAGTTTGCCGCTACCCGTTACTTGGAAACGCTTCTTGGCAGCGGACTTTGTCTTCATTTTCGGCATTTTACTATTAGTTTTAAAGGTATTAAATGACTTTTCTATTTCTCATTTCGTCAGCTTTCGGCTTTCTACCTCCAGCTATCAGCCCGCTTGCTGAAAGCTGATGGCTTACAGCTTATTTCTTCATTGTCTTAGGAGCTATCATCATCTGCATCCGCTTGCCCTCCAACTTCGGCATCATCTCCACTTTGCCCATTTCTTCGAGCTCTTGCGCAAACTTGAGCAGCATAATCTCACCTTGTTCCTTATATACGATGGAACGTCCCCTGAAGAACACTTCCACCTTCACCTTCGAGCCTTCTTGGAGGAAACGCCGTGCGTGGTTGAGCTTGAACTCGAAGTCGTGGTCGTCGGTTTGGGGGCCGAGGCGGATTTCCTTGATGACGACTTTGGTGGCCTTCGCCTTGATTTCCTTCATTCGCTTCTTCTGGTCGAAGACGAACTTCTTGTAGTCCATAGCCTTGCAGACCGGCGGGTTGGCATCAGGCTGGATTTCGACCAAGTCGACACCCAACTCTTCGACTATTCTCAAAGCCTCGCGCAAAGGATAGATGTTGGCTTCGACGCCCTCACCCACCAAGCGCACCATCGGCGACTTGATTTCTTCGTTCACGCGATGGTTGAACTCGCCTTTGTCTTTGTTCGGCCTTTGTCCCGGCCTTCCTTTTTGTGGAATCTGTGCTATTGTTTTAGTCTCCTATATTACGTTTATATTCAGTTGATTACAGTATGATGTTTTTGTCATCTTCTGTTTTGTTCCTCATCGACTTGCTTGCGAATCATCTCGGCGAAGGCTTCCGTCGGCATCGAACCCAAGTCGACTTGGCCGTGCTTGCGCACCGAGACGGCGTTTTCGGCCTCTTCCTTCTCGCCCACGATGAGCATGTAAGGATATTTCTTCATTTCCGCATCGCGAATCTTACGGCCGATTTTCTCGTTACGCTCGTCAATGAGGGCGCGAATATCGGACTTTTTCAGATACGATTGCAAATTTTTCGCAAAATCGATGTATTTTTCGCTCACGGGGAGGGAGCAAAACGGCCACGAAACGTTCCATCGAGCCGAAGGGGGCGCGGTGTACCATCACGGGGCGATGTTTCTCATTATCAGCGCCAATGTAGCTCAGGTCGAAACGCTCAGGAAGGTTGTAGTCCACCTGAATCGTACCCAGCTGCCACTTGCGTCCAAGGGCATCCTTCACCATGAAGTCGAGTTTCGGGCCATAGAAAGCGGCCTCGCCGTACTCCACATGAGCCGGCAAACCCTTCTCGGCACAGGCCTCCTGAATGGCAGCCTCGGCCTTGGCCCAGTTTTCGTCCGAGCCCACATACTTCTCGTGGTCGTTGGGGTCGCGGAGCGATATTTGAGCCTCAAAGTTCTTGAAATCAAGGGCTTTGAAGATAATCTCGATGATTTCCATCACGCGGATGAACTCTTCCTTCACTTGGTCGGGACGGCAGAAGATGTGGGCATCGTCTTGGGTGAACGAGCGCACACGGGTCAAGCCGTGCAACTCGCCGCTCTGCTCATAACGATACACCGTGCCGAACTCGGCGCAGCGGAACGGCAGGTCTTTGTAACTGCGCGGCTTCCACTTGAAAATCATGCAGTGGTGAGGGCAGTTCATCGGCTTCAGCAGATACTCCTCGCCTTCTTCGGGCGTGGTGATCGGGCGGAAACTGTCTTCGCCATAGTGGTCCCAGTGGCCCGAAGTGACATAGAGTTGCTTGCCGCCGATATGGGGCGTGATGACTTGCTCATAGCCATATTCCTTCTGGATCTTGGTCAGATACTCTTGCAGGCGGAGGCGCAATTCGGTGCCTTTGGGCAACCAAATCGGGAGGCCTTTGCCAACGGTGTCGCTGAACATAAAGAGTTCCAACTCGCGACCCAACTTGCGGTGGTCGCGCTTCTTGGCTTCTTCGAGCAGGACGAGATACTCATCCAATTCCTTCTGTTTCGGGAAGGTGATACCGTAAACGCGGGTCAATTGCTTGCGTTTCTCGTCGCCACGCCAATAGGCACCGGCCAACGAGGTCAGCTTCACGGCCTTGATGAAACCCGTGTTCGGGATGTGCGGCCCGCGGCAGAGGTCGGTGAAGTTGCCACATTTATAATAGGTGATGGTACCGTCTTCCAATTCGCTAATCAACTCTTCCTTGTATTCGTCGCCTTTCTCGGTGAAATACTTCAGGGCTTCGGCCTTGCTCACGTCAACGCGGTCGAAGGTTTGTTTCTCGCGGGCCAATTCGAGCATTTTCTTTTCGATGGCTGCGAGGTCGGCTTCGGTCAAAGTGAGGTCGCCCGTGTCGATGTCGTAGTAGAAACCGGCATCCACGGCGGGGCCGATGCCGAACTTCACACCTTTATATAATGCCTCGATGGCCTCGGCCATAAGGTGTGCCGACGAGTGCCAGAAAGTGGCCTTGCCTTCGGGGTCGTCCCAAGTGAAAAGCTGGATGGTGGCATCCTCATTGACGGGACGCATGGCATCCCACATCTTTCCGTTCACTTTGGCTGACAGCACATTGCGTGCAAGCCCTTCGCTCAAACTCTTGGCGATTTCCAACGGCGTGACGCCGGCTTCATATTGTCTGACACTCTGGTCAGGGAAGGTTATGTTGATCATTTCTTACCTGTTTTTCGTTACCTTTTAAAAAAGCGTGCAAAGATACGAATTTTCTCCATACAAAGTTATATATTTGCAAAAAATTTGAACTATGAAAAAATTTATCCTTCTCATCATTTCTGTAACCATGACGTTTTTCGGTTATTCCCAAGACTGGTTCGGCTTCAATCGCTATCAGGCCGACAATGAACGCATTATCGCGAGCGGCGACTACCCCGAGGTGGTCTTTATGGGCAACTCCATCACCGAAATCTGGGCCAACTACCATCTCGAGTTCTTCACTATCCACAACTTCTGCGGCAGGGGCATCGGCGGCCAGACCTCGTCGCAGATGTTGGTGCGTTTCACCGCCGACGTCATCAACCTGCATCCCAAAGCCGTGGTCATCATGGCCGGCACCAACGACGTGGCGCACAACGACTTTTGTGTGTCGCCTGAGAAGGTCGTCGAAAACATTATCGCCATGTGCAATCTTGCCAAAGCCAATGGCATCACTCCCATCATCAGCTCCATCCCACCCTGCTCAGAGTTCCCTTGGAGAAAAGAGATCAGCAACCCTGGCCAGACCATCGTCGACATCAACAAGAGTTTGAGGGCATACGCCGAAGCTAACGGCCTCGTCTACATCGACTATCACGCCGCCCTCGCCGACGAGAACCTCGGACTCCCCAAGTCACTCAGCGACGACGGCTGCCATCCCAATCCCGACACCTATTTCCTGATGGAAGAGTTGGTTTTGGAGGGGATTAGGGGGGCTTTGAAGGAATAATATCGATTTCCAAAGGAACGGAAAGCCTTTGGCAATCACATTCCCCAAACCACAATCGTCCGCCCGTTGTATTCGTAAGGCTTGTGCCAAATGCGCTCGTCCCAAGTCTTCTCTTGGGTGCGGTCGAAGATGATGAGATGGCCTTCGTCAACGGAGCCGACCAAATCCATATACCCAACCGTTTGTTCAAGTCCTTTTTCAATCACTTTTTCGAGGTCGCCGCGCTTGGTTTTCAGTTCCAAAACGATGCGCTGCACAGGGCCGCCGTAATGGTCAGTCAAGGGTTTGCGGATGAGCAGGTCAGTGCGCTTGCGGCCCAAGCCATACTCGCGGTCAATGTAGCCGCCACCGTTCACAATCCTTTGCAAGAAAGCCTGCAACAAGAGTTGCGGTCCGGCATCGGCATAGTCGAAACGGCCTATCCAAGCGTCGGCGTTTTGGCGGAAAAACTGCTGGAAGTCGAGCAATAGTTTCTCCATATTGATGCTGTTGTCGGGATTCTGGTACCACTGCGGCTGCTGCGTCAACGCATCTTGTGTGCTCCAAGTCAGTTCACGAGGAATGATTTCACGGTAAATTCCATTGGCGATTCGCCGTGGCTTACCGCGCTCACGCTTGATAAGTCCCATATCCTCAACATATTGGATGTCATCGGTTGGAATCAAGGCATCATCCACCTCATCTTCATTGGCCAATATCGGCTCAATGACCCTTCGCACACGAGGCTCCTCCAACTTGTCAATCAAAATATCAATATGCGTATCGCGGCGATAAATAAGGTTCTCGATGGCTTTGTCAATCATCTCAGGAATGATGCGGACGCTGCGGTCGCGGTTCTCGCGAATGTTCCAAGTCACTTCATGACCCAAAGCGTTCACCAACCAAGGTTGCCCTTCGGTGGCATCCCAAATCGTTGGGAAACAGGCCTCATCGAACTGCTGACCCGTTTCGCGGGTGTGTTGCATAAAGAGTTCATATATCTCCTCCTTGGAGAAATTGCCCAACCGCAATGATGTTGACTTGATGTTGAAAGCCGAGCCACCTGTAACAATGTCCTGATTGGAAAGCACAATGCGATAGTCCCTTACATCGCGCACACCGCAGAGGATGATGGTTTGCGGAAACGACGACGGACGGTCTGCATAACCTGAACGAATTTGGCGCAACACGCTAACCAAACTATCGCCCACAAGTGCGTCTATTTCATCAAGAATTAGGACAAAAGGCTTTTCCAACGACTGGCACAACAAGGAAAGATACTGCGAAAGCATTGAGTCAATTGCCAAGCTTTGAACCGCATTGCGCACCGTGTCGGCTTTGTCATTCTTGAAAATCAACCGATAGGCTCCTGTCAGCGTGTCGATGACGGATTTAACAGCTGTTTCCTTGTCGTTTCGTGATGCCTGTCCTCCCTCCACATTGGCATAAACGGCAATATAATCGCCTTCCTTGTTCAAATAGTCGCGGAGGGCGAGCATACAAGAGGTTTTGCCCGTTTGACGGGGCGCGTGCATCACAAAATAGCGTTGCTGACGAATCATCAACAATACTTCCTCCAAATCGAATCGGCTCAGCGGGTCGATGGTATAGCTGTCTGGCGTTTGAGGCCCTGCGGTATTGAAGAATCTCTCCATACAAATCTCATTTTGCCTGCAAAAATACAAAAAAATCCCCAATGATTGGGATTTATAGTTCTATACCCTCATTGTGTTTTGTTGACAGGGTTTGTGCACCCCGTCTGGTCATGGAATAACTGCAAATTTTCCTTGCCTTGGCGCCTTGAAAGAACCATATAACAAAAGAAGCCACCCTCGGGAGTGGCTTCTTTTCTACAATATCCTCTTGATATGTCTCTTTCTGCTCATGGCTCAACCACCAGTGCCAGGAACAGGGATAATTCTGGTTATCATTGAAGTGATTTTCTCAGCTTCGATAGTATTTTCTACACCTTCTACATCCGTTTCGAAAAGCACAACATTTTCTATGATTTCTTCATGATTCATTAGGTCGTTCTTATCACCAATAACCGTGACATGGAAACCTTCTGCCAAAGCACCTCTGAGAAGGGCAATTTGGAACTTTATATAATGATATCCCTCATTAGGAAGCACAACACCATCACCACAATCAAAGACAACTTGATTGGAAGTATTACTCAGTGTATAGGCGTCAGCATAAGGATCATAAACAGAGAAAGGATAGTCGAATGGATAGGTCATCGTTCCAACCAATGCATCACCCTCAGGAGCAGTAACAATAATCCGCTTCACTTTCACATATCTACCCACAGGGGCACCAAAACTGAATTGCAAAACACCAGCATGGCTATGGAAGGTGAAGTGTTTCTTATCACATGTGGTGTCATTCACATATATGGTGTCATTCACGCCAAACATTGGATAGGTGTTTGTGGTAAAAGAGCCAGTTTCATACGGTGAATTATTATTATAGAATTGAACAGAAGGAATTGTCATCGACACAGTGTTTTCAGCTGCATCAAATTCAGCATTAGGATAGAAAGCGACATAGCTTGCTGGGGTCTCCAAATCCTTCAAGAAATAAATCTTTTCGGGTTCTGTCACCTCGAAAATGGCTTCTTCATCTTGAAATGCTGTCTGCTCACCGATAGTGGTAACCGTGAAATCATAATTAGCGGCAGTGGCATCAAACACTTTGATTTCATCGCCCACACTCCAAGCCAGACTATGATCCATAGCGATATAAGTCCTTTCATTGGATTCAGGTTGCGTGTAGGGGGAATAGTACCAGTTCCAAGTACCACAATTACTTTCTAATGTCAAGCTTGTACCCGTGAAACTGATTGGTTCAGGGGCTTCGCCTTCGTGCACAGGACGCACCGTGTGACCGTTGCTGCGATAGTAGTAGAAGTCCATAGCGCAATAGCCCGCATCGTAGTTGAGGTACCACGCGCTCCTCGCGTTGTCAGTGTAGAGCGAACCCGACCAGTAGTTGCCGTAGCTGCCCACATCGCTCTGGCTGCCTCCGCTGCGGTAGCCGGCGGCGGGCAGGAAGATGCTGTTGCCGTTTGCGGCGGTGAACAGCCTGCCGTACACGCCGTTCTGCAGCGTCCAGGTGCAAGTCGTGTTGGCGTACAGCTCCTGCCATTCAGCCTTCGTCGGCATGCGCCATCCCTCACCCCAGTTGGCCGTGGCAGCGTCGTCCTCCGGCAAGAGGGTGGTCAGGTCGTCGGTGTAGCCGCCGTTGCCGTAGCTCGTGTTGTTGCAATACTTGGTCAGCGTGTTGTGGCTGCCGCTGCAGTGTTGGTAGGTGCTCCAGTCGTACACCGCCTTCGGCTGGGTCTCGCCCCACGCGAAGTAGTCGCCGCAGTCCTCAGGGGTGTAGGCGCCCACGTTGCAAGTGGCCCACAGCAGGCCGCTCGGCAGGCCGAGGTCGACGTAGGCGTGGCCGCCGCCATCTTCCTCCGTCGTGAAGCTCAGCGCCTCGCCGTACGAAAGGCCGTAGTCGGTCACCATATACGCCCGCACATAGTAGGTCGTGCCATGGGTCAGGCCGTCCAACGTGACGGAATGGCTGCCCGCCTCGGCGACCTCCGTCGTGTGGATGCCGTCCACGTCGGGCAACGCCTCCGTGCCCCAGCACACGCCGCGAGCAAACACGTGGTTGCCTTCGCCGATGCTCAACGTGCCGCCTACGGTCGCACTTGTGGTCGTGATGCCAGACGGCGTGTCGGTCACAACCGAATTGGAAGCCGACTGGCCAAAAACGAACTCGACAACCCCGGAACGCGCCGAATAGTACATGTAGCCCAATCCCGGAGTCATTGTGGTCAGCGTGCCCGACCACTCCTCCTCGTCCTCATCCCATACCGAAATCGCGGTCTTCGACTTGATCTGGTCGCCCGCCACGGGCGTGATGCCCGACAGCGCCTCATCGATGCCCATCTGTGTGGTCAGGGGATAGCTAATCCAGTTCCAGCCCGGATTCAGGGTAATCGTAACTCCTTGAGCCTTAATGCTCATACTTGCAAAAATCATCGCAAGCAAACTTGTCAAAAACAATAATTTTTTCATCTTTCTTGGGGGTTAATTGATATTAAATTGTATTATTAAGTTCCAATCTCAGACACGAGAAAAAACGAAGGATCTGAGCCTTGCATTACCAAGCGGACAATCCAGGTCTGCGAAGTTCGAATTACCGCAGATAAACGACGGTTCAACGTCTTTCCATTATGTTTGCTGCCTTTTCGAAAAGCAACGAGACAAAAATATGAAAATTTCCAATACAATCGGAAAAGTTTTCCCGAAATATTCAAAATTACCGTCCAACCGAACTTCCTCGCAAGCAATTCAATTCTTCAAGCACCCGATGGGCACCACATACACGCCGTCTTCGCGTCGGTAGGCATAATTTCCGATGCCGACCAGCACCATCATAAACGAAGGATTACGCATCCTTGTCGTGTCAATTTTCCCTGCCAATTGTTTCAAAGTGCTTGCGCCTTCCTCTATCAAGTCGTCGCCGCCAAACTTGATTTCCACAAGGCCGTATTTCCCATTGGCAAGATGCACGACAGCATCACATTCAAGGCCATTCTTGTCGCGATAGTGATACACCTGTCCGTCAAGGGCATCGGCATAAACGCGCAAATCGCGCACGGCCAGAGTTTCATAGAACAAACCAAAGGTATTCAAGTCGTTGAGCAAGTCTTGAGGGCTAATCCTCAATGCGGCGATGGCAATGCTCGAATCCACGAAATAGAGCGTATCGGAAGTGCGAATGGCGGTCTTGCTGCGCAGGTTGGGGTTCCATGCAGGCATATTCTCGACCACAAAAATGCGTTTCAACGCCTTGATGTAAGATGCTATCGTGTCTTCGCTCAACGAGTTGCTCTCATTGGCCACCATGTCTTGGTAAATGGTCGCAATGGACGCTTGCGTTCCCTGATGGCGGCTCAGGCTGCGCATCAGCAATTTGACAAGCTCAGGATTGCGAGCCACACCGTCGGCGCGAGAAATGTCGGATCCGCTACCATCGGCCTTGCCAACCACACCGTCATAAAAAATGGTTGCCTGCTTCAACGCCGACTTCCTGCTTTTGGTGTTGATGGCCATCGGCCACCCACCACGGCACACCACGAACGCAAGGTCTTCAATGCCCATTGCGCTTCGGGGAGTCAGTTGTTCGGGCGCATCAAAAAGGGATTCGAGGCTTACCGTTCCGTTGCTGTCGCCCGACTCCCAAAGGCTCATCGGACGCATCAACAGCGAAGCAATACGCCCCGTCCCCGTGTGAATGATTTCGTCGCGCGAGGCTGGCACGGCAGAACCCGTCAGGATGAATTGTCCCAATTTTCTCCTATGATCGACCTCGAAGCGCACCGCGTCCCAAAGTTTGGGTACGACCTGCCATTCATCAATCAAGCGCGGTGTTTCGCCTTCCAATAGGAATTTGGGGCTGGTTCGCGCCAATTGGATATTGCGTTCACCGTCTTCAGGGTCAGCCATATAGACGATGCTTCGGGCGGCTTGTTCGGCTGTGGTAGTCTTGCCGCACCACTTCGAGCCTTCCAACAAAACCGAACCGCAAGCCTCCAATAATTCGACCAACAATTGGTCGCAAATTCTGGGTCTATAATTTTCCATTTTTTACCTCATTTTTTAATCCGCTGCAAAAATACGATAAATATTTGGAACTCAAACATAAAATCAAAAATTTTCATTTTAAATTCGGCAATTTGGCCGAGTTTTGTTCGGCAATTTGGCTGTATTTTGTTCGGCAATTTGGCCGAATTCTGTTCGGCAATTTGGCCGAGATTTGTTCGGCAATTTGGCTGTATTCTGTTCGGCAATTTGGCCATATAATACAGATTTCTAATACAATTCCTGAAGTTTTCCTGAAATATTCAAAACAAGTTTCTATTTTTGCGCTAAAATTCCTACTTATGAAAAGACTATCATTCGTTTTGTTACTGGTTTTCACCACTCTTTCACAAACATTTGCGCAAACTGCCAAGTCGGTCGACGAAGCATTGGCACACAAGACCGCGCAATCTTTCATCGCTTCGCATCAAGGCTTCAAAGGGCAAGATTTGGATTTGGTTTCACATGACAAGAACTTCATCTACAACATTGGCGACCAAGGCTTTGTCATCATTTCGGGCAACACTGTCCTGCCACCCGTGTTGGGCTGGTCCGACCAAGGCAATTTCCCCGATATGCAAGAAGCTCCTGAAAACGTTTCCTCTTGGATTCGGCATTATGGCGAAATGATTGATTTTGCCGAAGCCAACGGCATTGCGCCCGAAGCTGGAATCCAACGCCAATGGGAAGATGCGGAACGAGGTGTTTTCGGTGCGAAAAGCGCCAACGCCGTAAGTCCTTTGGTCACGACACATTGGAACCAGGACTGCTATTACAATGAATATTGCCCGGCCACTTCCGGCGGCTGGTGGGGTGGCCCTTGCGGTCATGTCTATGCGGGCTGTGTGGCCTGTGCCATGGCTCAGGTGATGAAATATTGGGATTATCCCACAACGGGCTTTGGCTCACATAGTTATGTACACAGCCAATACGGCGAACAAAGTGCCGACTTTGGTGCCACCACTTACCATTGGGAACAGATGCCCAACGAAGTTTGGAGCCACAACGATGCCGTGGCCACGCTGATGTACCACTGCGGCGTAAGCGTCGATATGAACTATTCGGCCAGCGGCAGCGGTGCGCAATCGCGCGATGTGGAGACCGCCATGCGCTCCTATTTCGGCTATTGCGGCGCGAAATTCCGCCAAAAAAGCAGCTATCAGGAAGACAGCTGGATTTCCATGCTGAAGGCGGAACTCGACCTCGGCCATCCTCTGTATTATTCCGGTGCCCACGATGACAGCGGCCACGCCTTCGTGTGCGACGGCTACGACAACAACGACCTGATGCACTTCAACTTCGGATGGAGCGGCAGCAGCGACGGCTACTACTCGACCTACGACGTGAACGGCTTCAACCAAGGTCAGGCGGTGGTGGGAAACCTCTACCCTATGGACATCCAAGCCGACGCCAACGGCATCATCTACGTCAGCGAAGACGGCACGGGAAACGGCTCGTCGTGGGAAAACGCCACCAACAAGCTCCATTTTGCCACTGCCCTTTCGAGTGGCGGCAGCACCAAGGTTTGGGTGAAGAAAGGCACATACTATGGCGACACCACCAACCCTGAAGGCGCGTTCTGCATCACTGAGCGCAACCGCATCTATGGCGGTTTCGAGGGCAACGAAGCCCCCGATTTCGACCTCTCGCAGCGCGATTTCGAAAAGAATGCCACCATCCTCGACGGCCAAGGCGCAAGGCGCGTGCTGCTGCAAGACCAAGCCTTCAGTTCGGGCAGGGAGGCCATCTGGGACGGCTTCACCCTTCAAAACGGCGCCATCGGCAGCGGCGCGGGTGCCTATCTCAACAATTATGTCACCCTCTCGAATTGCACCATCATCGACAACCACGCCACGATGTATGGCGGCGGCGTATACATCAACTCGACGGGCGGCACAACCCATGTCACGCTGGGCAACTGCTTTATCGCCGACAACAGCGCCTCGATGGGTGGAGGCGTGTGCGACCGCATCGGGGCTGCCTACAACAGCTGCCGCATCAGCAACAACACGGCTTCCACCAAAGGCGGCGGCATCTACCTCTATAACAACACGGAGCCCGTATTCAAGAACTGCCTCATCAGCAACAACACGGCCAAGGACGCAGGCGGTATGTATGCCAGAGGCAAATTCACAGCCTACAACTGCAATATTGTCTGCAATTTAGGCCTTGAAACCATCGGCGGCATCTATCATGAGGAGCGTCACAACAAATACTGCAACTGCATCCTCTGGGGCAACGTGGCCAACGGACAGCCCAACCAAACCGATGGCGTCAGCGATTATGAGTATTGCGCCGTGCAAGGTGACGTGGAAGGCACAGGAATCATCGACTTGCCAGCCGAGAACAACGGATCGGAACCTGGCGTTTTCGTCCAATTCAGGCAGCCTTCCGCCGGTGCCGGCGCCGAATACCACTCGGCAAATTGGTCCTTGCATCCGCGAAGCATCTGCCTCAACGCCGGCAAACCCAACACCACCGGATTAGGCAACACCGACCTCGCCGGCAACCTTCGCATACAGAAAGGCCGCGTGGAGATTGGCGCTTACGAAAGTTGCGCCTCGCTCACCTTGATTGAGGATGCGTTCTACGAAAGCGACAGCCCATACTGGTTCTTCAGCCGACCTCTGACCGAACCCGGCTACTATACCCACATCCTTGAAGGTCAAGATTGCGACAGCGTCATCGGCCTGACGTTGATGGTATTGGATGGCGTGGAAGAAGACGGCCCTTCGACTCCTTCGACAGGCTCAGAAGCCTCAGGAACCTTTGCTGTTTGGCCCAACCCGACGAATGGCATTTTGCACATCGAGGCGGAAGGCCTTCATAACGTGGAAGTTCGGAACTTGTTTGGCCAATTGGTCTTGCAAGCCGAAAAAGCCGGAAGCATTGATTTGAGCGACCTCGAAAAAGGCATTTATTTCCTGATTACCAGCAATAAAATCGGGACGAAAGCCGTTACCAAGATAATCAAAGAATAGTGCCATGAAAAGAATCATTTTCACCTTGACCATTTCGATGCTTGCCTTAGCATCTTGCAACCATTCAAGCAATAATTACATCATTCCCGTTGATTACGAGAGCTATTACGAAGGCGTCACCAGCCTGACCGAAAAGGAAGACCAAGAGCTTTCCCAAAAAATCATCATGGATTGGTTCAACAACACGAGGGGCAAGGAAATCCCTGATATCCAAGTGAAAAACCTTGACGGAAAAAGCGTGAAAATCAAAAAGTTGCTCAAAAGGGCAACCATACTCGTTTTCACCGACACGCATTGCGGATTTGGGAAAGAAGAAGTCGAAAGGGAATTCCCAATGGCCATCAGCAACATGAAGGAAGAGTTTGAAGGCATCGATGTTTTATGTCTCGTCGAAGACGCCGAGGATTCAGCACCTGACGAAACTCTCAATTATGCCAAGAGCCTCCAAGGCATTTACGACAACGTATTCATCATCGAACAAAAGGATGCCACACGAATGAACCTCACTGGAAGCCCGACCAAGTTTTTCATCGACAAGCACCAGATTGTCAGGCATATACAAATGGGCTTCGATATGGACGACGACAGGCGTGAAGATAACATCAGGCAAGCAATGGAATTGATGAAAAAAGGATAACGACAATGAAAACAGCTTATTTTTCGGCAGGATGCTTTTGGGGCGTTGAGTATTACTTCAAGCGGCTCAAAGGCGTGACGAAAACCGTCGTCGGATTCATGGGCGGCGAAATCGAGAACCCAAGTTACTAACAAGTGAAAACGGGCACCACCGGGCATTTGGAAACCATCGAAGTGGAATACGACCCCGAAATGGTTTCCTACGAAGCCTTGGTGCGCTATTTCTTTGAAATCCACAACTTTGAGCAAGCCGACGGACAAGGCATCGACATTGGCACACAATATCTTTCCGCCATTTGGTTCAACGACCTTGCGGAACGCGACACGGCCATCAAGGTTTTTGGCGAACTGACGCAGATGGGCTATCATCCCGCCACGCAAATCCGTCAAGCCATGCCCTTCTACCCTGCCGAGGACTGCCATCAGGATTACTTGGACGAAAGGCAGGAAACGCCGGAATGCCACGTTTACACGAAGATTTTCTAAAAACATATAGGGCTGCCACGGTGTGACAGCCCTATCTGTGTTATCAATGCGGCTGCCGCAATACGACAGCCTTACAAGCCTAAAATTCAGGTTATTTCACAACGGAAACTTGTCTTGAAACGATACCGTTTTCCGTGTCTATGCGCAACATATACAATCCCGCCACAAAGCCGGCAAGGTCGATGTCGGTTTGGTTGCCTTCGGCAATGGCATCGTAAACGATTTGGCCTTGCATATTGATCAAGGTGACCTGCCTCAAGCCTTCGGCCTCGATAGTCAATCGGGCACGAGCCGGATTGGGATAGATATTGACACTTTCGTTGTTTTCACCCAAGCCGTCAGTGGTCACAGTCACGAAATTATGGATGCCATCGACAGCCATGGCCGGCTCCGATTCGCACGAACCGCCCACTATCGTATTGATGGCCGTCACCTGATAATAGAAATTAGGGGCGCTGGTGTCGTTGTCGACATAACTCGTGCTGTTGCCGTCGGCGATGCCAATCAGGTTATAATTGCTGCCATCGGTGGAGCGATAGACATAATAGGCGTAAGTCGTGCTGGTAGTGCCCGCCCAAACCGCATTGGTCACGGTGATGTTGTCGATACAGAGGGCATAATTGGACACGTTGGTGAAATGGCGGAAACCGAGGTAAATCTCCTGACCCGCGTAGGCCGACAAGTCGACGGTATAGGATTGGTAAGGATGCCTTGATTCCCATTCGGCGATGGTGGCCACATTCAGCCCGTCAGCCGAAGCCACGGCCACGCCGAAATGCTCGGTCGGATAAGCAGGGTCAAAACCAGCGGCATAGAAGGTCATCTTGGCATTGGGCAGCACCTTGACTTTGGGCATAAAAGCGTAATTGTCAGGGTGAAGCGCACCGTAATTATTATTATATGAGAACGAAGTCAGTGAGGCGTTGGTGCCCGTGTTGTTCACGCTGCCATCGGGATTCATGCCACCTGCGGCGTAAATTCCGAAAACAAAGCCATCGCCATCGGCATCGAGGAAAGTCCAGCCATCGGGGTCGTCCTCAAAGTCGGTGAAAATCTCACGTTCCCAAGTGAGAATCACCTTTTGGCCGTCCCATTCAGCCGCCAAGTTTTTCGGAGCCAAGCAATTCACCTCGACCTCGGCACATTGCGGTGCGGCAAGGGCGTAATAGTCGCCCGTTTCTTTGGCACCGTCTTGGATGATGCGGATGCAATACTCGGAAACGTAGCGGTTTACGTCATGCGAGAAAGAAGTCTCGCCGTGGTTGAGGGTGGCCAGCAGTTCGCCGTTGGCATAAACCAAGGCACCGATGGCGGGGCGCGTCACCTCAGCCTGAACGCCTTCAACCTTGATGTCGTCCACGCAGAGGAAATAGGTTTCGCCCGTGGTGTTGAAGTGGCGGATGGCCACATAGATTTGCTGTCCGGCGTAGGCCGAAAGGTCGACGGAATACTCGGTATAAGAACCCGTGCTGTTCCATTCCTGAATCATGGTGAAATCGGCGGGATTGGTGTTGCCCGAAGTGGAAACGGCCACGCCAAAATGCTCAGGGTCAGGGGCAATGCCGGGCATATCGGCATCGCAGGCCATAAAGGAAATGCGTCCGTTTTCGGTGGGCGTCAGTCGCGGCGTGACGATGAAATTGTCGGGATTGAGCGCACCCGGACCATTCATCCATGAGAAGGAACGCAGGCCGATGCCGCCGCCATAGCCGCTCCAAGGATACACGCGGAAGTTCTGTCCGTCGTTGTTGGCATCGATGAGGGTGAGATCCATCAAAGTGCTGTCTGCGAAGTCGTAAAACAGTCCTTCGATGGGGAATGGAGCCGACATTGTTGGCAGTGTCCACGAAAGTTGCACCCGATTGCCGTCGCTTTCGGCTTGCAATCCCGTGGGCGAGCCTTGGAAATGGTCGGGGGTGCGGTAAGTCCAAGCGTATTCGCTTTCAAGCGTTGCGCCACTTCCGTAATGGGCACGGATGGTGGTAGTGTGGTTTGAGCCATCAGTGAAGCCATTGGTATTCAAAAGATAATGGGTACCGTGTTGGTTGGTAGCCACTGTCTGGCCATCGAGAACGATGTCACAGCCCATCAATGAAGAAGCGTTTTCATCGCCAATAAATATGTCGTCAACGCAGATGGCGAACATGTCGGTGCAGTTGAAGTGACGAATAGCGAGATAGACCTCCTGACCAGCATAAGCGGAAAGGTCAACTGTATACTGGCGCCAAATGCCTTGGCGGTTTCCTTGGTCTTTGGCAGACAAAGTCCATTCCTGCAAGGTGGTGAAAGCCATCGGGTCATTGTTGACCGTCGTGGAGATGGCCACTGCAAAATGCTCAGCGCAATATTGCTCATCCATAGCGCAAGCCCAGAAACTGATGATACCGCCTACCGAAGGCAAGATCACGCGGGGCGAAACCATGAAATTGTTGGGCGTGAGCGGCGAAGTGGTTGTGTTGTCGTAGGAATACGACACCAACATACCATCCGAATTGCCATAACCCATACCGCTTGCCAAAGGCAGTTGCCAGTTGTGGCTGTCGCCGTCGGCATCGATGAGGGTCCAGTCGAGGATGCGGCCTTCCTCGAAGTCTTGTTCAAAGTTCCAGGAATAGGCTCCGTCGGGGGAATAATAACCGGGCGCACGGTAAATCACATAGCCAGAGGCCGACACATAGTTTTCAATGCCCTGTTGGGCCTTCGCTCCAAGAGGGGCGGTCATTAATAGTGCCATTGCGAGGAATGGCAGGATGTGTTTTCGCATATTAAATTGAAATTAAATTTGATTTGAATTTGGCTGCAAAAGTAGGGAATTATCTTAAGAATCCAAAATCTTGTAGAAAAACCAAACAAAATCATTCTTTCCACTTTGAAGAAAAGAAATTATCGCTACCTTTGCGCCAAATAATAGGTTATGCCTGAAATAAGCAATTTTTACGGTATCGTCATCACGATGTACTTCCCCGAACACAATCCGCCTCATTTCCATGTGAGGTACAACCAATATCGTGCCTCCATTGATATTCATACGGGTAAGGTTACAGGAGAAATGCCAAGACGAGCCTTGAAACTGGTTTATGACTGGCTTGACCTACATAAAGAGGAACTATTAGAAAACTGGTACAAATTGGAAAAAGGATCTTCGCCTTCAAAAATTCAACCTTTGGATTAATATGGAAACATCAACTGAACTCAAATGGGTAACCTCGGCCCGAAACCTCAGCGGGTATCGTTTGGCTCTCACCTTTAATGATGGTAGCCAGCGTATTTTCGACTGCGAGCCGCTTATTGAACAATATCCCATCTTTGACTCGTTGCGCGATAAGGCAGTTTTCGACCGTTTTGACCTCGACGGCTGGACGGTGACTTGGCTTAATGGCTCAATTGACATTGCACCTGAATACCTTTATGAGAACAGCGTTGCTGCATAACAATTAAACGAACAAACAATCAACATTAATCAAAAATAAATCATGGCAAAAAACATTGAAGAAATCAAAGCCGCGTTGGCCGAGTACGGCATCACCGGCGCAAAGGAAATTTACTATAACCCGAGTTACGAACAACTCTTCAAGGACGAGATGAACCCCGCCCTGACGGGTTACGACAAAGGCGTTTTGACCGAACTCAACGCCGTCAACGTGATGACGGGCATCTACACCGGTCGCTCGCCCAAGGACAAATACATCGTCATGGATGCCAAGTCGAAGGACACCGTTTGGTGGACCACCGAAGGCTACAAAAACGACAACCACCCGATGAGCGAAGAAGTCTGGGCTCAAGTGAAAGACCTTGCCAAGAAACAACTCAGTGGCAAGAACCTTTATGTGGTGGATGCTTTCTGCGGTGCCAACAAGGACACCCGTATGGCCGTCCGTTTCATCATGGAAGTGGCATGGCAGGCCCATTTCGTGCTCAACATGTTCATCAAGCCCACGGCTGAGGAACTGGCCGACTTCAAGCCCAACTTCACCGTCTACACCGCCTCGAAAGCCAAAGTCGAGAACTACAAGGAACTCGGCCTGAACAGCGACACCTGCGTGGCCTTCAACGTGACTTCGCGCGAGCAAGTGATTCTGAACACTTGGTACGGTGGCGAAATGAAGAAAGGCATGTTCTCGATGATGAACTATTACCTGCCGCTGCAAGGCATCGCCGCCATGCACTGCTCCGCCAACACCGACATGAAGGGCGAAAACACAGCCATCTTCTTCGGTCTGAGCGGTACGGGCAAGACCACCCTTTCGACCGACCCGAAGCGTCTGCTCATCGGCGACGACGAGCACGGCTGGGATGATGAAGGTGTGTTCAACTTCGAAGGCGGCTGCTATGCCAAGGTCATCAACTTAGACAAGGAAAGCGAGCCTGACATCTACAACGCCATCAAGCGCGACGCACTTCTGGAAAACGTCACCGTCGATGCCAACGGCAAGATCGACTTCAAGGACAAGAGCGTGACCGAAAACACCCGCGTCTCCTACCCCATCGAACACATCGAGAAGATTGTGAAGAACGTGCGTCCCATTTCGTCGGGTCCCGCCGCCAAGAACGTCATCTTCCTCAGCGCCGACGCTTTCGGCGTGTTGCCTCCCGTTAGCATCCTGACGCCCGAACAGTGCAAGTATTACTTCCTGAGCGGCTTCACGGCCAAGTTGGCCGGCACCGAGCGCGGCATCACCGAGCCTACGCCGACCTTCAGTGCCTGCTTCGGACAAGCCTTCCTCGAACTGCACCCGACCAAATACGCCGAAGAACTCGTGAAGCGTATGGAACAGAGCGGCGCCAAGGCTTACTTGGTGAACACCGGCTGGAACGGCACGGGCAAGCGCATCTCCATCCGCGACACACGCGGCATCATCGACGCCATCCTTGACGGCAGCATCGAGAAGGCCCCGACCAAGATGATTCCGTACTTCAACTTCGAAGTGCCTACCGCATTGCCCGGCGTAGATCCCAACATCCTCGACCCGCGCGACACCTACGCCGACAAGAGCGCATGGGAAGAAAAGGCCAAAGACCTCTCCTCGCGCTTCATCAAGAACTTTGAGAAGTTCACGACGAATGACGCTGGCAAGGCACTCGTGGCTGCTGGACCGAAATTGTGATTTTTTTCACGCAGAATCCGCAGAAATGCAAAGCATTCAACGAAGTTAAATCGCAGAATAATTCAGAGAAACGAGCCGCTCCGTTTGGGGCGGCTTGTTTTGTATTATCTCCGCGCATTGTCAAAGATTTTGGGGGTTCTATGGTTGCGCATTGTCAAAAACGACATAAAAAAAGCCAACATTGATGCCGTCGTTTCTTTGGTACACCATTTTGTGGACCACCGATTGGTGTACCAAAGAAAAAAGTTGTATTTTTGCAGCGTCAAACCAACAAAACAGCGTCATGAAGAAATCATTCATCTATGGTGTGGCCGTTGAAGGCGACAACTTCACCGACCGCGAAAAGGAAACGAAACGGCTCAAGCAGGATTTTGAGAACGGGCAGAATGTCATCTTGATTTCCCCACGAAGAATGGGCAAGACCTCACTCGTCAGACGGGTGCAGTCCCTCGTTGACAAGAAAACCTTGTCGGTGGTTTACATTGACGCATACGATTGCCGCAACGAATACGAGTTTTACAACAAGTTTGCCGCTGCCTTGATGAAGCAAACCGCAGGCAAGGCCGAGGCCGTTATGAAAAACATCAAGGAGTTTCTGGTGCGATTGTCGCCGAAAGTGGGTTTCAGTCCCGACCCAAACTCCGAAGTCTCACTTTCATTGGGCATCACCCCAAAGGAATATTCCCCTGAAGAGATTCTGCAACTCCCACAACGAATGGCTGAAAAAATGGGGAAACACATCGTGGTATGTATCGACGAGTTTCAACAAATCGGTGAATTTCAGGATTCTTTGAACGTACAAAAGAAGATGCGGGGCATTTGGCAATTGCAAACCAATGCTTCTTATTGCCTGTTTGGAAGCAAGAAGCACCTGCTGTCCAACCTTTTCCAAAACAAGCGAATGCCTTTCTACCAGTTTGGCGACATCCTGTTTCTCCAAGCCATTTCCACTGAAGACTGGAAACCTTTCATTCGGGGAAAATTCGAGGAAAAGAACATCAGCATTAGCGACGACTTGATTGAAAAGATTTGTGCGACCGTGCAGAACCAGTCGTCGTATGTGCAACAATTGGCCGCGAATGTAATGCTGAACGCCACTGATGTCGTCACCGAACAAACCCTTGAATTGGCTGTTGAAGATTTGCTGAACCAAAACTCACTGCTGTTCCTGCAACAATTGGACGGATTGACGGCCTATCAAATGAACTTCATGAAAGCCCTCGCCAACGGCACAAACGCCAATTTCGGATCCAAAACGGTGCTAAGCCTTTATGATTTAGGCTCAAAATCCAATGTTTCCAAAATAAAGTCTGTCTTGACACAAAAAGAATTGATAGAGGACACATCTAAAGGATTTGTGTTTACAGACCCCGTTTTCCAGTTATGGTTTACCAAGGAATGGTGCAAATAACAAAGTGATAATCAATTAATTATCATAAACATCCGATTTGGTACACCATTTTGTGGACCACCGATTGGTGTACCATATTGATGCTAAAACCACATTATCCCTGCGCATTGTCAAAGAATTTGGGGGGTCTATGGTTGCGCATTGTCAATTCTACCGATCAAAAAGCCTTCCGCCACCCACACCCATTCCGCCACTCGGAGCAACCGTATGCGGTCTTACCTTTAATTATATGCCCCTTGCCACAAAGCGGACAGACCTGCCCAATGATGGCATCGGGATTGGCTGTTTCGGTTTCTGTTTTCTTGGGTTTTGAGGCCTTTTTTGGTGCGGTTTTCTTCGGTTTCTCCTCCATAACAGTCGCGGCAACACGGCGGTTGCTGTTGTCCATCATCACGGTTGTGACGATTTCCGACACCATTTGTTTCAGTTCGTCCAAAAATTGTCGGGCTTCGTATTTATGTTGCTCTATTTCACGGAGTTTCTTTTCCCAAATGCCTGTCAGTTCGGCACTTTTCAGGAGGTCTTCGCGGATGAGTCCAATAAGTTCGATGCCCGTGGGAGTAGGTTCGAGGCTTTTGCGTATCTTCTTGATATAGTTGCGCTTGAACAATGTCTCGATGATGGCTGCTCGCGTGGATGGTCGCCCGATGCCGTTCTCTTTCATCACCTCGCGAAGGGATTCATCGTCAACGAGTTTGCCAGCGGTTTCCATTGCGCGGAGCAATGTGGCTTCAGTGTATGGCTTTGGTGGTGAAGTCCATTTTTCAGCCAATTGCGGCTGATGCGGCCCGTGCTCGCCTTTGGCAAAAATGGGCAAAGTCCTCTCCTCGTCCTCCTTTTCACCCTCAGCTTCCTCCCTCATCCCTCCTACCTCCTCCTTCTTCATCGGTTTGATGACCTCGCGCCAGCCCGGCGCTAAAATCTGCTTACCCGAAGTTTTGAACTCCACCTCCTCCACTTTGCCCAGCACGGTTGTCGTAGCGAATTGACAATCAGGATAGAACGCTGCAATGAAATGACGACACACTTCATCATAGACTTTCTCCTCAGCAAACGACAGACCTTGTGGCACCACACCCGTCGGGATGATGGCGTGGTGGTCGGTGACCTTGCTGTTGTCGAACACCTTCTTGCTTTTGGGTAACTTCTTGCCTGTCAAAGGTGATGTCAAGTCGGCGTAATTGGTGAGTTTGGCCAAAATATCAGGGCATTTCGGGTAGATGTCGTCGCTCAGATAGGTCGTGTCCACACGCGGATAGGTAGTGTATTTCTTCTCGTAAAGGCTCTGTATGGTCTGCAAAGTCTGGTCGGCGGAAAGGTTGTATTTCTTGTTACATTCCACCTGCAAAGAAGTCAAGTCATAGAGCCTCGGCGGGGCTTCAGTACCTTTCTTGGTGGAAATGTCGGTCACGGTAAATTCTTTTCCCTCAATGCTTTGCAAGTCCTTTTGTCCGTCATCGACGGAACCATATTTGCCTTTGGTGGCGGTGAAAGTCGTGTCGCGATAGATTGTTGAAAGCACCCAATAGGCCTCCGGCTTGAAGTTCACGATTTCTTGGTATCGGTTGACAATCAGTGCCAAAGTTGGCGTTTGCACCCTACCGATGGAGAGCACTTGCCGGTTTTGGCCGTATTTCAAGGTGTAAAGCCGCGTGGCGTTCATTCCCAAGAGCCAGTCGCCGATGGCACGGCTTAGTCCGGCCTCGTAAAGCGACTGATAATCAGACTGGTCTTTCAAATTCTTGAAGCCTTCGCGGATGGATTCTTCGGTCAAGGAGGAAATCCAAAGGCGTTTCACGGGGCACTTCACGGCGGCCTTCTGCATCACCCAACGCTGGATGAGTTCGCCCTCTTGACCGGCATCACCGCAGTTCACGATTTCGTCGGCTTTCTGGAACAAAGATTCGATGGTCTTGAACTGTTTCTCAACGCCTTTGTCCGCAATCAACTTAATGCCAAAACGTTGCGGAATCATCGGCAGGCGGCTCAGTGCCCAAGCCTTCCATTGCTCGGTGTAGTCGTGAGGCTCTTTCAGCGTGCAAAGATGGCCGAAAGTCCACGTCACTTGATAGCCGTTGCCTTCCATATAGCCCTCGCGTGAAGTGTTGGCTCCCAGCACTTTGGCGATGTCGCGGGCGACGCTTGGCTTTTCGGCAATACAGACTATCATTTTTAGTTGAGAGTTGAGAGTTTAGAGTTTAGAGTTGGGTGTTGGGAATTGTGTCGGGATTGTAGTTCATTAGGAATTCGGCTTTTTCTTTTTGTGCCACAAACCACACCAAATCAGCGGGTTGGAAGGTGATTCGGGCAGATGGGTTCAGGATGAAATGCCCGTCGCGCTCGATGGCGATGACCATAGCATCAAGTTTTTCGGCCAAGCCTGAATCCATCAAGGCCACGCCGACGTATGGACTTTGGGGACGCACCTCCACCTTGTACAAATCAACCTCGCTATCTTCGTGTTCCTGAATCAGTTGTTCGTCAAAAACCTCCACCTTCGACAACAGCAACCGTAGATGGTCCTCGTGTCCCACAAAAGTAATCTTGTCATACGGAAACAGTTGAAAATCAGACTTCGGCAACTCGAAAAGCTGTTTGCCACGCTCCACACTCACCACGCTCACATTGTAGTTGTCGCGGAAATCGGTATCCTTGATCAACTTACCTGAATAATCGCTGTCGGGGCTGAGCGTCATCTTCTGCAAATGGCAGTTTTCCTGAAGGATTTCGGGAATGGTGAACACCTGCATCGACTGGCGCTTGTTAAGGTTGTCGGTGAACCTGTCCTCGATGCGTTTGTAGAACTTCATTGCCGGGCTTAAAACACGAAGCAACACCGTGAAAACCAGTGCAAAACCAATGTTTATCAATTGATACCACGGCGAACCCACGCCTAAACGCGGCCAGAAAAATCCGTTGAGGAAATGGCGAATGACAAAGTAGGAAATGACACCCACAATCACGAAGCGTAAAATGAAGACAATGAGAATCAAAGTCTTGTTGAACTTGTTGGCATCCATCAACTTATGCGTGGTTTTCACCAAAGTGTGCTTAAAGCCCATCGCCCAGAGGAATGGCGAAAGCAGCACCAACGACAAGGCCGTGCTGATGGCCCCGCTCCACGGTTGCCCCACATATTTCATAATGAACGAACTCGCGAAAAACGCAATGAAAACCACAGCGATAATGATGGCCAGATAGATGACGATGTTCTTGAACTGACGCGCCAAAAAACTGCCCATATTGACCTTTTCACCGCTCTTGACCTTAATGCCTGAATCGTTGTTTTCCAGTCGGTTAAGCCATTTTTCAGGGAAATGCTTCGTCACCCATTGGTAACTCGGCACAGCTGATTTGATGGCGTAAGGCGTGATGAAAGTGGTGATGATGGACACCGAAACGATGATGGGGTAAAGGAACTCGTCGATGACGCCGTAACTCAGTCCCAACGTGGCGATAATGAACGAAAACTCACCGATTTGGCTGAAGCAGAAACCGCCTTGCATAGCCTGTTTCAAACCCAAACCCGCAATCAAACGGCCAATTACATTGCTCAGCGGCTTGAAAATGAGAAGAATAAGTGTAACCACCAAAATCTGCCACCAATAATTGACCAAAATTTGTGGGTCGACCATCATACCGACCGACACGAAGAAGATGGCACCAAACAGGTTCTTGATGGGAGTGGTCAGTTTGTGAATCGCCTCAGCCTCAAGCGTTTCCGCCAAGATGGAACCCATAATGAACGCGCCCAAAGCCGAGGAATAGCCGGCCAAATTGGCCAACACAACCATCAGGAAACACAAGCCGACCGCAAACACCGTCAGCGTTTCCTCCGACATAAACTTGCGCGACCGTTTCAGCACCGTCGGCACCAAGAAAATGCCGCCAAAAAACCATATCAAAAGGAAAAACGCCAGTTTCAACATACTGGTAACCAATTCCATACCGTTGAACGACTGGCTCACTGCCAAAGTGGAAAGAATCACCATCAGCAAGACGGCTTCAAGATCCTCGACGACCAACTCGCCAATGACATTGCCGCTGAATTTTTCGCGGTGCAACTTCATATCGTCGAAGGCTTTGGCGATAATCGTGGTGGAGGAAATCGAGAGCATCGCACCGAGGAAAATGCTGTCCATCTGGCTCCAGCCCAAGGTTTTGCCGAGCAAGAAACCAACCACGCACATCGTCACCAATTCGGTGAGCGCGGTGATGCCTACCGTCCCTCCCACTTTCTTCAACTTCTTGAAACTGAACTCCAAACCGATGCCGAACAGCATAAACACCATACCGATTTCGCTCCACGTTTCCACGCTCGTATGGTCTTGAATGACAGGAAACCACTCGAAATTAGGCCCAATGATGAAGCCGGCAATAATATAACCCAACACGACAGGCTGTTTCAACCATTTGAAAATCACGGTGGTAAGTCCTGCGGTAACAAGTATTAGGGCAAGGTCGGAGAATAATGCGGGTAGGGATTCCATTGTTATTCAGTTTAGAGTTTAGAGTTTAGGGTTTAGAGTTTAATGTTGTTTCGTTTTCATTTGTGACAGGTTGTTTGGCGCTATTGAGCACTTCTTTGGCGTGGCTTTCGGAGGCCACGAACCACACTTTGTCGCCGTCGAGGAAGGTGATGGAGGATTCAGGATTGAGGATGAAATCGTCGCCGCGCTCCACGGCTATCACAAAGACATTGAAGCGGTTACGCAGGTCGGAGTCGTGCAAGGTCACACCCTCGTAACGATCGCCTTTGGTCACCACCGAACAATAAATGTCGACATCGCTCTCGGGCCGTTCCTTGACAAGCACGTCGTCCTCCACCTCAATGCGTGAGCGCACCTTGGCCAACTGTTCCTCTGTGCCCAACAGCGTGATTTCGTCCATCGGGAACAGCATAAAGTCGCGCCTCGGCAGGTCAATGACCTCATCGGCACGATCAATACTCACCACGCTGGCATCGTAAGCATCGTGGAAGTCGGTCTCGCGGATGTGCTTGCCGGCATATATACTCTTGGCACTCAGCGTCATTTTCTCTAAAACGAAGTTTTCCTGCAAAATCTCAGGCACCACAAACGAATGTAGCGTTTGGCGGTTGTTCATATTGTCCAAAAAACGTTTCTCGATGCGCTCATACCAGTGCATTACTGGACTTATTCCCCTCAGTATGAGGAGATAAGCCAAAGAAGCGACAACGGCAATGACGAGGTCATCCATCTGAATGTTGAGCGACTGCCAGAAACTGTCGTTGAGTCCGTGTTGGAACACACGAGCCGTGAAACCCCAAGCGATGACGAAACCCAAGGCAAACAAAATCCTGACCATTCGGTTGTTCGCCTTGTTTTCCTTGACCATTTTTACGGTCTCCTCGTCCAAGTCGCGCTTGAAGGCTAACGCCCAAATGAACGGCGAAAGGACAAGCAACAAAGCCGCAAGGACAATCACCCCAGAATAGGGCTGCAAAACATTGTTCATTACAGGTTCGAGGAGCGAGAAAGTGATGAGCATCAAGGCCAAAAGGATGGCCGAGTAGAGCACGGCACTTTTCACCCGACCGACAACGAAATCCTTCATAGTCAGTTGGTTGCCGCGTTTGATTTTCAGGTTTTTCTCCTTGCTGCCGAAAAACTGCGTCCAACTTTCGGGCACTTTATTGTTGATCCAATTATAGAGCGGTTCGCCGCCTTTTATCAAATAAGGTGTAAGGAAAGTGGTGATGATGGACACCGAAACGATGATGGGATAAAGGAAGTCGTCGATCACGCCGAAACTCATACCCACCGTGGCGATGATGAACGAAAACTCGCCGATTTGCCCGAAACACATTCCGGCACGCACGGCGTTGTGGAGGTTGTCGCGCGAAAGCAACATACCCACGCCCGAAGTCAAGGACTTGAGCACCACCACGGCCACCGTAATCACCAAAATTTGCCACCAATACTGCACCAAAACGGACGGATTGACCATCATACCCACCGACACGAAAAACACCGCGCCGAACAGGTTCTTGATGGGTGTGGTGAGTTTGTGAATCATCTCAGCCTCAAGCGTTTCGGCCAAGATGCTGCCCATAATGAACGCGCCCAAGGCCGACGAGAAACCGGCTTTGTTGGCCAACCAAACCATAAAGAAACAAAGGCCCACGGCAAACACCGTCAGCGTTTCTTCCGACATAAACTTGCGCGACCATTTCAGGACGGTCGGGATGAGGAACACGCCGCCGACATACCACACCAAAAGGAAGAAAACAAGGCGCAAAACGCTGAACAGCAATTCGGTGCCGTTCAAGGCCGTGCTAACCGCCAAGGTGGAGAGAATCACCATCATAAGGATGGCGGCCAAATCCTCGACCACCAACACGCCGATGACGCTGCCGGTGAACTTCTCGCTTTTCAGTTTCAGGTCGTCGAAAGCCTTGGCAATAATCGTGGTCGATGACATTGAAAGCATAGCACCAAGGAAAATGCTGTCCATCTGCGACCAGCCCATCACCTTGCCGAGCAGGAAGCCTATGATGCACATCGAGACCAATTCCGTCAGTGCTGTAATGCCCACAGTGCCAGCCTGTTTCTTCAGTTTCTTGAAACTAAACTCCAAGCCGATGGCGAACAGCAGGAACACCATTCCGATTTCGCTCCAAATCTCAACACTTTCGTGGTCGCTGATGACCGGAAACCACGGAAAATAAGGTCCGATGAGCAAGCCTGCAATGATGTAGCCCAACACCAACGGTTGTTTCAACCATTTGAAAATCACTGTAGTAACACCTGCCGTGACAAGAATTAAGGCGAGGTCGGAGAATAATGCGGGTAAGGATTCCATAACGTATCTTATTGGGACTGCAAAGGTACAAACTTAACTTGAAAGCTCAAAAAAAGAAGTCACAAATGCTTGTTTCATTTCATCGCCTCAATTCTGCTCAGCAATTCCTTCACCGTTATGGCTTCTTCCAACTTCACCTTGTCGAAGACCATATAATAACGATAGTTGTGGCCTGCTGCGGATGCCCACTTCTTGCCCACTTCAAGTTTTCGCTTGCTGTCGCTGTTGTCACGGTCGTCACGGTTGTCGCCGTGGATAATCATATTGCCGCTACCCGTAAACGACTTGTCATCCGTGTTGTCGGCTCGATAGCCGTATCGGTGTTCAAGCACCCTGTAAGGCACTTCAAGATGATGGTTCACGACCTTATCTTTTCCTATCCAATTGAGTGTGGGCATAATAAAACGAAGTTAGGTTTTACGGGGGACAAAATTAGGGAAATCTTGGGAAACAGAGCCATCCTTTGACGCCAAAGAGCATATTTCCTTGGTTTTTACGGTATGAACCAATTTCACCTTTCTTCCAATAGTTTCAATATGGCCAATCCCTTCTCTGTCAGATAATACTGCTGTTGGGGGTGTTTGGGTGCATCAGGATGGGTCATAGCTATCACATTATGTTTCAATGCGGGTGACAAAACCACTTTACCAAACAAACGCTGCGTCTTATCCTTAAAATAAGGTCCAAGCTCTGTTCCAAGCCTTAGTTCCAAGGCACTTGCATTTCCTTTTTGTAGGCTGATTATCAATTCTTTGATATACTTTCCAAGCTGGGTTCCAAGCAGGGTTCTAAGCTCTGCTTCACTTTCCCATCCATAATCAAATTGGGCATCCGCAAGATTGCCATCAGGAATGATGACACGAAATGCCGTGACTAACTTAAATTCAAACTCGGCAGGTGGATTCCCATTCTCCTTAAGCAAAGCACGAACTTCCTGAATGCCGTGATTAAACATATTGACATAGTTCAAAGTGCGCATCACCTCGGCGATGGCTGGATTTCGGTAGTCGTTTACGAGAGGGAAATTCTCGGGACGTGCATTGCCATAAAGCCCTCCTGCATTTGATATTTCAATGCGGTCGTCATATTGATACAATCGCACAGGCATATTCGATTGGTAGTCACGGTGCATCAAGGCATTCATCATCAGCTCACGCAATGCCTTGTAAGGGTAGTTGTTTACGTCTTTTTCACGAAGTATGCTCACTGGCACAGGGCGTTTTGTGACTATGCCATCACGGATGAAGTTCTCGATTTGCGGCAGCACATCGTGAAGGTTGCCTTCAAATCTTCGCTCGTTCATAATCTCGCCTCCATTGTCGATGCCTTTGAAACGGACATACTGAACGTATGCACCAGGCAAGAAATACTTTGGATTTTTGCCAAACATCACGATGGCGGCAAATGTAGGGCACTGCCATTGCAGGTTCCACAATCGCAACGAAGCCATCTGCTCGGTTAGTGGTCGCTGGTCGGCGGCAAGCACCTCGGGGTCGACAGCCTTGGGGATGTATTGGTTTTTGATGATGTCGCAGTCGATGTCGTCTATCTTGGCCTCTCGGCAAGGCCGTGTGTCGAAGGTGGGCAGGCTGGCCGCACAGCGTTCGGCCAAGGCCCGTTCTTCTTGCGCATTGGCCACATCACGCCTTGGCCCCACACGGATGAAGACACGCCCTCTGTAGCGTACAGGCGTATCAAACGAAGGCGAAACCTCCACCACAAGCACATCGCCTTCTGGAAACGAGAATTTCTCTGTGGTCATCATAGGCAGAGGTAGTATATTGCCGTCAGAGCGGATGCTGCTGATTTTAATCATCAGCGCATCATCCACTTTCAGCCCGCCTATGTTTCCATCATCCTTGACACCTATAAGCAGATAGCCTTTCTTCCGCGAGTTGGGCAAGTCGTTGGCAAAGGCACAAATGGCCTCCTGAAACTTGTCCATATTGCCTGTCGACATAGTTCGTTCTATCCGAAAACTTTCGTCGCAATTGAGTATGTCTATAAGTTCGTCGATTGTCATAATGGCTACAAAAATACAAATTTCCTTCCATTCCGAATATCATTTTTCAAGGACTATTTTTTGAGGTGCATCCTCGTTAGATATAACCACATTTGCTTGAATAAAACCCAAGCATTCAAATCGGAACAGAATTAGCGAGGGCATCAAAATCACCTATTTTTCACGACCCAATCAAATGTTTCCGCGAAAACCACTACCTTTGCCGACCAACTTTGGCAACGCCATTCCCCAACATCAAACGAAATGAGCAACTTGGAAAAACTTCTGCCCTTGCCGGGAAAACTCAACGACGATGAATTCTTTATCCTCGGCCTCATCACCTACCTCGACTCCGGCCTTCAGGATAGCACGATGGACTATATTTGCAGGCAACGCGGCATACCAAAAATGCAGATTCGTGACATCACGAAAAAACTTAACCACCTCGGCCTCATTTCGTTAGGCTCGCGTTATTGGAATCCTTTCGGAAATACCTACCCTCAACACTACTTCGCTGTCGCCCTGCGGCTTTTGGAAAGCCATCCCGAATGGGTTAAATATTTCGAAAGCCTTCGCACCCAGCCATCAGGAATCTATGATTTCCTTTGGCGCATCGCCAAGGCCATCCATACCCAAGACCCAAAAATCATATCCAACATACGCCTGTTTCCTGATTGGACACGAAGCCCCCTTCCCTATTTGGAGCCGCTTTTCGGCCACAAGGAGTTCCTTCCCGCCTATGCGAGCCTCGATCCACAGCAGATGGAGCAACTGCTTCACGACCGACTTGACAATATGCTCCTCCACGAGGCTTGGGACGAAAAACAATTGGGCGACCTGCAAGACATCATTGAGTATTATGGTTCTCTGGAACCTAAATCAAAAGACGGTCTTTCAGACCTTTTGACAGCATACCAATTCCTTTTTGAAGGCACAAAACCCGTTTGGAAATCCAATGAGCCGAGTTATTTGACGCTGTGCATTGATGCCATCCAATCGGTTTATCGCGGCGATTTGGACGCTGCCGGAAAGCAATTCGAGACCTCGCTGAAACTGCGCAACAAGACCGCCGAAAACAAGAACCTGTACGAGAATCCCTTGCTCGACTTCTTCCTCATCCTCTTTTATGCCAAGGCCAACACACCCGCTACCCTCAAGAAAGCCAACCAGTTCTTCAACAAGAATGTGACTGGCGGCGCCGACTACTACCCTTGCCGCATCATCATCAGCCAAATCATCAATGCGGAAGACGACAAACGGCTCAAAAGCGATATTGAACACAGTCTTTCATCGTACCGTGCGCTCACCATTTCGAGGCATCTTGCCGCGCTGCTCTCCCAGTATTTCGGCTTGGCCGATGTGGTCAAGCAAGGCCTTTTCAAAACCTCTACCGACCCTAAATGCGCCTTGCTGCGCCACGAGCTTTCTCCCTATTATGAAACCACTGACCGCCAACAACTTGAGGAACGTTTCGGCGGCAAACCCATCCTGTTTTCAATCCATAGGAAAGAGCATTGGGAAAGCGTAATCGAGAACCTGACCGCGCAAGTCGCCGTTTCCAAAAAGAGCATCGACCAACCCGTCCAAAGCGACAAGCGAATCATCTATATCATAAGCGATTACGAGTCGATTGAGCCGATGGAGCAACGCCGGCTGAAAAGCGGTGCTTGGAGCGTCGGGACGCACTTATCGACAGACAAGTTTATGCGTCAGGAATTGGATAGTATGGACGAAACCGACAAGAAAATTGCCGCCGCCTCGCGCTCCTACAGTTATTATTCCATCTACGGACGCTACGCCATTCCGCAACTCATCGGCTCCGACCGCGTGTTCATCAACAGCACAAAAGGCCGGCAACCCGTGGAAATCGTCGAAGAAAAGCCCTTCATCGCCATCGAGAAAGCGAAAAACGGCTTCGTGGTCAAGACCAATGTGCCAGAAAAAGACGAATTCTACCGCGAAAAAGCAAGTCCGACCATCATCCGTCGCGACAGCAAGACCCACTTCACCGTGTTTAAACTCACTGATTTCGAGCAGAAAATCATCGAAACACTGATTGGATTGGGTATGTTTCCCAATCAAGCCGAAACCAAACTGCTCCAGTTCATCGAGCAGATTTCCGACAAGGTCGAAATCCACTCCGATTTGTTGGAAGGCGGCTCCACCTTGCAGAAAAAGGAAGGCCTTTCGCGCCTGCTTTTGCGCGTCGTTCCCGACAAAGAGACTTTTTTGGCAAGCATCCTCGCCAATCCGCTCGAAGGCGGCAAACTCCGCCTAATGCCCGGAATGGGACAGGAAACCGTGTTCGACGAAGCCAACGGCGAGCGTTTCCAAGTGTCGCGCAACCTTGTGGCCGAAAAAGACAACCTTATGGAAATCAAAGGGTTTATGCAAGAGGAATTGCTCACTTCGGTTTCAGTGAACCAAGCCGAAATGGAGCCGGAAAGCCTGCTCGGACTGCTCGAATTCGTAAGCGACCATCCCGACCGTTACGAGATGGAATGGCCTGAAGGCAAGAAGCTGAACCTGAAGGCCAAGTTGAGCAAAGATTTGGTCAACATCAACCTTGTTTCGAAGGAAAACTGGTTTGAGGTGGAAGGCAACATCACGATTGGAGGCAACAATATGTCGGCCCTCGATTTCCTCAACCTGATTTCGCAGGGCATCTACCACGAGCGTTTCGTCAAGCTGAACGAGACTGACTACATCGCCATCAGCGAGCAGTTGGCCAAATACCTGCGCCGATTGGAAGGCCTTGCCCAGCAAAGCCACGGCAAGGTGCGCATCCCCTTCTATCAGGTGGGAGCCTTGGCCGAAATCGTTCACAACACCGACGGCAGCCTCAAAGCCGACAAGGGTATGGACACCCTCGTCAAGAAAATCGAGAAAGCCGCCAAGATGAAAATCGCCATCCCCAGCGCATTGCAAGCCGAACTGCGTGACTATCAGCGCGAAGGCTTCAAGTGGATGGTGAGGCTTTCGGAATGGGGAGCGGGTGCCTGCCTCGCCGACGATATGGGCTTGGGCAAGACCGTTCAGACCATCGCCTTCTTGCTCCACAAGGCCGCCAAAGGACCTTCGTTGGTGGTTTGTCCGGCCTCCGTTATGCTCAATTGGGCCAACGAATTGAACCGTTTTGCACCCTCATTGGAAGTCAAGATCCTCAACGAATCTTCCGACCGCGATGCCCTTCTCGACAACGTCAAAGCCTACGACGTGGTGCTCACTACTTACGGGCTGCTTGTCCGCGAGGAAGAAGCCCTCACCAAGCTCCAATGGAACATCGTCTGCCTCGACGAAGCCCACACCATCAAAAACCGAGGCACGAAAATGTCGTCGTCAGCGATGAAACTCAAGTCCGAAAGCCGCGTCATCCTCACGGGCACGCCCATCCAGAACTACCTCTCTGAACTCTGGAACCTGTTCCAGTTCCTCAATCCGGGGCTGCTCGGCACCTTCGACAGTTTTATGAACAAATACATCCTCCCCATCGAGCGGGACGGCGTGGAAGAACGCCGCTCGCAACTCAAGCGGATGATTACGCCTTTTATGCTGCGTCGCACCAAGGCCGAAGTCGTTGAAGAGCTGCCCGAAAAGACCGAAATCACCCACGACATCCAACTGACCGATGCCGAAATCACAGCCTACGAAACCCTTCGCGAAGCCACCGAACAAACCTTACAATCGGAGGACAAGGTGGATGTGAACATTTTGGCCCAAATCACCAAACTGCGACAAGCCGCCTGCTCCATCGGCCTCATCGAAAAAGGCTGGAAAATGGGTTCGACGAAAATCGCCGCCGCCGTGGATTTGGTGGAGGAAATCGTCAAGTCGAAAAACAGCGTGTTGGTTTTCAGCCAGTTCACCTCGTTTCTCGATATGGCCAAAACCCAAATCGAGGCGCGTATCGGCAAGGACAAGATTTTCTATTTGGACGGTTCCACGCCCATCCGCAAGCGCGAGAAGATGGTGGCCGACTTCCAGCACGGCTTGGTGCCCGTGTTCCTCATCAGCCTGAAAGCCGGCGGATTGGGCCTCAACCTGACCAACGCCAACTACGTCATCCACTTGGACCCGTGGTGGAATCCCGCCATCGAGCAGCAAGCCACCGACCGCGCCTACCGCATCGGGCAAAACAAGAACGTGACCGTCTATCACCTGATTTCGCGCCACACCATTGAGGAGAAAATCCTGCGCCTCCACAAAACCAAACGCGATTTGGCCGACTCGCTCCTTTCGGGTAGCAACATCAGCCGCGCAATGACTATAGATGACCTGAAGTTTTTGGTGGGGCAAAACGGGGAATGACCCTGCTTGCCTAAAGTCATACATTCCTCTCGATGCAACAACTATGCTGCTTGGATTCCCGATTGTATGAGATTCCCACAAGAAGCAGATTGTCAGTATATTGCAAAATTTTGGCTGGATATTGCTTCCGCTTGATTTGCTCGATGGCTGTATCAACGGCCTTGTCATACTTCAATTCTATGACGATGGCAGGCGAATCCACGTTCTTTCTTGGAATGAGCACCAAGTCAGCGAAGCCCTTGCCAGTGGCCAATTCGCGGTGGATGATGTAATCGTTTGAGGCATAATAATATGCAATGCTCAACACACAAGCCAATGAGTTCTCGTCGTTGTAGCTCAAAATACTGGTGTTCTCGTCGTGAGCGGCATCCACGCCACGGGCCACAGCCACTTCGTCGCCGCGAAGCGTGGCTTGGAGGAGTTGTTCCGAGGCGTTCAAGGCGTTCATCACGTGAGTCCAATTGCTGGCTTCCACGGCGTTGACCATCTCGCCCGCCACTTCCTTGTTGGGAATGTAGCACTCATTCTTTTGCCAATTATATGAAAGGTAGCCCAAATGAATAAGCACGGTGAATACATCGTCTTTGCTACGAATGATAGACATATCGTTCTGGAACTTGGTGGGGTTGACCTTGCAGCGTTCTTCGGCGAGCATACTAATCACGGCATCCTTCAAGCCATCGTAGTTCATTGAGATATAGTGCGCCACGGCATCGTATGCACCTGTTGCGGCCCAAAAACTACGGCAACGACGACTTCGGAGTGCCTGCATCACCGAGTTAGGATTGAAGATTGACCGCTCGTCGCCAATCTGGTAGCCGTCGTACCATTTCTCCAATTCGTCAAAGTCCATACGATGCTTTTCGGCCAAGGCTTTTACCTCATCCTTTGTGAATCCGAAATAAGAGGCCATATCTACAGGCTCCACCATCGAATACTCGATGAAATTGTTCAACGCCGACTCGGTCTTGTATTTCTTGATGGGCAAAATGCCCGTCATATAGACACCTGCAAACACTTGTGGCGAGTTGCTCCCCTTGAACATCCGACGCAGCCAGTTGACAAAATCGTCCATGACATGGGTGTCGGGCCTGAACTCGCGGCAGATGGCATCCCACTCGTCGATGATGAAGATGAACGGCTGTTGGGTGGAATCAGTAACGCGAATAAGGTAAGCCATCAAATCGTCATCGTCGATGACGGGAATGTCGGGAAACGCTTTATGGACATCGTCAATCAGCTCTTTTTGCACATGCTGCATGATGCTGTCGTCCTTGAAGCGCGTGGTGAAATTGGTCAGGTCGAGGAAAATGACAGGATACTTGTTCAGATGCTTCTCAAATGACGGGTCATTGGCTATTTCAAGACCGGCGAAAAGCGCCCTTGAATCGCACGATTGGTCATAATAGGCATTGAGCATCTTGGCCGCCAACGACTTGCCGAAACGACGACTACGCGACACACAGCTGAAACGACGCTCTGTAAAAAGCGTGCTGTTGACGATGGCAATCAAACCCGATTTGTCAACATATTCACCATTTATTACGCTCTGGAATCCAGCATTGCCAATGTTGATGTATGTTCCCATGACTTATTGATTTTGCCGCAAAGGTAGCAATAATTCAACAACCGCCAAAAGCGCGGCATAAAAATGTCGGGCACGAAGGTCAAAACATCAATCGCAAAAGAGATAAAAATCACTCCGCAAACATCCCGTCAATCAGCCCTTGGAAATGCTCGGCGATGATTTTGCGGCGCAGTTTCAGGCTGGGGGTGATTTCGCCCTCTTCGATGGTCCATTCGCGGTCGACCAACTCGAAACGCTTCACTTTCTCGTAGTCGCCAAAGAACTTGTTGTAACTGTCGACTTCCTTGCGGTAACGGTCGCTAACTGCCTTAACCTTAATCATTTCCGCATTGGTGGTATAAGGAATGTGGTTCTCTTCGCACCAAGTCTTCAGGTTCTCGAAATTCGGCACAATCAAAGCGGCGGCAAACTTCTGGTTTTCGCCCACAACCATAATGCTGCTGATGAGCGGCGACTCGGCAAAACGGTTTTCAATCAACGCAGGTGAGATGTACTTGCCCATCGAGTCCTTGAAGATTTCCTTCATTCGACCCGTGATTTTCAGCAAGCCGTCCTCGTCAAACTCGCCGATGTCGCCGGTATGGAAATAGCCGTTTTCGTCGATGGCGATTTTGGTCTGTTCCTCGTCCTTGTAGTAGCCCTTCATCACGGGCGAGCCTTTCACAAGGATTTCGCCCGATTCAGGGTCAATCTTGATGTCGACGCTCCCGCAAGGCACGCCCACCGTTCCTGCCTTGATGATGCCCAAAGCCAAACTGTTGGTGGCAATCACCGGCGAGGTTTCCGTCAGGCCATAACCTTCGATAATCGGGATGTTCATAGCGGCAAACAGACGTACCAATCGTGGCTGCAAACTGGCACCGCCCGAAATGATGAACTCCAAGCGACCGCCGAAAGCCTTCCTCACATCCTTGAAAACCAACCTATTGGCCCAATACAACTTGAACCGATAGGCACGATGGGGTTTCTTTTCCGTTTCGTCATAACGCTCCGCCAACTGGAAAGCCCAGTGGAAAATGCGTTTTTTCATTCCCTTCAACTTGTCTCCCTTGCGCATCACGCCGTTATACACCTTCTCGACGACGCGCGGCACGGTGGTGAAATGCTCCGGCTTGATGTCGGCAATGTCGCGCATGATGGTACCGAAGTTTTCCACATAATAGGTCGAATTGCCGAGATAGAGGTGGGTGTACAGCACAGAACGCTCATAAATGTGCGACAACGGCAAGAAACTCACCACTTTATGGGAACTTGGCACGGGGTAATGCGGACCATAATAGGCCACGCAACTCATCAGGTTATAATGTGTCAGCATCACGCCTTTGGGGGTGCCAAGCGTGCCCGAAGTGTAGATGATAGTCGCCACATCCTCTGGCTCGACGTCATCTTTCCTGGCCTGCAAAGCGGCAAGGCTTTTCTTGTCGATTTTCACCGAAACCATCAGTCCGCGCAAGGTAAGTTGGCCTGTCACAGGATTGAAAACAAACACTTTAGGCTTGTTTTCCACCTTTTCGATGATGCCCTTGACCTTGTTCAACAGCAACGAGCCTTCCACAAATACAATCTTAGGCTCGGCGTGTTTGATGATATGCTCGTAGTCGCTTTGGCGCACCGTTGGATAAATCGGCACAAGGATGGCCCCGATTTGCTGGACGGCAAAGTCGACCATGTTCCACTGCGGGCAGTTGTTGGAAATGACGGCCACCCGGTCGCCCTTGGCCACGCCCAAACCTATGAGTCCCTGGCTGATGACATCCGTCATTTTCACAAAGTCGCGACCGATGTATTTCTTCCACTCACCCTCCACTTTGTTGGCAAACATCACCTTCTTCTTGCCGAATTTCTCCACAAATCGCGGCAGCAGGTCGAAAGTGCGGGGCGGAATGTCAGGAAATGCCTGAACCGTTTTTCCTTTGATTGCGTATTTTTCCATATTACTGAAAATCGGTGCGAAAATAGAAATTAATTTTCTCAATTCGTGCTTTTATCCAAACGAGGGGGTATTTTGAAACCAAAATAGGAGATTTTTTCAACGAAATTGAAACGGAAGTGGCTCGTTTTTCCGAGAATGACTAATTTTGCGCCCGATTCAATTGCCATGGTGACCATTTTCGACGATATGAGCCAAGTGACCGAAGCCGAGGTGCAGCGGATGCTGCCTTTGGTGGACGGGCAACGCCGCAAAGAGGCCTTGCGCTACAAACACCTTTTCGGGCAATTCGCCTGCCTGAAGTCGTGGCTGATGTTGCAAGAGCTGCTGAAACCATTGGGCATCAACGATATGGAATTCTGTTTCAACGAACACGGAAAGCCGTCCCTGAAGCATCATCCTGACATCCACTTCAACCTCAGCCATTGCAAAAACGGCATTGCCGTTGTCGTCGACTTTATTCCAGTAGGCATTGATATTGAGAGTTTTAGGAAAGACAATCTCTCCCTTGTGCGCAAGACGATGAACCCCACCGAGGCCGAATGGATTTACGCATCGAGCGAGCCTGTCGAGGTGTTCACGCAATATTGGACCAAAAAAGAAGCCGTAGTGAAACTGCGCGGGACGGGCATCATTGACGACCTGCATCGTGTGTTGGACGGCAAAGGCTACCGACTTGAAACACACCTCAGCCGCGAAAAACGCTATGCTTGGAGCGCGGCCTACCAAAAACAGGAACTGCGAAGCAAAGCCCCGCAGTTCCCAACCTAACCAATAAAAAAATTACTCTTTTCATGCAATGATGCGCGTGCCGCAAGCAGCATCGCCCAACTTGGTAGCCTCAGTGATGATGGCTTCGTGACCCGTGGCTTCCACGAACAGCACAGCAGCGCGAATCTTGGGAGCCATGCTGCCCTCAGTGAAATGGCCTTCAGCCAGATACTGCTTGGCCTCGGCCACGGTGATGGTGTCCAAAGCCTTCTCGTTTTCCTTGCGGAAATTGATGTAGACCTTCGGCACGTCGGTGAGGATGTAGAACTCGTCGGCACCAATCTTGATGGCCGTCATAGCGGAAGCCAAGTCCTTGTCGATGACCGCCTCAACGCCCACATGCACGCCGTCCTTCTTGATGACGGGGATGCCGCCGCCGCCAACTGTGATGACGATATTGCCTTCCTCGGCCAAACGTTTCACAAGGGCAACATTCTGAATGTCAATCGGTTTAGGAGAAGCCACAACCTTGCGCCAGCCCTTGCCTTTCGGGTCTTCCTTGTAGACGGCACCCGTTTCGGCGGCGTATTTTTCGGCCTGTTCCTTGGTGTAATACGGTCCAACCGGCTTGGTGGGATTCTTGAACATCGGGTCGTCTTTGTCGACGAGCACCTGCGTCACGAAAGTGACCACATTACGGTCGATGTTCTCTTTCACCATCACCTTTTCGAGGCCCATCTCAATCATATAGCCGATTTGGCCTTGGGTTTCGGCACCGCAAACATCCATCGGCATGGCGGGAATGCCTTCCTTTTCGCCAGCGGCATTCTGGAGCAACACATTGCCCACTTGGGGCCCGTTGCCGTGGCCGATGACCAAATTATAACCCTGTTTCAGGAACGGCAGCAGCGATTGGCATGTGTCGGCCACATTCTGCATCTGTTCCTGGCATGTTCCTTTCTGACCGCTTCTCAAAAGTGCGTTTCCGCCAAAAGCGATAACAGCCAATTTCTTCATAAATAACTGATTTATAATATTATGTAATAGATTATTTCTTTTGGTATGTCACCGAATAGCCATCGGAGCCCACGACGAGTTTTTCCTTGTCGACGGAGATGATGTCCAAAGTGTCAGCAAACTCACTCGGCACCGAACCATTAATGACGCCACTGATAATCAGTTTCTTGCCTTGCTGTTCCCAGTGCTTGTATTCGCGAAAGCCCGTGTTGATGGATTTCACCTCGCCATTTTCAAGAAAAGTGAAGCCCACCTCGCCCAAATAACTGCCTTCAACGGCGGGTTCAACCCAAGTACCGACCAATGATTCGTTGCCGCAAGAGGCCAAAAACAATCCCATCATTGATGCTAAAGCAATAGTAATCAAATGTTTGTTCATTTCTTTACCCTTTCATTTTGGAGCGGCAAAGGTAGGAAAAAGATTCTTAAATAAAACTATTTCAATGAATTATTTTTTTTCGCTTTGCATCATTGCGAGCAAAGCGAAGCAATCCAGACATCAAGCTTGTCGTCTGGACTGCTTCGTGCCTCGCAGTGACGCAAAGTGTGTCATATATCATTCAATGACCATCTTCTGCGTCCTGACATTTTCCATTTCAATCAACCGCAACACATACACACCTTTGGCCATTCCGCTAGTAGGGACACACTGCGTGTGTCCGCCACAAGAAACCACGACGCGCCCTTGCATATCCACAATTTGCAATGTGGCACCCGCTTCGGCTCCGATAATGATGATGTTCCCGTTGCTGAAAAAGGCAAAAGTCGCATCGTCGTCGTCTGCGTTCCCGCTGACGGAAAACACCAAGCGGAAGCGGCTGGAGTAGTCGGTCGTCTTGGCGGTGAAAGTATAGGTTGGCGAAGTCAACAAATCCATATCCGCACCAGTAAGGTTGTCAATCAAGTGCAAGTAATCCAAATCCACGCCTTCTGGATTGACACTGATGGTGTATTCGCCATTGCGCATTGCCTTGAAATTCAAGGGCAGTTCGCCTGTCTTTTCGGAAGTGATGATGGCGTAGTCCTTGCCGTCCACTGGGATATAAACTTTAGCCGCATCGGTGCCTAAATCGAACTTTTCCAGGCGATTGCCATCCTTGAAATTGATGATGACATTGTCATATTCAGCGCCTTTGCTCATAGATTGTTGCGCCACGGTGATTTGCATCTGGTTAGGCTGCGAAGCGGACTCTGTTGGGTTCACTTTCGTGAAAGTCACGCTTCCATTCATCGCGTCGGCCTGCACCATCACGCCTTCGCAGGGACCGAGCGTCTTCATTCCCTCGGTGTAAGCCACCACGCTCCTCCCGCTAATGACAAAAGCAGGAAGGTCGATAGTGGCGTTGCAAGCGAAGGGATTGCCCACAAGGTTGAAGCTCGTCAAGGTGCTTGCCTCGTGGCTCAGGTCGCCGATGGTCACATCCTCGTTGCTCGGTTGCAATTCACCTAGGAATTTGAGTGTCGTACCTTCATCGTTAGCGTAGAGATAGCCCATTTGCGGCTCGATGTCGAAGCCCGGATTTTGGCTGTTGCTGCTCATTTTGTGGTTTCTCCAGTAATGGTAAGGCTCGTCGTAATAATACAAGTCGTATTCGTTGGCGAGGAAGCCATTTTCAAGAGTAGGTTCAATGCTCGAAACCATTGGCGAAGCGATGAAATTCCAGCCGTTGTCGTTGGCCGTGTATGCCGCGATGTTTTTCTCCACCGTGGCCATCACGCCTGCGTTGTTATGGTAAAGTTGTCCACCGTCCTCGATAACCAAGCCTCCAATGGTGGCATTGGTCAAAGTGTCTGAAACCGTGAGGGTCTTGCCCGATTGCAAGGTAAGCGTTTGACCTTCGGAAACGGTCAATGTAGTTACTTCGGCATCCACATCGAGGGTGCAGTTGGCATCAATGATGACTTCATCCTCTGCGCCCGGCAGTGCATTGCCGCACCAGTTGGAGGGTTGGCTCCAGTTGCCAGTGGTGGTGAAGTGGAAGGACGGTTGGGTGAAGTTCGCCACAAGATTTCTATCACCTGTAACTATAAAAGTATATTCTGCCTCAGTTGACACCACTTCGCCGTTTTCAGTCCAATTGACAAACTCATAGCCTTCGTTGGCTGTGGCTGTCAGTGTGCAGGTTTGGCCTTGTGAATAAGTCCCTACCCCGCTCACCGTTCCGCCTTCGGTGGGGTTGGCGGAGACTGAGACATTGAAAGTAGGGGCAGAAAATGGCACTTTTGCAACAAACAATTGATTTTTCTTTGAAAGCATTGTACCTGTATATGCAGGGCTGCTAGGGTCGTAGTTTATGTCATTGTTATAGATATAAATGGCTTGAGTTTCATCTGAATCGAATACATGGCAATTCATATTCGGCGAAGTATCATAACTTCCTGTTTTGTCATCCACTACAAGGACGACATTCGTGTTACCATCGTATGCAAAAGGAGTGTTAAAGGTAATGTAAGTCCAATCATTAGCTCGCATAGTTACACTGCCACTGAAAACCAAATTAGAAGCAGATACACTTTCCCAGTCAGCATTGCTATCGAACTTCTCCTTCTGAGTTGGCTTCATATAGATGTCGTAAATGCGGGTCTTCTCGGCACCGTCGTTGTAAAAGCCAATGACGGAAATATATCCGGCATCACCAAGTTCATCGGTAGTATATATCTGTTGGGAAAACGCATATTTATAATAACTGCAACTGGGAAGATAATCACTTTTAGTGGTTTTAGTGATTATTATTTGGTTTTTCCGATTAGGAATTGAACGAGACATGTAGGCGGGACCGTTGGGATCGTAGTTTGGATCGCTTGGATCGATGTCTGTGAAACCATAATTGAAGATGGCTTGCCTTTCATTAGTACTAAATGTGCGGCAACGTACCATAGGAGTTTGATTCCCCGTATTGTCATCCACTGCGAGGATTACATTAGTGTGCCCATCGTAATCAAAAGGAGTATTATCAAAAGGAGTATTAAAAGTGATAACCGTCCAATCATTGGCTTGCATGTATACATAGCCACTGAAAACCTTGTCATAGTCAGACATGATTTCCCAGTCCGTAGTGTTGGAAAAGCAACTCTTCGTAGTGTATTTCAAATAAATGTCATACTTACGTTCAGCCTCAGCACCCTCATTATAAAAGGCTATACTGGAAATGAGTCCCGCATCACCGAGTTCTTCGGCAGTGTATATCTGCTCAGAAAATGAGTATTGGGAAGAACTGTGACTTGGAAGATAATTGTGTAGATATGTGGTGCCATTACATATTAATTGGGAATTTTCACCACCAATAACAAAGCTTTCGGAAAAGTTTGCCACCAAAGTACGGTTTCCGGTTACGGTGAAAGTGTATTGAGCATTGGTAGAGACCACGTTGCCGTTCTCCGTCCAGTAACCAAAACTATAGTAAAGATTGGGTATTGCCGTCAACACACAGAGCTCACCACCATTATAATATCCTGTACCCGTAACCGTACCGCCTTCCGACGGATTGATTGTCACCGAGACCTCTCCCGGACACAAAGCCTTAATGGATGTGAACCCGTTCCAGCCGTCAGCATTTTGATAGTCTTCCAAGGAACCGCAGGGAACATAAACGGGAATAGAAATGTCCACTCCGTGAAAGGCATCACTTCCCAATTCAGGAGGATTGACTGCCAAAACACTCATTGAGGTCAAGCCTGTACAACCATAAAATGCGGCATTACCTATCGAAGTCACTGAATTGGGAATCGCGATGGTGGTCAAACCTGTGCAATGATAAAACGCCAAATCACCAATGGAAGTCACGGAATTTGGGATGACTGTGTTCTTACAACCTACAACCAATAAGTTGGAACTGGTGTAAATAATGGCGTTGCAATTGTCACGGGAGTCATAAACACTATTCTCTGAATCTACAATAATTTGCCCCAAACCTGAGCAACCCGAAAACGCCGAATTATCAATGGAAGTCACGGAATTGGGAATTGTGATGGAATTCAAGCTACGGCAATTATAAAACTCATGGCTGCCAATGGAAGTCAATCCAATAAAATATTGTAATTCGTTAAATGATGTGATTGAGGATTTGCCATTGAACACATTTTCCAAACTCGGCACAGCGGCAGCCTCGGCATAACTCAGTTCGTCATCATCATCGGTGTCCCATTTGCCCACACAGAGTGCTTTCACATAGGCATCGGCGAAGGTAATCAATTCGACGAAGTAGGTGAACTCGTTCCAACCGCCAGCATTTTGATAGTCTTCCAAGGAACCGACGGGAATATAAACGGGGATGGATTTGTCCACTCCGTCAAAGGCATCACTTCCCAATGCAGGATGATTGTTTGCCCAAACAGTCATTGAGGTCAAGCCTGTGCAACCATAAAACGCGGCATTACCTATCGAAGTCACTGAATTGGGAATCTCGATGGACGTCAAGCCACTGCAACCATAAAACGTCTCCTCACGAATGGAAGTCACTGAATTGGGAATCTCGACGGAGGTCAAACCTGTGCAACGATAAAACGCCGCATCACCAATGTAAGTCACTGAACTGGGAATCTCAATGGAGGTCAAACCTGTGCAATCTAAAAACGCCTCCATTTTAATGGAAGTCACGGAATTTGGAATTACCGTGTTTTTGCAGCCCGAAATTAATTCACTTGTACTGCTGTTGATGATGGCATTGCAGTTGCCGCGAGAATCATAATACGCATTCCCCTCATCTACAATGATTTGCTCCAAGCCACTACAGCAAAACGGATTTATTCCAATGTCAGTCACAGTATTTGGAATTACAATTGATGTCAAGCTTGTGTAACCAAACGCAAAGTCATCAATGTAAGTCACAGAATTTGGAATCCCAATGGATGTCAAGCTATTGCAACAATAAAACGCCGATCTGCCAATGTGAGACACTGAATTGGGGATTTCGATAGAAGTCAAACTACTGCAACGAGAAAACGCCCATTCACCGATGGAAGTCACTGAATAATATACACCATCATATTGAACACTATCTGGCAAAATAATGTTCCCCATAGGCTTATCGAATCCATCCCAACCATCATATCCATAAAACGAATCCATTACTGAGTGCAAATGACCTGGATAGGTTAACTCCACACTGCTGGTACCATTAAAATTATAATACAGCATTTGTCCCGTAGAGCAACGTGCACTGAACCAAAAATACGCATACCCTTTCGTCATTCCCACCACATTCAGCAGCAGGATGAACAAGGCGGCACGCATCGCCTTTCCGAAATGTAACATTCTTTCTTTCATTTGATTAATATTTTAAAGATTAGTGTTTTCTACTTCATTATTCTCCCGGGCGGGCAATAAAAAACGAAGGCTTTACTATTTTTCTCTTAGTTGGTTTTGGAGGCCTACCACAGCCTTGCACATTAACTAATAAGTAAAGCCCACGTGAAAACACGTGAGCATCGGCTTATGAGCCTAATGTGCATTCAGGGTGGTAGTTTCCAAAACACAAGCTTCTAAGCTAACGCTTTTTCTTAACTATGTCTCGGGTAGTTATTTGTTCATTGTCGGTGGTTTGGTGATACTTTGGGTTGTTTATCGGGGGCAAATTTAGGGAATAATTTGTTTGTTTTGAAAGAAAAATAGAAAAAAGCCTATTTTTGTGGCAAAATAACAAAAACGTATTTATGCCAAAGCAAAGCGCTAACAGAGTCAAGCTCAACAAGGAGTACAAAAATATTGGAAGAATCCCGAAATCTGCACTGCAAAAGATTGGAGAATTTATGGAATTGCCGTCTGCGGTTCAGATTATTCGAGCCAATGCCGGAAACACCGTGAAACATAACCATCGTCATATAGACGAGCTCGAAAAGCAACTGAAAGAATTGGGCATAACCAAGGAAGGCTATGCGGAATTTGTTGCCAAAAACTTCAACCAGATTCGTTTGGGCAACAAGCCTTACTCACTTGTATTGGCTGTTTTATTGGAAGACTCGAACCATATTGCTGCCGTTCACTTGCATTATGACAAGAACGAACAGTTTTGGTTGGTTACCACCGTCCATGCCATCAAACACAAGGACTTGGAAAAGATACCGCTTATATGGGAAAGAAAATAAAAAAAGGGGCAAAAGCCCCCTTTTCTTCTACAGTCGCCCATGCTGTAAGGCTGCTTGCCCAACCTGTCTATTAGCTGCCTCACGCACATCAAGGCAAGATGCGGAGGCCTGGGCATTAAGACAACGCAAAATTACACAAAATTTCTATTTCGCAAGGGAAATTTGAGAAATTTATCTACTTTTGCACCGATGAATCCCGCCAACCTCTGGCCTCTTGGTCAAGTTGGTGGGTATTGTTTTATAAAGCCTACCAACCCTCCCTCATGCACCCAATCTTACAATACTTCATATTACTTTGTCTTGGGAGATGCCATTCGCTCATTGTCGGTGGTATAGTGATACTCTTGTTTTGTTTGTCAGGGGAAAAATAGGAAGAAAAACGATTGCTTTTGAAAAGAAAACAACAAATCTTTTGTGAATCTTGTTTTTAAACACGAATGACCATAAATGTATCACGAATTTTCCAGGAATTGTTTTTGGAAATTCATAGCCAATTCATGGAAATTAATGTTTGCAACGAACTTCTCCAGCACTACTCGGCGGATTGAGGGCTGGAAGATGTTCGACTCTTAACCCTATGCACCGCCCTTTCAATCTCGCCCAACCACAAAATCAGCGAGGTTCCGATGATGATGCGCACCCATTCGTCGAAAGGCAAAGGCACCACACTGAACATTTCACCGCCGAAAGTGATGATGAACACTTGGCCAAGGGCGATTATCAGTACCGTGAGGCCAAAGCCGCGCCTAATGTCCTTGTCGAACAAGTCCTTAAACGCCGAGTCCATAGTATGGTAGGCCTTGGCATTGAAGATGTTCCAGAACTGCATGAAGACAAAGATGGTGAACAGCAGCGAAAGTTCCTTGGGCGTAAACCGGCTTCCAACATGGTTGAAATTGAAATAATTGGCAAAATAATCGACGATGGAAAACTCAGCCAACGAGTCCACATGGCAATGCATGAAATATTGGATGAAGCCGAACAAAACCGCCACGAACAGCAGTCCCACTCCAAAGATGCGCCGCCCCATGTCCTTGGTGATGATGAATGCCGTGCGCGAGCGGGGCTTGTCCTTCAAAACGCTGTGGTCGGGAGGCAGCGAAGCCAAAGCCATGGCCGCAAAGGTGTCCATGATGAGGTTGATCCACAGCATCTGGGTCACGGTAAGCGGCGAATCCGTACCCATCACCGCACCGAGCAAAACGATGAGGCAAGCCGCCACATTGATGGTCATTTGGAACAGGATAAAACGCTGGATGTTAAGGTATAGCGAGCGTCCCCACATTACGGCGCGGGCAATGCTCTTGAACGAGTTGTCGAGGATGGTGATGTCGCTGGCTTCCTTGGCCACCGAAGTGCCGTCGCCCATCGAGAGACCGATTTGCGCCCTGTTCAAGGCGGGTGCGTCGTTGGTGCCGTCGCCGGTGACGGCCACCACCTCGCCTTGCTCCTGCAACAGGCGCACGAGACGTTCCTTGTCGGAAGGACGTGCCCGCGACATAATTTTCAAGTCGCCGATGCGTTCCTTCAGCTCGTCATCGGTCAAGAGGTTGAATTGTTTTCCCGTAATCATCTGTCGTTCAACATCATCCTGTTCGGTCCACAATCCCACCTGCCGTCCGATTTCCTTGGCCGTTCCGGGTGTGTCGCCCGTCACAATCTTGATATGGATGCCCGCATTGAGGCAGTCTTGGATGGAGTCGGCCACGTCGTCACGAATCGGGTCGATGATGCCCACAATGCCGAGGAAGCACAAGTCCTCAAGCTGCAACTTGCCTTTCTCAAACACATGCTCAACCTCGTCTTCGGTAAGATACCGATAGGCGAAGCCCAACGTGCGCATGGCCTTGCCCTGATACTCTTGCAATTTGTCCTCCACTCCCTTCTTCACCAACTGAACATCCACCTCATCGTCAGCCATTTTGGCCATGACGCAACGTTTCATGATGATTTCCGGCGCACCTTTCACATACAACAGATACTCGCTCGAAAATGGGGTCTTCACCACCGTAGCCATATACTTGTACTTGGTCGTGAAAGGCAATTGTTTGACAATCTTAGTGTTATCGCGGATTCTGACGAAGTCAACGCTATGGTCGAAAAGCCAAAGCAACAAAGCGCCTTCGGTCGGATTGCCGACCACTTTCACCTTTTGCTTGTCGCTGTAATCCAAGAAAGCGGTGGAATTGATGGCAATGCCCTCCTTGATCAGCTTGCCCACTTCGGAATTGTCCAACAGGCCATTGCGCAAGCCGAAAAAGTAACTGTCGCCCAAGCTCATACGGTTTTTGGTCAAGGTGCCGGTTTTGTCGGAACAAATCACCGTGGCGGCCCCCATCGTTTCGCAAGCATGCATTTTCCGAACCAAGTTGTTGGTTTCCAGCATCCTTTTCATACTCAAGGCCAAACTCAACGTAACGCTCATCGGCAAGCCTTCAGGCACGGCCACCACAATCAGCGTGACCGCAATCATCAGAGTATTAAGCGTATAGCGGGCGAAATTCATCCAATCGAAGGGGCCATAGTCGGAATAAACGAAATACATCACCATTCGCAGCACCCCAATCAAGCCCGCGATGACATAACTGGCAATCGTGATGCCGTTTCCCAATCGGTCAAGTTGCTCATTCAGAGGCGTTTTCACTTTATTGTCGATTTGCGCCCCCTGAAACACCTTGCCCCATTCCGTGGCATCGCCGACCTTCTCGACCACAAACACGCCGTGGCCTTCCATCACCGAACTGCCGCGACAGATATAGTTGGAAGGGTAAGTGGCCTCGTGGTTGAAATCGGCTTCTTCCGTGGTCTTGCTGCACGAAGGCTCGCCCGTCAGGTCGGATTCGTTCACTCTCAGCGAGATGGCCTCCATCAAAACGCCATCGGCAGGCACCTCGTCGCCCGTTTCGATGACTACCGAATCGCCCACCACAACTTCCTTGCGTTCAATGCGTTGAATCAGGCCATCGCGAAAAACGGTCACCATTTTTTCATCCTCGGTCTGGTTCAAAATGTCGAATTTCTTGTTGGCGCTCACCTCAAAAAAGAAGCCCACCGTGGTGGCCAACATCACCGCCACGAAAATGCCCAAAGGCTCCAAAAGCACAGACATTCCTTCTGCCCCGGTGAACAATTGATATAACGAAACCGCAACCGATAACAGCAATGCTATCAACAAGATACGGATTATCGGGTCGGAAAACTTTTCCAGAAACTGCTTCCAAAGCGGGTCTTTCTTGGGCGGGGTCAAAACATTGTCGCCGTGTATGCGCCGGCTTTCCTCGACTTCCTCGTGGGTCAAACCATTCTTATAATCTCTCGCCATTTTTGTTCGTATTGAATTAAACCGTAATTTTGCCATTGAAAAAAACACGGCAAAAATACAACCTCTCGCCAAAATGGAAAGAGGTTGCAAGGTTACAACCCAAATTATATTATGTAAAACAATGAAATTCAGCGAACAACACAAGACGGCATTAGCCAAGGTTTTGTCAGATTTGGTGCAATGCGACGGCATCGTCAACCAAGGCGAAATAGATTATCTGCAAAGGGCTTACGAAGTGTTTGGCATCACCCTCACCAGCAGGCAGAAAGCCACGCGCATCAGCCTTTCTGTCGCTGTGACCACCTTGCGCACCCTCGGACAAATCGAAAAATCGGCCATCTTGTGGGTGTTCCAGCGGATTTCTTTGTCAGACAACACCTTGGACGCCAGCGAGAAGCTCCTCCTGACCGCCCTGCTCCTCTCCATCGGCATCGACTTGCCCCAAACCCGTGGCATCAACGCCAAATTCGTTTCCATCTCCAACCTCAACTTCGAAATCCACAATGCCGTGCTTTATGTGGAAGCCGACTACGACGCACAAGTCAACGAAAGCATCGAGCGCGACTACGAAGCCATCTGCAAATTGCTTCGCAAGTCGCATCGCGAGTTCTTCTATTTGCCCCACGTCATCCGCGACCTCGAAAGCAAGAAGCCGACCTTCCGCAACACGCTCAGCTACATTGAGCCCACCCTCACCGCCGACCAACTCGACCACATAGACCACAACCTCTCGGAACTCAGCAGCGTTTTCCTCTCCAAAGAGATATTCCTCAACTACCTGAACGCCAACGGATTGAAAATCAACAAACCATCGTTTTTGATGAAAATCGGGAATATGAGGCCCGGAGTGAGCCAAGACTTCCTCATCATTGAAACCACCGACCAGCCCCTGCGCACCTTGAAACGCATTGCAAGGCTGTACTCGCACATCCCGAAAATCCACCCCGTGCTCACCGATGCCAAGGAGAAGCAACTCGTCAGGAAAATGGCCTTGAAGGCCGACCGGCAGCCCAAGGACGAGCTCAACTACACCGGCCTGCACAAAATCATCCTCGACACTTTGTTGAAATACAACGCCAACCGCGAGCTGAGCCGGCTCTACATCACCAAACGAGCCGAAATCTTCCTGACCGACCGCAACAACACCGAGGTGAAGATGCCCGCGCTATGCAGGGCCTTGTATGTGTTTTTCCTCCTCCACCCCGACGGCGTGTTGCTCAGCCACCTCAACGACCACAAAGAGGAGCTGTACAGAATCTACCGCCAGGCCTCAGTCTACAGCGATGACGACCTGCTACGCAAAGCCATCGACAACCTCACCAACTTCGTTGGAGCCACGATGAACGCCAACCTCTCACGCATCCGCAAGGCCTTCCGCGACCTCATCAGCGACGAGGCAGCCATCTACCTCATCAAAGGCGAAAAAGGTGGACGAAAAATCATCCACCTCGACCGCAGCCTCGTGGTCTTTGAAGATGTCAAGGCGTTTGATACGAACTATTTTGCCAAATAATCCAAATATCGCCGCTGCATATCATATTCCAACCGTTTCATATATGCCGACATAAAGGCATAATCGGGTTCGCCAGAAATGGTAACGGGAAGGAGTATTTGTTGGCGTTTCATTCTTTCGCCATTGAATTTATACCCGTATTCAAATTTGCTTTTTTGCTGTAAAATTGCTTGTTTCACAAAAAGATAGGCATATTTATCATCTTTGTAATGCTTGAAATGGAGACGTTTCACATCATCTGAAAAAATGGCTTCGTAAGGATGATAGAAACTATGGACCACACTACCGTTGTAATTGACACCCAATACATTACTATCGAGAGAATTGTTTGTATTGCCCACAAATGCAGTTACCCCATTGTTGGAATCAGAAGCACCGACAAAAGGTCGGTTTCCAACAACCATATTATCTTTGGTTAATCGCACACTTGATTTGATGTCAAATACCTCATTCATAAAAAACGCTTTCCATTTCTTTCCATCAATAGATACTTTTTCGGGCTCTTGACTCGGCATTGCACTTGTCAAATAGTCCTTATGCCGTTTCAATAATATCTGCTCCACATTGTGCATATAGGCTTCCATAAAGGCAAAACAGGTTCGTTCTTTTCATTTGTTGGAAGCATAATTCTAAGCCTTTTTAGTCTCCCCAATGTAGCACCGTTTCCTCCCCAATTAAACTTCCTCATTTGTATCTTTAACAAAGGAATTATGAATAATGCCACATATTTATTCAATTTGATGGATGAAAGAACTTGGATATTTTGCCCGGTATAAAAAGGAACAAGTTGATAAAAAACAGATTGTGTATCCAAGCCTATTGTAATGACATTTCCTTCATCAATCTGATAGTTGTTTTGATTACCAACAAACATTTCCCAACCATTATTTGTATCAGTTCGCGTAATATAAGGTATAATTCCTGATATGCCATTCAACCTACATTTATCAATACTACTACTCGTAGCATTAAGGGTGAACACATCAGTCAGGAAAAACGCTTTCCATTTCAACTCATCCAACCTTTTCATACTTCCTCCTTTCTAAACAAATAGCCCCTTCCGTGTGCAATCATCGAAAACTCAAACGAAAGATAATCAGCCATTGTACGTTCAAAGTCTTCTTCGGTTGGTATGGCCTCATTGAAATAATAGAATGAGTGCAGCCATTCGTCACCAGCCTCCACTGTGCTTTGCACCATAAAATTATTGGAAGCAGGCCTGTTGTGCCTCCAGCAGTCAATCAGCAAACGATGCCGCTCGTCAGCTCTTTCGGTCGGCAACAACCCGATATGTGGAAACACCACATAGCCGTCGTCCTTGAAGTCAATGAACTTCGAGTATTTTCGTTCTGGATGAGGCTGATGGGCTGTGAAAACGGCAATTACAGGATTGGTCCCCACTCCATAGAACGTCTGGGGATTAAGCGTAATCACTCCTTCAAGAGTATGATGTTCAAGGATATACGCTTTGTCCAACTTGTCCATTCTGCTTTTACCGACCATAGTGCTTTGCGGCACAATCACGGCACAACGCGCACCCTCGGCAAGCGAATCAAGCAAATGGACAATGAATTTCAGTTCACTCAAATGCTCCGTAGCCTTGTTTTTCGCTTGCGAATAAGGAGGATTCATCATACCCACGGTGCAACAGTATTGTTGAAGCACCATAGAGGATTGTGCCAAGAAATCATCGCAAATCAAATTGCTTTTGCCATCGCCCCGAAGTATCATATTGGTTGTGGCGATTGAAAACATATCATCGCGAAGTTCAAAACCAAAAAGATTGTTTTTGCGAATAGACTTTCTCAATTCGTCCCTTTGCTTTGGCGACAGTTTTCCCATCTCACATTGTTCGTCAATTTGGTTCAGCATATTGCTAAGGGCTGCTATAAGGAAACCACCTGTTCCACAAGTTGGGTCAAGTATTTTGTCGGATGGCTTAATTTCAACCAATTCACAGAACAACTCGGTAATGTGTTTCGGAGTAAGAACCACGCCCAATGACTGGCCGTCACCACCACTATAACTGATAAACTCACCATAAAAGCGGCCCAACACATCCTCGGGATGATTGTTGCGAATGGCGGTTAGCACATTCGAGTCGAGGTATTCTGCAAAATAGCGAAGTGGCGTTTTGCCCAAACGAGCGTTTACGGCACTCAAAATCGGGCGGTTTTTCACGATGCGGAATTGGTCAAGCACTTGGTCTTTTTTCACTTGTGGCTGCACTTGCACCTGCGTGAGATAGTCCGATAAGTAACGCATCACTTTGTCGCCGTCGGTCGTTCCGTTCTCTTGGCTTCCAATCAGCATTTCGGTGTGGAATCCCGTGTTGGCCAAAGCCAAAAGCAAGGCTGAAACCACAAGGGGCTTTTCCGTGTCGCCTAAATTGCCATAATTGCGCAAATCCTCGTGGAGTGCGGCTGCGCGACTAATGATTTGTTCCAACTCAACCTGCTCGACCGGCTTGCTGTTCAAGACTTTTTTCCCGTAGTAAGCATTGATGCGCTCTTTCGAGAACTCGGTAAAGTCTTGAACTTTAGGCAACAACATAATCATCTTAGGCGAAACAAAAATGGGTCGAATAACCATCCTTCCTCGCTCTGTCCCCGAACAACCAAAAGCAAAGACCTTCTTGAAGCGCGTGTTTTCAACGATGTGTCGTGCATAGAAGACTGCGCCATTTTCGGCATAGTCAGTAACGCTGCTGCGGTCCATCAAAAGCGTTTTCGGAGAATTGGGGTCAACGTATTTCACCTGCTTTGTGGGGTCTGCCTTGTCTTCAATCACAATAAGGTACTCTCCCGACACAGCGACAAACTCGGGAAATCCCTGTTTGCCTGTGCCGCGTTTTGATGCGGTTTTCAACGCTTCCTCCACTTCCTTGATTTTGCTCCCGTTGAAAGTGAAGTCAAGCCCCGCCTCCCCAAGCAAAGAGGCTATGATGAAATCTGTCTGTTTCTCATAATTTGTCATCAAGATTGGTTTTAGGGCGTTCACCAATTCCCTAAAACCTTTCAGACCAAGCAAAACGAAACGCGGACGAAACTTATCCACATTCCGGGTGCTTGGCCTTACCCACTTTCACAGATAAGCTCGCCCGCATTATATGCAGGCTCGCTCTACTTTTGTGAAAGTTCCATTGCGGCCAAGCTTTGGAATGATTTCAGAATAGCGGCAAACGCTATGGTTTATAATATGTTAGTTAAATTCTATCTTTGATCATCAATACAATTTTGTTGGTTAAATGGTGTATAAATAGGGTTAATTTCGGGTCAGTGAAAGACACTCATTCCATCAAGCCTGTTGCCCTTCAAGCAGGAACGTGACATCCGAATTCGGGTCAATCTCGACGGCTTCCTTGCCGTAGCGCATAATGACCATCTTCTTGCCGCCTTTCAGCATCATCTTGCCATCGTTTACCCAAAGTGCCGAGGCCTCGCGCAGGCCGACCACGGTCACATTCTGATTCACGGCAAGATACTCGTTGATACGGTCTTGGCGCGTCTCGCCGCCGTGCTTGATCATCTTGTCGATTTCGGGGTGCGGGTCAAGATAGTGCGGGTTGATTTGGAACGGCACCAAATTGAGGCAATTGAACGAAGCGGGCTGCACAATCGGCATGTCGTTGGTGGTGCAAAGCGTGGGGCAAGCCACATTCGAGCCTGCGCTCCAGCCCATGTAAGGCACGCCGGCAAGGGCGCGGTTGCGGATGGCCTCCATCAGGCCGTAGCGGTGCATTTCGGCCACCAAGTGGAAGGTGTTGCCGCCGCCCACCACGATGCAGTCGGCCTCGTTGACGGCCTTCACCTTGTCGTCGAAATGATGGACGGAAGTGAAGTTCTCCAAGCCGAACTTGGTGCGGAAAACGTTCCTCACCTTCGACTCGTAGGCATCGTAACTCTGAGGATACACCATCCCGCCGATGTTCACGCCCGCGAAAGGCACGAAAACGATGCGGCTATCCTTATTAATATGGTTCTGCAAGCAGAAAAGCTCGATTTGGGTCGAAGCCCAAGCCAAATAATTCTCACCGAAATTGGTCGAATTGCTGATCAGTAATAATCTCATGACGTAATAATTTTGAAAAAGATGGCGCAAAGATAGCAAAAAAGCGATTGCAACAGCAAAAACAAACGAAAATCGACTTGCCTATGTAAAAATTATTTATTTGAATATCAATCATTTGAAACAGAAAATAAATTTTTTCCTGAATTTTTGCTTGCGTGAAAGAAAAAAGCTGTACTTTTGCAGTGTCAAAAACGACTGGACTAGTAGCTCAATTGGATAGAGTCCCTGACTACGGATCAGGCGGTTGTGGGTTCGACTCCTAGGTCGTAAGTTTCTCACACTTAAAACAGCGGTTCGATTCCGCTATGGGCTACAAAATCAAACCCTAATCGAGACTTTTCGGTTAGGGTTTTTTCTAATGACCGACGCGACCCGAAATATGACCCGTCACCATCCGCCCCTCGTGCCCGTCTCGCTTGGGATTGTGGCCGTGGGCATCGTGCTTTTTGCCTTGAACTTGCGCTATGGCTCGGTTTCCATCCCGTGGAAGGAGTTTTGGGAAGCCGTTTTCGGCGGCGACGCATCGACCTACCGCGCCATCATCCTCGACTACCGCCTGCCGCAAGCCATCACTGCACTTTTGGCGGGCATAGGGCTTTCAGTTTCAGGCCTTTTGATGCAGACCCTGTTCCGCAATCCCTTGGCCGACCCGTCGCTATTGGGCATCAGTAGCGGTTCGAGCCTTGGGGTGGCTTTGGTTGTGTTGTTGGGCACTGCTACGGGACTGTCGGTCAGCACTTTGGCTCTATGGTCCACATTTGGCGTCACCGTGGCGGCGTTTTTGGGTGCTTTTGCGGTGCTTTTGCTCATCCTTGCACTGAGTTCGAGACTCAGGAGCATGGTCAGCCTCGTGCTGGTGGGCATCATGATTGCCTACATCGCGAGTTCGGTCACCGACATTCTGAAGTTCTTCAGCCAAAAGGAAGGGCTTCATTCCTTCGTCATTTGGGGCTTGGGCAGTTTCTCCAACGTGAGCAAGGCACAACTGCCGTTTTTCGCAGCCACGGTAATTTTAGGTGTAGTTGCCTCGTTCCTGTTATTCAAGACCTTGAACCTCTTGCTGTTGGGCGAGCGTTATGCCGAAAACCTTGGCGTGAACATCAAGCGGAGCAGTATGCTCATCATCTTGGTTTCGGGCTTCCTGACGGCCATCATCACGGCGTTTTGCGGGCCTATCGCCTTTTTGGGATTGGCCGTGCCGCATATCGCGCGTTTCCTGTTCCGCAGCAGCGACCACAAACTGCTCATCCCAGCCACGGCTTTCCTCGGAATGGACTTGGCATTGTTCTGCAACCTCATCGCGCGACTGCCCTCGTTTGAAGGCAACCTGCCCATCAACTCTGTCACGGCATTGATTGGTGCGCCTATCGTGCTGTGGGTTATCTTCCACCGTCAACGATTCAGTCAAGGACAATAGATTATGAAAAGGAGCTACGAATTTTACGAATGGAACGAATTGAATTTTGCGACTAAAGTCGCGAATTTCTACGAATTTGGCTCATTCGTACCCATTCGGACGCTTGCGTCCCAAATTCTTTATCAAATTCGTATAATTCGTGTAATTCGTAGTTAAAGAGACCATTATGAGCGAAGTCCTCCAAACAAATCATCTGTCCATCGGCTACAAAGGCCAGGCCTTGATGCCCGAAATCAACGTAAGCCTCAATGAAGGCGACATCGTGGCCTTGGCAGGTCCCAACGGGTCGGGCAAGACGACGCTGTTCAAGACGCTGTCGGCCAGCATCAAACCCGTCGGCGGCGAGGTCAAGTTGTTTGGAAAAGACTTGCGCGACTACTCCCCCACCGAGCGCAGTTCATTGTTCAGCCTCGTGCTGACCGAGAAGCCCGACGACCTGTTTTTGAAGGTTTTCGACATCGTGGCCGCCGGTCGCTATCCCCACCTCGGCCTCTTGGCCAAACTGAAAGCCGACGACGAACAAATCATCTACGACAGCTTAGAAACCGTCGGCATCGGCCATTTGGTCAACCGCAATTTCGTTTCCCTCAGCGACGGCGAGCAACAGAAAGTGATGATTGCCAAAGCCTTGGTGCAGGACACGCCTCTCATCTTTATGGACGAGCCAGCAGCCTTCCTCGACTATCCGAGCAAGATCGAGTTGGTACACATTATGCACAAACTCTCGCGCGAGAAAAAGAAAACCATCCTCTTCAGCAGCCACGACCTTGACCTCTTGCTCCGCCACGCCGATGTGATGTGGGTCGTCGCGCCCCAGCAGCCTTTGCGCCAGGGCACGCCGAAAGAGCTTGTCGACCAAGGGATTATTGATGAATATTTCAAGCCGATTGTGGCGAAAGAAGAATTCTACTGGATGAGGTAATTCTACCTTATTTTTATGTAATTTTGCACCAAACTATCATCCTATGCGTAAAACAACCCTTATCATCATCTTAATAGCCATGTGGTTTTCAGGTTATGCACAAAAAGACTGGTTCGGCTTCAACCGTTACAAGGCCGACAACGACAGTATCATTGCCAGCGGCAAGTTCCCCGACGTCGTGTTTATGGGCAACTCCATCACCGACAACTGGGCCTCTTTCCATCCCGAGTTCTTCAGCGAGAACAACTTCTGCGGCAGGGGCATCGGGGGACAGACTTCAGCGCAGATGCTGGTGCGCTTCACCGCTGATGTCATCGACCTGCATCCCAAGGCCGTGGTCATCATGGCAGGCACCAACGACGTGGCGCACAACGACTATTGGGTGGCTCCAGAAAAGGTGGTCGACAACATCGTCGCCATGTGTGACCTGGCCCGCGCCCATGACATCGTGCCCATCATCAGTTCCATACCGCCTTGCTCGAAATTCCCATGGAGGGAGGAGATTTTGAACCCTGGGCAGACCATCGTCGAAATCAACGACAACCTGAGAGCCTACGCCGAAGCCAATGGCATCGTCTATGTAGACTATCATTCCGCCCTCGCCGACGAGCACCTTGGATTGCCATCCTCGCTGAGCGAAGACGGCTGCCATCCTAAGCCCGACACCTATTTTGTCATGGAGGAGATGGTATTAGAGGCGATACGCATTGCGTTAAGATAAGAATTGTAGGAGACTTCTAAAATTCAAGCAAAAGAAAACTCCTACGGAGTACAACTCGTTGAATTATTGTGTTTTGTTATTTGTAGGAAGCTCCTACGGAGCAAATTTTATAAGCTCCCTAAAGCCGATTGTGGCGAAAGAAGAATTCTATTGGTTGAAATGAAAGACAACACAACAAAAATCACCTCAGCATTCCCGATGAGCCCGCTGATTGTCATCATCACAACGCTCTACAACTTGCTGATTTTGTCGATGGTTTATAATGCATTTCGGAGCTCTGTTATTGTTTTGGAAATCATATCATTAGTCTTTCTGACAAGCCCTTCATTCTTCATCCCATTACGTCTGGTCGTCACCGAAAAAAGCCTAAGAATCTGGCGGCCCATCGGCAAAGTGGACATACCACTTGAGGACATCAAATCGTGCACCATCATTGAAGACAGCCGCAGCATCTTCGACAAAACCATCCGCACTTGCGGCAGCGGCGGATTGTATGGCTTCATCGGCCATTTCAAGCACGACAACTACGGGAAAATGAGGATGTTCGTCACGCATACCCAACAATGCTTCCTCATCCGAATGAAAGACGGGCGGAGTTTTGTCGTCAGTTCGCCGAAGCGGGAGGAGATTGTGGAGTTTATTAACGGCAGACTATAAACAAATGGTATCGAGGAGCCAAAAGTATCGCTTGATGATTCCGGAACTCACAAACCAAACCGCTTTCAGAATAAAACACTCAGTCCAATCCATTCTTCCTCATCAAACGACGAAGTTCTTTATCACTGACATTGTCTTTTTCCGATTTGTCGTAGATGGTCAGAAGGGTGATGTTTGCGTCATTGATTTCAATTAATACCGTATGAGTTATCACTCTTGCCCCTCCACTTTTTCCCTTGCCCTTTGAGGCAATGGAAAAACGAACTTTACGGAGATGTTTACCCAGTTCCTTTCCTATCAAAGGATTGGTTCTCAAATCGTCAAGAAAAGAAGCGTAGTCTTCCTTGATTGAAGCGTATTTCTTTGCAAGATGCTTCAATTCAATCCTAAAATCGGGAGTAACGGTAATCCTACAATTCATTGAGCAACTCTTCCGCGTCTATGCCTTTGAGTTTCCCTTCCTGCATTTGACGGAACTGCTTGAAGGCATGATCAATTTTTTCAAGTGTCTTTTCTTTCCCATAGGCAGGCGCAGTAACGATAGTCGCTTCCTCCATCGACCAGCCCATCCTTGCCATCACTTTCTTGAAAAATCCCAAATCAGAATTTGGAATGTTGATTGTTACCGCAATCATTTCAATGTCTCCTTATTATTATTTCGAGCGCAAAGTTACAACAAATATCCAAACAAAGCGATTTTTTTGTAATTTTGCACCTTCAAATATCAAAGCAATTTTTACTAAAATGCAGAATATCAGAAATATAGCTATCATCGCCCACGTTGACCACGGCAAGACCACCCTCGTGGACCGTATCCTTTACCAATCACAACTGTTCAAGGAGTCGGACGAGGCTCCGGGGCAACTCATCCTCGACAACAACGACCTTGAGCGCGAGCGCGGCATCACCATCCTTTCGAAGAATGTGTCGGTGCGCTACAAGGACGTGAAAATCAACATCATCGACACTCCAGGCCACGCCGACTTCGGTGGCGAGGTGGAGCGCGTCCTGAACATGGCCGACGGCGTTCTGCTGTTGGTCGATGCCTTCGAAGGCCCCATGCCGCAGACCCGTTTCGTGCTGCAAAAGGCCATCGAATTAGGTTTGAAGCCCATCGTCGTCATCAACAAGGTGGACAAGCCCAACTGCCGTCCCGATGAGGTGCAAGAGGCCGTCTTCGACCTGATGTTCAACCTCGGCGCGACCGAAGACCAATTGGACTTCCCCACCGTTTATGGCTCGTCGAAGCAAGGCTGGATGTCGGACGACTGGAATCACGTCACCGACAACGTTTCCTACCTTTTGGATGTCATCATCGACACCATTCCGCCCGCGAAGTTCGAGGAAGGCACGCCGCAAATGCTGATCACTTCGTTGGATTACAGCTCGTATGTGGGCCGTATCGCCGTGGGCCGACTGAAACGCGGCACCTTGCAGGCCGGACAAAACGTCTCGTTGGTGAAGCGCGACGGCTCCGTCACCCGGTCCACCATCAAGGAGCTTTACACCTTTGAAGGATTGGGCAAGGAACGCACCAAGAAACCCGTCGAGGCGGGCGACATCATCGCACTGATGGGCATCGACGACTTCGAGATTGGCGACACCGTGGCCGATTACGAGAACCCTGAAGCCCTGCCGCCCATCCATGTCGATGAGCCTACGATGAGCATGCTGTTCACCATCAACAACTCGCCGTTCTTCGGCAAGGAAGGCAAATATGTGACCTCACGCCACCTTCGCGAGCGTTTATATAAGGAGACCGAAAAGAACCTCGCCCTGAAAGTGGAAGACACCGATTCGCCTGATTCATTGATGGTTTACGGTCGCGGCATTTTGCACCTCAGCATCCTTGTTGAGACGATGCGCCGCGAAGGCTATGAGCTTCAACTCGGACAGCCCAAAGTCATCATCAAAGACATCGACGACGTGAAGTGCGAGCCTTTCGAAGTGCTCACCGTTTTGGTGCCGGAGGACTTCGCTGGTCGCGTCATCGAGCAGGTCAGCGCCCGCAAGGGCGAAATGACCCAAATGGAGCCCAAGGGCGACCGCATGTGCCTCGATTTCGACATCCCTTCGCGCGGACTTATCGGCTTGAGAAACACGCTATTGACCGTCACCGAGGGCGAAGCCATTGTGTCGCACCGCTTCAAGGACTACGAGCCTTGGAAGGGCGAAATGCCAACGCGCAACGTAGGTGCCCTGATTTCGATGGAAACCGGCCAGGCCATCCCCTACGCCATCTGGAAACTGCAAGACCGTGGCACCTTCTTCGTCAACCCGAATGAGGACGTCTATGCCGGAGAGGTCATCGGCGAGAACACGCGCAGCAACGACATCGTCATCAACGTGTGCAAGACCAAGCACTTGACCAACGTGCGCGCCTCCGGCAGCGACGAGGCCATCCGCCTCATCCCGCCAGTGCGTTTCTCGTTGGAGGAATACATGGAATACATCCGCGACGACGAGTATCTTGAGGTCACGCCCAAGAGCCTGCGCCTGCGCAAAATCATCCTCGACGAGTTGGAGCGCAAACGCGCTTCGCGCCGTGGCGAGGAATAAAAGAATTGTTTTTTACACGAATTAAGTAACTGTTCAAAATTAAACTGCAATATCTTTTGACTTCGGGACACGGGACTTCGAGACCTCGGGACAAGCAAATTCCTCGTAGTCTCGCAGTCCCGTAGTCTCGTGTCCAATATGTAAACTAAATTTGCTCATCTACTGACCATAAATTTTACACGAATTATCAGAAATGATTTTTGAAAATTCATGTTTAATACCAATGAAGATTTTTTTCCTAAAGTCGGGCTGCATGTCCGACTTTTTTCGTATTATTGCAAATTTGAAACCCAATAGGATTCCTACCTTTCACGGATTCCTAAATTGTTATTTAAATATTTGGAAATTAAAAAGTTACATACAATGTCAAAAATCAAGAGAACCCTTATCGTCCTGTTTGTGGCCTTGGGACTTTCGTCCTGCGAAGTGCTGACCCAAGTGGCGCAGATGGCCAATTTCGCCAACTGCACCTTCAATTTCGATAGCGTCAACCAAATCCAGATGCTCGGCGTCAACTTGAGTAAGGGTATGTCGAGAAGCGACCTCAACGCCGCCCAACTGCTTTCGTTGGCCAACGCCATCATGAACAAGCAGCTGCCCGTGACCTTCAACGTGAACGTGAAAGTCGACAATCCCAACTCCATCGCCGCCTCGATGGCCAAGATGGATTACATATTGAGCCTCAACGGAAAACAAGTGGTCAGCACCACAATGAACCAAAGCGTCAACGTTCCTGCCAAGTCGAGCAACGTCGTCAGCATCCCCATCACAACCGACTTGTTCCAGCTCTTCAGTGGCGAGTCGACAGATGCCATCGTCAACCTCGCATTCAAGTTGGCTGGCGCAAGCAGCAATCCCGTCGACGTGGGCCTGAAGATGAAGCCTTACATCAGCATCAACAACCATCAACTTGCCTACCCCGACTACATTACGATGAACAAAGTGTTGAACTGACCTCCCGAAAGCAAAAAGAAATGGATTTAAAGGAAAAACGTTATAGCATTGACCCCGGAAAGGGGAAAAAGATGGACGGCTGCCCCTACTCCAACTTCGAGGACGGGCACGATGTTGAAGAGTTCATCATTCCGCCGAAAGGCTATGTATTCAGTGGTTTCAGGTTCGACCCCGACGCGAGCAACCAAATCTACGACGGCAAACTTTACGCAATCTACACGAAGGAACCTCTCAAAATCAGGCTGAAATCGAACCTTTGGAAACTGATTTTGGCCCTGATCATCATCCTCGTGATAGGCTTGGTCATTTTGTTGGCCACCAGCATTTTCAAGAAGCCCGTAACCGACAGGCCCGTTGAAAAGGAAGCCAAGCCAAAGACCGAAATCAGGAAAAAAGAGAAGAAAAAGAAAGACAAGGCCGCCAAGCAAACCACTTTGGCTGAAGCCGCCAAGCCTGCCGAAGAAGCCCCCGCCCAACCCGAAGCGACCGAAAAAGCGGTGGAGCAGCCCAAAAACACAGAGGCCAATATCAGCCAAAACACTGAAACACAGCCTCAAAAACCCGCCGCTAACGACCCCGATGCAATGTTCAAGCAAAAGTTTTGGGAGTTTGTACACCAAAAGACGCCCTCAATGGATACCTACACCGAACTTTACAACGAATACAGGTCAAAAGTGAGCGGCGAAGAGTTTGATTATTTGAGATTTACGATATTGAAGGATTACGCCTCGTTCAAGGTTTGGCTCGAAAAGCTAAGGGCAATCCCTGACAAACAATTGCAATCCATCAACACCATCGATGCATTGAAAAACAAAGTCGGCTAAAGAATCATGGACGAGCAAAACACACCCAAAACCTATTATCTCGATCCTGGAAAAGGCACAAAAACAGCCGAATGCCCTCACTATTCCAATTTTCTGGATGGCCGCGACATTCCCAGTTCTTTCATCATACCGCCAAAAGGCCATGTTTTGGTTGGGTTCGATTTCGAGCCGTTTGGGACTGGCAAATATGACGGAAAAATCGTTGCCCGATTCGAGAAAATCGGGTTTGGCGAAAGATTGAGGCAGAACATTTGGCGTTATTTGGCCAGTGTTGCCATCATCGTCCTCATCGGGATGATTCTATACACCGTTTTCAATCGTCCCGACCAAGAATCGGTATTGGCTGAAAACGAAAACATTACGATTGAAAACAATGATTTCGAGGAGGAAGTATCCGTTACTTCCTATCCCGAAGTGGTCGTCATTCCCGAAGATGCTTTGGAAACCTCTGCTGACACCATAGACGCACTTGATGCAGTTGCCGAAGAAAGCGTCATCGAAAAAGGCATTGGAGAGAAAGCCGCAGAAGAAATCGTCCAAGAAGGACCTTCGAGCCAAACGTCTCCTAAGGAAAGCGTCGTTGAGGAAAAACCCGCCGAGAAATCCATCACCGACACCGTTCCGCAACTTTCCGACAAGGAACTCAAGGCATTAAAAGCCCAATTCGACAAAGAATTCTGGGACTTGATCCACCAAAAGGACAAACGAATGACCTCTTACGGCAAATTGTTCAGGAAATACAATGGGCAATTCAAGTCAAAGGAATTCAGATACCTCACAATGACCATTTTGAGAAGCGCATCCAACTTTAACACTTGGAGTGCCAACCTCAACCGAATCCCCACCGACGAAATCAGAAACATAAGAACCATCGACGACTTGAAGAACAAACTTGAAGAATACAAATAAACGAAGCAATCATAATCTTAATTAAATCAACAACATGATTAGAAACAATTTCATCAAACGCCACAACGGCCCCACCGCATCCGACGCTGAAAAGATGCTCAAGGTCATCGGCGTTGCATCGCAAGAACAACTTGTCGACGAAATCATCGCTCCCGAAATCCGTCTGCCGAAAGACCTCAACATCGGCGATGGCATGAACGAGTACGAAGTCATCAGCCACCTCAAGGCCTTGGGTGCCAAGAACAAGCAGTTCCGCACCTACATCGGCTTGGGCTACTACAACACCATCACCCCGGGCGTCATCATGCGCAACATCCTTGAAAATCCGGGCTGGTACACCTCTTATACTCCCTATCAGGCCGAGATTTCGCAAGGCCGTTTGGAAGCCCTCGTGAACTTCCAAACCGTCATCAGTGACCTCACTGCCATGCCTTTGGCCAACGCCAGCCTGCTTGACGAAGGCACCGCCGCCGCCGAAGCCATGCTGATGTTCTGGCACTCGCGCAGCCGCGCCCAAGTGAAGGCCGGCGTGAAGAAGTTCTTCGTGGCTTGCGACCTGTTCCCACAGAGCATCGAAGTCATCAAGACCCGCGCCCACTTCATTGGCATCGAAGTCGTGATTGACGACATCAACAAGTTTGAAGCAAACGAAGAATATTTCGGCGTTATCATCCAATGCCCCAACCAGTTCGGTGAAATCGTCGACAACCGCGCCAAGGTTGCCGAATGGAAAGCCAAAGGCATGCAAGTGGCCGTGGCCGCCGACCTGCTCAGCCTCACCCTCATCACGCCTCCCGGCGAATGGGGCGCCGACGTGGTTCTCGGTTCCAACCAGCGTTTTGGCCTGCCGATGGGATTCGGCGGTCCTCACGCCGGTTACTTCGCCACCACCGAAGCCTACAAGCGCGAAATGCCTGGACGTATCATCGGCATCAGCGTGGATGCCCTCGGCAATCCCGCTTTCCGCTTGGCCCTGCAAACCCGCGAGCAGCACATCAAGCGCGAAAAAGCCACGTCAAACATCTGCACGGCGCAGGCTTTGTTGGCCATCATGTCAGGCTTCTATGCCCTTTATCATGGTCCCGAGGGCTTGATTGAAATCGCACACCATATTAATTGCCTCGCCGGAAAACTCACTTCAGAGTTGGCCAAACTCGGCGTGAAGCAACTCAACAAGCACTTCTTCGACACGCTGTTGTTCGAAATGCCTGAAGGCGTTTGCACCTGCAAGGTGAAGGAAGCCGCCGAGAAACACGGCATGAACTTCCGCATCATCGACAAGCAGCACTTTGGCATCAGCCTCGACGAAACCACTGCCCGCGAAGACATCAACGAGATTGGCCAAGTCGTCGCCGAAGCCCTTGGCAAGGAACATGAGGAACTCGTTTGCGACCCGAACTGTCAGAAGTTCAGCGGCATCCAGCCCGAAATGCAACGTACCTCCAAGTTCATGCAAGCTCCGATGTTCTTCAAGTATCGCAGCGAGACCGACATGATGCGTTACATGAAGAAACTCGAAAACCGCGACCTCAGCCTCAACCGCTGCATGATCCCGCTCGGAAGTTGCACGATGAAACTGAACCCCGCCACCTCAATGTATGCCCTCAGCTGGCCTGAGTTCGGCAACATCCACCCCTTCGTCCCCGCCGACCAAGTGGAAGGCTACCTCGAACTCATCAACGAGATGGAGAAAGACCTCTGCGAAATCACGGGCTTCAAGGGTATGAGCTTTATGCCTAACTCGGGTGCCAGCGGCGAGTATGCCGGATTGCTCACCATCCGTCGTTACCAAGAGGCCAACGGTCAGGGGCACCGCAACATCTGCCTGATTCCTGCTTCGGCCCACGGCACCAACCCCGCCTCTGCTGCTATGGCTGGAATGCAAGTGGTTGTGGTGAAATGCGACGAAAACGGCAACATCGACCTCGAAGATGCCAAGGCCAAGGCCGAACAATACAAGGACAACTTGGCTGCCTTCATGGTCACCTATCCTTCCACTCACGGCATCTATGAGGACGGTATCCGCACCCTCGTGAAGATCGTCCACGACAACGGTGGCCAAGTCTACATGGACGGCGCCAACATGAACGCCCAGGTCGGTCTGACCAGCCCCGGCTACATCGGTGCCGACGTTTGCCACCTCAACCTGCACAAGACCTTTGCCATCCCGCACGGCGGAGGCGGTCCGGGCGTAGGCCCTATTGGCGTGGCCGAACACCTGAAGCCCTACCTGCCTTCGCACATCTTGTTCCACTGCGGCGGCGAAAAGCAGGAAGGCGCCGTTTCAGCCGCTCCGTTCGGTAGCGCTCAAATCCTCACCATCACCTACTGCTACATCAAGATGCTGGGCGGAGAAGGCCTGAAGAAAGCCACTATGGGTGCCATCATGAATGCCAACTACCTGAAGGAAAGACTGAAGGACTACTACCCGATCCTGTATACCGGCAACCACGGCCATGTGGCTCACGAGATGATTCTTGATATCAACGGTATCAATAAGACCGTTGGTGTGGCCGCCATCGACATCGCCAAGCGTTTGATGGACTTCGGCTTCCATGCTCCTACCGTGGCCTTCCCCGTACACGAGACCCTGATGGTGGAACCCACCGAGAGCGAGCCTATCGCCGAGCTTGACCGCTTCGTCGAAGCCATGATCCAAATCCGCAAGGAAATCAAGGACATCGAGGACGGCAAGGCCGAGAAGGGCAACAACATCATCAGCCACGCGCCTTACACCGCCGAGATGCTGATGGCCAACGAGTGGAACTTCCCCTTCACCCGCGAGAAGAGGCCGGTTTCCCGATGAAGAGCGACGTTCAGGACAAATACTTCCCGCACGTCACCCGCATCGACGATGCCTATGGCGACAGGAATCTGGTTTGCAAGTTTTCTGCTGAATAAGGATTTGTTTCACGCAGAAATCGCAGAATACGCAGAATTTGTAGAGATGGTGCATGCACCGTCTCTACTTTTTTGTTGGATTTCGTCAAAAAAATTGATGGATTATTTCTCGTAATAGCCTTTCTTGCTATATTGAGTCCAGCGGATATACATCTCCTGATAATAATCCTTGATAATCTCTGAAATCTTGGCAATTTCGCGATCATTAAGTACACCACGGCTCTGTAAGACCGAATCGCCGTTACTTTTAACGAAGAACTTGGCAGAGCCGCCCTCAGTAAGTTTTTTGTCGCTGGCATGCACATGCATACATTCCACTACGCAGAACGAAGTAAAATACAAATAATAACCCGCCACCTTGTAGTCTTGATATCAAGCATAAGCTACACGCACGGTTTTAATCGGTTTCAGAAAAGCAGCGGGGTCGATATATAACCCGGCAAGTATGGGTTTGAGGTCTATATACTCCTCCTCTGGTTCGGCACTATGGCTATACTTGGCCAGCACTACCAGATAACCATCATCCCACTTCACGACATCCACATAGTGTTCGAGACTGTAAGGAGCCTTAAAACGGATATGATAGCCTCCGAAGTTGAAAGCCGTAAAGCCATCACCACTACTGAGAACAGCCTCGCTCTCATTGGTTTCCATATTGTTACGCTCTGCCATTTGTTTTTCTATTCGGGTACAAACCTTAGATTTGCAGCGTGATTGTCTGCACGCAGGATTGCGAGCGCAAAAATAGTAAATTTGCAGTTACTGACAGTAAGTTATGATTAAAATACAGACAAATAAACCGAGTGTTTAACCCAGAACAATGGGGCTATGCGGTGAACAACACTCGCAAATCTTTCACTGTTTATAGCGCGCAAAAATACACTTTTCTGAACGAAAAAACAACAAATCTCACGTTTTTCTGAACGAAAAAACAACAAATTCCCCGTTTTTCTGAACGAAAATTCAGCATTCCAATCCGTTTTTCTGAACGAATATTCTGTAATTCAACCCGTTTTTCTGAACGAATAATTATATTCAACAAATTGAATAACAGTAATTTGATAAAAAATTCATTTAATATTATCCGTCAACATTTTTGGTTCAAGAAGAATATGCGCAGAATTGTAGAATCTGTAGAGACGGTGCATGCACCGTCTCTACCCATACATTGATAAATCTTTTGGCAATGCTCCAGCCCAGGAGTTTCTTCCCTTGGCCAAATCCATCAGCATATCGCTCCGCGACGACGTTGCCCATGCAAGTGAAATCCTTTTCACAGGTCCATACGTTTTCAACGCTCCACCTCTATTTCGTAATTCTCAAAAACAATCACTTCGCCAGCGGTGATCTTCGCCCGCTTTCGGTATTCCACTTCGCCGTTGCGGAGCACCATGCCCGCCGTGACCACCTCTTGGGCCTCGGCGCCTGAATACACCAAGTCGCAGGCCTTGAGCAACGAAATCAAAGGGATGAAATCCTCGTCTTCGCGAAGGGTGAAGACGATTCTATTGAGTTTTCTTGCCATATCTTTGGGGTTTTGGATTTTGCAAACGTTCAGCTTGTTTTTTCGCCGTATGCCTGCCCATCAGCTCCAGCACATAAACGGAAACCGCCCCCATCGCCACCATGACCAGTGCCATGAGCAGTTCGGAGTTCCACTGTGGAAGATGGAAAACGAAATCCAGCATGTCGGCGGCAGGCTCCTTCCAAGGATACACCACGGGCAGACTGCCTAACATAAAGCCCGCAAGCACCGAAAGCGTCGAGTCGCGGTAATCGCGCATAAGCCACGAAAGCAGATAAGAGAACGAGACGATGCTCACTATCGCGCCCAAGGCGAAAGGAAACAGAATCTTTGCGCCCTGAAGGAACGTGGAGGCTCTGGTCAGGGCGGGAATCGCCTCAGTGACAATCAGTTCGTAATTTCCCATCAGAAGCATGAGGTGCGACCCCGACACCCCCGGCACCACCATTCCCGTAGCCCCGACAATGCCGCAAAGGAAAAGATAGAGGAAACTGTCGTTGGAATAAGGATTGGACTTGATGGACAGCAAGAAAGACACAAGGAAACCCGCCATGACAAGCAGTATGTTCTTGATGTTCACCTTCTCGATGCGCTTCATCACATACACCACCGAGGCAATGATGAGGCCTATGAAGAACGACCAAGTGTAGACCTCGTAGGATTTGAGCGTCTGTTTCACGAAGATAGCCGTCAGCACCATACCTAAAACCACTCCCGTGAAAAGGGTAATGAAGAACTTGAAATCGGTGCGGCGGGCAAACTCAGAGGCTTGTCCCATTCGAAGATACTTGAAATTCTTGGGATTCAGCGACTTGATGGAATTGACAAAGCGTTCGAACACGCCCAAGACGAGCGAAATCGTTCCGCTTGATATGGGAAACACGTTGACCGCCCCCATGATCATGCCTTTGATGAACACTTTTAACGATAGCCACAACTTCAGCATAGACTCATTTTGCTAACATAGCGCAAAATTACAACAAATATTGTTTCCAAGCCCAATATTTCCGTTTCCCTTTTCAAAATCGTTTTTTACGGCAACCGACGAAGGCACGCATCCAATCCCCTGCATCGCGTCAAGGCCTTGTGCGCAACTTGGATGACAAAAATTTCTTTATATGGCAAATATATCACATTCAAAAACAAAAATCCTTACCTTTGCCCCAAAATTCAAACCCATTCCGACAATGGCACTGAACAACCTTTTCACAAGGGGCGGAAACCGCGACAAGCACTTCTTCCCCACCTATTTGCAGCAGGCCGAGACCGCCCAAGTGGCCGCCAAATACCTCAAGGAACTCGTCAAAAGCGACGACAACGAGGAACGCAAGCTGCTCACCCGAATGATCAAGAAACAAGAAACGACCGGCGACGAGCTGCTGCGCGAGTTCTACATCGAGCTCAACGAAGCCTTCGTCACGCCCTTCGACCGCGAAGACATGAACGCCCTCGCAATGGACTTGGACAGGTTCCTCGACTTCATCAACCACTCGGCCAAGACCATCCTGATGTACAACCCCAAGAAAATCGACAAGCAAATCAAGGAAATCATCGACAACATCCACGAGGACGCCAACATCATCCTGCAAGTCTTCGGTCTGATTGACGACATCGGCAAGAACCATCAGCAAATCAGCGAATTGTGCCAAAAAGTGACCTTGGTCGAACACGCCGTCGACGACATTTACGGCGATTACATCTCCTACCTCTTCACCAACGAGCAAGACGAGATTGAATTGCTGAAATACAAGGAGATAGCCCAAGTGGTGGAAGACACCACCGACCGCGCCAAGGACGTTACCACCACCGTTAAAAGCCTTTTAATAAAAGAATCGTGATGAACCTCCTGACCATTGCCATCGTCCTTTCCATCCTGTTGGCCTTCGTCTTCACCTTCCTCAACGGAATGAACGATGCCGCCAACTCGATTTCGACCATCATTGCGACCAAGGTGATGACCCCGGTGCAGGCCATCCTTTGGGCTTCGTTTTGGGAGTTTACGGCCTTCATCGTCATCAGGCTCATCCTCAACCAGCAGTTTGCCGTGGGCAACACCATGGCCAACTTCGCCGACCAAAACGTCATCGACCCATACCTTATTCTCTCCGCCCTCGTCGGGGCTGCCATTTGGGTGGCCATCTGCACCAAAAGCGGCATGCCCATTTCCACCTCACACGCCCTCATCGGAGGCATCATCGGGGCGGCGTGGTTCGTCAACGGGAGTGCGGTGCTGCACATGAAGCCTATCCTCATCACTTTGGCATTCATCGTACTGTCGCCGTTGATTGGACTGTTCCTCGGCTTCTTCTTGGAGTGTATCTTCCTGAAAATCTTCAAGAACCAGCCACGAAAACGGGTCGACAAGACCTTCAAGGTGTTGCAGCACTTCTCGACGGCGGCCTTCTGCATCGGCCACGGCTCCAACGACGCGCCCAAAACCATGGGCATCATCGCCGTGCTGATGGCCAGCGTATTCACCACGCAAGGCGTCACCCCTGAGATGAAGAACTTCATCGCCAACTTTTACGACAGCAGCCAGTCTTTCCATATCCCCGACACGCTTGCCGTCATCTGCTACATCATCATGTCGTTGGGCATCCTGATTGGCGGCAAGAACGTCATCAAGACCATGGGCGGCGGCTTGGCGAAAATCACCCCGGTGCGTGGTTTCTCCGCCGAGTTTGCCGGCGCCACCACCTTGATAGCCACCTCGTTTATGGGCATTCCCGTCAGCACGACGCACACCATCACGGGCGGTGTCATCGGCGTGGGCCTCACCGACGGGATGAAGTCGGTGAAATGGGTCACGGCCAAGCGCATCATCCTTTCGTGGGTGCTCACCATCCCCGTACCGCTTGCCATCGCGGGCGTGCTTAACTTGTTGTTCCACCTCTTACCCATCTGAACGCCATGAGTCTCAACAGTTTCTTCCAGTTTTTCGTCCCCAAGGAGAAGAAATTCTACCCGCTCTACCAAAAGCAGGCCGAATACACCGAGAAAGCCTCCAAATTGCTGAGGCAGATGCTTTTGGAGACCGACCTCAACCAATTGGAAAACCTGAAAAAGGAAATCAAGGCCTGCGAAACGGGTGGCGACGAGGTGCTGCGCGACTTCTACAGCCAGCTTTTCAACGCCGTGCTCACCCCCTTCGACCGTGAAGAAGTACACGAACTGGCCGAGATGATGGACACGTTCCTCGACCACATCGACGACTCGGCCAACATCGTCCTCACCCGACGCTTCCTCGCCGTGGACGAAGACCTTACCACGATGGCTGACAACATCGTGTTTGCAGCAGAAAACCTCAGCCTCATCTTCGTCGACCTTCCTGACATCGACAACATAAAAGGCAAGGAAATCGTACGCCTCTGCCACGAAATCAAGAACCTGGAAAACGAAAACGACGTGCTTTACGGCAGCTATATCAGCAAATTGTTCCAACAAGACTACAGCCTCACCGAAATCATCAAGCGAAAAGACTTGGTGCAAGTGCTCGAAAACACGACCAATTCGGTGAAATACGTAGCAGACAAAATCAGGAGTATCATTAGCAAAATGTAATTGGCTATTGGCTGTTGGCTGTTGGCTATTGGCTATTGGCTGTTGGCCGTTGGCCATTGACCGTTGGCTCAACTGACTGACCAAACAACAGCAACGACGACTGCAACAACGACAGCAACAACGACGACAACAACAACGACGACAGCAACAACGACAGCAACAACGACGACAACATCGACAACAGAAACGACGACAGCAACAACAAAAACAACAACACAACAACGATATGCGACAAATCATCAACAGCTTGTTAGACAACGACCTATACACATTCAGCGTGTGCTATGCCTACCTCCAGAAATTTCCCCGCGCCATCGGGCAATACACCTTCGTGGACCGCAACAACACGGTTTATCCCGACGGGTTCGCGGCGAAGCTGAAGGAGCAATTCGACAGCTACGCCAACCTCAGAATCACCGATGAGGAGGTGCGTTTCATGAAGCGCAAATGCTACTACTTCCCGCTGTGGTTCTTCACCTTCCTGAGAGGCTTTCACATGAGGCCCTCCGAGGTGGAGGTGAGCCAAGACGAGGAAGGCCACTTGCACATCAGCGTCACGGGGCTGCTGTGGCGAACCGTGTTTTGGGAAATGCCCATCTTGGCCACCGTGTCGGAGATGATGCACGAGCTGAAAGGCGAATTCGAGCACTACGACGCCGAGAAGGAATACAAGAAATCATACGCCAAGGCCATCCGCCTGATCGGCAACGGCGTCAAGTTCAGCGACTTCGGCACGCGCCGCCGTTTCTCCTTCGCGCATCAGGACATGGTCATCCGCAGCTTCATCGACGCGCAAAAGCAGTTCACCAAGACCTGTTTCGTGGGCACGTCGAATGTGCTCTTGGCCATGAAATACGACCTCACCCCCATCGGCACGATGAGCCACCAGTTCATTGAGACCTGCTCGCTCTATGGCTACAACGAAGCCAACTACTTGGCGATGGACTATTGGCAGGATGTGTATGCCGGCAGCTTGGGCGTGTTCCTCTACGACACCTATACCCGCAAAGCCTTCTTCCAAAACTTCACCACCCTGCACGCCAAACTGTTTGACGGATTGCGCGTGGACAGCGGCAACAACTACGAGGCACTCGAGGAAATCATAGGGAAATACAAGGAACTCGGCGTGGACCCCGCCCAAAAGTCCATCATCTTCAGCAACGGACTGAACGTGGACGAAGCCTTGGCCATCCACGAGGCCGTGAACGACAGGATGCAAGACTCCTACGGCATAGGCACACACCTGACCTGCGACATCGACAACGTGAAGGCGATGAACATCGTGGTGAAACTCACCGCCGCCAAAATCACCGAAAAGAGAAACTGGAAAAAGGTGGTCAAGCTGAGCGACGACCTCGGCAAATACACCGGCGACCCGGAGGAAATAGAGATTTGCAAGAAAACTTTGGAAATTGACTAATGGGGATTTTATTATCAAGAATTTGAGAATTAGAGAATTTTTGTTGTGTTGATTGTATGAATTATAGCGAAATCGAAGATTCAACGTAGTTAAGGGGATTTTTAATTATCAAGAATTTGAGAATTAGAGAATTTTTGTTGTGTTGATTGTATGAATTAAAGCGAAATCGATGATTTCAACGTAATTGATTTGAGACAAAATTGCAGACAATTTTAGAAGCACAATAGAGAACCATGACCACAAGGATTTTGTTTGTATGCCACGGCAACATCTGCCGCAGCCCGATGGCCGAGTTTGTGATGAAACGCCTCGTGGAGGAAGCCGGGCTTTCTGACAGGTTCGAAATAGCCTCAGCCGCCACCTCGACCGAGGAAACAGGCAACCCCGTCTATCCCCCGGCGCGGCAGAAGCTGGCCGAACATGGCATTGCTTGCCAAGGCAAGACCGCCCGACAGATAACCCGCGACGACTACCGCCACTACGACCTCATCATCGCCATGGACCGCAACAACCTGCGCAACCTGCGGCGGATGTTGGGCGAGGACACCCAGCACAAAATAAGCCTGCTGATGGACTACACCCAGCGCCCGGGCGACGTGGCCGACCCTTGGTACACCGGCGACTTCGAGGCCACTTGGAGAGATGTCGTGGAAGGCTGCCATGGCATATTGAACGCCTGCGGTTTGTGAAACCCATTTGTTCGTTTTCGGTTACAACAATTTCTTCAATTCCAAATAAGCCGCCCACTCCTTCTCGCTCAACTGTTCTTTCAACCATTCCCCAAAATCTTTCTCTATATTGGCTTCTTGATAGCAAGTGGCAAGACCTTGAAAACAATCTATTGTATAGAGATGGTTCTTGATTTTGAGGTATAATAGACAAAAATGATTGGTGAAGTATAATGTAAATCACTGACAGCAAATCGCATAAAAGCGATTAATGGCTGTTAGATGAAAGCGTTTTCATCTAACTGCTTTTTTATACTAAGAAATAGAAGAGAAAGATGCCCCAAATATGGCTTTTTGGCTTCAATGACGAGGGCCTCCTGAATTGCGCCTACCTGATGAGCGTTTATGAGAAGAATTTTTGCGAGATTTAGCAGCAGAAGAACAACTACCTCTGATTCTTCTCGATTCAAACAAAACTTCAATCAATTCCATACTATACCTCCTTTCCTTATCATTCAAATGGATTTTCACCCATTCATCGATTTTTTCCCCCATGTTTGCTTTATAATAACAATTGGTAAAGTTTTCTAAATACAGCTTTGCATCACGATGTTTTATACCTCTATTTAGCCAAATATTCAATGCTCTAAAATAATAATCTACTGCTTTGTTATAATCTCCCATGTCTTCATATAAAACCGCAATGTTATTGTATGTCGTGGCCGTGTAAGGATGGTCCTTGCCCAGCTTGGACTCTCTTATTTCCATGGCATTTTTGTGATACTCCAAAGCCTTGTCATAGTTGCCTATGGCTCTATAAACATTTGCAATATTGTTGTATGTTATTGCAGTTAAAGGATGTTCCTTGCCCAACTTGGACTCTCTTATTCTCCGTGACTTTACGTAATACTCCAACGCCATATTGTAGCAACACATGTCTTCGTACACCGTAGCAAGATTGTTGTAGGTCGTGGCTGTATCTGGATGTTCCTTGCCCAACTTGGACTCTTTTATTTTCAGTGACTTTTCATAATAATCCAAAGCCTTGTTATAGTCGCCCATGGCTTCGTATATTCCAGCAACATTGTTGTAGGTCGTGGCAGTTGAGAGATGGTCTTTACCCAACTTGGACTCTCTTATTTCTAATGCCTTCTCAAAACACATCAATGCTTTGTCATAATCGCCCATATTTTTATACACCAAAGCGATGTTGTTGTAGGTCGTGGCCGTGTAGGGATGGTCCTTGCCCAACTTGGACTCAAATATTTCCAATGCCTTCCCGTAATACTCCAAAGCCTTGTCGTAGTCTCCCATATCATCATAGGCATATCCTATATTATGCAAAACTGAAGCCAAAGTCTCCGTTTCTTCTTGCGCAACCGCACTGATTACAGACTCGGCAATATCTATCCTTCGTTGTAAAAACAGATAACCGTCATCAATACCGAATGAAGCCTCTGAAAAATACTCCAAAATCTTATCTATAATTCCTTCGGGCGCAATGGCTTTCTTGTGGCCTTGCGCGTCGTCTGCGAAATCGAAACGGACAATCGCCCTCACCAAAGGATGCATCGAAAAGGCTTGCTTGCCCTCGTCATACGACAGCCAACCGTCTTGTATCAACTCGTCCAAATCTTTGTTTTCAAAGCCAAACCATTGCCCTATTTCCTCAAGGGAGCACTCGCAATTCGCAGGCAGCACGGCAAAACCGTTCAGCACTTTCTTGTCGGTATCCGAGCGTTTCTGTATATCGAACAAGCATCTCAAATGCCATTCAATGGTCGCATTGCCGTCATGGTGTTCCGTGCCAAACCTTCTCGCAACATCAAATCCTTCCTTAATCGTCTCATAATAAGACGCAAGGTTTTCCCGTTTCGCGCCCTTGGCCAACAGTTCGATGGTAAAAGTATGGTAATGGGCCAATGCAACGATTTTGCCCACCCATTCAGGGTCGGCTTCGCTTCCATAATAATGGTTGAACACCGCTATGCAATCGTCCTTGTCCAATGCTTTCAGCTCATATCGGAAATAGGGGCGCAAATCCTCCTTCAATCTCGAAGTCAGCAATATGGCCGTGTTTTCCCATCCCGTCAAATTTCGCAAATCCTCGTCGCATAATGGGTGTTGGTCGGTGTCATCGTCCACATTGTCAATGATGAACAGTTTCGTTTTCCCATCGTTGTGCAAATCGTTCATCATTGCTTCCCAAGGGTCTTTCCTGTCCCGATAATCCTCAATGCGATACAAGAAACTTTGCCTCAAACTTCCTTTATAGCCAATCCAAGCCACCTCATCAAACCGGTCCCTGTAGTTATGGAACAAGAGTTGGGCCAATTTGGTCTTGCCAATGCCCCCCAAGCCCGAAAGCATAACGTGCTTATTTTCGGAAAGCATCTCCCATAGTCCGTCCAAGTCTTTCTCACGGCCAATGACGGTGGAAGAGTCGGCCCACGCGGGAACGGAAGTCAAATAACGGATATTATCATCTATGTTTCGTTTCAATTCTTTAATCTTGTCTTCCAATCTACGTATTTCCTTCTCATTCTTCTCATTTGATTTCTTGACACTATAATTCAACTGCAAGATTTGCAAATATGCCCAAGTGTTGGCATCCTTTTCCAACTCTGTTTTGAACTGGTCCAAGAGTTTTTTGTCAAACAGGTTTGTCGAAGGAATTGAAGCATCGGGCGAATCCACCATCCAAACCAAGGCATCAATAACATCTTTTTGTTGTATGGCTACCTTGTCTTTCCAGATTTCATTGCCACGCGCCACCTTATCCAAGGCATCACCCAAAGCCTGTTCCACTTTTTCTTCGAGCGACTTGGTAGGAAGAAGTTTTTGCAAAGCATTTGACGCGGCTTCTCCTGCAAGAAACTTCACTATTTCTAAAGCAATCTTTTCCATATCCTAAACCGATTTTCGACTTGCAAAGATACAAGTCTCACTCTTGAAACACAAAAAAATCGCCAAAAATTACGGTGATTCCGTCAAATTACGCCAAAAACGGATGGCTCAAGATCAAAATATAACTGATTTTCCCTGTCTCAAGGTATGGTGTCACACAGATTCCACGGATTCCACTGATTTTCTGCATATAGCAGCCGCTCGCCATTGGCGAGCAATATCTGTGTAATCAGTGAAATCCGTGAGACCTGAAAAACAGTCTTTTGACATACTATAGCGAAACGGATAAAGAAAAACCCTAACTGACTGATAATCAATTAGGGTTACTTGTTTTGCCGTGCCCCGAACAGGAGTCGAACCTGCACACCTCTCGATATACGCACCTGAAACGTACGCGTCTACCAATTCCGCCATCGGGGCTTGGAATGAGTGCCCAGGACAAGAGTCGAACTTGCATGCCGTAATCGGCACCACCCCCTCAAAGTGGCGTGTCTACCAATTTCACCACCTGGGCTTGAAATCGGCTGCAAAGATACAGCTTTTTTCAATGCCGCAACACTTTTTCAGAAAAATTTTGTCATTTTTTTTCATTGCATTACTTAATTTCCTATTTTTGAAGCGTATAAAAAAAACCTAATTATGATGTTTACAGAAAAAGACCTTCAACAGCTTTCGGAACGGAACATCTCCGAAAACCAAGTGATACAGCAAGTTGCGCAGCTGAAGCGCGGCACGAAATACGTTCAGCTCTTGCGTCCCGCCACCCTTGGCGATGGCATCATGCCCGTCGACGAGGAACTGAAAAACAAGATGACCGCCGTTTTTGAGACCGACAAGGAGTATTACCAATTCACGAAATTCGTCCCCGCCTCGGGTGCAGCCTCGCGCATGTTCAAGGACTTGTTCGCCTTCATCGAGAGCGGAACGGACACCAAGTTCACCGACATCTTCTTCGCCCACATCCACAGCTTCGCCTTCTTCGACGACCTCGATGCCGCCGCGAAGCGCATTTTTGGCAACGATGTGGACGCCCTGCTGCAACAAGGCCGCAAGGTGGACGTGGTGAAGGCCCTGCTCCTCGACGAGGGCTTGGCTTACGGCAAACTGCCCAAGGCCTTGCTCAAATTCCATCGTTACGAGGGCTTCAACCGCTTGGCCTTCGAAGAACACTTGGTGGAAGCCGCCCGCTATGCCACCGATGCCGACAACGAAGCCAAGCTGCACTTCACCGTCTCGCCCGAACACGAGGAACCCTTCAAGGCTGCCGTCAACGCACTGAAAGACAGTTATGAGGAAAAATACCGCGTGAGCTACGACATCAGCTATTCGTGCCAAAAGCCCTCAACCGACACCGTGGCCATCGATGCCGACGGCAACCTGTTCCGCGAGGCCAACGGCAAGATCCTGTTCCGTCCGGGCGGTCACGGCGCACTCATCGAGAACCTGAACGACTTGGCGCAGGAAATCGTATTCATCAAGAACATCGACAACATCGTGCCCGAGACCAAGGCCGAAACGACCATCATATATAAAAAGGTGTTGGCGGGTCTGCTGCTCCAGTTGCAACAAAAGACCTTTGAATACCTCGAACTGCTCGACAGCGGTTTCGTCATCAAGGAAGAACTGGAGGAAATCACCCGTTTTGCCAAGGAGTCGCTGATGATTGACATTCCCGACTTCGTGAAAGAATACAACGAATTCGAGAAAATCGATTATCTGTACAACAAGCTCAACCGCCCGATGCGCGTGTGCGGAATGGTGAAGAACGAAGGCGAGCCCGGCGGAGGCCCCTTCTGGGTGAAAAACGACGACGACGAGGTGTCGCTGCAAATCATCGAGTCATCGCAAATCAACCACGGCGACCCGAGCCAGGAAGCCATCTTCCGAGGCTCGACCCACTTCAACCCTGTCGACTTGGTGTGCGGCTGCTGGAACTACAAGGGCGAGGCCTTCAACCTGACCGATTATGTTGACGCCAACACGGGCTTCGTATCCAACAAGTCGAAAGACGGGCGCGAGCTGAAAGCCCTTGAGCTGCCCGGCCTCTGGAACGGCGCAATGGCCGACTGGATCACCATCTTCGTCGAAGTGCCCATTGAGACCTTCAACCCCGTGAAGACGGTGAACGACTTGCTGAAGCCGATGCACAATTGAAGGAACCTGAATCAGAGCAATCCGATCAAGTCCCTCGCTACGAAGAAGATACACGCACAGGCATAAACGACCTTTATGCCTGTGCCCAAAAGGAACCCGACGAAAGAGCCAAAGGCCGAGCGCCAAGCCAAATGGTCGTCGGTGCCTGCCGATTTTTCGCCGAGATAAGCCCCGATGAACGGTCCCAACAATATGGCAATGAATCCGATAGGGAAAAACAAGGTGACGAAAAGCCCTGCGAACAAGCCTATCGTGCTGCCTCTGACACCAGCCTTGCTGCCACCGAATTTTTTCGTCCCCCACACGGGAACGACATAATCCAATGCAAAGACCGCCGCCCCTATGAGGCCCATCAGCACCAAAAATCCAGTGGAATAATTCACGCCGTCGACAAACGACAACGCCAACAAGGCCAAAAAGCTGAACGGCGTTCCCGCAATGCCCGGCACCACGGCACCCACTAACCCAACGAGGGCAAGGAGAATGGTCGCAACAATAAGTACATACATCATATCTGTAGGTTTTGACTGCGAAAATAGGAAATTATTTTGTTTTTTAGAGAAATCAGCCTTAAATTTGCCCCATCAAACCATAATCTCATGAAGAAATTTCTACTCCTTTTCTCCATAATTCTCACAACCTCAACGCTTTTCGCCTACGACTTCATCCATCCTTTGGGAGGTCGTGCGGCAGCTATGGGAAGCTCTTCGGTGGCCTCGCAAGGCCTATGGGCAATGCAAAACAACCCTGCCGGCATAGCCAACCTCGAAAGAATCAACCTCGGCCTTTATTACGAAAACCGTTGGCAAATGCCTGAGATGGCCTACAAGTGCGGAGCCTTCGCCCTTCCTACCCAATTCGGATGCTTAGGGCTGAGTTTCAACCAGTTCGGTTCGTCGAAATACAACGAAAACAAGATAGGCCTCGCCTACGCCAAGGATTTTGGCCGCTACCTGCAAATCGGGCTGCAACTCGATTATCTCCTGCTGAAAATCGGCAACGACTACGGCACCTTCAGCGCCGTCACTTTTGAGTTGGGCATCCAATCGCAAATCACCGACAAGCTCACTTTGGGTACCTATATCTTCAACCCCGTCAATTTCAGCTTCGGGCAAACCCTGAACCACGAGAGAATCCCCATCGTGATGCGTTTCGGCTTGGCCTACAAGTTCACGAAAGACTTCATCGGGCAATGCGAAATCGAGAAAGACACTGAGCGCGAAGGGGTTAGCCTACGCGGAGGCTTGGAATACGAGGCCTTCAAACATTTCTTCATTCGCGCCGGCGTGCAAACCAACCCTGGCATTCTGAGCTTCGGCCTCGGCTATTCCATCAGCTTCGCGCAAATCAACGTGGCGGCACAACTGCACAACCTTTTGGGGTCTTCAATTCAGATTGGTATGATTTTCAGCATCGGAAAGTGATATGAAACGGCTGGTTTTCATCATATTGTCCCTATTCATCGCCTCCATCGCGAAGGCGCAAATCGCCATTGACACACTCAGCACTGAAGCCTTGAACGAACTACTCATCGAACAAATTGAACGCTTGGCCGAAGATGGCGAAGAAGATGTTGATTATGAAGAACTTTTGGAGAATTACATCTTCTTCAGCGAAAACCCCATCAACATCAACAGCGACGAGGTGATGCAATTGGTGGAACTGCGCCTGCTCAACGTATTCCAATATGAGGCTATGCAACAATATCGCCGCTTGTTTGGCGACTTCCTCTTTTTTGAGGAGCTGGAGATGGTGGACGGCTTCGACGAACAGACAATGGCCATCATCCGGCCAATGGTTTGCATTGCGAAAGACGATGGCAAAGACATGATAACCCTCAAAAAAATGGCGCGTTACGGCAAGCATCAGCTTTTGGGACGCTACGAGCAAATCCTTGAACGACAGCAGGGTTACGCCCCTATCGACGATTCATCGCTGTTGGCCAAACCCAACTCTCGCTATTTGGGAAGTCCGCAAAAATACCAATTGAGATACACCTATAATTACAGGAACAAGATTCGTGCGGCATTCGTTTTGGAAAAGGACGCGGGCGAATTGTTTTTCACCGACAAGGTCAGCGACACGATTCAGGCTTTGTTGGGCAAAAACTATCGGAAAGGCTTTGATTTTGTCGGTTTCCACCTCTACGCCAAAGACTTGGGCATAGTGAAAGCCGCCGTTTTGGGCGATTACCAATTGGCTTTCGGTCAAGGGCTTACAATGTGGTCGGGATTGAGTTTCGGCAAGGCTGGCGCGGGCAGCAGCGTGATGAAACAAGGGCGTGGCATCACACCAAAAGGCTCTGCCAGCGAATACGGTTTTCTGCGCGGCGCGGCGGTCACCCTTGGCGGCGGCCCGTTTCGCGGCACGGTGTTTTACTCCAACCGCTGGATTGACGCCAACGTCAGCGTTTTTGACACCATTGACAATGAGGCAGAATTCGTCAGCAGCCTGCAAGAGACTGGCTATCACCGCACTATCGGTGAGTTGCAAGACCGTCACGCCATACGGCAACAGGTTGTTGGCGGACATTTGGGCTATGCAGTCGCCCATTTCGAGGTCGGCTATACCGCTCACCACACTTGGCTCAACGCACCTTTGCAACTCAAGCCAAGCCATTACAACCAATTCTATTTCCAAGGTCAACGCCTCACCAATCAAGGTGTTGATTTTAAGTATGTTAAAGGAAAATATGCGGTTTTTGGCGAAGTCGCGATGAGTATGAACTTTGACAGCACGGCCCTTCGACAGGATCAGGGGCCGTTAGCTTTTGCTGGATTATTCGGCTTCACCGTCAAACCCGCTGGTTATCTGAATTTTACCCTTATGTATCGCGACTTTGGCAGAGCCTACCAAAACCTATTCAGCAATGCCTTTGGCGAAGGCAGCCGCAACCAAGGACAGCGAGGAATGTACCTCAGTGTGGAGGCCGCACCTGCACCCTATTGGCACATCCTCGCCTACGCCGACCAGTTCCAATTCACTTGGCTGACCTCGCAAGTCAACGCGCCGAGTCGTGGCCACGACTATTATTTGCGCATCAGCCACAGTTTCAATCGCCGAACCCACGCTTATCTGCAATTCCGTTCCAAGACCAAAATGAAAAACTCCACCGACGGTTTTGTGTTTAGCCACTACCCCATTTTCTACACCAAAAACGCCGTCCGTTTCAACATCAACTATCAGATTGGCAGCGACTTCCATTTCTGCAACAAAGCCGAATACGCCCATTACCACAACGACGACGGCACCAACGAACACGGCTATTTCCTTTGTCAGGACATAGCCTATAAGCCTGAGGACAAGCCCTTTAGCCTCACCTTCCGCTACGCCATCTTCGATGCCAAGGACTACAACGCCCGCATCTATGCCTACGAAAGCGATGTGTTGTATTCGTTCAGCGTGCCAGCCCTTTACGGCAAAGGAATGAGGGTGTATCTCTTGGGTAAAGTAAAGTTATTCAACGCCTTAACCCTTTACGCCCGCATAGGCCGCACCATCTACAGCGACCGGGACCAAATCGGCAGCGGCCTGACACTGATTGAAAGAAACCATAAGACAGACTTGAAGGTGGAGGCGGTGTGGAAATTGTAAGGTAAAGGAAGCATAAATCAATCTTCCCGTTCCCCAAGCATCCATTCGTAGGCAGGAATGATTTTTATGGTCTTTCCCTCTTTTAGTAGTGTATCACGCTGGAAATCAGTAATTAAAAACAACTTGTCACACCGAGTTTCCCGCGAAGTCGTCAGCAGCCCCCTAACTTCTCTATTGAAAGTTTTCTCCGAACTGATGTCGTAACTCACTTGATAGACTTCAATCACTTTGTTTCCCTTACAAACCACAAAATCAGCCTCATAGCCGTTGCTATTCTTGTAATAATAGATGTCTTGCTCCAAAGGACGGTTGCGGCGAAGCAACTCGATGTAAACCAAAGACTCCAAACGAAATCCCAAATTCTCACCCGAAAAAGCATCCTCGCGGCCATCCATCAAGGCCACATCAATCGGGTAGACTTTCTTGTCGTACAACCTGTTTTTGCTTTTGGTGGAATATCTTCGCAATTCCACAAGAAGATAGGCCTCCATCAAATAATTGATGTAATTGTCAACCGTATGGCTCGACTTGATTTTCAACAAATTAGCCAAATCCTTCGACACTATTGTAGCTGGGGCAATGTTCAACAGATGCTGTGCCAATTGCTCAAAAGCGCGGCTATACTTGATTTTGTGCCGTTGTTCAATATCACGCTTCAAGATGTTTTCAACCAATGTATTGACATAGCCCGTCTTGTTTTTCCTATGAAGCAGTTCGGGAAAACCACCCTGCTTGAGGTATTGGTCGAAAGCATCCCGCCTAAACGCCTCATTTTTGGTCGTCAATGTGGTCGCATCAACATTTTTGGCTGTGCAAAAATCCCTGAACGAGAACGGATACAACTCTATTTCATCGTGCCGCCCTGTCAAATGGGTAGCCAATTCTCCACTAAGCAAATTGGCATTTGAGCCAGTAATGATGATGTGCATCTTCGTCCTCAGCAACCGATTCACGAAAAGATACCAGCCTTTTATGTTCTGAATCTCATCGATAAACAAGTACTTGAAATCGCCATAGATTTTGTAAAGCACCTCCAACATCGGATTGAGGTCTTCTGTCTTCAACGCTTCCAAACGCTCGTCATCGAAATTGACGTAAGCGAATTTCACTTTTCGTGAACGCAACATACTGTAACACAATGTCGATTTCCCAGAACGACGAACACCGATAACGCATTGAGCCATAGTGCTTTCAAGGTCTATCTGATTTTCTTCCTTACGAGAACACAGACGAGCCGAAGCCATATCCAACAGTTCTTGATGCTGCTCCGTTACCACTTCCTCAAGGATTCTTTTCTCTATCATAGCTTAATAATTTCGCCACAAAAGTACAAAATATCCCAATACAAACTGCAATGCTGCGTACATTTTTGGCTTCCGAACTGCAATGCTGCGTACATTTTTAGCCTTCAAACTGCAATGCTGCGTACATTTTCGACTTCCAAACTGCAATATTGCGTACATTTTCGGCTTCCAAACTGCAATGCTGCGTACATTTTCGACTTCCAAACTGCAATATTGCGTACATTTTCGGCTTCCGAACTGCAATGCTGCGTACATTTTTGGCTTTCAAACTGCAATGCTGCGTACATTTTTGGCTTCCGAACTGCAATGCTGCGTACATTTTTAGCCTTCAAACTGCAATGTTGCGTACATTTTCGACTTCCAAACTGCAATGCTGCGTACATTTTCAGCCTTCAAACTGCAATGCTGCGTACATTATCACTCCACTACCACCCTATTCATCTGCTGTTTCGAGGCAACATTAATCAATAAGGTGTAAATGCCATTGGAAAACTCTTGCATCGGGATGACCAAAGTCTGAGTTGAAACAACGTTGGAATAAACCAACCGTCCAGTCATATCGTAAAGCCTAACGGAGGCTTCGCAAGACTCCTTAAATTGGATGTTGATACGGTCCTTGGTTGGATTCGGGAACACTTCAACAAATTGGTTTTCAATATTTTCCTCAACATCCCAAGTTCCACACGCGGCATTGATTTCGCCATCGAGATAGTTGAAACGGTCGTCGAGCCAACTGCGGATATAGCTCAACTGGCTTTCGTCAACAGAAAATCCTGGCCAAGCCTCCGATTCGCGCTCATAGGCTCGCATTTCAACCAATTCATCATACTGATTTTGAATCATTTCCATAATATGGCTCGTGTTCAAGATCGTATTGCGCAAGGCATTGTAACGTGTTCTGGCCGAGGCCACGAAACCAGCTTCGGAACAATCGTTCGTCAGGCGGTCGAAAAAGCCGTTGCTCATCAGCCCAGCGGTGTTGTAGGTAAGGTTGCCATCGGTGTCCAAGCCCCAAATGGCGTCCAAGTCCCAAGGCAGGTAAAAATAAGTTCCCGACTTCTTGTAACGCGCCAAAAACAAGTTGCGTCCCATATTGTCCATCGCCATCAACGAATTGACAAACAAGTAGTAATCAATGGCATTGGCTTTGTCAAACTGGGCCGCATATTGGGCAAAGAAGGCATTGTTCGAGGCGTTCATCACAAAATTGGTGAAGCTGTAAAGATGATTCCAATTGATGGCCGTGTCGGTTTCATTGGGATAAACCCACTCATAGTTATCCCAAGTGTCCAACGTGTTGTCATAATCGGGCAGGCTCTCGAATGTAGGGGCTCCCGGGCCATTGCCTTTATAGAGCAAGCCTCGAAGCTCTCCATTGTATTTTTTCAGTCCAAGCTGCTTGCGGTCCATACGCTCAGTAAGGGCATAAACACCTACATACGAGTCGTTTATGAACACATCTGCATATTTCATACGAATGCCAGACAAGGCATCGGGCTCGCTTTCGGCGTATGGCAATTGGAACATTTCCATCCAAAGCTCGTTGGCCACCTTGTCGCGGAGGCGCAAAGGCTGGACCCACATCGCCTCAAGGTTCCAATCGTCGTCGCTGCGCAAACCGAGGAAGGTCGTGTCGGCCATCACTGTGCCCGTCTCATCGGCCCAAAGCTCAACACGATACGACTTTTTGTCGTATTGCTGCGATGAGGTTCCGCGAATCTTAAACCCAGCGTGCATCGTAATGACATTGCCATCAGCATCGGCCACCGTGATGGTGCCGTGCACAGCAGGCGAGTTGACGATGGGGCCATCCGTGGCAATCGTAATCAGCGGCAATTCGCTCCTGTAATAGGAATAAGCCTCTCCCCTCACTTCGATAGTGTTTTTGAAAGGTTTGCATCCTTCGGGAAGTCGGCCTGTGGCCACAACAATCCCCTTCTCGTGGTCGATGCCATACTGTCCTTCCATTCGGGTTTCCTGTGCCATAGCAAAAGAGAACGTCAGCAACAATGATAGCGCGTTCAAAACAAGTTTTAGTTTCATAAAAAGCTCTATTTGGTTTGTTTTCAATCGATTCTTACCACTTCCATAATGCCCTCGATGGCTTTAATCTTCGACATCAGTTGCTCCAAAGCCATCACATCGGCGATTTGCAGCACGATTCGCCCATCGAAATAGCCCTCTTTGTCGGAGTTGAACAGGATGTTTTTCATATTGACTTCCATGTCATCAGAGATGATTTTGGTGATTTTGCCCAACAAGCCCAGCACATCGTGGCCATAGATGCGGATGGTGGCTTGCGAAACATTGCTCTCCATCCCGTTCCATTTCACATTGATGATGCGATAGCCATAACGCTGTTGCAAGCCCTTGGCATTGGGGCAGTTGGTGCGATGGATGCTGATGGTACCTTCGTTGGTGACGAAGCCAAACACATGGTCGCCGGGAATGGGATTGCAGCATTTGGCCAGTTTGTAGGTCACGTTGTCGATGTCCTCGCCTATGGAAAGGCTCTCTTCGGCATCGGTCGCCATATCTTTTTTTGTTGCCTCAATCAGCTCTGGCACAAGGCGTTCTTGCTTTTCGGCATTCACGCCGAATTTCGAAGTCAGGAAGCGTTTCACATCGGCAATGTCGATTTTCCCGGTAGAAATCTGATGGTAGAGCTGTAGCGAGTTTTCGAGTCTAAACTCCTTCACCAGCATATCGACCACCATTTCCGAGAAGGGCAGCTTCCAATTCTTCAGGCGTCGTTGCAGCATTCCCTTACCCATCTCCGACTCTTTCAGTTCCTGTTCCTTCAGGTAACGCCTGATTTTGTTTTTGGCCTTCTCGGTGACCACCACATTGAGCCAGTCGGCGCGCGGCGACTGTTTTTTGCTCGTGATGATTTCCACCTTGTCGCCGTTGGTCAGCTCATGGCGAATCGGCACCATGCGCCCGTTGACGCGCGCCCCGTTGCAGGTTTCGCCCACGCGGGTATGCACCTCGTATGCAAAATCGAGCACCGTGGAGCCGATGGGCAGCTGTTTCAAGTCGCCCTCTGGCGTGAAAATGAATATCTTGTCGGACTTGTAGATTTTCTTGTAAGAGTTTTCGAACGACACCAAGCCTGGGTTTTCCAACACCTCGCGGACGTTCAACAGCCATTCTTCCGAGGTTTCCTTCTCACCTTTATATAAATAGTGCGCCGCCTGCCCTGTTTCAGCGATCTCGTCCATGCGGGTGGTACGGATCTGCACCTCGAACCACATCTTGTCGTCGTATTTCACCGTCGTGTGAAGCGACTCATAGCCAGAGGCTTTAGGTTTCGTTATCCAGTCGCGGAGGCGTTCAGGCATTGGATCGAAGAGGTTGGTGATGGCCGAATACACGCTCCAACAGCATTCCTGCTCGTCTTTCAGCGCACAGCGAATGATGACGCGGGCCGCCATCAGGTCATAAACCTCCTCGAAAGGCACGTTTTGCGCCCGCATCTTGGCGTAAATCGAAGGAATCGACTTCATCCGCCACTTCACCGTGTAGAAATACTTGTGCTTGCCGTTCTTCTTGGTACGTTCCAGTTCAGCGTCGATGCTCGCCGAAATGCGCGAAATGAAGTCATCCGCCGTTTGTTTGCGGGCCTCGTGAGTGGCTTCAATCTTGGCTTCAATCTCATGGAATATCGCCGGATTCTCGTAGAGCATCAGCTTTTCCTCAAGCTCGGCTTTCAGCTTGTAAAGCCCAAGACGGTGAACTATCGGAATATAGATGTACTTGATTTCGTGGAAGTATTTCGCGAGGCGGTCAGGAACCACATCGTGTTGGTTGCGGACGTCATACACACGATGCACAATTTTCAGCAGCACCGAGCGCATGTCGTCGACCAAGGAGAGGAACATCACTTGGAAATTGTCGGAATTGTAGGCCACTTTCTCGGTGTCCAACTTGGAGAGTTGGCTGAAATCTTCGAGCACGATGGCCACAGTCCTACCGAATTGCTCCTGCAAATCCTTGATGCTCACTTCCTTTTTATAGTCGATGCCGTGAAGAAAGGCGGCGACCACGGAAATGTAGCCCAAACCCACCTCCACAACGGCAATGCGTGCCATGTCAATCAAGTGAAACATATAGGCCTTGCCCGAAAGCAGATAACGCCCGTCGTATTTCTCCAAACAATACCGGTAAGCCTTGTCGATCAATGCCAAATGCTCCGGCGCGTTGACCGAAGGGCTGATGTCGGCCAGCATCGACTCGTAGGCCTGTTGTATCTTTAATATTTCAATTGAGGAATAGCCTTCCATTGGTTATGACGCGAGACTTATTGACGCGAGACACGAAGATTCAAGGCACAAGGAAAAACGCCTTGTGAATTGTAGTCCAGCATCTTATGTCGAAAAAACAATTATTCATTTAATCAATCTAATCCACGATTTTGACCGTCAGTTGATGGGCGAGCAAGATGTCGTAATAGGGTTTGAGCTCCTCGAAACTGCCGTGCATCACCGCGCATTTGCCTTTGTAATGCGTAATCCAAGCACAAGTCTCGGCCTGTTCGCGGGTGTGGTGGCACACCTTCATCAAAGTCTCTATGACATACTCAAAAGTATTCACATCGTCGTTGATGAGCAGCAAACTCTTCTCATTTTCAACGAGTTCCTCTTCCAAAACATCAATATCTTCTTGTTCCTTGATCATCGTGTTAGGTCAAAAATCGGGGTGTAAAAATACAGATAATTTCTGAAATGAAGGTGGGAAACCCATCGAAAACATTTTTTTCATACTTTTGCCCGTCGATTATTTTGGATTTTCACCGAATACAATGCAGAACCGCTTCGTAAAGAATATCATTTTTCTCCTGTTTCTCAACCTGTTGGTGAAGCCGTTCTGGATTCTCGGCATCGACCGCGAGGTGCAGAACCTGATTGGCGACGCTTCCTACGGCACCTACCAAGCCCTGCTCAACTTCTCCTACCTATTTTATATATTGCTCGACCTCGGCATCACCAACTTCAACAGCCGCAACATCGCGCAAGACCCGAAAAACCTCTCCAAGCATTTCGGCGGCCTCACCGAAATCAAGTTGCTTCTGGGGCTGCTCTACGCCGTCGTCGTATTCATTGTAGGCTATTTCCTTGGCTACAACGAAGGCCTGAAACTCAAGCTGTTGTTTTGGTGCGGTCTCAACCAAATCCTGCTCTCCTTCATCCTCTTTCTCAGGTCGAACATACAAGGATTGCTGCTTTTCAAGCACGACAGCATCCTTTCCGTCTTCGACCGCGTGTTGGCCATCGTCGTGATGAGCCTCGTGCTGTGGAGCGGTTGGTTCCCGAAAGAGAAATTCAACGTCATTTGGTTCCTGCAAGCCCAAACCTTGGCCTACATCGTCACTCTCGTTTTCGCGTTGACCATCGTATTGCGGCACACCGAGAACCTTAGTTTCAAGCTCAACTTCCGGTTTTTCAAGGAAATACTTCGACAAAGCCTGCCTTTCGCCTTGCTTGTGCTGCTGATGAGCGTCTATAGCCGCATCGAGCCCGTCCTTTTGGAAAGGCTCTTGGACGACAAAGGTGTGCAAGCCGGCATCTATAGCCGCGCCTACCGCCTCTTCGATGCGGGCAACAACATTTCCAACTTGTTCGCCATCATGCTGTTGCCCATGTTTGCCGCCACGCTGAAAAACAAATTGGAACTGAACAACTTGGTCAAGACCTCGTTCAATGTGATCGTGGCAATGGCGGGCATCGTTCTCGTGATGTGCGTCTTCTACCGCCACGAAATCATGCAGTTGATGTATAACCCCGAACAGTCCGAAACCGAAGCCGCTTACCTCATACGACTTGGACAATATGCCAACGTATTTCCTCTGTTGATGGGCAGTTTCTTCTGTCTTTCAACAACATACGTTTTCGGCACATTGCTTACTGCCAACGGCAGCCTCAAGCAACTCAACCTTGTGGCGGCGGCAGGTGTGGTCATCAATATCTTGCTGAATCTTATGGTGATACCGCAATTCAAGGCGGTAGGTGCGGCCTGCACCAGCCTCTGTGTGCAAACCGTCACGGCTTTCCTGCAATATTGGCTTGCAAAGCGCATCTTGAAGTTGGAAATAGGCGGGCGTTATTGGCTCCACATCGTCGTTTTCATTGCCACGGTAGTTATGGTCACTTTCCTCGTGAAACGCTTGAGCCTCAATTGGATGCTTGGTTTCGGCATTGCATTTGCCGTGAACTGCGGGATGGTTTTCCTCACCCGCCTGCTCAGCCTCAAGGAAATCGTTGCGCTCGTCCTGCCCAAGGAAAAAAAGGCTTAATTTGACTTTTTTCATTGCCAATTGAGCGAAAATCCCTATTTTTGACGACTTATTTCAAACATAAATATGGAAGAGCAAAAACATAACACCTACAGTTCCAAATACTTATGCAGACTTTTGGTGGATTATAGGAAGCCCATCCTCATTATTCTTGCGATGGCTGCGCTCTGCGCCATCATCTTCAGCTCACCTTACTTCATCACTCCGCTCTACAAATCGACGGTCGTCATCTATCCCACTTCCAGCAATTCCACCTCCAAAGTGTTGATTAGCACCACTTACCAATCGGAAAAAGACATCCTGAACTTCGGAGAAGATGAACAAACCGAGCAAATGCTTCAGGTGCTCAACTCAAACCGCGTCCGCGACAAAGTGATCAGCCGCTTCAACCTGATGGACCACTATAACATCAAGGCGAACAGCAAATACCCTATCACGCGACTCAACAAACTCTACGACAGCCGCATCAAGTTCCAACGCACAGAATACAACGCCGTGAAAATCACCGTTATGGACTCTGACCCGGCACTTTCGGCCCAAATGGCCAACGACATCGCAGAGATTTTCGACAGCACGATGAACCTCATCCAAAAGGAAGTGGCCGTGAAAGCCTTCCAACTCGTTGAAGAAGAATACAATAGCCTATGCAACGAGATGCATCAACTGGAGGACTCGCTCAACACCTTGCGCAAGCTCGGCGTATTCGACTACGAATCGCAAGTTGAGATGCTCAGCAGGCAATTAGCCGTCGAACTCGGCAAAGGCAACCAACAAGGAATCAACAACATACAAGAGCAATTGGACATTTTGGCCGAATACGGCGGCGCGTCATACGCCATCAATGAGCGTTTGGACAACGACCGTCTGCAACTCTCGTTGGTCAAGTCGAAATACGAGGAAGCCAAGATGGATGCCACGCAATACGTCCCCCGCAAGTTCGTCGTCACATCGGCCTTCCAAGCCGAACGCAAGAGCTATCCAGTGCGCTGGCTTATTGTGGTCGTCACCGTCATGAGCACATTGCTGTTGCTCATCTTCTGCATCGTTTTCTACGATCGCTCGAAGGGCTTTTTTCGGAAAGAGGCCGAAACGGGTTCGGCCAAAACGGCTCAAGCCAAATCCCAAAAAGGAGGCAAATAAAGCATTAAATATCAATATATTGAAAACAACAAACAACACAATGGATAACAATTTCAACAACCTCTCGTTAGTGCAACTCATTCTGAAATGGAAATGGCACATCATGATCATCACCGTGGCAGCAGCCCTCTGTGGTGCCATTTTCTCAAGCTCAACGTTCATCACGCCACTCTACAAGTCGGAGGCCGTGGCCTATCCTGCCAACATTAGCCCCTATTCCGACGAGAGCGAGACCGAACAAATGCTGCAAATCATCAATTCCCAGTCGATTGCGGATTCCATCATCGAAAAATACGACCTCTGGACCGACTACAAAATCGACAAGAACTACAAGTTCGCCAAGACCTACATGATTAACGAGTACCGCAGCAAAATCAAAATCAGCAAGACCCCTTACGAGGCCGTCAGCATCACCGTGATGGACAAAGACCCCGATGTGGCTTGCAACATCGCCAAAGACATCCTCAACTTCTACGACAAGAAAGTGCATTTTCTTCACACGCAAAAAGTTGGCGAAGTGGTGGAGATGTATGAGAGACAATTGCGGGAAAAGCAGCACAACATCGACTCGCTGAAAAAACGCTACACGGAAATCAGCACCACATACGGCATAACCGACATTTCGAGCCAATCGCGCGAAACGACCAAGAGCATCTTGAGCGGCTCCTCGAAGGCCTCCGAAATGCAAGCCAACATCGAACAATACGGAGCCGAAATCCACGACCTGCACACCAAGATTGCCGCAGAAGGCAACACTTATGTCGCCACCAAATTGGATTACGAAAAGGAACTCCGCTTTTTCCATTCGGAACTCACTTATTCCAACATCATCACCGAGCCCTTCCCCGCCGACAAGAAAGCGTTCCCGGTGCGTTGGGTCGTGGTCGCATTGAGCGCGTTGGGGGCCTTGCTGCTTTCCATCGTCGTCATCTTCATCATCGAGAACAGGAAACGTTTCGTTGCTGAAAACAAATAAGTTGTGGAGAAAAAAGCGAAAATAGCGTGGCTCTACCTCATTGCTGCCCTTTTTGTGGCCGTGGGTCTGTTCCTCGTGGTGAAGAAGAACTCCTACTTCTTCTTTGCCCTGCCCGTGGTGTTGGGGGTGCTATTGCTTTACATCTTCTCGCTCGATAAAGTATTGTTGCTCACGGCTTTCACCGTTCCGCTCTCGGTCAACCTGAAAGCTATGGACGCTGGGCTGGCCATCTCACTGCCCGCCGAGCCTCTGTTGATGGGCATCATGGTGCTTTTCATAGCCAAAATGCTCTACGACGGGCAATACGACCGACGCATCTCACGCCATCCCATCGCCATTGTTGTCTATTGCATGTTTGCATGGATGCTCGTCACCACCATCACGAGCGAGATGCCCGTTGTATCCCTCAAATTCTTGGTGTCGAGGCTATGGTTCGTCATTCCGGCGTTCTTCCTGTGCGCCATGCTTTTCAAGAATCCGAAAAACATCCATCGGTTCGTCTGGTTTTACATCGCTGCACTTTGCATCGTGTGCGTCTACACCATCATCCACCACGCCCAATACGGCTTCGACGGCGACTCGGCCCACTGGGTGATGACGCCTTTCTATAACGACCACACGGCATACGGCGCGGCTTTGGCCATCTACCTGATCATGGCCCTCACCTATGCCTTTCTGCCCAACATCAAACGGGGCAGAAAGCTATTAATAATATGTGTGGTCATCCTCCTCAGCGTTGCGTTGACGCTCTCCAACTGCCGTGCGGCTTGGCTGAGCATGATTGCCTCATTGGGTGTCTTGATTTGCGTCCTGCTCCGCATCAGATTCAGCTGGATTGCCGCAACCGCCGTCATTTTGGTGGGCTTGTTCCTCACCTTCCAAAACCAAATCATCGACGCATTGGAGAAGAACAACCAAGACGCTTCGGGCGACCTTGTGGAAAACATACAATCCATCACCAACATCTCCACCGACGCTTCCAATTTGGAGCGCATCAACCGGTGGCAGTCAGCTTTCAGGCTGTTCAACGAGCGACCCGTATTTGGCTGGGGGCCCGGCACTTACCAGTTTGTTTACGCCCCTTACCAAATGTCGAAGGAGAAGACCATCATCAGCACCAACGCCGGCGACGGCGGCAATGCCCACTCCGAGTATTTCGGGCCTTTGGCCGAGCAAGGTTTGGTGGGCTCCCTGTTGGTTGTCGTGCTTGTTGTCGTGACAGTCTATTGCGGCATCAAAACCTATTTGCGCTGCAAGAACAAAACGGCCAAATTGCTCGCTTTGGGAGCCACTTTGGCCTTCTTCGGCTATTTCACCCATGGCTTCCTCAACAACTTCTTGGACACCGACAAATTAGCCATCCCCGTGTGGAGCCTCGCCGCCTTGATTGCAGCGATTGATGTGTTTTATGCTGACAAAGAGGATTTCAATTCTGGGATTAGCAAATGAAACCATACTTTCAAAGGATTTGGTTGACCTTGTTTTTCTTGCTCTTAGTGCTTTCATCTCATACAACCAAAGCGCAAACAGGTGTGTCATTTTCCGCACAAGGTGGGTTCTATGACAACAGCTTTTATCTTTCACTGTCCTGTCCACAAGGATTAACCATTCATTACACCCTGAATGGAAACGAGCCGACTTGTTTTGATAAAGTTTACGAACAACCCTTACTTCTCAACGAACAACTATATTCAAAATCAAACATTTACACCATACAAACTTGTCCCGATTCAATATGGTTTGTTCCTGAAGAAATAAAAAAATGTATCGTCATCCGCGCTGCCGCCTTCGATGAGAACGGCAACAGAATTGGCTTTATAAACACCAATTCCTATTTCATCAGATCAATTGAATCCTATCATACGAATCTGCCAATTGTTTCGCTCTGCGCCGATTCCACCGCACTGTTCGGCTTTGAAGAAGGTATCTATTTGCAAGCTGGAGCCCACAACAACTGTTTTCAGCATGGTAGAGAATGGGAAAGGCTCTGCAATATAGAATTTTATGAGTCCGACAACAGGGGCATCAACCAATTAGCCGGACTCCGTATGCACGGATGCATTTCAAGAGAGGGCAATCAAAAAGGAATGAAAATCTACGCTCGAAAAGAATATGGCCAAAAACGTTTTTGCCATAAATTCTTCAAGGACAATAATGTCCTAAGTTTTAAGAACTTGGTGTTTAAACCTATGAGGAATGGATTAATTAGCGATCATATCTGTACACAAATTGCCCAATCACTCAATTTTGAGACACCACAATCGCGCCCAGTTGTTGTTTTCCTGAATGGAGAATATTGGGGTCTGTATTTCCTAAAAGAACGACCCAATGAACGCTATATTGCCGATCATTATGGACTCAACAAAGAAAACATCAATATCATCGAATCATGGTCAGGAGTTCCAAGTTGTGGAAACAATGAGAATTTCATTAAAATGATGCGATGGTTTTTGCGTGCCAATCTTTCCAATGAAGAAGAATACGAACAAGCCAAACAATTAATTGACATAGAGTGCTTTATCGATTATTATTGTTTCCAATTGTTTACTGCCAATAGCGACTGGCCAAACAACAACATGCGTTGCTGGCAGGCTAACGATGGAAAATGGAGATGGATTTTCTTCGATGGAGATTGCACAATGACTGATTATCCCAATATGTTGGCAAGTACGTTATATAACAAAGAAAACAAAAACGCTTCCACGTTGGTGTTTACAAAACTATTTGGAAATGAGAATTTTAGGTCTAATGGACAAATGTAAGGCTGTTTTTGAGACGTATCCCCATTAATGGACAAATGTAAGGCTGAGAATTTTCGTGGTTTTGTCATAGGTGCGGAGA
>CACXQV010000013.1 GCA_902769875.1 uncultured Bacteroidia bacterium
GCCGTTCTCGCCAAGGCCCGTCTCCAACTGCTCAAGCAGGTCGTCCGCCTCAACATAGAAACTCACCCAGTTCCAGCCTTCACTCAACGCTATCTCCTGTGTCACCGTCGTCTGCTTGGGAGTGGTGAAGAGATATTCATCGCTCCATTCGGTGACACCACCATCGCAGACGGTATTGTTGCCCTGCACTTGGACAGCGATAACAGATTCAGGGGCAAGACCTGTCATGTCGTAAGAGTTGCCTGTGACATCTTCAACGGTGGTCCATGTGTCGTTGTACAAAGCTATCTTGAGGTTGTCGATTGCGAAGAAGTCGCCCTCAGGATTCTGCGAGCCGTCCTTGGAGTAGGTCCAAGTGAAGGTGTGGGTGCCAGCGGCGAGATAGTAAGCCATGGTGTACCATTCTTCACCAATTGCGCCGTAGGCGAACTGCTGCGTACCGTCTATGCTAAAGATACACTGGTCCCAAGAGGTACCTTCGCCCATGAACATGGCATCAAATGAGATAACGCCTTGGGAGGCAAGCGTCGTCGTGAATGAAATGCTGGAGGTTGAGCTAGCCACGCCAGCATTGCCGCTTTGGATGTGGCCGTCAACGATGGTCCATGGATAAGTTGCATCGTTGGTCATACTTGCAGGAATCACTCCGTCATCAAAGTTAATACTGGTCGCGGTTTCAAATGAACCATATCTCACATTGTAGGACTCTTGAACTCCGGTCCAGTAGACGGTAGCAGTCGTGGCCTCAACATTGATAACACTGTCGATGACAGGAACCATGCAAGCGGAAAGCGTGGTGAAGGTAGCCATGTCGCTCCATACGGTGACACCACCGTCGCAGCCTTCGCTGATGCCTTGCACCTGCCATTCATATTCGGTTTCGTGGGTAAGTCCTGTGAGGTTGTAGGGGGTAGTCACGGTGAGTGTCTGCCAAGGACCTGCCGGGATATCTTCACCGAAAATGCCGAAGTCGTCGATGAAGACGCAGTCAAGATTACCTGTCTCGCCCTCTGGATCTGGGGTTGTAGCAGTGGCTTTGAAAGCAACATACTTGACGCCTTCGCCAAGCACCTCTTGATATAAGTTATAACTTGTTGTTGGGGCCTCAATCGGATCGCTCCATGTGAAGGCTTCCGGATCGTTGGTGGTGGTTGAATAACCTATCTGGAAAGTGTTCGCTTGTTGGTAAGCAAAATAGTAGAATTCAACTATGGCACCTCTTTCGTAGGCAGGCAGTAAGCAAGAAACGAGGGTGTCTTCTGCCGTTGTGTTCCAGCCCATGGGGAGGAAGTAGTTACTGCTACCGCCAACATTATAAATCGGGTCGCTAATGCCGTAAATGCGGATAGGATATGTCCATCCCGTTTGGTCGGTGTTGAAATCGTTGAAGTAGTAGGTCTCTCTCGATGCGGGTGTTCTGTACTGGAGGTTGTAGCTTTCGTGGAAGCCTTCCCAACTCAGTGTGGCAGAGGAGATAGTGATGTCGTTGGCAGCCAAATTGGTGGGGGCGGCGCAGTTGGAAGGTGTAGTGAAACTACCGCCATCAACCCAAACGCTCACGCCGTCGTCACCGCCGCAAGCAGCCTGCACTTGCACTTCGTACGTCGTCTGCTCGTTAAGGCCGGGCAACGTGTAAGGAGAGGTGACATCGGTGAGGACCACATCCCAAGTGTCGTCGGTGGGGTCGCCCACGAAGAGGTCGTCGATGAAGAGTGCGAAAGCGTCGTTTGACACGCAGTTGATGGCCAACTGGATGGTTTGACCAGCGTAGGCGGTCAAGTCATAGTTGTATTCCGTCCAAGCGACGGGCACTTCAACATATTCCTCTGCGCTACCAGCGAAGTAGGTGCTAATAGTACCTTCGCCGCCATAGATGCCGACTTTCATGCGCTCTAAGCCGTAGGTGGAAGTGAGTGATCTTGCCCAGAAGATGAAATGTTCTCCACTTGCAATGGTGAGTTCAGGAGTGATGAAATAGTCATCGTTGGCACCACCACTAGCAGCCATAAACATACCCATGGTATTGCCGCTATGGGCAGCCCATAGGCTGTTGTCGGAGAATGCAATGACAGAACCCGTATAGCCCGCATTAGGCATATCATAGTCAGAGATTCCATAGGTGGGACGTCCATCGCCGTCATACACGCTGCAAGGCGAGAAGTCGGTAATGGTCCAAGCCTCGGTGGTTTCGAAGCCATAGTTGAAGCCATGGGGAGTTCTATAGCGCAGGTTGTAGTTCTCCGCAGTGCCATTCCAGCTAATGGTGGCGTTGAAAGGCTCAACATCGCTGACAGCAACATTGGTCGGAGCGGCGCAGGCCACGTCGGTGGTGAAGGTGATTTCATCGCTCCAGTCGCTGTAGCCATCGTCGCCACAGTTGGAGCGCACTTTCACGGTGTAGTCGGTTTCGGGAGTGAGACCCGTAAGGGTGTAAGGATTGGTGTTGGCAGCAATCGGGTTGGCTTCGTCGCCATTGACGCAGATTTGCCAATTGGTGGCAGTGCCGTTTTCGGTCCAGCTCAGTTCAACGCTGCGTGGCTCAGGGGTGCCGGCAGCAAGGTGGGTGGGCCACATGCAAGCGGGTTCTTCGCCAGGGATGTAGACGAAGGTGGTCTTGGGCAGGAAGTTCTGCTGGTAAATATCGCTGCCATAGCCGCCCATTGAAGCACCCGTGGCAGAAACGCCGTACCAAGCGCAGCCACTCCATGTACCAGAAACCGTTTGGAGGAAGCCAATCATCAGGTTGCCGCCCATGTAGCTAAAAGGAGTATCAAACTGAACCACCATTTGGTTGCCGCTGATGCTGAGGCTGCCAGCGTTCTTGACCTTTGTCATGGTGCCGTAGTCGGCGAGTGCAGACAAAGTGGTTTCGTTGGTTTCGGTCATGTAAACCTCAAATTGGGCAGCGCCCCAATCCTTGTCGGCTTGAGCATAGAAGGTCATCTTGTTGATGGTGCCCCAGGCCATGTCAGCCAAGTTTTCGGCAGGAATGATGAACTGGCTCTTGGTGATGTTGTCAACCCATGTACCATAAATCGGCACATAAGCATTGGTGGTGGTGCCGTCGTTCACGGTGAGGGTGTAGACATTGGTGGGGATGAACTCGCAGGTGGTGCTCCATTCACTTTCGTCGCCACCGCCGCAGCTGGCTTTCACGCGGGCGTAGTAAGTGGTTTCTGGGGTGAGGCCGGTGAGGTCTTTGGAGGGCGTGCCGCTCACGTTCACCGAAGTGGCGCCCGTGAAGTCGGCGGCCGTGCCGTATTCAAGCACCCATGCGGTTTCGGTGGCGCCTGCACTCCAGCTCAGCGTGGCGATGGTGCCATTGCCTTGGGTGAGGGCAGCCGTCAATCCGTTGGGCTTCACGCAGGAGGCACCTTGAACGATGTTCACATAATCGATACCAAGTCCGTAGCCCCAGTTGTCAATATGCTCGAAAGCGATTTGGTAGGTGCTGCTGAGGTTGGGCAGGACGATGCCGCTTTCAGTTGTCCAGGATTCATAAGCATCCGTGTATTCCTCAAGCAGGGTCCATGTTCCGCTTGATGAGGTACGGTAGTAAATCTTTACCTCGTCGTTGTCGCCATACCAATTTTGTTGGACATGCATAAAACTCAATTCTGCCGAAGTGACCGAGGAAAGGTCAATCTCAGGGGTAATGAGTTTGGTGGCGTCGCCGGTGGTTCCGTGCTTGATTTGGGCACAATAAGTACCCTCTCCAGCACTTGAGGGGTGCGATGAATTAACGGCGGTGGCAATCGACCAAGAGCCGTTGCCGTCGGTAGTCCAGCCCGAAGGCATAGTGCCGCCTTCGAAGTCTTCGCTCCAAAGCGAAGTCTGCGCATTCGCTGCCCAAGGCACCAATAGGGCCAAGGCCAGCGCGAGAAGTAATCTTTTACTGTTCATAAGATCAAGTTTTTAATGTTAATGTTATGTTAATTATGAGTTTTTCGATGTCCAACATTCATGATTTTCATATACTTCGCATCCCAAGATACACTTGAGTCACGAATTGACAAAAATAGGGAGTTTCGGCTTTCCCTATCCTTATGCAGGCCAATTAATTACACCGATTAGAAAATATTTCCACAAAATGTGTACTGCGAGGATAAAACGGGGGACGAGCCATAAACTTGAAATGAATCCATTTTTTATGGTGTAAATACGAATTGCCATTGAATCAGACCACAAATTCTCCATTAATTGAAATTCTTGATAATTCGTGATATATTCTTGGTAATTCGTGTGAAATAAAAAAGGAAAAACACGAATTGCCATTGAATTGAATCACGAATTTTCCATTAATTGAAATTCTTGAAAATTCGTGTCCAATTTGTGGTAATTCGTGTAAAAGAGTAGAAGAAAAGAAATGTGCGTGGGCACCGCCTTGTGCAATATTCGGCCACAAGTAGCGTTAAACCGTCGAACAAACCATTTACTTTCGTGATGAAACAACACGTTTTTTGCCGGTGGTTTGTCGCCATCGGCTTTCTTTTGGCCTGCACACCGGGCCTCGCCCAACGGCGCACCATCAGCGGCTATGTGATGGACGCCGCCAGCAAGGAAACCCTCATCGGGGCGACCGTTTTCGACAAGAACTCAGGCAAGGGCTGCGCCACCAACAGCTACGGATTCTACACCCTGACCTTGAACCAAGGCGACGTGGACTTGCAGGTTTCCTACGTGGGCTATGTGCAGCAAGACAAGCCCCTCAGCCTGAAGGAAAACACGAATCTCAACTTTATGCTCGAAACCAACACCACCTTGGACGAAGTGGTAGTGGAGGCCTCGCGTGCCACGGTGAGCGCCCGCAGCCCGCAGATGAGCGTGGTGGAATTGCCCGTGCAGCAAATCAAGAGCATCCCGACGCTCTTCGGCGAGGCCGACGTCTTGAAAGCCATCCAACTGCTGCCGGGCGTGCAAAACGGCTCGGAAGGCTCGGCGGGAATGTATGTGCGCGGCGGCGGCCCCGACGAGAATTTGTTGCTTTTGGACGGGGTGCCTGTCTACAACGTCAACCACATGCTCGGCTTCTTCTCCGTCTTCAACCCCGATGCCTTGAAAAACGTCACCTTATACAAAGGCAGCTTCCCGGCGCATTTCGGCGGCAGGCTCTCGTCGGTGGTCGACATCCGAATGAAGGAAGGCGACATGCAGAAGTATCACGGCAACGTCAGCGTGGGCCTGATTTCGTCGAAGCTCAACTTCGAAGGGCCCATCGTGAAGGACAAGCTGTCGTTCAACCTGTCGTTTCGCCGCACCTACAGCGACTTGCTGCTGAAGCCCGCCCTCTGGATTGCCAAGTCGCAAATCGAGGAAATCGGCAAGCTGAAGGCCGGCTACTATTTCTACGACTTCAACGGCAAGCTGAACTGGAAGATTTCGGACAAAGACCGTCTCTACCTGAGCTTCTATTCGGGCGACGACGGCGTTTATTTCGGCGTGAAGAACAAGGATTACGCCTACGACGGCATCCAATACCAGAACCACATCAAACTTGACTGGAGATGGGGCAACAAGGTGGCCGCCTTGCGCTGGAACCATGTGATGTCGCAACAGCTCTTCATGGATGCCTCGGTCAACTATACGCAATACCGCCACAACCTTGGCGTGGGCATAACGGAAGAAGATGTCATTCAGACAGATAACGGCCAAAACGTTTCCATCAAAGACGAGTTCAATATGAGCTACAAGTCGGGCATCAATGACTTCACGGCCAAGGTCGACTTCGACTACACGCCGCTGCCCAACCACGAAATCCGCTTCGGCGGCACCTACACCTACCACCAGTTCCGCCCCGAGGTGCAGTCGATGAAAGTCGTTGCCGGCAACGAAACCGAAATTGACACCACGGCGGGCTCGCCCAAGGTGTTTGCCCACGAAACCGCCCTCTATGCCGAAGACAACATGACCTTCGGCGACATCTTCCGCGTCAACGCAGGCCTGCACTACTCCACCTTCACCGTCGAGGGCAAGACCTACCAAAGCGTGCAGCCCCGCCTCAGCACAAGCGTGATGCTGGCGTCCAACTTTTCGCTCAAGGCGGGCTATGCCTACATGACGCAATACGTCCACCTGCTTTCGAACAGCAGCCTCAGCCTTCCCACCGACCTTTGGGTGCCCGTCACGGCGAAAATCGTCCCGATGAACGCCCATCAGGTGTCTATCGGGGCTTTCTACGAGTTGCCGCGCCTGTTCGACATTTCGGTGGAAGGCTACTACAAGACCATGGACAACCTGCTTGAATACAAGGACGGAGCCTCGTTTTTCGGCTCCTCGGAGCGTTGGGACGAGAAAGTGTGCTTGGGCAAAGGCTGGGCCTACGGCGTGGAGTTTCTCGTGCAGCGCAGCTTCGGCAAGACCACGGGCTGGATTGGCTACACTTGGGCTCATGCCAAACGGCAGTTCGACCGCGAAGGCATGGTCATCAACCAAGGCAAGGTGTTTCCCGCCAAATATGACCGCCGCCACGACTTGAGCATCACCGTGCAGCACAAGTTCAGCGACCGCTTCGACCTGAGCGGCACTTGGGTCTTCAGCTCCGGCAACTGCGGCACGCTCGGCACACAAATCTACGAAGGCTTCACCAACCAATGGGGCTACCTCGACATAATTAACGCATTGGAGCGCAACAACTTCCGTATGGGCAACTACCACCGCTTGGATGTTGGAATGAACTTCCACAAGCAAAAGAAATACGGCATCCGCACTTGGAACATCAGCGTCTACAACGCCTACAACCACAACAACCCCTTCATCGTCTACACCGACTACAACTGGGACGAAGCCACGCAGCAAGAGAAGAAAGCGCTGATGCAGGCGAGCATCTTCCCCATCATCCCTTCGGTGAGCTACAGTTACAAATTCTAAAGCCATGAAAAAGAAAACCAACCGGGATTCAGCAGCCCAACACTTATTATCATCATGGCGGACAAGGCTCCGTCATCCCTTATTCGCGAAAAAGTCATTCTTGTTTAGGAGATTGCGGGTCAAGCCCGCAATGAGGGTTGACGGCTGGAGTGCGTCGTTCCTCACGATGACGTTCTGCCTACTCCTCACTTCCTGCGAGAAGGAAATCGAATTCAAAGGCGAGCAGACCGACCCGAAACTGGTGATTAATTGCCTCGTGGAGCCCGGACAGCCCGTGAAAGCCAGAATCGGCAAAAGCTGTTTCTTTTTGGATCACGAAAGGGACCACTCCATGCCAGAAGGCACCGTGGCACAATTGTATGTAAACGACAACTTCGTTGGAAACATGGATATGGTGACAGATTCCATTGAGGTTACGTTTTACACCCTTCAAGGCGATTCCATCGGATACCAATTTGAAAAGCATTTCCAAAGCGATTATTGTCCACAAGAAGGCGATGTGGTGAAAATCACGGCCTCGGCGCCGGGTTTCGACGACGTGGAAGCCACAACGAGCCCGCTGCCCAATGCCGTGGCCTGCTCGGTGACCGACAACAAGATTAATTATTGGGAATCTTACTATTCAACCAATTATGACGAATATGGGAACGAGACCGACAGCATATTCCACATCTACTGCGAAATGGAATTGACCATAGAAATCGCCGACCCCAATCCGGAGCAGACAGATTTCTTCAGGCTTCGTGCCAAAAGCGGAAGCTACGACGATGCCGACATGAACTACCTGTCGTATTTCGCCCAATACGACGACCCTGTCTTCAATCCGTTGGGCATTTCCGACAACGATTATGTCGATTTCAGCGATTTCAACATTTCGCCCCAAGGCGTGTTCACCGACTTGCTTTTCGACGGCAAGTCGTACCAAATCAAGATGCCGATTAATGTGTCAATGAACAAGAGCGAAGGAGCCGACCCCGACTTCTTCCGCATCTGCTTGGTGGTGGAGCACTTCGGAAAGGATTACTACAACTACCTGAACACCTGCGACCAAGGCAACGAAACCACGCAGCTGTTCGCCGAGCCCATCCAGACCCATTCCAACGTGGTGGGCGGCTATGGCATCGTTGACGGGAACACGGTCGACACGCTGTGGTTCGCCTTGCCTTTAGAGGAATAAACGTCAGCCGCTTTGCGCCATGGCGAGGAGAAACGAAGAAGCAATCCAGACAAACTGCTTTCAGGTCTGGATTGCTTCCATTTTTTTGTTCGCGATGATGCGACGCGCGTCATTTCAGCCCGGCAGCCCAAGCCTCGATTTCGGCTTTGTCGATGCTGTTGAGCAGGCGGCCTTCGCCAAACTTGTAGTTCGGGTAGGCGGCTTTCAGGTCTTCGCATGCTTTCTTGATGTTGCTTCCGCCCGAGGTGGCGAAGGGCACGATGGTCTTGCCTTCGAAGTCGTTGGCTTCGATGAAGGTGTTGATGATGGTCGGGGCGGTGTACCACCAAATGGGGAAGCCCACGAAAACCACGTCATAGTTGGCGAGGTTCGCTTTGCCACCGTCTTTGAGCGCCGGACGCGAAGTCTTGTCATTCATCTCGATGGTCGAGCGCGATTGCTTGTCGCGCCAGTCGAGGTCGGCCTCGGTGTAGAGTTGTTCAGGGGTGATTTCGAAGAGGTCGGCACCGATGATGTCGGCCAGCTGCTTGGCGGCGTTACGGGTCACGCCCGAAGCAGAGAAATAGGTCACTAATGCCTTCATGGTGTTGTTGTTTGGGGTTTGTTCTTGTTCGGTAACGGCTGCCGAGCCTGCCGGTGCGCCGTTTTGCTTTTCATCTTGTTTGTTCTGGGCGTTGCCGCAGCCCACGAGGGCGGCCAACACCATAATAATTGCGAATTTCTTCATAGTTGAAACGTTTTAAAGTTAGTTACTTGATTGACGGGGGACAAGGGACAAAGGACGGGGGACGAGGGACAGAGGACGGGGCCCTTCGACAAGCTCAGGGGCCTCATCTCGCATCTTGTGGTCTCATGTCTTTTATGTAAACCGAATTTGCCCATCTGTTTTCATTAATCGAAGTTGCAAAAATAATCAAAAATGGAATTGCAAACGGTTTTTTTGTAATTTTGCCGATGGTTTTTCGAAAGAAACTCGATTACCATCCAACAATTCAACAATTCAACAATCAACACTTAAACATATCAACTATGGACTTAAGCAACATTTTAGGCGCACTGACGGGCAATGATGCCGCCGGCGCCATCGCACAAAACCTCAACATCGACTCGAAGCAAGTGTCTTCGGTCATCACCGCAGCCCTGCCGTCGCTCCTCGGCGCAATGCAAAAGAACGCCTCCACCGAGGCCGGTGCGGCCTCCTTGGCCGAAGCCCTCGGCAACCACGCGGGCAACGCGGGCAACATCCTCAACAACCTGAAAGGCGCCGACCTGACCGACGGCTCCAAGATTCTGGGCCACATCTTCGGCGGCAACCTCAGCAACGTGTTGGGCGGCATTTCGCAGCAAACGGGCGTGGCCTCCAACGCTGTGGGCAACATTTTGTCGTCCATCGCTCCCAGCCTGCTTGCCCTCCTCGGCAAGCAAAACGGCAATTCGGGTGCGGCTGGCCTTGTCGGTTTGCTGGGTGGCCTCCTTGGCGGCCAGCAAAGCGGCGGCCTTGGCAGCATCCTCGGCGCAGCCATGAAGGACAAGGACGGCGACGGCAAGCCCGACATCTTGGGCGGCTTGGGAAGCCTGTTCGGGAAGTAAACCCTATTTGAAATGACGTTATTCCACTGCAAGCCCTTTGGGCAGAGTTGACTAATACCTTACCATCATGAAAAGCGATTCATCATCATGCAAAAAAGCGGTATGCGCCGTCCTATCCGTTCTTTTTTGGGGCGTCATGGGGGCATCGCATCTGAACGCACAAGAAGTTTTCCCCGTAGGGAGTTTTTATTACCAAATCAATGAAGACGGTGTCTCTGCAACGATCATGAGCCATATTGACGGCCCTTCAGCGACCGGCGAGATAAGCATTCCGACAAGCATCAGCCATAACGGGAACGACTATGCCGTGACGAGGATCGGGAAAAACGCCTTCATATCGTGCGGAGGCCTGACCGGTCTCTTGACCATTCCCAATTCGGTGACTTATCTCGGTGAAAACGCATTCTTGGGTTGCAGCGGATTGACCGAATTAGACCTTGGCGACTCAGTGGACACCATCTGTTCCGCCGCTTTCTATGGTTGCAAAGGCCTGACAGGCTCGCTGACCATCCCCAATTCGGTGAAGGTCATTGAGACTGCCGCATTCTATGGTTGCAGTGGATTCAACGGTTCATTGACTATCGGAAACGGTTTGAAACGCATCGAAAAGGCTGTGTTTTACAGGTGTACAGGTTTTTCCGGTTTGACCATCAGCAATGCCGTGACCTCCATCGGCACTTCTGCCTTTTGGGGGTGCAAAGGTTTCACCGGTTCTCTGACCATCCCTAATTCCGTGACCAGCATTGAACCTAATGCGTTCAACAATTGCAGCGGTTTCACTGACACGCTGACTCTTGGAAGCGCATTGGAAAGCATCGGCGGAATGGCATTCTATCAATGCAGTGGTTTCACTGAAGTCGTTTCCTTGGCCACAGAACCTCCAACGTTTTCGTTTGAAGATGTGTTTGCGGGGTTCAACTGTACTAAGATTACCGTTTCTTGCGGTTGCATCGGCGCCTACGAAAACTCGGATTGGCACGGCTATTTCACCACAATCATCGACGATTGCAACAATGTTGCGGAACTTGATGAAAACATGGCAAGCGTCTATCCCAATCCGACCAACGGAGCAATCCGGATTGAGGCCGAAAACATCGAATCCTTCAGCATATACAATATGTTGGGCGAAAGGTTGTTTGAGACTTCAGCAAGCGGCAACATTGTTGTCTATGATTTCAGTCCTTATGAAGCAGGTGCCTATATCGTCAAAATCCAGACAAGGAAAGGGATTTCGACACAACGGGTCATGGTAAAAGGCAAATGAAAAAAGGCGGTCGTTGATGTGACCGCCTTTTGTTTTTATTCTACAATTGTCATTTCGTCAATCAAGTGCCCTGCCCCGGCAAACTTGTCGATGATGAAGAGCACATAGCGGATGTCGACGCTGATGTTGCGGCAGATGGCGGGGGCGTAGATGAGGTCGCTCATGGTGCCTTCCCAGCAACGGTCGAAATTGAGGCCGAGGAGCTGGCCTTCGGCGTTCAAAATCGGGCTGCCTGAGTTGCCGCCGGTGGTGTGTACGCTCGCGGTGAAGGCAACGTGCATCTTGCCGTCCTTGTCGGCGTAGCGGCCATAGTCCTTATTATTATAAAGCTCCTTCAGGCGCGGCTCCACCACATAATCATAAATGTCGGGGTTCTCCTTCTCCATGATGCCTTCAAGCGTGGTGAAGTGGCGGTAGGTCTTGCCGTCTTGCGGCTTGAAGCCTTCCACCTTGCCGTAGGTGACGCGCAGCGTGAAGTTGGCGTCGGGGAAGAGGCGCTTGTCGGGCTGCATCTCCATCTGGCCTTTCATGTAGACGCGGCGCAGGCGGTCGTTGTCCTTGGTGATGCTTGAGATGTGCTCATACACCTTGTCGCGATAGAAGCCAATCAAGCTCTGATACACCTTCAAAGCGGGGTCGTTGGCCAATTTTTTGGCCTTGGCGGGCTTGAAGTCGTTGAGCAGCTCGTTCACCTTTGCCTCGTCAGTAAACATCGACTTGTCGAAAAGGTTGCCGACGTATTCGTTCACGTCCTTTATGTCGTTGAGGAAAGCCGGACGGAAATCGGCGGGCTGGGCCTTCAGGTATTCGTTGAGTGCCATGATGGCCACCTCGCGGTCGATGGGCTGGTAATAGTCCTTGAAGAAGCTGGCGGCGGTGCCTTTCAATTGGTTGAGCATTCTGTCAATGTCTTCTTGTGGGGTGTCTTTGGTCACTTCGGAGAGACGGGCGAAACGCCCTGCAAAGCTGACCAACTCGATGCGCAGTCCGGCCTCGACCATATAGGTGTAAGCCAGTTGGTAAGGCTCCAGTTCCTTATAGTTTTTCTTGAAGTCTTTCAGCAGGTCGATGTACATGTAACGGTTGCGCGCACCCAAGGCCCATTCCTGGAAATCCTTCTCAAAGGCCTCTTTCTTCTCCACGCCGTGGAAGTGGTTGATGCCTTCGGTCACGCCCATCCATTTCTTCCAGCCATTGCCGAGGCCTGCGTGCTTCGAAGCGTATTGGATGCGCACTTTGGGGTCTTGCTCCTGATATTTGTTGTAGATGTCGAGCACCTTGCCGCGCAAATCGACGGTGATAGGGTCGATGAGGTTGGCCTCTTGGTCGACTGCCACGGCAGGCAGGTATTCGTTGGTGCGGGCAGGATAGCCGAACACGAAAGCGAAGTCGCCTTCCTCGGCGCCTTTCAGTGAGATGTCGAGGTGCTTGGCGGGCTTGTAGGGAATGTTGTCTTTGCTATAGGCCGCCGGATGACCGTCCTTGTCGGCATAGACGCGGAACACGCTGAAGTCGCCCGTGTGGCGAGGCCAGACCCAGTTGTCGGTGTCGCCGCCAAACTTGCCGATGTTGCTCGGCGGGCAGCCCACAAGGCGCACGTCGGTATAGACTTCGTTGAACAGCATATAATACTCGTTGCCCAAGAAGAACGGCTTGATGCTGACCTTGTAAGGCGACTGCTTTTCAAACTCAGCAACAAGTTTCTTGATGTTCTCGTCGATTTTGGCCTGACGCTCGTCTTCAGGCATATCCACAGTGATGTTGAACAACACCTTGTCGGTCACGTCGCGCATTTCGCGCAAGAAGATGACGCTGAGACCGGGGCAGGGCAGCTCCTCTCCCCTATTCATGGCCCAAAAGCCATTGGTGAGGTAGTCGTGCTCCACCGAGCTGTGCTTTTGGATGTAGTCGTAGCCGCAATGGTGGTTGGTGAGCAGCAGGCCGAAGTCGCTGACGATTTCGCCCGTGCAGCCCCCGCCAAAGAGCACGATGGCGTCTTTCAGGCTGCTGTGGTTGATGCTGTAGATGTCTTCAGCAGTGATTTTCATACCCATTTCCTGCATTTCCTTCTCGTTGTATTGCAGCAACATGGGAATCCACATACCTTCGCCGGCCTTCGCTATGCCGACCGAAAGCGTGAGGATGAAAGTGACAAGTAATGATAAACGTTTCATTGGATGTTGAATTGATTATTGTTTAATTGTTTATTTGTTGATTGTTTTGCGATACATTTGATTACGGTGTTTTTTCGATTCTGGATACTTCAGTTCAAGTTTTCCTTCAGCCACCATTTTGGGGAGAATCCGATTTAACAAATACTTAATATCTCTATTAACATGGCTTGCTATTTCTGAAGACAATTTCCAATCTGAACAAAACTCTATGATTGCCAACTGCAAGGCTTTACCTTTTTTAATATCCTCATTTCTTTCCACCTTTTCCTCGTTTCTTTCCACCTTTTCCTCATTTCTTTCCACCTTTTCCTCATTTCTTTCCACCTTTTCATCGTTTCTTTCCACCTTTTCTCCGTTTCTTTCCATATTTTCCTCGTTTCTTTCCATATTTTCTTCAGAAGTATTGGCATTTGTCAGAATCACATAAAGCTCCACCTTGTCAGGTTTGTGCTTTTCTTTGATATAAGGTGCTTCCAAGCCAAGCCACTTCCAGCCATTGATGATTTTGGATGTTCCGCCTCCCGCCTTTTCCGCATCACCCAACATCATGAACATCCTTTGCAGCGAAGGGTTGCGGCACTCGCTCTCGCCTCCCAAATAGAACTGCCCCCGACTAATCAGAAGCGTTCCCGGATTGGAGAAAACTATCCTGTCGGGCCAGCGCGTGATGACCAAGGCGGCCTCGGTTGAATAATAGGCATGAACGATGAAATTCACCAAAGCCTCCCGAAGGGCATCGTGGGCGGGACTGTTGTCCATGCGCGTATTGCCCTCCATTCTGAAAGGTCTGGGAATGGCGTTCTGCAACTTGGGCAACACTCGGCGATAGAACTGAAACAAATTGGCTTCCCAAGTGCCATCGGGATAAACACGGTCAATCCATCTGATTTTGCTGTCGTCTTGGGGAATTTCCCGATAGTCAACCATATAGTACGGGCAACATTCTGGGTCGGTGATGCTTTCCGTTTTGCCAAACATCAGCAAGCCCGCCAATGTGAAGCCTTCCCTGCCCGTCCTGTGGTCTTTGCGGTAACCGCCCAAAAGCCGCATCAATTCTTGGTCGTTGCTGGCCAGCCAAGGATGGTCGGGCTTGGCCACGCCAAACAACAGCCTGAACTGGTTGAACGAATCGCGGTCGATGTCGCTCCAACTGTAGCCTTCCAAAATGCGCGAATCGGCAGGCCTCGACTTGTCGGCATCGGCAAACATCCGCCGCACCTCGCCATCATCACACACAAAGTCGCCCTCGTCGTAACGCTTGAAAGTGTTTCGATAAGGCTGAGGAGTAAGATACACAGGCCGTTGCTCCCTGTCGGCACGAGGCACATAAAACAACAGGAAACGCGCTCCTTCATGCTCACACTCCACTACATCCCTATTGCTCATCAGATTGATGCTCACCGTGTTGCGGTTGTTGACATTGGTCCAGAAATGCTTCTTGTATTGCTCAATCTGCTCCTCGCTCAGGCCATCCGGAACAAACCGACCTTCTTTTTCGGCCACACCCAAAACGATGGTGCCGCCATCCGTGTTGGCCAAAGCGGAATAAGATTCCCAAAACGACCTCGGGAAACCACCTTTTGCCGACTTGAACTCCAATTCCGCCGACTCCCTGTCTTGAATCATCTGGCCAATACGTTCTTTCAATTCCATAGCCCAATCTTTTTCGCGCCACAAATTTACGACTATTTCGCAATTCTCCAAACCTTGTTTTGTTTGTAGGGGGTCCATTGCATTTCACCTCCAGCCGAATCCCCTTGCCCTCTGTTGAAGTGGGAGTTCTATCGTCACTTCGTGATGACTACTTTATTCTTCTAATAATTCATAATCGCCTTGTATTTCCAAAGCAGGTTTGTCAGAGGCATTCAAAGGAGAAATGACTGTTTGGCCAATTTGTTTTTCGAGGTTTTTTCGGGCAGTGTGGGCGATTTTTCCGCCTTCGTTGGCCACACTTTTGTTCTCGGCAAAGGTCTTTGGCTCGCGAGCCTTCGAAATAGCCGTTGTGGAAACTTCGGCCAACATATTCAGAACCAATTCGATATTGGTCATATTGTCGCGCAGGTTTTCTTTCTTCAAGCCTTTGAGTTGCTTGTATTCCTTCACAGAGAGGCCGCTCCAAGCCTTGGTCATTTCATTGGTGAGTATCGCGTAATCCTTTTCCTCTTCAATGCCACGCGCCTTCCATTCGTCCGTCAGTTCCTTACGCATCTCGATGCTTTGCAGGCGTTGGTTAATCCAACCTTCGGTGTAGCCTTTGGCACGGTAATAGTCGGCACCACGGAGAATGGCTTTTTCAGGATCAGCAATTTCTTCAAGTCGCTGGTTTCCCACTTCGGCCAACCATAGTTTGAAAGGCTCCGCCTTGGGCGAAGGGATGGATTGGATAATTCTTAGCAACTGGCGGGTGTTTGCCACATCGGTCAATCGCATTTTTCCGTCTGTTGAAACCATTTTCAACTGCTTACAATTTGTAAGCAGTTCGTCAGCACCTTCTTGTTTCAGACGTTTTTTGAGAACTGCCCAATAAGTACTAGCGTTTCGAGGGGATACTTGTTCGGTCAATACCCCGACAACATCTACCACCGAAAAATACCATTCTTCGTTTTCGGCATCCCAATGGGTTCTAATTTGCTTTTGTTCAAATAGTTTTATCTTGTCCGTCATAATATCAAATTGTTGGGGCAAAAATAATCAATTCTTTGATACGCTCAAAATTTCCGTGTTTTTGTTCCGTTTTGACGGCAGGGGTTCCATTGCATTCCACCCCTGCCTAAAACGGGACTAAGCAAGAGCGCAACAAAACCCCATAAAGGTGACAAATATAATTAGGTGTCAACCCCTGCCGAAAAAGTTCAATCCCAAAAATATATCCAACTCACCACCCTGCAAAACAGCTCGCGCCACCACGTTTGTTTCAGTTCGAGGTCGACGTCCTTGGTGCGGCTGCGGAAGACATGGAACTTGTAGAAAAAATTGTGCGACCGCCATTCCCTCACCTGCGACTCCAAATCCCTCTGGCAAACGGCCATTTCGGGTGCCGATGCCTTGCGCAAGTCCTCCAAATAAGCACGCATTTCGGCCTTGCTTTTCACCAAGCACGAATCGTTGATGTGAGTGCCTGTGGGGGTTGCTATGGCGTTGTCGATTTGCATATTGTTCCGCAGGTCGTTGAGCCTGTCGAAACGCCGTCATTGTCCGATCGGCCCTTCAACAGGCTCGTGAGCCCTAACTGTTTGTAGGTTTGAACACATGTCGTTGCGTGAGCATCAGCAGGAAGGCAAGCAAGGCGCCAAGGAAGTCGCTGATGGTCATCGAGGCCCAAACGCCCGTGAGTCCGTTGCCGCCCGCATCAATGAAAATGGTGGGGACAATGTAAATCATCGGGGTGAGGAAAAGCACCTGCCGCGAAAGGCTGGTGACGATGGCAATCCAAGGCTTGTCGATGCTTTGGAAGAAGTTGGAGTTGGTGATGGTGAAGCCCACCAAGGGGAACATCACCATCATAAAGCGCATCGCGGGGATGCCGATTTGGATGAGCTCCTCTTCCTTGGTGAACATTCGGAGCATGGCATGCGGCAACAGCAAGGCAAGGACAGCCCCAACGAAGCCCACCAAAACGTTGAGCTTCATCGTCAGGATGTAGACTTCACGCAAACGGTGGGGATGCCCCGCGCCGTAGTTGTAGCCCGCTATGGGCTGCATACCTTGGCACAGGCCCACCATCAGCATCACGCTGAGGCTGGCAAAAGTGTTGACGAGGCCGTAGGCACCCACGGCGAGGTCGGTGCCGTAGCGGATGAGCTGGTTGTTGAGCAGCGCAACCACTGCCGAGGCCGCCAAGTTCATCGAAAACGGACTCAAGCCAATCATCAGTATGTTGCGGAAGATGTAGAGCTTGGGAGCCCAAGCGTGCCGACGGAAACGGATGAACGAGCTCCTCTTGACGAAATGGGCGACGGCAAGCACACCCGTACACGACATCGAGATGGTGGTGGCCCAAGCCGCTCCCGCAATGCCCCAGTCAAGGACATAGATGAACAGCGCATCCAAGAAAATATTGAGGATGGCGCCGCCCGCCATGATCCACATCGACTTTTTGGGATAGCCCGTGGCACGCATCAAGCCGGTGAGGTTGAACGACAGCGTAGTCATGAACATGCCAGGCAACACGATGTCCATATACTCGCGGGCGTATGCGATGGTGTCGCTCGAAGCACCAAACATAGTCAGGATGCGGTCCATGAAGAGATAGCCGCCTGTGACGAACAGGAAACCGAAGAAGAAGGTGAGCAGCATGCTGTTACCAAGAATCTTCTCCGCCCAGTTGTAGTCCTTCTTGCCCAAGATAATCGACATGCGCGCCGCCGATCCGGCACCCACGAGCGAGCCGAAGGCGTGTATGATGTTCATGATGGGCATGGTGATGGCCAAGCCTGCGATGGCAAGCGCCCCGACATATTGCCCGAGAAACACGCGGTCGACGATGTTATAGATTGAGGCAATGATGTGGCTGACGATGGAAGGCAGCGCATAAGCCCACAACAAAGCTCCTATATTCTTGGTTTCTAATTCTTTCGTCCTGTCGAATTGTTCCATTTGGTGCGATTTTGAGCCTGCAAAAATAACGAAAAAAACGAGTCGGCTGCGAATGCCGCCGACTCGTGACAGAAAATGTCGGTTTTTTACTCCTCGTTGCGTTTCTTACCCACAAGGTAAGCCGCGCCAAGGCCAAGCAACACCACGATGCCGCTGCCTACAGGGGCATCTTGGTTCCCAGTTTCTCCGTGTGTGGGAAGCATAGGCGTGTTTTCGGTACGAATCATACCCTGCTGGGTGCTCTCACCACGCTGGAACAAACCGCCGCCATTCGGGTCGGCGAAACTCGTCAGACTGAGTCCGAGGACGATTGCGATTGATAATGCTAACTTTTTCATCGTTGGTGTTTAATTGTTGATCGTTTAATTGAATTGTTGGCCGTTGGCTGTTGGCTGTTGGCCGTTGGCCATTGGCTTGTTAGTTGCCAAGGGCCAATAGCCAATAGCCAATAGCCAAAGTGCCAAAAGGCAAAGTCTATCATCTCACCACCACCTTTTGGACCTTCACTTGGTTGCCGTTCACAAGGCGGAGCATATACACGCCGGGCATTTGGCTGATGCTGACGGTGGCGTTGCCGCTCACTGTTTCGCTGCTGAGCACGCGGCCCATCACGTCAACCACTTGCAGGGTGGACTCGCCGATGTTGCTGACTACCCATTCGCTGCCGTTGAAGTAGGCGAAGGTATTTTGGTTGCCTTCAGCGTCCTCGCTGATGGAGGCAAACACCAAGCGGAAGCGGCTCTCATAGTCACTCGTCTTGGCCTCGAAGGTGTAGTTCGGGGTGGCCAAGAGGTCGACATCGGCACCGGTCATGTTGTCGACGAGGTGGAGGTAGTTCATCTCCACATTCTCGGCGTTGACGCTGAGGGTGTAGGAGCCGTCGTTTTCGGCCTTGAAGTTGACGGGCATTTCGCCTTCGGCTTGGACACGGACAACGGCCATTTCCTTGCCGCCCACAGGAACGTAAACCTTAGTGGCTTTCTCGTTGAGCATGAGCTTGTTCATCATCGGAGCATTGCCGAAACTGACAAGAGCATTGTCGATAACCTGACCGCGATTGAGCGTCACCTTGAGGTTGAGCAAACCATGATTGGAATCTGGAATGCCAGGTTCACCTCCCATGCAATTCCCGCAGAGGAACATATAATTTGCTTCAGGAGCCTGCACAAACATTGCCTCCATCGGGGCAAGGGTTTTGGCCTGGCTGCCATTGGTGTTGCCAACAACGAAGCCATCGCCGTCCGAATTGAGGGTAAGGTAGTTGAAATCAGCATTCGTACCGTTGTTCGCCACCACAAAGTCGGCTTCATGGAAGAAGGGGTTGCCCACGAGGGTGAGGCTCTTCAGGGCATCGCCTTCGGCATAATCCAATTCGACACCCTCAAAATCGGTAATGGGCTGGCCCACAAAATTCAGGTTGACAACGGTATCTTTGGCATAGAGGTAGCCACGACCGGAAACAAGATGGAATTTTGCGGTCTTATGGTTGATCCATTCATCATCTTCTTTGGCATTGTAAGCGTAAAGGTCATAGTTGCCGGAGGTCATACCTTCGACGGCAGCAGGATTCACATTGTTGACAGGAGATGCGATGAGGCGATAGCCGGCATTGGTGGGATTCTCAATAGTGCCGAAGTCTGTGCCTTCGACGACCACATTATCAGCAGTGGGAGCTTCGTTTGACTTCACATAGAAGTAAACCTTGTCTTTCACGCTGCTGTTTTCTGCATAACATGAGAATACCGTACTGGTGACATTGTAGCGCATATATTTGCGTGAATTAGTGCCCTGCGCAACCACATCGGCTTGACCATCTTCAGCGATAGTGATGGCCCATTTTCCATTATTGTCAAGTACTGTTTCCGTCCTCAAATAGTTGCTATTACTGCTGGCTGCATAGAGATAGCCCGTTCCGTCATTCATGGTAAAGAAATCACCTGAGCTTCCAATGACGAACTCGGCAACACTCTCATTGGTCACAACGGCGGTATTGCGGTCTTCGCTGATGACAACAGCGGAGCGGTTGTTGCTGGTCTGTCCACCCATAGCGTATGCATCAATTCCATTAAAGCCTACGATGATATAGCGTTGGCCGGCAACAATGGTGGTGACCTTAGTGTAAAGAGCTGGAGCGAAAGGAACAACTTCGAAAGCTGTGGCACTGATGGTGACATCCTCGGAAGGCATTACGAAGCTGTAAGTGAAGTCGTCGGCAATGTCGTCGACATGGTTCACGCCGTTCACCATCAAGGTTTCCATTTCATAGCCCTCAAGTGCGACAATGCTCAACATGATTTGGGCACCTTCAGTCACTTGAATCTGGCCGGCAGCTTCCATGACCATCGAATCATTGACAAACGTGATGAGTTCGAGGTTCTCGAAAGGATCAACGGTCAGGGTGTATTGCTGAGGAGCGGCCTCTTGGTTGACGGTGACGAGGTTGGAATAGGTCTCACCACAACTCACTTTAAAATAAGCAGTACGGGCCTCGCCTTGGTTGGCCACAATGGTACAGATTACTTGGTAAACATTAGCTGACCCAACCACCTGAGCATACATCCATACTTCTCCCGGAACGGGTTCATATTCTACGCCTTCAGCATCATAGTAATGAACAGTGAAACTATTGGCAGAATCGGCTACGATGTTTTTGTATGTGAGGCTCAAATAATTAACAAGATGCGGTTGGGCATCCACATTGAGTGTGGCAGGAGAGACAGTGATGGACGGTACGGTGTCGGGTACATAATAAACCGTGACAGCGGTAAAGCCACAAGTGCCGCCCATTGTGGCAATTATCTCACTACTGCCATCAGTTGGGGTGACGGTAACTATCTTTTCCTCTACAGAGGCAGTAGCATTTACCCAAGTGCTATTCTTTAATGCACCAGCATATCCAGCAGTGGTAGCGGTAAATACCACACTCGTAATGGCATAACCCGAAGTGGGGGTAATGGTCAGAACATTGTTCTTATAAAAACGTGTACTGGTCTGAGTAGGTGGAATAAAATTGTTAACACCAGTGCTACCTTGTCCCTTCTCATTCGTCATTGTAGCGAAAGCACTCGTCCAAGTAATAAGTTCGGAAGTTGGAGCAACAGGGTCTTCACTTTGGACATAAGAAGCAGCACTCAAATCCCAAGTGACATTCGGGGCTTCAACAGCGTCTTGGTTCACCGTGACAATGGCATAAACCTCTTCCAATTCTTCATCAAAGGTATAAACCTTGAGGTAAGCCGTGCGGGCCTCGCCGTCGTTTTCACCGATGAGATAGTATAATGTGTCCTCTTGGATTTCGGCAGCAATCCAATCAGGATAATTGGGATCGGTATCTTCAAGTTCAGTGCCTTCGGCATCGCAGAAATAGTAATCGAAACTGATTAATTCGGGGATGTTTTCGTAGGTTATGGCAAGCGTACCTTCGGTTTCCGTATACGGGGCATTGATTTCGGAAGGAGTGACCGTGACGGAAGGAACTACAGGAGTTATGTCCTCAACGCTTTCCATCATGGCAGTGAAAACAGAATTGCCATTAGTGCCGCTAATTCCAGCAAAGAAGCCATGCACACGCACCGTCTTGTTCACCAAGGCTGCCAAAGCCGATGTCTGGTCAGTGGTTGGATAGGAGATCCTGATTTTGCTTTCACCAATTGCCACTTCGTAATTGTTGCCACTTTGTGTGAGGTTGCCTTCAAATTGCAAATAGGTGCTCAAATGATAACCTTCAGAATAATCCGGGACTTCGGTGATGACTGTCGGCTGTGGCTCTCCATTGTAATTGGTTTCCGCAACCGTATCGATGGTAGCCGTATTGGTGAATTGGATGACGTGGCCGTAAGAACCCGTCGTGCCTGAAATGAACAGATTGTCACCTACCGATTGGGTTGGGGCAGCGTTCAGGTAGGTATAAACATAACCCGTACCGTCGCCGATGATGAAACCTCTGGCATTGGTGGCCACAACCATACCTTTGACTTGGTAATTGGCGCCAACTTCTGTGATGTCAGAAATGTTGTTCACTGCGTTGGGGTCGCCGGCTTGGGTGACGGTCACATTCTTGGTGATGGCTTGGTTGTCGCCGTAGGAATATGTCAACGTAACGGTTGCAGTGCGTTCAGTATTGACTTCATTGGCCGTGCAAGTGAACGAAACCGTTTCACCAACCGTGTCGAGGGTGAGCCAATCGCTTTCGGTGGAAGCCGTCAGCGTGCCAGCCGGATCAGGTTCGTTATTGATAGTGTAGGTAATCGAGCCGCTTGTGGCATAGTAGGCGATTTCGACATTCGCGGCAGTAATGCTCGGAGGAACCTCACCGCCCGTCACTTTCTTGTAGAAAGCGAAGGTTTGGCCTGCTATATTGCTATGAACACCAGATGCAGAAGGTGAATAGCATCTCCAATCTTGACTGTTGTATATACCAATGTGTCTGCTTGTGGCAGTATTATACAAATAGTCGGAATTAATGACAAAGGATTTATTAGCATTTGTTCCCACACGAACACCATTATTCGTGTTAGTGCAATACAGCCAAGTCTCAGTCGTGCCATTCGGATAGAAGGTGTAGCCTTCGGTGGCGTTGCCGCTGATGTTCCATTGGATGTTTGCAGCAACCGTGCTGGTGATGGCATCATTTTCCACAGTCACGGCGACTGCTGTGGGAGCGCTACTCGTACCCTTGTCATTTGCCATTGCATAATTGTTATCATCGTTGCCCACGATGACGAACACATCGCTTTCGGTGAGGTCGGCAAGGTCGGTGAGAACCCATTGCACGTCGCCGCTGCTTTGTTCTGTCCATTGGGCGGTGAAGGTGACGTCGCCGTTCACGGTGTAGTCTTCGTTTTCGCCGTAGGTGGTGGTGCCGTCGCTCCAGCCATCAAAATCATAATTGTCTCTTGAGGGGGCATCGGCAAGTTGGATTTGGGTGCCAGCCTCAATGCCCGTCACGTTTTGGGGGCAGCCGCTTGTGCCGCCGTTGCAGTCGTATGTGACGGTGTAGGTGGTGGGGACAGGAGTACCGCCATTGGAATAAGTAACAGCCAACACTTGCAAACGAGCATGACCTGTTGTAGCATTGTTTGTCAACACAATAGCATCCGAGGAACTGCCCGACCATGTACCTGTAGTTGAACTAAGTGAATAAGTGCCAACTGATGCGCCCAATGTGCCAGTGTTGCTTGTGCCACTAAAGGTCAATGTCATCCCCGTGATTTGGTATCCGGAAGCAGGGGTAACGGTCAACGAGTTCTTGGAATACAAACGGGCAGCAGAACCCGTAGTATAATATGCGGGAGCATTGCTACCATCATTTTTGTCAAATTGAATCGTGATGTAATCATCCAATTCAATGGAGACACCATCAAGGCTTTCAGCATTAGAATAACCTTGCGCTGAAGCCGTCCAGGTTACTTCTGTTCGTGTCTGTCCCCTCATCCCCAACGGGACGGCGAGGAACGCGAGCAGCGCGAAGGCTGCCATCAATTTCGTAAATACTTTCATCTTTTTAATGTTTTGATTGATATTTGATTATTTATTGATTATTTATCAAATGCTTAGTTTGCGACCAACCCAAAATCGGGCATGACACTCTGGCCTCTGATAACCAAAAACCGCTGTCGTATGGTCGTTTCGTTCATACATAATCATATCTGCCAAAATGAAGGCATTCCAGCCTGCAAAGATACGAATTTATTAATATATGTGGGAAAGATAGGGAAAACATTTTTCTGTTTTTCGGCAAGGTGTTGATAAAATGACAAATAAGGATTTTTTGTGCCAATCGGAAAGATTATTTCTTGACAAGATGTTCCCCAACAACAGATTTTGTGTATTTTTGCCACTCGTTTTGCAGACTGCCATCATTAAGTCTGAAAACAGTGTAAAATAATGAAAATCAAGGTATTGTTCATAGTTTGGATAAGTTTTTCATGCCTTATGATGCACAGCGGTTGCGTGTCGTCGGTCAACGACAGCCTCAACCGCAAGCTGAAAGGCGTGGAGAAAACCATTCCTTTGCCTTACCACGACACATTGGCCGCGAAGGTGCGGACTTTGGAGCAGAAGCGGCTTCCGATCAGCGCCGGCACCTACGATGACCTTATCGAATCGGAGCTGCTGCAACGCGGCATGCCCATCGAGCTCAAATACTTGCCCTACGCCCTCAGCGGCTTCCGCCCCACCTATCGCAAAGGCGACCGCTGCGGCTATTGGGCGCTGCCCTCGCTCGTGGCGATGCACTACGGCCTGAACATCGAGCCGCACCGCGACGAGCGCCTGTCGGTGGAAGCCTCGACCCGCGCCGCTTTGGACTATCTGCAAGACCTTCACCAACAGTACGGCGACTGGTGGATGGGCATCTTGGCCTTCGCCAACAGCCCCAACTCGATGAGCCAAGCCATGGTGCGCGCCAAAAACACGCCCCAACTGTGGGACTATTACGAACAACACCTGTTGCCCGACACCGAGGTCATCCCCGACTTCATCAGCTGCGTCTATTTGGGCAACCGCAACAAGCTGAACTTCAACCTGAAAGACAACGAGCTGCCAGACACGGATGAACATAAGGAAGAAACGGTTGCGCAAGCCTCAGCCACAAGCAATCGCGACGGCGAAGCAAGCGCCTCGGCCAACCCCGACAGCAACACACACCTCATCAAGAAAGGCGACAACCTGACGAAGATTGCAGCAAAATACCACGTCAGCATCAACGAACTGATGGAATGGAACCATCTGGAAAACGACAAAATCATAGAAGGACGAACACTGATCATAAAGAAATGAAACCCATACGCACAATCATCTTCATCTTTTCCATTATGCTCGTTTTGGGCATAATGTGGTACTTTTTCCCCGCCGAGGGAATGACCGTCGGCAACCTCGACCTCAGATTCCCGTCATACGCCGAAGACAAGGCGCCGAGCAAAGAGAAAATCGATGTCGACAAGGTGCTCTACAAGGTCGACAAGAGCTTCGAAATGACCGCTTCCGACAACCTTCTGGACAGCATACGGTTTTTCCGCGACTACCTGAAGGAGAACCCCAACCGGATTTACTTGCCCAACGACGACTACACCTTCTTCGACACGCTGTTTGCCCAGTTTGACGATGCCCAAGAGCAAGGCAAGACCTACCGCATCATGCACTATGGCGACTCGCAAATCGAGATGGACCGCATCTCGTCGGTGCTGCGCGAGAAGCTGCAAGAGCACTTCGGCGGCTCGGGGCCCAACATGATTCCGGCCGTACAAACCGTGGCCACCATCTCAGTGGTCCAGAACGAGACAGGGCTGAAGCGCTACATGGTGTATGGCGATGCCAACCGGGCCTCGCACAACCGCTACGGCGTGATGTCGCAGTTCGGGCAAGTGATGGGCGAAGGTTCCATCGGATTCACACAAACCAATCATTCACAGGCTTTTGCGAAGGTAAAGGAGATTTCAACCGTGTCGGTGCTTTTGGGCAAGAACAGCAACGGCTTCAAGGCCACCTTGCATTGCGACAACATCAAGACCGAGCCCAAGGTGCTGAAGGCCAACGATGGCGTGTCGCTCATCACATGGACGCTGCCCGCCGACGTGAAGCGCGGCACCATCAAATTCCACGGCAGGGCCGAAATCTACGCCGTCCTTTTGGATGGCGAAGCAGGTGTGGCCGTCGACAACGTGGCCTTGCGCGGCTGTGCCGGCACCATCTTCACCCGCATCAACGAATCCACGCTGCAACAATCGTTTGAGCTCTTGGGCACACGGCTCATCATCATGCAATTTGGCGGCAACAACATGCCCAACATCACCACTCCGCAGAAAATCACGCCCTATATGGCCGACTTGGAGAGGCAAATCCGCTACTTGAAGCGCGTGGCCCCGAAAGCCTCCCTGCTCTTCATCGGGCCCTCCGACATGGGACGGAGATACGGCGGCAAGATGGGGACTTGGAAATACCTGCCCGAGCTGAACGACTCGCTGCGCGTCATGGCCTTGCGTAACAACGTGGCCTATTGGGACATGTTCCATGTGATGGGTGGCGAAGGCTCGATGGCGCAATGGGTGAAGCACAACCCGCCCATGGCCGGTCCCGACTACATCCACTTCACCATGAGAGGCGCTCAGCAAATTGGAGCCAACTTGGCCCGGTCGTTCACCACATATTACGACTTCTACAAGCTGCGCCAACACGTGCCGAGCGACAAGGTCATCGAATTTGTCAACCTCGACCCCGTGGAAGACTCCATCCGCACCTCGCGGCGCATCAAGCTACCCACCTACAACCCTTACGGAAACAAGACCATATTATGATAAGACACTTGTTGGCCATAGGGTTCATTCTCGCCTGCGGACTGCTCAAGGCGCAAGAACGGCTTTTGATGCGTCCCGTGCCGGATTGCGATTTCGCTCATTTCAGCAGCAACCGAATCGTCTATCCATCGGGCGACAGCGCATTGATGGAGCGGTTTTTCCAGAAGATGGACTCCGTGGTTTTTCGCGGCCAAGGCAACGTGAGCATCATGCACATAGGAGGCTCGCACGTGCAGGCAGGCATGTTCACCCAGCAATTCCGCGACGACCTGATGAGCATCAGCCCCAACCTGATGGGCGGACAATATTTCGTCTTCCCTTTCAAGGCGGGTGGCACCAACAATCCTACGCATTTCACCACTTGCTCCACCGGGCAATGGACCTATTGCCGCAACTCCGTCTACCGCGACACCGACAAACGGATGGGATTGGCCGGAGCCGCCCTCACCACCAACGACCCCGAAGCCTCCATCAGCATCGTCAGCCGGTCGAGAAAGCCAAACCCTTACACCCCTTCTTTCGATTTCAACAAGGTGACCCTCATCGGATTTTCGGAAACCCAAAACGTGGTGCCATTGGTGAGCTACGACAGCACGGTCATCGTAGGGGTACACGACGAATGGAAATCGACCTACACCTTCCACCTCGACGATTTCACCGACTCCATCTGCATCCTGTTCGACTCCGTCCCAGGCGAGTTCACCTTGACGGGCGTGCTCTTGGAGAACGGCTTGCCAGGCATCAGCCTTCACGGCGTGGGCGTCAACGGTGCCAGCGTGCCATCCTATTTGCGCTGCAACGACTTTGAACGCGACCTTCAGCTCATCCGCCCCGACCTCATCATCTTCAGCATTGGCATCAACGACGCGGCAGACCAGGATTTCGGGAAAGAATATTTCAAGCGGAACTACGACGAGCTCATCCAAATCGTCCGTCGTGTCAATCCCGACTGCGCCCTGCTTTTCGTGACCAACAACGACAGCTTCAAACGCCTCAAAGGCCGGAAAAAGCGTTACGAAGTGAATCCCAACGGCAAGATTGTGGAAGACGCCTTCATGGAGATGGGCAAGAAATACGATGCCGCCGTGTGGGACCAGTTCGAAATCATGGGCGGACTGAAGTCGATGCTGGAATGGGAGAAGGCCGGCTTGGCCCAAAAGGACAAGGTACACTTCACCTACGACGGCTACAAGCTGCTTGGCGACTTGCTTTACAACGCTTTGATTGAAAAATACATAACCCACGTCAAACTGAACGCAACACGCTGATAAGATGAACCTGAGCCCCGAAATAGCATTGGATTTCCTTGAGAAGGTCTTTTCGTTCGACAAGGCCCAGCCTTTGCTGTTCACCCAATTCTATTTTTGGGCGTTCTTCGCTTTTGTGTTTGCCCTGTTCAGCCTGCTCAAGAACAAGTGCCTGCTGCGCAACACTTACCTCTTTTTCGTCAGCCTGTTCTTTTATTACAAGACCAGCGGGCTCTTTGCCTTGATATTGGTTTTCATCACCTTATATAATTTCTTTGCGGGCAAATGGCTCCATTCGCGAAAGAAAGACGGAAGCCGCAACTTGGCTCTGGCCATCAGCGTGATTGTCAACCTGTCGTTGCTGTTCTATTTCAAGTATGCCTATTTCCTCACCGACGTGCTCAACGACCTGACGGGCTACGAATTCCGCGTGTTCGACGTGTTCTCGTGGGTAGGCAACCAAATCACGGGCGACAACCGTTTCAGCGTCGACACCATCCTGCTGCCGGTGGGCATTTCGTTTTACACCTTCCAGGCCATCAGCTACATCATGGACGTCTACCGCAAGCGCATCGAGCCCGTCCGCAACATCTTCGACTTCGGGTTCTATGTCAGCTTTTTCCCGCAGTTGGTGGCAGGCCCCATCGTGAGAGCCAACGAGTTCATCCCGCAAATCCACAAGAAATACTTCCTCGGTCGCAAGCAGTTCGGCATTGCCGTGTTTTGGATCATGAACGGATTGGTGAAGAAAATCGTATTGAGCGACTACATCGCCGTCAACTTCATCGACCGTGTTTTCGACCAGCCAATGCTTTACACTGGTTTTGAGAACCTTATGGCCTTGTTCGGCTATTCGTTGCAAGTCTACGCCGACTTTTCGGGCTACACCGACATTTCCATCGGCGTGGCCATGCTGATGGGCTTCTACCTGCCGCGAAACTTCAACTCGCCCTACAAAGCCAAAAACCCCGGAGAGTTCTGGAAACGCTGGCACATCTCACTCTCCCGTTGGCTGCAAGACTATCTTTACATCCCCTTGGGCGGCAACCGCAACGGCACTTTCGGCTCGTTCTGCATCATCGTCGTGATTGCAGCCATCGCCGTGTTCCTCTCAGGCAGCATATGGGTGGCTATATGTGTGGGCGTGGTGGCAATAATCGTCGCACTGTTCGCCATCTTCAAGCCCGATTCACGCAAGGACATCACCACCGAAATCAACCGAATGGACACGATGCTGCTTGGCGGCTTGTGGCACGGCGCCTCGTGGAACTTCATGATTTGGGGCGGGTTGAACGGCATTGGGATGCTGTTTTACCGGTTTTGGAAAAACCTGAGTGTCTACGGACGCACCTTATTGGTACTGACAACCACGTTTGGGCTGCGAATCTTGTGCGTGATGGTTCCAAAACCTGTCTTCAACGTGTTGTTTGTCTGGTGTTTGGTCGTGTTGGCGGGCAATATGGTCAGGATGCTCTACAACCTGATTGGCGGGCAGAAAACCATGCAATGGCTGCAAGACGCTTGGGCGGTTTTCCAGACTTTCAGTTTCATCACTTTCACCCGACTGTTTTTCCGCAGCGGCTCCAACTTGGACCCCGCCGAGGCCAACGAAACGGCTTGGAACACGGCGAGGAGCATGGTCAACCAAATGGGCAGCCATTGGCGGCTGGAACAGATTCCGGAAATCATCGTCCACTATCGCAACGTGTTCGTCCTCATCGTGATAGGTTTGATTATCCATTGGCTTCCTGAGAATTTCAAGCGACGCTACAGGATTTGGTTTGCCAAGATGCCCTTGCCGTTGATGGTATTGGTGTGCGCCATCATCGTGTTCATCATCTATCAGTTCATCACTGCTGACTTGCAGGCGTTCATCTATTTCCAATTCTGATTGTTGTAGAGACGGTGCATGCACCGTCTCAATACGCGAAAACCAGGGTTCTAAAACGTTTCACACACCTTTAATTATTATAGGGGATTTCTAATTATCAAGAATTTGAGAATTTAAGAATTTTTATTTTGTTGATTATTTGAATTTTATCGAATTTGAGATAATAATTGTCTGCAATTTTTAGAAATGCCCTATACAAAATTCGCCTATTGTTTTTGAGACGAGGTATGCACATTATTCTTGAGACGGTGCATGCACCGTCTCTACAGGAGAAACGATTATCGTTCAATGCGTCAAGATTTCCAGCCCTGTCTCGGTCATCAGGAAAGTGTGTTCCCATTGGGCTGAAGGCAACTCATCGTCGGTGATGACGGTCCAGCCGTCGGCGCTGTCGACGAAGACCTTCCAAGTGCCCATATTGATCATCGGCTCGATGGTGAACACCATGCCGGGCACCAGCACCATCCCGACGCCTTTCTTCCCATAATGCAACACTTCGGGGTCGTCGTGGAACTTGAGGCCCACGCCGTGACCACACAAGTCGCGCACCACGCTGAAACCGTTCTTGTGGGCGTGCTTCTCGATGGCATTGCCGATGTCGCCGACAAAACCATAGGGCTTGGCCGCTTCCATACCGATGTAAAGGCATTCCTTGGCCACGTCGACCAGTTTCTGCTTGCGGGCCGTGGTTTGCCCGATGACGTACATACGCGAGGCGTCGGCATAGAAGCCGTCAAGTATGGTGGTGCAGTCCACGTTGATGATGTCGCCTTCCTTGAGGATTTCGTTGGCTGAGGGAATGCCGTGGCAAACCACCTCATTAATCGAGGTGCAAACGCTTTTGGGGAATCCTTCGTAGCCCAAGCAGGCCGGGGTGGCGCCGTGTTCGATAGTGTAATTATGAACGAGGTCGTTGATTTCCAAGGTGCTCATCCCTGCATGGATTTTCTCGCCCACGAGGTCGAGGATGGCCGTATTGATGACCCCGCTCCGTTTGATGCCTTCAATCTCTTCGGGGGTTCGGATGAGGCTTCGTTTGGGCACCAAGGCGCCACGGGCCTCCATCGCCATCACCCTTCTATCCAATGCTGTCGGTTCCTGTCCGGCCGGCACACGCCATCTTTTACGTCTGGTGAACATATTGCTCTGATTTTGGGCTGCAAAAGTACGGAGATTTTGGGAAAGTATGAATCTCCGGTTCAAATATCAATCGGAAAAATATCGGAAACTATTGCTTGGCTTGCAACTCCAACATGATTTCATCCACAAGATAAGCGTCGCTCATATTGTGCAGATGGTACATCTTTTGGCTCAAATAACGATAAGTGTCAGAATTATAGAACAAGCCAAGGGCGCGTTCTTGGGAAATGTCGAGTGTTTCGGCAAGCAGCAACACCACCCGCGAATACTTCATCTGAAGCAATGTTTCATTAATCAAATGATTTTCAGCCATTTCCATCCTCCTTCCGTATTACAACCGCTTCCACAAAATGCAGATAACGGTCTATCACAGCCTGATTCAAGATACAAATCTGGTTGTTCGGTTTCTCATATTGCAGTCTTTTCAAAGCCACTTCTTTGGGAATCAGTTCGGAGAGATAAAGTTCCGTTTAGCCTGCCAACATGCACCAGCGGCTCTTTTACCGTAGCGACAGATCCATGATAGACTTTCATGCCACGGCTCCTTTCTTGCGGACGAATGCAGGATTGATTCGGGCGAGATATTGTATGATTTCGTCAACGATATACTCTTTGCTTTGGGTGTGCAGCGTTGGGAAACTGGGATAGAGATACCCCGAAATGCCGTTGGCTTGCTGTAGTTCCCGATACACTTCAGCACCCGAAACACCCAACCGCAAGGCTGTGTTTTCTATGCAGAAGATGACAAACTCCGTTTCCCTTTGCGCCTGATTCATAGATGGTTTGTTTTCGATGGTGCAAAAATAAACAAAATCCAACAAATCCAACCTTCGTTCAGTGATAGTAAAAAAATAACATGTAACAATGAAAGGTAAAAGTGGCAGTTAAAGTGGATAATGTGTTTGTCTACAACATTGTTGCAAAATGTATTGCCCCCTCCTGACTTTGACAGTCTAAAATGGGTGGTTTTATAAAAGATTGATAATCTGATGCTTATGAAATTTGCGTCACTTTTTTTGGGTGACGCGGAGTGAAAAACAGTATTTTTGCTCCATGTATGTCAGATTAAAGACGAACAGGTCTGGATCGACGACGGTCGTCGTTGTCGAGAAAAAGGCCGGGAGACAGGTCTACGTCAAAAGCATTGGCACCAGTTCCAACCCGGCTGAGATAGCTTTTTTCACAGAGCAGGGCGAACGCTACATTGAAGAAGAGAACAGGAAGATGTATCCCGAGCTTGACTTCGAGGGAGCCAGGGAACAATCTGCGGAGGCCGAGCTGAAGGCGACCGAGGAGTTCCTCTCGCGTATCGAGAACGTGATCCACGACGCGCCGAAGCGGATACTTGACAGGGTGTTCGACGCGGTGGGGTTCCACGCCGTGGGCGACGACACCTTCCGCAGCCTGGTGATGGCGCGCCTGTCGTTCCCGTCGAGCAAGCGGGCGACGGTGGAGTACCTGAAGTCGTGCTTCGGCGAGGACCACGACCTGCACAGGATATACCGCTATTTGGACAGGCTCAACGACACGAGGCGTGAGGAGATACAGGCCGTCAGCGTGCGCCACACGATGGAGGTGTACGGCGGGAAGATAGGCGTGCTGTTCTACGACGTGACCACGCTCTACTTCGAGACGGACAAGCCGGACAAGCTGCGCAAGCCTGGCTTCTCTAAGGACGGTAAGCACTCCAACCCGCAGATTGTGCTCGGTCTTCTGGTGAGCGGCGACGGCTGCCCGCTGGCCTACGCCATCCACGAGGGGTCGAAGTACGAGGGGCACACGATGCTCCCCGTGGTCACGGCCTTCGTGGAGAAGTACGGCCTGGAGGACTTCGTGGTGGTGGCCGACTCGGGGATGATGAGCGAGGCCAACCTGTCGGACCTTGAGGCGAGGGGCTACAAGTACATCGTAGGCGCGAGGATAAGGAACATGCCGGTGGAGACCCGGGAATGGATTCTCTCGCAGGACAAGCGGCAAGACATCGTCAGGGAGCTGGTCTTGGACAAGGACAGGCACAAGAGGCTGCTGGTCGGCTATTCGGAGGAGCGTGCGGCCTTGGACAAGAGGAACAGGGAAAAAGGCGTGAAGAAACTGAAGGCGAGGTACGCCACAGGGACAGTCACGAAGTCGAAGATAACCCAGCGGGGCTACAACAGGTTCCTGAAGGTGACAGGCGGCGACAAGATCACGGTCGCCGTGGACGAGGACCTGATAGCCGCCGACGCGAAGTGGGACGGGATGAAGGGCTATGTCACCAACGCCGGGATGACCCCGTCGGCCATCGTCGAGGCCTACCACCAACTCTACAACGTCGAGCAGTCGTTCAGGATCTCGAAGTCCAAGCTTGAGATACGGCCGATGTTCCACTTCAACCACAACAGGATCAAGGCCCACATCAGCATCTGCTTCGTCGCCCTCAAGGTCTACCGTGAACTGGACAGGCTGCTGAAAAAGAACAAGATGGGGTTGAGTGTCGATGCCGTCCTGAATGTCGCCAAGACCATCCCGACCATCAGTGTCAAAATGGCCGAAAGCACCTTGACAAAGACGCTCTTCCTAACCAAGCGACAGGAGCAAATCAAGCCCCTTTTTGAGGAAAAATTCTGGGTGACGCAAACTTCTTCTGAAAATCAGTGAGTTAGAAAAACTTTGTTGAAAAGTGTCAAAGTCAGGAAAGGTAAAAGTGGCAGTTAAAGTGGATAATGTGTTTGTCTACAACATTGTTGCAAAATGTATTGCCCCCTTTACCTCCCTTTTAATTTTCAATTATTGTTACACCTTATTTTTTAATCGTTACTTAGTTTTTTATGCCAAAATCTATCGAAATCCGGCTGTTTTTCGGGATTTCGCTGGATTTTGACGGGGAATAGTGCCAAATCACTGCCACAAAGGTTCCTACTGCCAGCCTTTTGGGAAACCCATAGCATTGACATCAATGGAATGATAATCGGAGAGCAATCGAATCAATTTGTCACGCATATCGTTTTGAGGGGAGATTACATCAAGGAAGTATTTGATGATACAAAGGTCAAAGTATATGCGGAGCGAATCTGTAGGGAGAGTCAACCACGCCCCGTTCAAATGGTTGGGCAGCATTGGGCGAATGGTATTCTGCTTGTTCCACACACGAGCATGGTGGCAACATGAGTTGCGTGTCAGCGTAACGATGGTGAGCCACGACTCGAAAGGTGCAACCTGCAATCCGAACTTCTGTGAAATGCTTTTCTTTATTCGAGGCACTTTGATGTTATTATAAATGTTTGTCATCACCCCAAAAGGTAGCACTTCGGCCAAAATCCAAGCTGGCGGATAGGCATCTGAATAAGACAGCTTGAAATGGACGATGAAGTCCTCCCGCGAGCGATTGATTTCGGCATCTATCAGCGTCATTGTATGTGCAAACTTGCTACGATTAGTGAAGTTGGCCTCATCGGTCATCCAGAAAGGATTGCCTGTTAGTTCGCTACCCGTGTTGACAATGGCACTACGAACAGCCACTTCAATTTTCTCAATTTCGTTAAAGATAAACAATCGCAGTTTCTTGTCGAAGCGATAGAGTGTCATCACTTGATCGAATGTAGCTCCTTGTTTGTATTGATGTTGCTCTTTGGGCATCTGAAGCAAGGGGTACATATAAGCAGACAAACGATAGTATCCAATGTATTCGAGGTATCGCTCGGCTTTTGTCGGGGCGTCGATAGCAAGTCCCCTTGACCGCAACAAGTTTACGAGGTCATGTGGGTTAGTGTATGTTTTGTGAAAGGGAACTCGATTAGCCATAGGTATAAAAACAAAACGACCCGCACATTTGAGCATCGTTGAGAGGCTTGGCGGGTTCTAGTGCTGCAAAAGTACAAACTTTTTTCCTTTCCGCAAGCATTTGGGTGAAAAAAGTTTTTCATTCGGTTTCTTCATACATTTGCCAAACATTGGCTTTTTATGCCAAAAACCAGCGAAATCTGTCTTTTTTTCGACATTTCGCAGGTTTCTGACAGAATTGTTCGGCGCAATATGCTGAAAAAGTTGAGATTACGCAAGAAACCTATCTATTTTTCAGCAACCCCATAAAACCATGTTTTTTAATTAAGTCATAATCAACAAGATTTTTGTGTATCTTTGCACTCGACTACAGCTGAAAAGCACCAAAATGCAGGATGCTGTAGGTTTTATGGGAACATAGCAACATTTGCTATTTATTCGATAGAACGTCCTTGAAGTTTGGCCACTAAAAGACGTACTTCATAGAATAGAGAGCAGGTGTCCACTTGATACGTGGGCATCTGACTTGTCTGTGAAGTACGGGTTAGGCCAAACACCCAAGGACGTGGACGAGGAAGATTGTCCACGTTTTGTGTCTGTATGACACAAGGGTGTCTGGCCTAACCGCACGTTTCTTGAAGATGTTCCCCAATTGACATGTCGAATCAAGAAACGTGGACAAACATGGTGAAACGAACAGAACGATTGCAAGGCAGCAAGCGGAAACGCGATGACGAATACTATACGCTGTTCAACGACATTGCTGCCGAAGTGAGCCTTTATCTGCCACAACTTCGTGGCAAACGCATCCTTTGTCCCTGCGATTGGGATGAAAGCTACAACGAGGAAATTGTGTACAAGGAGGAAGGCTACATGCTGGAACGAGACCTGTTTTCGCAGGAAGGATGCATCAAAAACATTGACATCGCCCAAACCCGTGAAAAGATAGAGAAACGTATGGATTTGGTGAAATGCCAATTCGTCTATTATCTGTTGGGGCAGGCCGAGGATTGGGGCATCCGCTCCATCAGCGTTAGCGGTTACAATCCTCAAACGGGTCAAGGTGTCCGCTTCCAAGATATTGACTATAGCCATTATGATGTTATCATTACCAATCCTCCTTTTAGCCAATTTGATGAGTTTATCGACTTATTGGTGAAAAATGGCAAGCAGTTTCTTGTGATTGGCCCGCAAACGGCTCCAACAGAGAAAAGCATTATCCGACATTTCCGAGATGGCAACATCCGCATCGGATATCATTATCATTTGAGTGGATTCCGACGGCCTGACGGTTCAGTGTTGCCCAAACAGCATAACACCCCTCGTAGTTGCTTATGGTACACAAACATGCAAGTAAACGAGAACTCAAAAGAACTTATCCTTTCCTGTTCCTATGCAGAAAACCCAGAGAATTATCCCAAATATGTGAATTATAATGCCATCGATGTTCGTGCAACAGCAGAAATACCATACGACTATTATGAAGAAATGGGTGTTCCTATTACCTTTTTGCAAAAATACAACCCCAAGCAATTTGAAATCATAGGAACAAGTGCAACTTTATGTAAGCCGCTCAAAGATTTCGTCGAAGAAGATGCTGTCTATACAGGAGGTGGTAACGGGCGTTTTTATCTTGCTCTTGGAAACAAACAATACAGAAGACTTTGGGACCGAATCGTCATCAAACGAAGAAAGGATCAATAATATGACTGTAAAAGAACTATACGAAAAAGTTGAAAATGGCGACATTATCAGCGACATTGAGTTGCAACGCGCCATCGTGTATGACGATGAAAAGCAATCGCTTGTCATCGATAGTCTTGACCACGATATACCTTTGCCCGCTTTTTATATGTGGGACAACAATGAAACAGGAAAACTCGAAGTGCTTGACGGCAAGCAACGCATTGAGGCTATCAAGAAGTTCAAGCACAACAATCTGAAATATCAGGGCAAGATATGGAAAGCCTTTGCCGATGATGCAACCAACTTTCAGCAAAGATTTGACTCAAAAGAACTTACCATAATTATCTGTGGCGGCTCGGAAGAGAAAAAGCGTGAAATTTTCAAGCGTATCAATACGTTAGGTGTTCCACTATCGAAATATGAAGTACTCAATGGATTATATCACGGTGAGTATTTGGAAGGCCTAAGCGCCTATTTTCTGAACGATGCCAATGTAAGGAAAGTCCTTCCCAATGATAGCATTGACCGAGGCAACAACAAATATCGGCTGTTAGAGTATTTATATTATGTGCGTCACAACGGTGTTTTCCCAAAATCGGGCGAACTTGATGATTATGTGCAGAAAAACAAAGATTGTTCATTCAACGACGAAATAAAGAAGATAAAGCCTTATATAAGTTTCATAAGGGACGTGTTCGGAGATGCTTCAAAGATTTCCCCCACTTTGAAATTCAAATTGTCATACAAGTACTTAAAAGACCGTGCAATATGGCTGCAACACAAAGATGACATTTGCAAAGATTGCAATGCCTTTATCAAAAGCGAAGGTTATAAACTATCGGTAACAAAAGAGGCTGACATTGAAGCCATGATCTTGGGAATAGTTGGCAATGTTCGCGTGGATCCCAAAAGGCTGTTCACGGCGGACGATAAGCAACAGTTATTATCAAAAAAAGAACAAGACGAGACCGGGAAATACGAATGTGATGAATGTCACCAACACTTCTATGCTGATGAACTGACTGTTGATCATATTAAACCTTGGAGTCTTGGTGGAAGAACCGTTCTTTCAAATGCAAAACTATTATGCAGGGCATGTAATAGCAGATTAGGAAACAAGAAGTGAGACAACCTGAAACAAAGTAACATCTGATTATCAACACATTAATTATCCAAATCGGATACAGAAACTGTATCCAAAATGGATAATTCGGGATGGAAATGGATGAAATGGATGGGAAAAGGGGCGGAATTCGACGGTATCGTATTGGAAGAAGTCGAAAAATGCGGTATAGGAAATGTTCAGAATCCTTTTTCGGCCGTTTTTTAGTGTCTTGCAGTGCGTAGTCTGTTTAAAACTCAGCGAAATCAGAGAAAAAATTCTCGTTTTCGCTGAATTTTAAGTAAACTTTTTGTTTCTATTTTGCAGAAAAACAGTATTTTTGCGGCGAAAACAATTGCACAAAACAATGAAATACAAGAATATTATTGGAAGGGAAACAGAAATAGCCACACTCGAAAGGTTGTATAAATCCCAGAAGTCCGAATTTGTGGCCATATATGGACGCAGACGCATCGGGAAGTCGTATCTTGTCAGTGAAGTTTATGGCAAGAAAATTCTTTTTTCAGCCGTGGGAACATACATCAAAGACGACGACAAAAGCAACGAAACCTATCGCCAACTGCAATTGGACCATTTTTTTGATTCGCTTTTGCTGGCTGGGCTTGAGGCAAATACACCCAAACCTACTTGCTGGCGCGAAGCGTTTCTGTTGTTGCGAAGACTGCTTGAAAAATCTCGCGCACGCCGCAAAATCATCCTAATGGACGAGTTGCCTTGGATGGCTGGGCCCCAATCGTCGGAAATGATATCGGAATTGGGCTATTTCTGGAATTCGTGGGCTGATCGCCAGCGCAATGTCGTTCTGGTGGTTTGCGGATCGGCTACAAGTTGGATGCTCGACAATGTGATTCACGATTACGGTGGCTTGCATGGACGACTAACCGAAACCATTCGGTTGGCGCCTTTCACTTTGGCAGAATGTGAAAAATATTATCGGAAAAACGGATTTAGGCTGTCGCGTTATGAGATGTGTGTATGCTATATGGCATTGGGCGGCATTCCTTTTTATTTGGACAAACTAAGGAATAACTTGACAATCACACAAAACATCGACAATATCTTTTTTTCCGACGAACAGATTCATCAGGAGTTCAAGGATGTGTACACCGGGCTATATTCCAGCAAAGAAAGATACATGGATGTTGTGAAAGCCATCGGAAGCCAATTTTATGGGATGACCCAATCGGAAATCAGCAAGGCTGTTGAAGTGAAAAGCGGTGGCACATTGAGCAATTTGCTGGATAACTTGAAAGAATCGGGAATCATCCGCGAATATCCCCGCTACGGCAATCAGCGTGTTGAAACCGTCTATCAGTTGAAAGACTTTTTCTCGCTTTTTTACCTGCGTTTTGTGAACAGCAGGCAAGCTAAAAAAGGACAATGGAATTCGCTTCATAGGACACCAGCTTTCTACACATGGGCCGGCGACACCTTTGAATTGTTATGTGTTGAGCATTTGCCACAACTTCAATCCGCTTTGCGCATTGTTTCAATTGACAGAAACTATTGTTGGAGAGGAAAAACCTCAGAAGGCAAGGGTGCCCAGATTGACTTATTGTTGGAAAGCAAAGCAAGCCGTACCGACTATGTGTGTGAAATGAAATTCACAATGGGGAAATACACCATATCCGCTGACTATGAAATAGATTTGAATGCCAAAATGGATGCTTTTTCTGAAAGTAAAATGCACACCAAGACACATAGTATTCAATTGGTGATGCTGACAACAATGGGTATTGCTCAAGGCGAGCATTCTGGTGTCGTTAATCAATCCATTGTCATGGACGACTTGTTCCGAATCGGGTAGATAACAAATAATATTATTTTTACAGCCCGCCAATTCAAGAATTACCACGAGGGAAACATTGTCCAAAATGGATAATCTTGGCTGGAAATGGATGAAGTGGATGGGGAAAAGAGGAAAAACAAATGCTATTACCCAAACAGCGCGTCCATGTCCAATTTGACGGGAATGTCGTCGGAACTGGCGTTTTCGGCCAATGGCGCGGCGGTAATCAGGGTGAGGTAAAGGCTTTGCTTTGTCCCCGTTTCGCGGCGGAAAGTCTCCAACCGGTAGGCCATCTTCCTCGATTCCTCTTCCGATAGGCTGTATTCCTTGCCTGAGTATTTTATTTCGCAAACATTGACCACATCGTCAGCGCGGTCAATAATCAGGTCGATTTGCGCGGCGGGCGTGCTTTCCTTGCTCCGCCAACTGTATTGCTCCGACGCAATAGTGTCGATGTGCAACGTTTCCTTGATTTGGCCGACATGCAGCAAATTTCAGCCAAAACTCAATAAAACGACGAGTTTTGGCGGAATTTTATATGATTTTCAGCCAAAACTATGAAAATTTTGGAGTTTTGGCTAAAATTAAGTTCTTTGAAGACAAATGCCATCGATTTGAAGTGGCTGGAAAATCACTTCGCAATCACAATCCCCAACTCCTTATTAATTTGTTTGCGGATGTCGTCGAGGTCTTTCATGCGCTTCATGAGGATGAGTTGGTCGTCGCTGTCGGTGGTGGTTTTCAGCTCCTCCTCCACTGCCTTGCGACGATCTTCGATGATGAGGTCTTTGTAGCGGTAAATCGACGACAACATCGTGGCTTTCAGCACATCTTCCTCGCGCTTGACGAAGATTCCATATTTCTCCCACTGGTCGAGTTTGTAGGGCGAGGAGAGCAGGTCGGCGGCGAGTTGAGCGATGGTTTCATCCTCGTGCGACACGAAAAACGAGTCGTCGGGAATGCGACCCTCGTCGATGGCACGGTCGAAAATGTCGAAAACCTTTCGGTTGACGGCGTTGGTAAAGACGAAACCGTCGTTTTTCAAGTCGTCGATAATGAATTGGGCCACAGTGACTTGCTCGGAAATCTTTTGTCCGTCCTCATCGATGCGCTCATCAGTAATCAACTTGGAGCCGTAAAGCAGCAGCAGTTTCACCAACTCGCGCTCTTGGTAATAGCCAGCAGGCAGTTGGTCTTCTATGGTTTCCTCTTGCTTGGGCATCGTTGTCGTGGTTTCCGGCTCGGTGACCACATTTTCATCCACGCCCAAAGACTTCTTGAGTTTTGCCCGCAATATCTTGTTCAACTCATTGGTGAGGGTCTGTTCGGGCATGTCCAACAGTCGGCTGCACTCCTTGACGTATGTGATGCGAAAGATGCTGTCGGGAATCACAGATATGGTTTCCACAATGTCGCGGATGACTTGTCCGCGCTTGATGGGGTCGTTTTGCGCATCCTTCAGCAGCAATTCCGTCTTGAAACGGACGAAATCTTTGGCGTTGTCTTTCAGGTAGTTGCTGACATAATCCACCGAAAACTCCTTGCCAAAGGTGTCGGGGTCGTGCTCGGGAGGCAAAACCACCACGCGCACGTTCATACCTTCGGAGAGAATCATGTCGGTGCCGCGCAAGGCCGCATGAATGCCCGCCGCGTCGCCGTCGTAGAGCATGGTGATGTTTTTCGTGTAGCGCTTGACAAGGCGGATTTGCTCCATCGTGAGCGAGGTGCCGCTGCTGGCCACCACGTTCTCAATGCCGATTTGATGCATCCGCAGCACGTCGAAATAGCCTTCCACGAGGATGCACTCGTCCTGACGGGCAATGGCGTTTTTGGCGAAATAGATGCCGTAGAGCGTCTGTTTCTTGTCGTAAATCTCCGACTCGGGCGAGTTTTGGTATTTCGGGCTTTTCTTGTCGTTGGTGAGGATGCGCCCTCCGAAGCCGATGACGCGCCCCGTGAGGCTGTGTATGGGGAACATCACGCGCCCGTGGTAGCGGTCGTAAAGTCCTTTCTGCCCCTTGATGGACAGGCCGATTTGCTCCAACAGTTCATCGCTGTAGCCGTTTTTTTTGGCGTGTTCGGTGAAAGCGTCCCATTGGGCTGGGCTGTAGCCGAGGTGGAATTTTTGGATGATGGGGTCGAAATAGCCGCGCTCGCGGAAATATTGCAGTCCGATGGTCTTGCCTTCGTCCGTATTCCAAAGTGTATCAACGAAATACTTGTCAGCAAACTCGTTGATATTGAACATCTTCTCGCGGATGCTCTGCTGCATGATTTCCTCGGCGGTCTGCTCTTTCTCCTCGATTTTGATGTTGTATTTCTTGGCCAAATAGCGCAACGCTTCTGGATAGGAGAAATGCTCGTGCTCCATAAGGAACTTGGCCGAGTCGCCGGCCTTGCCGCAGCCGAAACACTTGAAGATGTTGCGCGCGGGATTGACACTGAACGACGGCGTTTTCTCGTTGTGGAACGGACAATTGCCCCACATGTTCGACCCGCGCTTCTTCAGCGTGACGAACTCTCCCACAACCTCCTCGATATGAGCGGCTTGCAGGATTTGCTCCACTGTTTCCCTTGGAATGGCCATACTGCTTAATTTTCGGCAAAACTACAAAACTAGTCCTTAATGACGAAAATAATGTCGGAAAGGCTTTTGTAGTTATTCTTATTAAATGTAAAGTTTATCGGTTTTAATGTGTTGTTGTCAAAACTGTCGAGATAATCGTTTACTTTGGGCTCTATCAAAGTAAATGCACGTTTCATCTTCCACGAATCTGCCATCTCATTGGTGTCGACCAATATAACAAACAATCTGTTTTCTGCTCCAAACAACCGTGGACTCTGGTTTTCATAAAGCCATTTTATCAATTGTTCCTTGTCTTGTTGTGCCTCAGCTATTATTTCTTTCCTAACATCTTTCAAATAATCAAGGATGTCGGTATGTCCAACTTCGTTGATTTTTTCTTTCAAGATGTATAATTTTTGGGAATCCGAAAGCGTTTTGTCAACCTCAATACCTATTGTTTTAGCTTGTTGTTTTAGCCACGTGGTCTCAGAATGCCCCAATTTTTCTTTTAGCTTGTTGTCCATATATTCATTGGGGAAATAAGTGACTTTCAAATCGATGGGGAAATTGTCGATGAAAAAGTCAACACTTTTTATTTCACCAACAGCAGAAAGAACTCTTTTGTGCTTTTTGAATATTGACTCTATCAAAAAAGAAGTCCAGTTATTATACCAACTAGTTTGAACAAAGTTCCACGCATTCCCAGCGATTTCGTCTTTTCTAGCTGTTAGTTCATCATACTTGCTGATGACTTTGACATATCTACGCACAAGATATTGATCCAATGAATTCTCTTGGTCGCCGCCCCAAGCATAATTCCTAACCTTATATAAATCATTTTTGAGTTGGGTTTCGTCAACACCCATTTGCTTGTACCACTCATTGTTCCTGTCATGCAGATATTGGTCAAGCATTTTCATACCATCAGGTAAAGACTTTAATAGTTGGAATAATTCAACATTCTGGTCGAACAGTTTGGTGGATTGCAATTCCAAATGGTTTTCGGTCACGAACCGCTTGATTTGTTTGCCTCTACATACAGCTCTCACTTTCAACCATAACAATCCATTTTCGTTGTGATTGAAGGCATAAAGGTTTTGTACCCGGAATTCTTTGTCCCATTTTTCGAAATTGCTCATATTTAACTATTTAGGAGTGGTGCATATTAATAAAACTTCATTGCTTCCAGCTACGCTTCCTTTGCCTCCTCTACCAGCAAGATAAGATTTTCGTTCTATCTTAATTTCGCGATAGGGTTCTATCATGGCAACCATGGTTTCAATGTCAGGAAAACTGCGGTCATTGTAGCTAACAAGCCATGTCGGAATGTTTTTTGATAGGTCAAACAGCAGTTGCAAATTGCCAATGGCTTCGCTATTCTTGTCAAAACCACTGTATCGTTTAGGCTCGTATCGCTTGGTTCCATTAATGAACGCCTTATCTTTCCAGTATTCCACAAAAGTTTCCAACAAATGGTAAAACGATTGATAGTCGGCGTGACTGTTGCAATATGGGGGGTCAAAATAGGCTACGTCAACATTATTCAGTTTGGGTAAAAGGTCAAGAATGTTCTCGTTATAGCTTGTGTTTTCCTGACCGTTGTCGAAAACAGCGTTGTTATATTCAGGAAGAAGTTCCAAAAACAGTGTTTTAAGGGGTCTGATCAAACTGCGATTGCGCTTGATGCGGGCAGGGTCGGCAGCATAAACAAGAGCTTGCGTATGCGCGAAATGTCCCATAGTCACCTTTCGCGTCAAGCCGCGGCACATCACCGCGAGAGCCAATGATTGCTTGTACGGATTGTCCAACAGGCAAACATTGCTTCGGAAACTGTCAATAAAAGCGGCTTCTTCTTGGGTAAAAAACAAATCAGAATACAATCTCTCCATCAGATTGAACTCTTTTGGATTGCTGTTCTGGCTAAACAAAATCTCGACATCATTTTTGTCAAGTTTGACACTACAATTTTCAATAAGTGCTTTACCAATATGGTTGTTGAAACTTAAGAAATCGTTTGTTATGGTTTGTTTTCCAAGTTGTTTAAAAAGAAAGGCAATAGATTGTGAACCACCAAAGGCATCTAATGCGACATGAGCCTTGCTGGGAATGAATTGTGCTATCCATCCTCTATGGATATGTTTCGCCCCCAAATATTGCGGTTCGGGAAAAACATAGCTCAAATAATCGTTTTCTGAAAACAAATCCCTCATTTCTTAAATCCATTCAATTTTTATTCTGCAAAACTACGAAATTTTCTGGAATTGATTTGGATTTTTGTCTTTCGTCCCTACGGGACTTTTTTATACTTTTGCAAAATCTAAACTGCATAAACTATGAAAACTCAACACTTTTTGACGTTTGCTTTGGCAATGATGATGGCCGGTTGCCAAACGGTTCCTGTCAGCGTGGACACTGACAGCGACAATGGAATAGATTACCTCCAATACGTCAATCCCATCATAGGAACCAACGGGATGGGGCACACTTTTCCTGGGGCTTGTGCGCCCTTCGGCATTGTGCAACTCAGCCCCGACACAGACACTGTGCCGCACAACATTGACGGCAAATATCAGCCGCGCGTGTATGAGTATTGCGCTGGTTATCAGCATAAAGATAGCACTATCGTGGGGTTCAGTCACACCCATTTCAGCGGCACAGGCCATTCCGACTTGGGTGACATTTTGGTGATGCCTATCACGGGTGAAATCAAATTCAATCCGGGGACGCAAACCGACCCCGATGCGGGTTATCGTTCCCGTTTCAGCCACGAAACCGAGAAAGCTGAGCCCGGCTATTACGAAGTGTTTTTGCAGGATTATGGCATCAAAGCCCAACTGACCGCCACGGAACACGCTGGCATCCACCGCTATACCTTTCCAAAAGGCGAGAGCGGAAGCATCATCCTTGACTTGCAGCACGGCATTTACAATTATGACGGCAAGACTTTGTGGGCCAACCTTCGCGTGGAAAATGACACTTTGCTGACTGGCTATCGGATTACAAATGGCTGGGCAAGAACGAATTACACCTACTTTGCCATCAGTTTCAACCAGCCTATCGCCGACTATGGCTACCGCGATTTGCAGAAGCCAAAATACAATGGGATGTGGGGCAAGTTTGATGTCAAGCATAATTTCCCAGAAATGACGGGGCACAAGATTGTGGCGTATTTCACTTTCAATCAGCCTGAAACTTTGGAGATGAAAGTCGCCCTTTCAGCCACGAGCACCGAAGGAGCTTTGCGCAACCTTCACGCCGAGACCGATGGGGGCAGTTTTGAGCAACTTTTGGCCGAAACCCAAGCCAAATGGAACAAGGAACTGTCTATCATTCAAGCAGATGGAACAGAAGACCAAAAGGCGATGCTTTACACTTCACTCTATCACACGATGATTAATCCGTCCGTCTATATGGACGTGGACGGCCAATATCGCGGCATCGACCACAACATCCATCGGGCCGAAGGCTTCACGAATTACACCGTTTTTTCGCTTTGGGACACCTATCGTGCCTTACATCCGTTGTTCAATCTTTTGCAGCCGCAACGCAATGCCGATATGGTCGCTTCGATGCTGAAACACAGCGAGCAAAGCGTCCACGGACTGCTACCCGTTTGGTCGCATAATGGCAACGAGAACTGGTGTATGATTGGCTATCACGCCGTTTCCGTTTTGGCCGATGCCTACACGAAAGGCGTTGCAAACCAGAAAGATGCGATGTTGAAAGCGATGCAAAGAAGTTCCACCTGCCCGTATTACGTCAACCTCGACGATTATCAGCGGCTTGGCTATGTGCCTTTTGACAAAAACAGCGGTTGCGTTTCCGTGACTTTGGAATATGCATACGACGATTGGGCCATCTATCAAGCCGCGCTGAAGTCTGGAAACCAAGAACTTGCGGAGCAATACAAGCATCGTGCCGCCAATTGGCGCAACACTTTCGACACCCGTTTGGGCTTCGCCCGACCCAAGATGAGCGACGGCAATTGGAAGGAGCCTTTCAGCCTGTTAGACACTGAGGGTGAGGGCTTTGTGGAAGGCAACTCGTGGGTGTATTCATTTTATGTGCCGCACGATGTGAAGGGCCTCATCAAGGCGATGGGCGGCGACGCGCAGTTCATCCACAACTTGGACACCTTATTTATTATGCATCTGCCCGCCGAGTTTTTCGAGCACACGGAGGACGTGACCGAAGAGGGCTTGATGGGCTGCTACAACCACGGCAACGAACCTGCGCACCATATCGCCTACCTATACAACTGGACCTCAAAGCCTTACAAGTCGCAATACTGGCTGCGCGAAATCATGAATCGTTTCTACAAAAACAATATCGACGGGCTTTGCGGCAACGACGACTGCGGCCAGATGTCGGCGTGGTACATCTTCTCCGCGATGGGTTTCTACCCCGTTTGTCCGGGCAGCGACCAATATGTACTCGGTGCGCCTTATCTGCCTTATCTAAAAGTAAGTTTGGGCAACGGCAAGACCCTCGAAATCAAGGCTTCGAAGGTGAGCGATGAGAACCGTTATGTGCAAAAAGTAACACTCAACGGACAGGAAATCAGTCAATTGTATTTAACACACGCCCAGCTGATGCAAGGCGGGGAACTGGTTTTTGAAATGGGTTCTGAGCCAAATTTTGAACGTGGTTTAAGGGCTGAGGAGAAGCCTTATTCGATGACGGATTGAATGTAGGGCTGTCACAATGTGGCCGCCACACAACAGGAAAATTTCCTATTTTTGCAAAAATTTTGAACAATGAACATAGCCGCATTGGTTTCGGGTGGAGTGGATAGCTCCGTGGTGGTGCCGCTGCTGAAGGAGCAAGGCTACGACCCGCATATCTTTTATATCAAGATTGGGATGGAAGGGAAGGAGGAATTGTCGAGTTGCCCATCGGAGGAGGATATTGAGATAACGACCTATATTGCAAGGAAATACGGATGCCAATTTGATATTGTCGATTTGCAGCACGAGTATTTTGAAACCGTCGGGAAATACACGATGGAGATGGTGCGCAAGGGCCTCACGCCCAACCCCGATGTGATGTGCAACCGCTGGATCAAACTCGGTGCCTTCGAGGAAAAGGAAGGCCACAATTTCGACAAAATCGCGACGGGGCATTACGCCCGCTCGTGGGAGGACGAAAACGGCATCTTCTGGCTCGGCACGGCTGCCGACACCTTCAAGGACCAGACTTATTTCTTGGGTCGAATCACCTACGCGCAACTGAGCAAGGTCATCTTCCCCATCGGCGACATTCCCAAGCCCGAGGTGCGCCAATTGGCAGCAAAATACAAGCTTCCCAGCGCGGAACGCCACGATAGCCAAGGGATTTGTTTCCTCGGAAAGATTAATTACAACGACTACATCCGCGAGTACCTCGGCGAGATGCCCGGCGACATCGTTGAACTGGAAACGGGCAAGAAATTAGGCCGTCACAAGGGTTTTTGGTTCCACACCATCGGGCAGCGCAAGGGCTTAGGTCTCAGTGGCGGGCCGTGGTTCGTGGTGAAGAAAGACATCCCGAACAACATCGTCTATGTGTCGCAGGGCTACGACCCGATTTCGCAATACACTAACATCATCCCCTTGGGCGACTTGCAACCGATGAATCCTGCCTTGCAGTTCGTTGACGGCCAGCGGATTCGCTTCAAGATACGGCACCAGCCGGAGTTTACCTACGGAACATTGCACCTCACGGAGCGAGGTGCCGACATTGAGTCGGAGGTGGCCATTTCGGGCGTGGCACCAGGGCAGTTTGGGGTGGTTTACCACGAGGTGGAGCCGTTTGTGGTGGGGAGTGGGGTAATTTGTGAACCTAAAACTAACTGACTATGAACACCATCAACAACCGCATCCTCTACGAAGACAACCACCTCATCATCGTCAACAAATTGCCCTCCGAAATCGTGCAAGGCGACAAGACGGGCGACAAGTGCCTGCTCGACGACGTGAAGGAATACATCAAGGAAAAGTACGACAAGCCCGGCAATGTCTTCGCCGGCCTCGTCCACCGTATCGACCGTCCCGTGAGCGGCGCAGTAGTGTTCGCCAAGACGAGCAAAGCCCTCTCGCGGATGACCGTCAAGGTGAAAGACCGCGACTTCCGCAAGACTTACCTCGCCCTCGTGAAAAACCATCCGCCAAAGCAAGCCGATGTGTTAGAGGACTTCATCGTCAAGAACGAGAAGATGAACAAGTCGTTCATCGTTCCTGAAGGCACAAAAGAAGCCAAGTTGGCTCGGCTGAGTTATCGCGTGGTTGGGAAATCGGAAACTTTTTATCTGCTTGAAATCGAGTTGTTTACAGGGCGGCATCACCAAATCCGTTGCCAGTTGGCCCACATCGGTTGCCCCATTCGTGGTGACTTGAAATACGGTTATCCGCGTAGCAATCCCGACGCTTCCATCAGCCTGCACGCTTGGCGCATCGCCTTTGAGCATCCCGTTCTGAAAACGCAAATTGAGGTGACTGTACCCTTGCCGGAGGTTTCGCCTTGGACGGCGTTCAATTCATCAATTCAACCTTGAAGTCCTTTTCCGCTCGGTGCAGCGTGAAGCCGAACATCATCATAATGATGCCGAAGGCGAGGGCAAGAACGCCCGTAAGCGCCACAAACACCTCGACCGACTCGAAAGGATTGACCATGAGCAGCACCCCGAAAAGGATGCTCAATATGGCACTGACGATGTAGAAACCGCGATTGCCAAGGCGTGGCATACCCAAGATGGAGCCTAACATCAAGGCCCCGATGATGACCGACCAAAGCCCTATGACGAAAATGAGCAGTTTCACCGTCTCCTTCGACCAAACGACGGCCACGATGCCCAAAGCCACCAAAGCGATGGCCTCGAACAGCAACATGCCCCAAGGCAGTTCCATCTTCTTGCGCCTCAAGCTGAAGATGAGGCAAACCAAGCCAATGACAATCAGCGCGATACCCGAAACAATCATCACGGTTTTGATGATGTCTTTCGGCAGCAACAAGGCCAACAGGCCGTAAATGATGGCCACCAAGCCGCTCACCATGAACGACCACCAGCCCGAGTTTGAAGTTTTTATTTCCATAGCGTTATGTATTTATGATTCAGATTCCAAGATTTCAAAACAAATGGACTATTCCCCTGAAAATGATGAAGTAAGCCCCGCAGAGCATCAGAAGAACACCCGCGATTCTGTTCATTATGGTGGTGCGCTCGGCATCGAGGAATTTCTTCAACTTGGCTGCGCCCCATGCCTTCAGCAGTTCCAAAAAGAGCGTGGTGCCGAGAATGATGGCAAAAAACACGAAAGTGCTGAGTTTGTTGCCACCCATGTTGCCCGCCACCATGGCCACGGCCGAGAACCAGAAAATCCAGACGAAAGGATTCAAGATGTTGAGGACAAACCCTTTGGCAAGAAAGACGAACCACGCCGGCTTTTGGTCTTGCTTCTTGATGACCTCGTTGGTGCGTTCTTCTATGAATTCATCACGCTTCTTCTGGTCTTGTACCTTTTTCCGGTAGGTGAAAATGCCGAACAATAGAAGAATGATGCCCGCCCCGATGCACGCCAAGGCGGCCTCAAACGACGATTTCATCACGATTTGCACCGATGCCATGATGCAAATGGAGATGACCATGGCGTCGTTAAGGATCACGCCCGTGGCAAACCAAGCGGCCGAGCGGAAACCACGGTGGAGGCTGGTCTGCACCAAAGTGATGAAAGCCGGCCCCATGTTGACCACTACCGAAAGGAAAATGCCTATGACGACAGCCCAAAACAAGAAACTGAACGAGCCGATGCGGCTGAATTCGGGAATCCTATCAAAAATAACAGGTGTGCTTTCCATAGCCGGTCACGATTTCAGGTTTTTCACATATTCTTCCCACATTTCAAGCCGCTTGCCCTTCATCACGCGCGGGAACTTGGTGGCTCCGCCCCATTTGCCGATTTTCTGTTCCATGAACTCATAGAAGCACTTGGTGGGCAGCACGTCGACAAACAGGGTCTTGATGGCTTGGGTGCGCTCTACGGCGTAGTCGTCGTTGAGCTGGCACAGGTTCCCGTCAATCAGCCGGAGGGCGGTTTGTGCATCGATGGGGTCGTCGCAACCGAGATACCAATGGTGGGCATACATCGTGTCGTGACGCACCCCCGCCACGGTAAACTCCGTGATGTTGACCCCCAGCTTTTCGGCCATCATGTCGACGGCGCGGGTCATGTTGTCTTGCGAAAGATGCTCGCCCGTGATGCTCAAAAACTGCTTGGTGCGCCCCGTGATGACGATTTCGCAGTTCGTGGAGTTGAGGAACTTGATGGTATCGCCGATGAGGTAGCGCCAAGTGCCTGCACAAGTGGAGAGCAGCAAGGCGTAATCGACATTCTCCTCCACTTCGGAAAGCAATAATGTCTTGGGATTGGCAACAATGTTGCCATCCTCGTCGAAATTCTCTTCGTTGAATGGCACAAACTCAAAATAGACGCCATTGTCGATCAAAAGCTGCATCACGCGCTTCTTCAGGTCCACCTGATAGGCGACGTAGCCCTCCGAGGCCAAGTAGCTTTCGACAAAAAGCACTTCTTTTCCGAAAAGTCGTTCGAAGCTCTTCTCGTAAGGCCCGAAGGCCACGCCGCTGTGGACGTAGACCATCAGATTGGGCCAGATGTCGTGGATGGTTTTGAGATGATATTCCTCGATGATGCGCTCCAGCAGGATTTGCACCCACGCCGGCACGCCCACGATGACGCCGATGTCCCAATGTGGCGCTGATTTCACCATCAGGTCCATCTTCTTGGCCCAATCGCGCTCCTTCGAAATCTTTTGCCCAGGCTTGTAGAAGGCCTCAAACCACGACGGGATCTTGCTGGCCGAGATGCCCGACAGGTCGCCTGCGTAATAACGGTGTTGGGCGTTGTATTGCAGGTCGGTGCTGCCGCCAATCATCAGGATGCCACGGTTGTAGAAGCCTACAGGGAAGTCGTAGCGCGTGGCCGACACCAATTGGCGGATGCCGGCGCGGGTGATGGTGTTGTTCAACGCGCGTGTGATGGGAATGTATTTGCTGGCGGCCTCCGAAGTGCCCGAACTCAGGGCGAAATACTTGATTTTGCCCGGCCACGCAATGTTGCGTTCGCCTTCGAGATTGAGATGCCACCATTCGTCGTGCATCTTGTTGTAGTCGAACACGGGCACACGCCTGCGGAACTCCGCAAGGATGTCTTTCGAGAAGAGGATTTCGTCGAAATGATAAAACTTGCCGAACTCGGTGAACTGCGCCTTGACCAGCAACTTGCGCAGCTCGCGCCTTTGGGCACGCACGGGGTCGGTGTGGTTCTGCCGAATCTCGACAGGTATGTTTTTGATCTCAGCGGCGGCTTTCACCAGAACGCCTAAGATGGGTATTGCCATAGGGTTTTCAGTTTAAATCAGGGTGCAAAGGTAAAGATTTTTGGCCAAATGCGCGGGAAATGGAAAATATCCCTTATTTTTGCGCCAACGATTTAATTACGATTCGCTTATGAAAACCAGATTTTTATTGTCCTTCTTGCTTTGCGGCCTCATCGCCAAAGCGCAAACCATCGAAGTATCGGGCTTACAATCAGGCGTTTGGGATGCCGACACGGTGAAAGTCACCGGCAATGTCATCATTGGCGACGCCTTGTCCATCCATCCCGGAACGACAGTGCTATTTGACGGCTATTACAGCATTCGCGCCAGCGAAGGCGCCTCGATTACGGCCATCGGCACCAAGGCCGACTCCATCACCTTCTCGGTGACCGACACGTCGGGGTTCCATCACTTCAACATGGGCCGTGGCGGCTGGAACGGCATACGGCTTGAGAACGCCGGCGCTTCGCGCTTCGAGTATTGCAGGCTGCAATACGGCAAGGCCGCTTTGGACGACGACCAAGACGGAGGCGCTTTACGCATTTTCGGCTGCAACGAGGTGGAAATCGGACACAGCACCCTATTCTGCAACTTCTCGCGCGAACACGGCGGAGCACTGAACGCCGAGCATTCCACTGTGGTGATGCACGACTGCAAGGTCAACAACAACCTGACTTACACCAAATTGGATTCGGTTTATTTCATGTATGGCGGCGGGCTGCGTTTCATCAACTGCGAGGTGGAACTCACCGATATGACCTTCCGCCACAACAACGGGCAGAGCGCCATAGGCGGCGCGCTGAGCTTGGACAGCTGCGAAGTCAGGATAGACCGTTGCAGGTTTGAGCACAACCACGGCGTCAACGGCGGCGGGCTCTATCTGATTCGCTGCCACGAGCGTCCGTGCAGCATCACCAACTCGCTTTTCGCCAACAACGTATCAGAGCACTTCGGCGGCGGTTTGGCCATCAGCGACTCCTCGCCCCTGCTCAGCAACCTCACCGTCGTCGGCAACCTCTCCATCGGTGTCAACTGCGGCGGCATCTTCTTCTACCAATACAGTGCCCCCACAGTGATGAACTGCATCGTTTACGGCAACCATAACAGCATCCCGCTCGACGAGCCGGTGCAGATGTGGTCGTGGACCTACGAGGGAATGGGGCCTAAGTTCCACAACTGCATCGTACAGTACGGCTTCGACAACATTTCGGGCAACGAGAACATCACCGTTTACGAAAACTGCACTGAAGACGACCCGCTCTTTGCCAACCCCGATGCCGAAAACTACCACACAAACGCCGACAGCCCTTGCGTAAACGCCGGCTCACCCGACACCCCCGATGACATCCTCAACGGCTATGACCTCGACGGAAAGCAGCGCCTCAGCGACAACTGCATCGACATTGGAGCATACGAATACTCCGTCACCGAACTGACCAATCTGGTCATCTTCCTCCGCTTTGCCGACGACCCCGAAATCACCCATCCGTTTGCTTCAATCGACACGCTGTTCAACGGAAAGACCCCCGGCTATCTCAGCATTTACAATTTCTTCAAAGCCCTGACCTACGACAAAATCCATTACAACACGGTGTATACCAACAACATACAAAACGGACAGATCATCTCGTTCCAAGACTCGCATCCTCGTGGCTATTATGAGCCATACAGCCCGTCGAATCCCATTGGCTATCAAGGCGAAAACCCGTTTATAGGCATTTCGAGGCGCGAGGCTGAACTGTTGGCCGCCGCCTTCGACTATGTTGAAGAAAACCATTTGGTGGACGACGATGTGGTTTTGGACGGCGATGGCGATGGCGACATCGACAACGTGAGCTTCGTCGTGAAAGGCGGAACGGGCGAATGGGCCTCTATACTTTGGCCACACATGGAGTATTTCCCGCACGACTCCATCGACCATCCCGTGCAAATCAACGGCATCCGCCCCAACACCTTCAACTTCGAGTTTGAAGGCGCTCCGCAATACTTCAACGCGCATGTGTTTCGCCACGAAATGGGCCATTCGATGGACTTGCCCGACTTGTATCACTACATCAACTACGACAATGTGTCGCCGGCGGGCTCGTGGGACATGATGTGCTACAACTACAACTCGAACCACACGGCAGCCATCTACAAGAACAAGATCCTCCACGTTTGCGACGACCCGATTGAAATCACCGAAGACGGCGACTACACGCTGTTGAGCGTGGGCTCAAGCCCGACGCAAAACTGCTATTACATCAAGTCGGCCATCGACAGCACGCAGTGGTATGTGTTCGAGTACCGGAACCAAGCCGACCTTTTCGACGAGGGCATTCCCGGCACCGGACTCATCGCCGCCCGCTGGAACGACACCGTCCCGCTCGACTATTCGGGGATGTTCGCCAACGCCTTCTTCGACTTCTACAATGTGGCGCACCAGTATTGGATTTTCCGTCCGGGCAGCAGCCGCGACACCCAAAACGGCAACATCAACAACGCCCATTTCAGCTTTGCCTCGGGGCGCACTTCCTTTGGCCCCACCACCAATCCCCACCCATTCCTGACCGATGGCACACCCGAAAACAGCTTCGAAATCACCGACATACACGAATACGGCGACCATCTCACTTTCCACGTCCATTTCTTCGACGACGGCACCGACGAGCAGCCTTACGAGGCCTTGAGCGTGCATCCCAACCCCGCCAGCGACCGTTTGCAAATCGACGGTGAAGGCCTGCAACAAGTGGAAATTTTCAATGCCATAGGCCAACAAATGCTCGTCAAAACCCTTGACAACGAAGACCATACCGAACTTACGATTGGCGACCTTCCATCAGGTATCTATATGCTCCGCATCGCCACAAACGACGGGTCGACCATCACCAAAAAAATCATAAAAGAGTAAACCTATAATGTGCATAAACAACTTGACATCCATGAGAAACACATTAATCATCCTGCCGCTCGTCATCAGCATCATGGCTTGCGGACAACAAAGCCAACCGACTTTTGAAGTGGACACCTTCGCCACGAAAAGCGGCAAGACCCTCAAAATGCACGCATTGATGCACGCCAGCATCCGCTTGGAGTTTGACGGCAAGGAAATCGAAATAGACCCCGTGGGGCAACTCGGCGACCGCACCGTCGACTATGCCGCCTTCCCCAAGGCCGACTATATCTTCGTGACCCACGAGCACCACGACCACCTTGACCAAAAGACCATCCCCGTCCTGACAAAAGAAGGTACGCAAATGATTACCAACCAACGCTGTGCCGAGATGCTTGGCTATGGCACGGTGATGGCCAATGGCGACAAAACGACCATCGACGGCTGGCTTGGCGTGGAGGCCGTTCCCGCCTACAACACCACCGAGGGCCGAGAGCAGTTCCATCCCAAAGGTCGCGACAACGGCTTCATCCTCACTATCGACGGACTGCGAATCTACATCGCCGGCGACACCGAAGACATTCCCGAAATGGCCGACATCAAGGACGTGGACATCGCTTTCCTGCCTTGCAACCAACCCTACACGATGACCGTCGAGCAGTTGGTTAGGGCCGCCAAGGCCATCAAGCCGAAAGTGCTGTTCCCCTACCATTATGGGCAAACCGACGTGAGCGGCATCGCAGGGCAGCTGAAAAACGACGGTGTGGAAGTGCGGATCAGGCATTATGAATAAACCGTTGTACCAAATTGACTTTCAATATGTCGAGCAACCCAAATCTCGTTCAATACATCGCCGAGCAATGTTCAGGCGCAGGCGAAATCACCGTCAAGAAAATGTTTGGTGACTATGGCATATATTGCGATGGCAAAATCTTCGGCTTGATTTGCGACGACCGCCTCTTCGTCAAACCTACCGAGGCGGGGCGGCAATTGCTTCGCTCCGAACGCCATCTCGCTCCCTACGAAGGCGCGAAACCCTATTTTTTCATCGAAGACGTGGACGACAGGGATTATCTTGGCAACCTCGTCAGGGAGACCTGCAAGGCCTTGCCCGAGCCCAAGCCCAAAAAGAAAAAGGGAGCGAAACAACTCTTGCTGCTCATCGCACTGATGTTTTTGGCCCCTTCGTTGTTTGCCCAAAGCATAGGCGGAGGCCTGATGGTCGGTCCGGTCTTTTCGACGATGAAAATCAGCGACATGGACACTGCTTCGTTCCGTGCCGACTTCACTGGGGGCGTGCGCATCGCCCTCATCCCTGAACGTTCCATCATCGGGGGCGAAGTGGACATCATCTACTCGCGTCAAGGCATGAGCACCCCAACCGGCCTCGATCCCGACGGCAACACCATCCGCTATCTCAGCAAATCGCACTATATCAATGTGCCGCTGTTGCTCAACATCTACCTGCGCCGCTGGACCGAGGACGACGAAGACGAGTCGATGATTCCGAGGCTGCGCATAGGGCCGCAAATCGGGTTTTGCATCGGCGGAAACAATGTGCTGGAAGTGAGAGGCAAGAAGAAACAGCAATACATCATCCCGTGGGAGAAAGGCACTTTCAACCGCATCGACTACGGCCTCACGGCAGCCATCAGCTATTGGTACGTCGAAGTGCGCTACACCTTCGGGATGGGCAACATCTTCAAGGACGGCGAAAAGTCGACCAACCACGTGATTTCGGTGACTTGGTCGGATATTTGGTGAATCTGGTTTTCAAATTAGTGAAAAAAGTGTAATTTTGCCTTCCGAAAAACAAGTCAAAAAATGGACACCAAGCAGCTGCAACAAACCATTGCCAACTATTTCACCACCCAGCCCGTACTGAAAGCATGGCTGTTCGGATCGTATGCCAGAGGCGAACAAACTCCTGACAGCGACATCGACATCCTTTTTGTTCCCGACAAATCGCAGCATTTCAGCCTGTTCACTTTGGGAGGCATGTATGAAGACCTGAAAGACTTGTTGGGATGTGAAGTGGATTTGATTACTGAAGGAGGTCTTTTGCCCTTCGCCCGCGAGAGTGCCGACCGTGACAAAATATTGATTTATGAGAGAACCGCGTAAAGACCCGAAAAGGCTTGCCGACATTTTGGATGCCATCGACAACATTTTCCAATACGTGGGAAATGATGATATGGCGGCATTTGTTGCCGACCAGATGCGATATCATGCCGTGGTTTACAACATGATGATTATTGGAGAAGCCGCCAATATGCTCACTTTTGAGTTTCGCGAAAGCCATCCTCTCACCCCTTGGAAACAAATCACCGGAATGCGGAATTTCCTTATCCATGGTTACCATCAGGTGGAAAAAGACATTGTTTGGAAAGTGATTGAGGAAGATTTGCATCTTTTGAGGCTACAAATAGTGAATTATATAGCTGAATTACAATAGAACTACATTTTGGTTTTCAAACTGCATAAAAAATGAACATAATAATAGCCGGAGACGGAGAAGTAGGGATGCACTTGGCGGAAGCCTTGGTGCGCAGCAACCACAACATCACCATCGTGGACCCGCACGAGGAACTGTTGAAGATGATGGAATCGCACAGCGACCTGATGACCATCACGGGCGACTCGACCTCGACCGCCGTGCTGCAACGCGCCAACGTGAAACGCGCCGACCTGATGATTGCCGTGCTCCACGACGAGCACATCAACCTGCTGACGGGCATCATAGCCAAGAAACTCGGCGCCAAAAAGGTCATCGCGCGGGTCAACACGATGGAAAACCTGAGCCCCGAAGTGTGGCGCATGTACCAAGACCTCGGCATCGACGGGCTGCTCTCGCCCGAAGACATTGCCGCTCAGGAAATCATCTCGCTGCTGAAGCAAAACGCCTCGTCGGAAACCTACGACTTCTCTGGCGGAAAGCTGCAACTTTTCATGGTGAAACTCGAATCGGAGGCCGAAATCTTGGGCAAGACCGTCGATGAGGTGGTCGACCAATACGAACACATCGAGTTCCGCATCGCCGCCATCCACCGCCGCCAAAACACCTTTGTGCCGCAAGGCGACGAGGTGTTCCAAGTGGCCGACATGGTGTATGTGGTCACCAAGCCGCACGCCATCAAAGACATCATCAAACTGAGCGGCAAGAAGCAAATCAACATCCACAATGTGATGATTGTGGGCGGAGGCCGTGTGGGACGCATCACCGCCAAACGCCTTGAGAAAGACCTGAACATCAAGATTCTGGAAATCGACAAGGAACGCTGCATGGACCTGACCAACTACCTCGAAGAGGCCTTGGTGGTCAACGCCGACGCCCGCAACCTCGACCTGCTCGAGGACGAAGGCATCAAGGACATGGACGCCTTCATCGCCGTCAGCGACAACACCGAGACCAACATACTGACCTGCCTGCAAGCCAAGTCATTCGGCGTGAAGAAGACCATCGCCCTCGTCGAAAACATCGACTACATCGACATCTCGCAAAACATCGGCATCGACTCCATCATCAACAAGAAACTCATCGCGGCCAGCTATATGGTGAAATACACCTTGGGCGCGAAGGTCTCCACCTTGAAAAGCTTGAGCGGCATCGACGCCGACATCGTTGAGTTTGAGGTGAGGGCCGGCTCGGCGGTCACGCGCAAGCCCATCGGGCAACTGCCCATGCCTCCCGATGCCATCATTTGCGGCATCACCCGCGACGGCGAAAGCTACATTGCCACCGACGACTTCCAAATCGAGACCGACGACCAAGTGGTGGTGTTGGCCCTGCCCAAAGGCATCCCCGCTGTTGAACGCTTGTTCCATTAGTTTTTTAGGAATCACAAAACAAACAAAACTTGCAAAACAATGATGAAGCCTAAAGAAAAGCGTGTAGCGGCACGCAACCGCGTTGCCGCCGGAAAGCGAGCCAGTTGGTCGCTTTCCCCAGCTTTAACAAAAGGTTTTGAGGGTTTTGTAGGTTTTGTGACAAAATACTAACGATGAATTGGAAAACTAAAATAAACCACCCGTTAGTCCTCAGAATAGAAGGCCAGCTGCTCATCATAGAGGGCCTCTTCATGCTGACGACGCTCCCCGTGACCTATCTCCACCACGGGCTGTATGCCTTCAGTATGCCCTTCTCGGCCCTCATCACCCTGCTGACGGGCGTCATTTTGCTCATCGCCACGCGCAAGCACAAGGACGACAAGACCAGCTCGCGCGACGGCGTCTACATCGTTTGCATTTCGTGGTTGGTCATCTCCCTGTTTGGCGCCATGCCCTTTTTGCTCAGCAAGAGCGTGCCCAACTTCACCGACGGCTTTTTTGAGGCGCTGTCGGGATTCACCACCACGGGAGCCACCATCCTGCCCCACATCGAGGCCGTGCCGAAAGACATCCTCCTTTGGCGCAGCATGACGCAGTGGATTGGCGGCTTGGCCATCATCGTGTTCACCATCGCCATCCTGCCTTATCTCGGCATGAGCGGAATGCAACTCTTTGTGGCCGAAATCAATGGCTTGAACTACGACAAGCTGCATCCGCGCATCATGCACACCGTGTGGCGCATTTGGGCCATCTACCTGTTTTTCACCTTGTTGGAAACCCTGCTTCTCTATTGGGGCGACATGGATTTCTACGACGCCCTCTGCCATTCGCTGGCCACCATCAGCTCGGGCGGCTTCTCGACACGCTCAGGCAGCATCGGCGAGTTTTCCAACTATTCGCAGGTGGTGGTCAGCATATTCATGGCTCTTTCGGGGTGCAATTTCTCACTTCTGCTCCTCTCCTTGAGCTGGCGGTCGTTTGCCATCCTCAAGAACCAAGAGTTTCGGACTTTCCTGCTCTATACCGTTTTCATCAGCGCGGGCATCGGCTTGGTGCTGCTTTTCGGCTGCGGAAGGAGCCTCGGCTCGGCTTGCCGCGAGTCGTTTTTCAGTGTCATTTCGGCCTTCACCACAACGGGGTTTTTCGTGAGCAAATATACGCTGTGGCCTTCGTTCCTTTGGGTCATCCTGTTTTTGCTGATGTTCATTGGCGCTTGTTCGGGGTCCACTTCGGGCGGTGTCAAGATTTTCAGGCATCTCATCTTTGTCAAAAACTCGATGCTCGAACTGAAACGTATCATCCACCCCAATGCCGTGGTGCCGGTGAAAGTCAACGGGAAATCCATCTCGTCAAGCGGCGTTTACAAAAACATGACCTTCATCTTCATCTATTTCCTCGTCTTCATCGTCGGAACCGTCGTGTTGCTTTCGTTCGGCATCGACTTCGAGACTTCGATAGGAGCCTCGGTGGCCACGTTGAGCAATGTGGGCACGGGCATCGGGCAGGTGGGGCCTGAGGGTTCCTACGTCGCCTTCCCGATTGCCGTCAAATGGGTGCTCATGCTCTTCATGCTCCTCGGCAGGGTCGAGCTTTTCTCGCTCATCACGCTGCTCTCGCGGAGCTTTTGGAAGAATTGAGGAAAACCTTTAATTTTGCAGGTATGAATCGGCAGTTTTTCCTCGGACTTCTCCTTCTCGCCATGGCCTTTGTTTCTTGCGCCAAGCGCAACGAAGCGTGCATGCCACCCCCCGCCAGCGACAAGGATGCCGAATACGAACAGCTGATCGACTCCATGACAAGGACCATTTGCGATGCCCGGTACCACACCTTTTCCGATACCACTTTGAAGCCTATTCTGGCTTTTTACGAACAATGCGACACGCCCCGCTCGCTGTGGATGCAAGCCTGTTGCCACAACCTTTTGGGAGGCTTGACTTTCGAGCGCAACCATATCTCGGAAGAGGCGGCCAACCATTACTTGGAAGCCCTGCGCATCTTGGACACCCATTTCGATGCTTCGCAAGCCCAAGTCGGACGGCTTTACAGCAAGGTCCATTTCGTCTTGTCGCGCATGGCCTACAATTTTTCCGACAAGCCATCCGCCTTGCGGTTCGCCATCAAGGGCTTGGACTATGCCACCGCCATTGGAGACACGTCGTGGGTGCTGCGCTCGTGCGCCAACCTCGGCATGATGTTCGACCGTTTTGGCAGGGGAGGCGACGGCGACTCGGCCTTTCTCTATTGCGAGGAAGGGCTTCGGTGGTCCGACACGATTCGCTATCGCTACGAGTCAGCCTTTGTCTACAATGCATTGGCCAACAGCCTCCGCCACAGCCACTTGTACGACTCGGCGCTGTTCTATTTCAACCGCTGCGAAAGGTTGGTCGACAGCACACATCAGTTTTACCACAAAAACTACACAGAGAAGGCTTTCGTGTACTACCAAATGCACGACTACGCCACGGCAGCCGCCGATTTGTTGGAGGCTTTCAAGACAAGGGACTATAGCCTGAAAGCGCAAGCGGCCACGGGACTTGCCGATTGTTACGAGAAAATGGGCGACACGCTAAGCGCGATGCCTTATTATGCCATCGTCAAGGCGTTTCGGGAGAATGACATTTTGGCGAGCAACCACAATGCGGCAACCATGTCGCTGCTGAATGCCTATCTGAAAGGAAAAAACGCGCCGAAAAACGGGAAAGTTTGGCTTTGGGTCGCGCTGATGCTGTCGGTTCTCGTGGCTGTTTTGCTCGTCCGTCATCGTCGCATCAAGCGCCACCTGCAAGAGGCGCACGGCCTTGTGGAAGAACAGGCACAGCAGGCCTTGCTGATGAAAGTGCAGGCCATCTACGACGACAAGCGCAGCAACACTTTCGGTCGCATCCGGGAAGTGTTCGACGAGGCCTTTCCCGAAGCCGTGGCAAGGCTCAAGGCGGCCTTCCCCGACCTGAACGACACCGAGGTCGATGTTTGCGTGCTCTCGATGTTTCCTTTCCGCGTGAAGGAAATCGCCGACATCCTCGACCTGCGCGAAAACACCGTTTCGAAATATCGCACAAGCATCAGGAAAAAGACGCAAGCCGATTCGGTTGAGGTGCTTTGGAAGCGGTTTATAGGATGAAAAATCCACTTGATTCGCCGATGTTTTTGTCGGAGAATGAAACGAATTCTGCGAATTTTCATTGGATTTTTGATGACTTTTTAGTGGAAAAATTTTTCGTAATCCATTGAAATTCAACACTAATTTTCGAGAAAATAGTGGATTGGCCGATGGAATTGGGATTTTTGGCGGATTTTTGTTATAGTTTTGCGAAACAAGTGAACATCAAAAATCTCATCATCATGAAAACACGTTTTATGCTAATGGTTTTGCTTGCCATCAGGATGGCTTGCGGAGCGCAAGTCCTATGTTGGGACGGAACGGTGGCCGAGGCCTACGCCGGTGGCGACGGCACCACAGAAAACCCTTACCAAATCGCCACTGCCGAGCAGCTTGCCCTGCTGGCCCACCAAGTCAACGGCGGGGTGGGCAACGATGCCCATTACATCCTCATGAACGACATCTGCCTCAACGGTTCCGAGGGATTGGAATGGCCGGTGATTGGCCTGATGCCTTACAGCTTTACCGGAATCTTCGATGGCAACGGGTTCACGATCAATGACTTTCTGGTGAACGACCACGACATTGCAGGCTTTTTCGGGACGGTCGAGAATGCCACCATCAGCAACGTCAGGTTGACCGGAGCGGCCATTTACGACTATGGGCTGTCGTCGTTTTCGATGTGTACGGGCATCCTTGCCGGACGAGCCTTAAACACGAATATCATCAACTGCTCCGTCGATGGCGAAATGGATTGCTTGTCGAGCAAATTGGGTGGCGTTGTGGGCTCTTTTATGGCCAGCTATAACGGCGACACCGTTTTCATCAGGGATTGCGAGAACAATGCCAATCTGTTCAGCTACAACAACGTGGGCGGCATTGCCGGCTACACCGACTCGAATTACGGCATCTTGTGCATCGAAGGCTGCGTGAACCGTGGCAACGTGTTGGATGGTACGTTTTGCGGCGGCATGGTGGGCCAAGGCAGTTTCCATATCAGGCATTGCGAAAACTACGGCACCATCACGGCCTCGGTTTCGGCTGGCGGCATGGTTGGGGAGGGCGACTGGGACCGCGCCTTGATAGCGTATTGCACCAACCGCAGCAAAGCCGAGATTAAGGGCGAGTGCGCCGGAGGCATCATCGGGACATCGAGAGGCGCAAGGATGTTGATGTGTGTCAACCAAGCCACCGTCACGGGAACCAGTTCAAGCATGATTCTCGCAGGAGGAATTGCAGGCTCCGACGGCTCGTTCCTGAATTGCTACAACCGAGGCGACGTCACCTACGAGTTTCACGGCGGGCTTCCCAGTATCATCCAAATGGGCGGCATAACGGGTACGCCAACCAATGGCTATGTCTACAATGTTTACAACACGGGCGCCATCCACAAGTCGGTGAACCCAATGATTCCCAACCAAACCTATGGCATCATCATCCCCGCCATATTAACCGACACCACCATCCGCAACTGCTATTGGTTCGGCGACTACGAAATCCCTGAATATGTTTACAATGCAGACAGCCATAGCTATGTTTACCTCCCCGGATCGTGTGCTTTCAACGAAGGCCCAACACCCACGACTTGGACGCTCGAAACGATGCAATACGGCACCACCGACTTGGTTGAAGCCTTGAACCTTGGCGCGATGGGCCAATGCGTGTGGATGGAGGACGAAAGCGGTCTGAACGATGGTTTCCCCGTTTTTGTGCCGCCAACCCCACACGGTTTGGATGACCCCGAAATGGCGCAGTTTGGCCTCTATCCCAACCCGACCAACGGCATCCTCTTCGTAGAGACGTGCCATGGCGCATCTCTGCCAGCGGCCAACGAATATCGCATTACAAACCTTATGGGCCAAATCGTGCAATCGGGCCAAATCGTGGATGACGGCCAGCAAATCGATGTTTCGGCATTGCCCATCGGGTTGTATTTCTTCACCATCGACGGGGCAACAAAGAAATTCATTGTCAAATAACCTATTAAAAACCAAAACGATATGATTACACAAAAATCCAGTTTCGTTTTCGTGCTCATTTTGGCGCTCGGAACGACGTGCATACATGCACAAGACACAAAAAACGATGACACATTCCCCTTCGCCACGCAAAAAGGGACGGCTCCTTCGTCGGGTTGCAACCCGAAATACAGCGATTGGCTGCATTATGACGACGGTATGTATTACACCAACCTCGCCTATACGCCTGAAGAAATACCTTTTTCGTGGGCGGTGGCGTTTCCTCCGGCCCTGCTTCAATCATACGAAGGTCACATCCTCACCACGGTGGCCTTGTTCGAAAACGAATGGAACACCGGCGACCTGCTGTTGAGCGTTTATTATGGAAACAACTATATGCCGCTAACCTTGGTGAGCCAGCAAATGGTACACCCTTTGTGCGAATGGTGGTTCCACGAAATAGAGCTTGAGCACCCCATCGACATCGACACCTCGAAACATCTGTGGATTGTATTCTCCGAGATTACCGTGACCGAGACCTTTTCGGCCGTATGCAGCGAAAACCTGATTGATGCCGACCCCAATGCAAGATGGGTGCAATTCGAGGAAAACAAATGGATGGATGTCGGTGATTTCGGATTTGCCGACATACAGTTCATGATTCGAGGCTATGTGACCGACCCTTGGGGTATGGAAGTTCCTTTAACCGACGATGTCTTAAATGTTTACCCCAATCCGGGGAAGGGTGTGCTAAACATCCGAACAGCCTTGGGAAACGCTTTCGTTGAAGTGTACGACTTGAACGGCAGGCTCATCCACAGCCAAGCCCTCACTGAGCCTTTGACGGCGATTGATGCCGTGGATTGGGCTGAGGGCGTTTATGTTTGGAAAACCTACACAACGGACGTTTCGACAGGCTCAACGTCATTGGTGGAAACTGGGAAATGGGTGAAGGAATGACGGACCCAAATGACTGTAAAGATACTTTACACTCACTGTAAAGTGTTGCGGCCTCGCAATTGCAAGAGATTGGGATGGGGCTTTATTCTTCAATCAACCGCTTCATATCTTCCTCTGGCGGCAACAGTTCGCGCAACCTGTTCTGCATTTGCTGGTATGTGGCCACCCCCATCGGTTTCAAATAATCTTGGAGTACATATTCCACGTAAGCCTTGTCCGCTTTCTTGCAAAGTATGATACCTACGGAAGGGTTCTCTTCTGGAAGTTTTTCCTCGTCGTCAAGAACGCGGAGATAGGCCGCAAGTTGACCCAAATAGGACGGCTTGAACTGGCCTTTTTTCAACTCTACAACCACAAGGGATTGCAGCTCACGGTTGAAAAACAGCAAGTCTATCCAATGGTCGTGGCCCAATCTGTCGTAATGAACCTGATGCCCCTTATAAGTGAACGACTTACCGAAAGTCATTATGAAGTTCTTTATGTTCATCACAATCTTGCTCTCAATAACTCTCTCATCCACATCGATGGGGTCTGAAACGTCAATGTCTTCCACGTTGATGTAATCCAACAAATAGGAATCTTTGAACATTTGCAATGTACGGAGGGCAAGTGCCTTGTCGGGAATGGCTTTGAAAAAGTTGTTGGGGAGAGCCTGACGATGGTTGTAGGTTTTGGCCTTCATTATCTCCTCAAGGTCGTCCACTTTCAAACGCTGTTGGTAAGCCAACTGGATATAATATTTTCGTTCCTCGTATTGCTCCGCATAACGGAATATTGCGACATGATGCGAGAAAGAGATGTTCAGGAAAGCAGTGACGGGGAACGCTTCATCATTGGTCAGTCGTAATTGATGTATCGGTTCGGCCTCTGATTCAACAGGTTGCAATTCGGTAGACGGAACTACCGATTTGTTTGACACCGAAAGAGGTTCAACTTCTGCTATTTCGGTAGACGGGCCTACCGAATTTACCTCCAATTCTTTCCATGCTTCATAGAAACGCCTCATCAGTTTGATGTTTTCCGCAGAAAAACCTTTCAAGCCAGGCAGTTCGGCCTTCAGCTGTCGGCTGATAGTGTCAATGGCTCCCGTGCCCCAATACCCTTTGCGCGAATGCTCCGAAACAAAGCGGCCAATGCCGTAATAGAGAGACAGTTGCTCATGGTTAATCATCTGTGCAGCACAGGCTTGGCTTTTCAGGATGGCCGCTTTTATCGACAGCACCGCATTTCTGATTTCAGCATTAACCGAAAGAGGATTCTCTTGCATCATATTAACATTGCTTGAACGTACAACTTACTTTTCGCAATTTACATGGCGATTACAATTTGCAAAAGTAGAAATAATTCCGCAAAAATCGTCCTCTGGCAATCACACTGTAAAGTTTCTTTACACTCACTGTAAAGATTCTTTGCACTTTTTGTAAACCTTATTTTGTAATTTATTGGTTTTTAATTATTTACAAAGTTGGCACGGCGTTTGCTATGCTAAAATGTGTAAAAATTTGAACCAATTAAATTGTAAAGCTATGGCAAAGAAATCATTCTTTACGGCACTGCTTGTTTTGGCAGCGGTGCTGGGCGCAGAGGCGCAAAACTTGAATGGCCGTTTGGCCGATGAAGACAACAATCCCGTGGCTTTCGCCAACATGACGCTGAAATTGGCCGCCAACGACAGCCTCGTTGCAGGCCTGACCTCCGACGAGAACGGCAACTTCTCCGTCGACGTGAAAGATGGAAGGTACATTCTCACCGCAGCCGCTATCGGTTACGAGCGGCTGACTATCCGTTGCGGGGCTACTGCCCTTGGTACATTGCTGATGCCTAAAACCACAGAGCAATTAGACGAAATTGTCGTTGAGGGTTCACGAATCACTGAAGAAGCAGGTCGCTTCGTGGTGCTTCCCGACCCGAAAGAAGCCGAAGTTTCGGGGCGCGGCTTGACCTTGCTCGATATGCAGCAGTTGCCCGGCTTGGAGGTGGACGTGGCCCGGCAAACAGTCACCATCGACGGCGGCACACCCATCTTGCAAATCAATGGAAAAGAAGTGCCGCTTGAACGTTTCGTGAACGTCAGGCCGGAGCAAATCCTGCGCATCGAGTACAGCAACGAGCCTGGCATCCGCTACCTTGATAGAAATGCTTCGGGCATCATCAACCTTGTGTTGAAGGAGTCGGACGATGGCGGAAACGTGATGGCAAGGGTGCAGTCGGCCTTCACCACGGGTTTTGTGGACGGCTATCTTATGGCAGCGCACCACAAAGGTAAGTCGGAATTTTCGTTGCAGTACAACTTGAGCCACCGCAACTACAAGAACGTACCTTACGAGATGACAGACAGTTATATCGCGGAAGAACGCACGGTGCAGCGTTCACAGCAGTTGAGTTTCCCCTTCAATTACATCACGCACAACATCACGGGCGAATACACCTACCAGCCTAACGACAGCACAATGTTCGTGGCCACCCTGCGTGATTACATCGACAACAATCATTGGTACGGCACGGGCACCATCAACGAAACGGAGAACGGCACGACCACACAGTTGGATATGAACAAACAAACCGACCGAAAGGGCAACTCGCCAACATTGGACTTGTTTTTCACGCACAAGATGAGGAACCGTCAAAAAATCGAGTTGAATATGGTTGGGCAATATTCTCATAGTGATTATTACAACAACCTGATTTACAGGGATTCGGAAAACGAATGGCAATATCCCACGAAGGTGATTAACAAAGGTTATGCGGTCAGTGGTGAGGCCGTTTACGGCAAGCAGTTCAAAAAGGCGGAAGCCCGCATAGGACTGCAATATCAGCACAACTTTGCGAACAACGACTATGTGATTTACGAAACGCAGACCGAGATGACCAAGGACAATACCTATCTTTACACTAGCATCGATGGCAATTTGAGCGACAATGTAATGTATTCGTTGGGAACGGGTGCCAAATTGTTTTCCGTGACAGATGGCATCGACACCAAGCGGTATGTCCGCAACTTGAGCACGGCAGGCCTGTTTTGGCGCATCAACCAGCGTTGGTCGCTGACAGCCAATACGAGGTTCATCCCATATTTGCCTTCGTTGAGCGAACTTTCGCCCGTGTTGCAGCGCGTGGACGATGTGGAGGCCATCAAGGGAAATGAATCGCTGAAGCCCTACAACACTTGGTTCAATGCGTTGCGTTTGCGCTACAACAACAAGGGCTGGTTCGCCAACGCGACTTTCAGCCATTTCAGGAACTTTTCGCCCACCGTCCGCGTGTATCAATACGACCCCGAACTTGACCTTTTTGTCGGTACGCCACAAAACACCGATTATTACCAGCGTTTCCAGTTGAAGACCGAGGTGGGCGTAAAGAAACTGTTTGACTGCCTGAATATTACGCTGAACGGAAAACTGAAAAAGGAGGAGGCCAAAGGCGAGGAGTTCTATCATGACAACCTCAACTTCAGCAGCGGCATTAAGGCGCAGTTTGTTTGGAAGCAGTTGATGGTCGGCTGCGATTTCGATTTCCTGCCCGACAAGTCGCTGTATGGCGAGGAGATGTCGATAGGGGAGATGTCGCAAAGCATCTATGCCGAATATAACTGGAAGAGCTTGAATGTCAGTTTGGTTTGGCATTGCCCGTTCAACAAGGAGGGCTATATGTACCAGACCAGAAGCCTCTCGGCGGTGCATCCTTACATCCATACCAACTGGACCGCCGACAACGGCAATATGCTCGTGCTTGGCTTGACTTGGAAACTGAACTACGGCAAAGCGTTCAACAAAGGCCAGAAGACGCTTTGGAATGGTGGATATGATGATGGGATGGTGAAGTGAAACACCGAATATCGTAAGCCATCGAAAGCCTGATCAACTTTAGGGTTGGTTGGGCTTTAGCGCTTTTTCGGATTGAGGCTTATTGCATCGAATGGAGCGAAATTCGGAAAAAGTTGTAAATTTGTGGCCTAAAATGTTTGGCTATGATGACAATTCGAGACATTGAGACGCTTGTGGGCAAAGGCGAATCCGCCACTTTGGAGTTCAAGAAAACCACGGGGCAGTTGGAGCGCGGAATGGAAACATTGTGCGCGTTTCTGAACGGGAACGGCGGATGCGTATTGTATGGCCAGCAATTCTTTGGACGCGCCTTTGTCGGTGCCCCACAACCCTTTGATAGCACAGTCATTCTATTATCGTGAGTTGTTCGAAAGTTGGGGACGTGGCATCAAACTGATGGCTGACGAATGTAGGAAGCACAAGGTGCCTATGCCCGAATTCCACGCTTTCGAAAACAATTTAGTATCGACGGTTTTTCATATTCCTGAAGATGTTGTTTTGATGGAAAATGAGCATAAAAACGCCCCCGATGACTATGAAAATGACTATGAAAAAGAGCGTGATGAGCATAAAAATGACTATGAAAAAGAGGATGTTGACTATGAAAATGACCGTGAAAATGACCGCAGAAATGAGCATAAAAATGAGCGTAGAAATGATACAAAAAAACAAACTAAAAATGAACGTAGAAATGATACCAAGAAACAAACTAAAAATGATGCTGTAGAAGAGTTTGAAAATGAGCGTAATAAGGCTGAAAAGCAAACTAAAAAACAAACAAAAAATGAGCGCAGAAATGAGCATAAAAATGAGCGTAGAAATGATACCAAAAAACAAACAAAAAATGATACTTTAGAAGGGTTTGAAAATGAGCGTAATAAAGGCGAAAAGCAAACTAAAAAACAAACTAAAAATGATACCAAAAAACAAACTAAAAAACGGGGTAAAGATTTGGACGATTTAATTGTTAAGTTAATGGTTAATGACCCAAGTGTTTCGTATGATGAGTTGGGTGAATTGACTGGATGGAAAAAGAATACCATTTGGAATCATATTAAGCAGCTACAAGAAATGGGAAAGATTCGTAGGGTTGGTCCCAAAAAAGGCGGCCATTGGGAATTTGCTGATCCAAAAACCGAATAGTGTCAGTTTTGTGTAAACCACTGTAAAGTTTCTTTACACTCACTGTAAAGATTCTTTACACTTTTTGTAAACCTTGTTTTGTAATTTATTGGTTTTTAATTATTTACAAATTTGGCACGGCGTTTGCTATGCTAAAATGTGTAAAAATTTGAACCAATTAAATTGTAAAACTATGGCAAAGAAATTATTCTTTACGGCACTGCTCGTTTTGGCAGCGGTGCTGGGCGCAGAGGCGCAAAACAACAATGTGTACAAGGCTGATACCGTCATCGACGGAAACGGCAACAAAATCATCACTGTGTACTCGCGGGGAACATTCGCTGAAGGCAACGGCAACATCGTCACGCGCGACTTCGATATGGCCGCGTTCGACGAAATCAGCATCGCGCTGTCGGCTTCGGTAACTTACGCGGTGGCGGACAAGTGTTCCTGCCGTGTGACCCTTGATGAGAACCTTTTCGAGTGTCTCGACATCTATCAGAAAGGCGGTTGCTTGAGGGTGGAGATGGTCAAGACGCTTCAGCAATCCGACTTGAAGCCGACGAAGTTCCTCATCGAACTCACCGCCCCGACCTTGGAGGAAATCAGTTTGGTGGGCGGCGGCGACTTCAGTTTCGTCACGCCGTTTGAGGCCCCAAAATTGGAAATTAACACGGCTGGCGCGTATGGCGTGTTTTTCGACCAAACCGCTACAATCCAAGACTTTAAGATGAGTCTTGCCGGAGCAGGAAAGTTGGTGTGCGAGGACCTCCATTCCGACCGTGTGGACTTGAATGTCGCAGGCGTGGGTAAGTTGGTGTGCAAGAATCTCCATTCCGACTATGCGGATTTGAACGTGGCCGGTGCGGGATCAATCGTCATCAAGGCGGGTGCGGTGAAAAGCGCGGACATTTCCGTGGCCGGCACGGGTTCGGTGGAGACCCGCTGCGAGTTGGAAACGATGGATTACAACATCGCTGGCTCTGGGACTATCAGATACTTTGGCGCTGTCAAAGTGAGAGGCACCAACATAGGCGGAAAAATCAGTCGGATTGACTCGGAAAATGCGAAAACCAACAAAAAGTGTTGCGATGAGAAACCGAAAAAATCTAAAAATCAAACAGTTACTTTTTGAAAAACTGGTAATGGCTTTTGGGCTTGAAAAAGCGGAGAGACTCTTCAAATTATTCGGAATTATCAAGTAAAATCTTTAAAATCATAATATTATGACAAAGAAATCATTACTAACCGCACTATTCGTTTGCATGGCGGTACTTTGCGCGAAGGCGCAAAACATCAGTGGTCGCGTGGTGGACGAAACCAACGCGCCCATTCCATACGCCACCGTCGTGGCGATGCAACTGCCCGACAGCACTTTCCTCGGTGGCGTGACCACCGACAACGATGGCCGTTTCACCCTCGAAACGGCCTGCGACCTGCTGAAAATCAGTTTTGTGGGCTACGAAATGAGATTTGTCAGCCAGCCCAAAGGCAATTTGGGAACGCTGAAAATGAGCGTCGCATCATCGCAATTAAAAGAGGTGACCATTGCGGCCAAGCGACCCGAAATCACCAACTTGCCTGACAGGACAGTGGTCGGGGTGGAAAGCACCTTGCTATCATCGAGTGCCGACGGCATCGACATGCTGAAGAAAACACCCGGCCTTTTGGTGGATGGGCAGAACAACCTCTCCGTCATCGGGCAAGGCTCGCCTATCGTTTACATCAACAACCGGCGCGTGTATTCGATGGACGAGGTCTATAACCTGAACCCGCAAAACATCAAGTCCATCGAAATCATCCACAACCCGTCGTCGCCGAGGCCGATGCCACCGCCATCGTGAAAATCGTCACCATAAGGCGCAACGATGATTTTTCGGTGCGTATTGGCGGCACCGTAACCAAGGCGCGAAGGTGGAGCGAGCGTGCCTTTGCCGATGTCACCTTCTCGAAAAACAAGTTTTCGGCCAACCTCTATTACGGATTCAATGGAAGGAAAACACATACCCTCAACAACGAGGACGTGATGGGCTACTCGATGATTGAACACCGAGCCTACAACCTCTCGGAAAACCAAGGCCACAACGCGAAACTGATGCTTGAATACGCGCTGACTCCGAAAATCACCCTCGGTTTGCAGAGCAACAACAACTTGGGCAAAGGGACGAGCCTGCGCGAGCAAAAGACCCATTTCGAGGGACTCAACCACACGGATTTCAAGACCGTGACCAACACCAACGACAAGAGCCTGCGTAGCAACAACACACTGTTTTTCAACTATGACATCGACAGCCTTGGCCAGAACCTCAACGTGACCTTGGACTACACCTACAACCGCTATAATGACGAGGACGCTTTCCGCAACATCGTTGACGGAAGCGAGAGCCAAGGCATCTTGAACCTCAACAAAGGCTACGGCAACACGGGCATCTATGTGGGCAAGGCCGACTACACATTGCCTTTCAGAAACGGCAAAACTACATTTTCGGTGGGAGCGAAATATTCCTTGATTCAAACCGACAACCATGTTGACTTGAGCGGAAACAACACCCTCTTGCAGCACTATCATTCCGACGAGTCTAACGCTGCCGCCTACGCCAGCGTTGCGCACAATTTCTCCGACAAATGGTCGGCCACCGCCGGACTGCGGTTTGAATATGTGGACCGCCATAACTACTTGAACGGTGAACCCCAAGTGGACTACACGAAGCCCGGACTTTTCCCGAACGCCACTGTGCAGTACAAGCCCGCTGAGGGCTATGCGATGGGCGCATCTTATTCGAAGCGCATCGTGCGTCCTTCGTTGGATGCCTTGAATCCCAGCATGTATATTGATTCGCTAGTCAATACGATGGGCAACCCCAACCTCATCAACACCCACATCCATGCGGCGCAGGTGTTCTTCAGTTTCCCCATTTCGCTTTCGCTGCGTTTCGGCTACAATTACGAAATCAATCCCATTTATTGGGAACATTATCAAAGTGTTGATAATCTTGATATGGGAGAAGTCCGTTACAGAAATGGTGACCACTCGCAGAATTTCTACGGCTCCATCGCTTGGAACGGTAACGTCACAAAGTGGTGGTATCTCTACAGTTCCGTTTATTTCGGCAGAAACTATTATGAGAAGATGGAGGACGGCATATTGAAGCAGAACAACAGGAACTTCGCCATGTTTAATGTCAGTAACATGCTGACTTTGCCTAACGACATTAAGTTCAACTTGGATTTCTATTACATGACACCTTATCCATCGAACGGCGTTACGATTAAGGAACTGTGGAGCCTGTCGGCCAGTTTGGAGAAGAGTTTCTTGGACAACAACCTGACCATTCGGTTGAGTGCCAACGACTTCTTCAACACCACGCTTTATTGGCAGCAGAACATCTTGCGCGGCAATTCCTTGGTCTTCTTTGATGGCGACGGACGCAACATTATGCTGAATGTCACCTACAAGTTTGGTAAATCGAAAGTGAGGCTCAATTCACGCTCGGCGAGTGAGGAGGAGAGAAATAGGTTATGAGAAATAATAATGCCGAGATGAAAAACTGCAATAAACTAAAAATCAACCAAGTGCTTTTTGAAAAACTGGTAATGGCTTTTGGGCTTGAAAAAGCAGAGAGAATATTCAAAATACTTGTTCGTTTAGACAACAATTCAACAATCAACAATTCAACATTATGAGAATCTATAAAAAAGGCAAGACCTCCCTCGTGTCTTCCATCCTGAATATCTTGGGCTTGACGGCAGCCTTCGCCGCGCTCTATATCATCCTCGTGCAGGTACACCACGACCTCACCTACAACAAGGCACTCAAGGACAGCGACAGGATTTATTGCATGATGGTCGGCGACCGGTTTGCCGACTACGGCGCCTCATGCTGGATTAACCGACCGATTTCTGAGGCGGTCATTGCGGCCTCGCCCGACGTGGAAGCGGGCGGCTGCGGCTATGTGGGCAAAAACTGCCTGACCGCCATCGTTTTGTTTGACGACGATCGTCAAATGAGTGTGAAAATCGGTGCCTTCAGTAATGGCGGCAAGGATGTTTTCGGCTTCGAACTCGTTGCGGGCAACTGGGACGACTGGATTAATGGCATCACCTACGCCGTTTCGGAATCGACGGCGCGGCGGCTTGGCGTGGAAGTGGGCGATGTGGCCAAACTTCGGACGAACAGTTGGCAGGGACTGCAAATCGAAGACGCCGTTATCGTCGCCATCTACAAGGACATGCCCGCCAACAGTGATGGCACCACTTTCGACATGTTTTACAATATCGGCAATCGGGGCTTGGACAATTGGAGCGAATGGGGCTTCAACTATTTCGTGAAACTTCGCGAAGGCGCCGACCCGAAAGCGTTTGAAGATGCCTCGAAACCTGCCATGAAGGACGCCTTTATGCGGCTGAACGGCATTGACCCGACATCGCTCAGCGAGGAGGAAAAGGCTCTGTGTGAAGAGTCGGTGGGCGGCACCAATCTCCAACTGATAAAACTCACTGACACGTATTTCGCTAAAAACATCAACGCGCCGGGCAAGACGGGCAATCGCACCACCACAATGACTCTGCTCGCCATCGCCATTGCGGTCATTGTAATCGCGTTCATCAACTACATCAACTTCTTCTTCGCTATGGTGCCCATGCGATTAAAGAGCGTCAACACGCGCAAGATATTAGGTAGCAGTCGTTTCCAATTGGTGATGTCGTTTGTCGGCGAGTCGGTAACGATGGTCGTCATTGCTTTGGGCTTGGCGGTGGCCGTTGTAACTTTGTTCAGGCAGTCCACCTTGGCCTCGCTCATCGATACATCGTTGTACTTTGGCCAAAACTTGGGCCTTGTCGCCTTGACCGTCGGCCTTGGGTTGTTCATTTCGGTGGCAGCCAGCATTTATCCCGCTTTGTTCGCCACCTCGTTCAATCCTGCCTTTGCCTTGAAAGGT
>CACXQV010000014.1 GCA_902769875.1 uncultured Bacteroidia bacterium
GGTGCTGACCTACGTTGTGTTCTCCATCTTCAACTACCGCACGTTCACGCAGGTGAAGGTGGCGCGGGGCCGCACCGATGTGGTCGTGTTTATGCGCGATGCAGTCTATGTGATGGAACTGAAGATGCGCGGATCGGCGCAAGAGGCCTTGGCGCAAATCAACTCGAAGGATTATGCTATTCCTTACCAAGCCGAAGGCAAGCCTGTCGTCAAGATTGGCATCGCCTTCTCAAAAGAGACCAAGACGGTTTCAGACTGGATTATCGAGAAATGACAGTGGCTTCATCCAACCCAAGCGAAAAAAAGCGACGCCCAAAAACAAGATGCCGTCTTATGGCATACATGACACTTTTTGGAAAAGCGATCCGCAATGGTTGTGAGTCTCACTTCGGGGCTTTCTTCAGCAGATAAATTCCTACCACGCAAAAGAGAATGTTGGGAATCCAAGCGGCGAGGGCAGGCGAAAGGCCACCCGAAATGGCAAACGACTTTGAAATCTGCATGAAAAGGATATAAGCAAACGCAATGGTGATGCCAATGCCGAGGTGCATCCCCGTCCCTCCTCTCACCTTTCGGCTCGACAAGGCCGCGCCAATGAGCGTCAGGATGATGACCGCCGCCGGAGCCGACATGCGCTGGTGCATCTCCACCTCATAGGCCTTCACGCCTTCCGAGCCTCGGGCTTTCATACTCATGATGTGGTCGCGAAGCTCGAAGTAATTCATCTCCTCGAAGTCCTCCTTCATCTTGTACAAATCGGTGGGCACCAAGTTTATGATGGTGTCGTAGTTACGCCCTTTCAGCAGCACTTCGCCGTCAGGGTTGATGTAGCGGACGGCATAAGGGTCGAAGTACCAACTGTTTGGTCCCAAGGTGTCATGATAGAGCACATCCCCCATCGCCTTGAATTTCAGCTCGCTGCCGTCGTATTTCTCCCATGCGAACTTGTAGCCATACTGCTTCGAGATGTTGAAGCTCTCCACATACACGAATTCGTCCTTGCCCGTCTGCACATGCACATTGCGCCCCGCGCTCTGGCTCAGCTTCTCCATATACTCGTCCTTGAAGTGTCGACGAATCTCGTTGGTCTTGGGAATCAAGAAGTTTCCAAAATAAAGCGACATAATCGCGATGGTCGATGCCGCCATCATATAAGGAAAGAGGAAACGCCCAAAGCTGATGCCGCTGCTGAGGATGGCCACAATCTCAGTGCGTGCCGCCATCTTTGAAGTGAAAAACACCACGGCGATGAAGGCGAAAAGATGGATGAAGAGGTTGATATAATAAGGTATCGACATCACATAGTAGTCCACCACCACGCGCTGCCAAGGGGCATTGTGTTTCAAGAAGCTGTCGATGTTTTCGGAGAGGTCGAAGATGATGACCACCAAAACCAACATGGAGATGGCGAAGAAGAAAGTGCCGATGTACTTCTTGAAGATATATGCATCCAGTTTTCTCATGGGGATTTCCAATTATCAGGAATTTGAGAACTTAATAATTTCCTATTTTGTTGATTACAAGAATTTTAGTATACTTAATTCAAACATTGCAGGCCATTTCCCGAAGCATCCTCGTCTCGTTTTTTGGCTACGGCAGGGCCGGCTTGTGGCTATAGCCTCCTCGTAACCTTCTGAAGCATCACGTCGCGCCACTCGGCAAAGTCGCCACCGATGATATGCTTGCGGGCTTCGCGCACAAGCCACAGGTAGAACCCAATGTTGTGAAGGCTGGCAATCATGGGACCCAGCAGCTCCCCTGCAATGAAGAGATGACGCAGATAGGCCCTCGTATATTGTGTGTCGACGAAAGTTTCGCCGTTGGGGTCGACGGGCGTGAAGTCGAACTTCCACTTTTCGTTCCTCAAATTGACGATGCCCTCTGAAGTGAAAATCATTCCGTTGCGTCCGTTGCGGGAAGGCATCACGCAATCGAACATGTCGACCCCGCGCGAGATGCTTTCAAGGATGTTGGCCGGTGTGCCCACACCCATCAGATAGCGCGGACGGTCGTCGGGCAGGATGGCATTCACCAGCTCGATCATCTCGTACATTTTTTCCGTAGGCTCGCCCACGGCCAACCCGCCAATGGCGTTGCCTGCAGCGTTTTTCGATGCGATGTGCTCAGCCGATCGCTCGCGCAAATCGCGATACACACAACCCTGCACGATGGGGAACAACGCCTGCTCGTAGCCATATTTCGGCTCGGTGGCGGCAAAGCGGTCGCAGCAGCGGTCGAGCCAGCGGTGGGTGCGCTCCATCGACTGCTTGGCGTAGTTGTAGTCAGCCGTGCCGGGAGTACACTCGTCGAAAGCCATCATGATGTCGGCCCCGATGCTGCGCTGTATGTCCATCACGTTTTCGGGCGTGAACAAATGGCGCGAGCCGTCGATGTGCGACTGGAAAGTGACGCCCTCCTCCTTCATCTTGCGGATGCCCGTCAGCGAAAATACCTGAAAACCACCGCTATCGGTAAGGATAGGCCTATCCCAGCCGTTGAACTTGTGCAAGCCGCCAGCGGCTTCGAGCACCTCAAGGCCGGGGCGCAGATACAGGTGATAGGTGTTGCCCAAAATGATTTGCGCCTTCACTTCGTCGCGCACGTCGCGCAAATGGCAGGCCTTCACCGTGCCCGCCGTGCCCACCGGCATGAAAATGGGAGTCTCTATCGGGCCGTGGCCTGTGTTGAGCACACCCGCACGGGCGTGGCTTTTGGCATCGTTGGAAACTATGTTGAAATCCATCGCTGATTTTTGTGCAAAAGTACGACTTTTTTCCCAACATTTTTCTTATTTTTGCATTCATTAAAAATCCCGTATCGTGCATCTGAGTTTTTCATACAATAGCCTTAGTTTCATCGTCTTGGTTGTTTTCGGCATCAGCCTCGTCGTGCAATTGCTCTACCATTGGGGGCTTTTTTCGAGGGTGGCGTTCTACAAGAAGAACCGTCGCCCCAAGTTGGACGAGGAGCTTGAGCCAGTGTCGGTCGTCATCTGCGCCCGCAATTCCTACGAATACCTGACCGAGCTCATCCCGGCACTGCTCAGCCAGAACTACCCTGATTTCGAAATCGTTGTGGTGAACGACTGCTCCGACGACGAAACGGAAGAATACCTCAAGGAGCTCGCCCGAATGGAGCCCAAAATAAAGCCCGTGCAGATGAAGCAACACCTCAACTTCTTCAACGGCAAGAAGTTCCCCCTCTCGATGGGCATCAAGTCGGCGCAAAACGACCTCATCATTTTCACGGAATGTAACTGCATGCCGGCCAACGACCAATGGCTGCGCAGCGTGGTCAATTGCTATGGAGGCAACACCGAAGTGGTGATTGGTTACAGCCCATACACCCAAAAGAAAGGCATTATGAATAAGCTGATCCGCTTTGATGCCTTGCAGCAAGGCTTGCAATACCTGTCGTCGACCTTGGCGGGGCATCCCTATATGGGCATTGGGCGAAACCTTTCGTATCGGCAAGACCTGTTTTTCAGGAACAAAGGCTTCATTTCGCACTACACCACATCGGTGGGCGAAGACGACCTTTTCATCAACAAAGTGGCCAAAAAGCGCAACACCGAGGCCCTGATCGATGCCGAAAACACCATCTACACCACCCCACCCAGCAGTTTCAGACTCTGGATGCGTCAAAAAAGCAGCCGCTATTCCACCATTCCAAAATACAACACCAAAACCCGGTTGCAGCTCAGCGTTTTCTACATCTCGCAATTCCTGTTCCACGCCTCGTTCATCACCTTGCTTTGCCTGAAGCCAGCCTTCGCCATCACGGGCGGCGAGGTGTTCTACATTCCCATTTTGGCTTTCTTCTTCCTCTTGCGCTTTGGCACCCAGCTCATCATCTACCGCAGTGCCTCCAAGCGGTTGGGAGAAAAAGGCCTGCTCCCCGGACTGATTGCCTACGATTTCTTGTTTGCATTCCTCTCGCCGTGGCAGCGGCTGATGGGACGAATGAACGTGGGGGTGGAATGATTATCATTCCGATGCATCCTTTCGTTTTCTATCGGTAAAACAAGTAATGTCAACCGTTTGCATCCCATAGGGATGTGCGAAACTTGAATCTGTTTTGGGTTGTCTGCACCGACAATCGCAACAATTCCCGATTTCCAATCAGGCTTCTGTCATCAATGATGAAATCCTTCATTTCCTTGAAAGCACAATCCAAGGCCTTGCTCTGCTTGATGGCCAACTCGCCTTTAAGGACTGTCATCAACATATAAACGCCCAGCTCGGTGAAGACATAAGGAAGGTATTTGGAGTTTTTTCCACGAGCCAATTCCAAGGTCATTTTTTTTACCTTAGAATCTCATTATACTCTTCACGGCTTATTTGGAAACGGAAATCAGCATCTTTTGTTTCGCCCACTAAGGACTTATCCTTTTATCTGAATCAGAAACCCCTCGTCAATCAGCGGCTGCACCAAGCCGCGCATTTCCTCCACGGTAAATTTCCGCAAGTTTTCCTCGGGCGTGGGACGGTCGATGGTGTAAACCATAATCTCGCGCGGGCGCAAGGTGCGCACAATGTCCATCCAGCCGTTCAGCACCTCCGGGCTCGACGAGTCGAATTCGTTGCTTCTCAGGAACATCGTTTGCAAAATGAACTCACCGTTGAAAAGTTTCAATGCCTCCACCACCCTATTGACATCGTAGCCCGGCGCGGGATGGTTGATTTTCTCCACCAAGGCATTGGTCGGCGCATCGATTTTCATGGTCGGGTTGTCAACCTTGCGCAAGGCCTTGAACACCTCCGGAAGATGCACCCTCGTGGCGTTTGAAAGCACGGTTATCTTCGTGTTGGGATAGTACCTGTTGCGCAGCTTGATGGTGTCGTCGATGATTTTTGGGAAATCGGGGTTGATGGTTGGCTCGCCGTCGCCGCTGAAGGTGATGGAGTCGATGGCGACACGGTTGGATTGGCACTGCTGCAACTTGATTTCCAGTGCCTTGTACACTTCTTCGGCAGAAGGCAGTTTGGTGTCGTTGCGGCCATCCTTGTTCCATCCGCACTCGCAGTAAACGCAGTCGAAATTGCAAATCTTGCCTTGTGTGGGCAGTAAATTAATGCCTAAGGAGCTGCCTAAGCGGCGGCTCCTTATCGGTCCGAAAACGGTTTCTTCCCTAACCATGACTATTCTTACTTGGCGTAGCTGACGGCGCGGGTTTCGCGGATGACCGTGATCTTGATTTGTCCGGGATAGGTCATCTCGGTCTGGATTTTCTTAGAGAGGTCGAAAGCGATGCGATCGGCTTCTTGGTCGCTCACCTTGTCGGCACCCACAATGACGCGCAGCTCGCGACCGGCCTGTATGGCGTAAGTCTTCACCACACCCAGATAGCTCATCGCCATCTCCTCCAGCTTGTTCAGTCGCTGAATGTAGGCTTCCACCACCTCGCGGCGTGCACCAGGACGCGCGCCCGAAATGGCGTCGCAAACCTGCACGATGGGCGAAATCAGGTTGTCCATCTCAATCTCGTCGTGGTGAGCGCCGATGGCATTGCAGATGTCGGGTTTCTCCTTGAGGCGCTCGGCCACCTTCATACCGAGAATGGCGTGCGGCAGTTCTTCCTCGTTCTCGGCCACCTTGCCGATGTCGTGCAACAGGCCGGCGCGTTTGGCAGCCTTCACGTTGAGGCCCAACTCAGCAGCCATCGTGGCACACAGCTTGGCCGTCTCGATGGAGTGTTGCAGCAGGTTCTGCCCGTAGGAAGTACGATACTTCATGCGACCCACCATCTTGATGAGTTCAGGGCTGAGGTTGTGGATGCCGAGGTCGATGCAGGTGCGCTTGCCGATTTCCACAATCTCCTGATCCACTTGTTTTTCCACTTTGTGTACCACTTCTTCGATGCGAGCGGGGTGGATGCGTCCGTCGTTGACGAGCTTCTGCAATGAGAGGCGCGCTATCTCGCGGCGGATGGGGTCGAAGCCGGAGATGAGGATGGCGTCGGGGCTGTCGTCGATGATGATTTCGACGCCTGTCATCGATTCGAGGGTACGGATGTTGCGGCCTTCGCGCCCGATGATGCGGCCCTTGATTTCGTCGTTCTCGATGTTGAACACGCTGACGGTGTTTTCGATGGCCGTTTCTGAAGCCGTGCGCTGTATGGTTTCGATCACAATCTTCTTGGCCGTCTGGTTCGCGCTCATCTTAGCCTCCTCGGTAACGTCTTTCACATACACCATCGCTTCGGCTTGGGCTTCCTCCTTGATGAGCTCAACAAGCTGGGCCTTAGCCTCTTTCGCCGAATAGTTGGAGATGGTTTCCAGCTTCTTGACCTCTTCGCTATAGATGCGGTCGAGGTCGGCCTTCTTCTTGTCGAAGGTCTCAATCTGGCTTTCGAGTTTCTGCTGCGAGGCTTGCAGTTCCTTCGCCTTGCGCTGGACGTCCTCCATTTTCTTGTTGGCGTCCTGTTTCAGTTGGTTGATGCGGTTTTCGGCGCTGGCCAATTCGCGTTTGCGGTCGTTGCAAGCCTTTTCGTGCTCGTCTTTCAGCTGGAGGAACTTCTCCTTGGCTTGCAGGATGCGTTCTTTCTTGATGACTTCAGCCTTTTCCTTGGCTTCTTCGAGCAGGGCTTGCTCTTCTTTGGTGACTGCGTTTTTGAGGATGGTGGACGTGATGAGGTAGCCAACCGCAAGGCCCACGACCAAGGCCGCTGCGGCGATGATAATCCATGTGGTGTTGGTGATGAGTAATAACATTTTAAACTCTGTTTTTACCCGAAAAATGAGGAGAGAAAAAAAGAAACTGCCCATTCGTGGGATATGTGTAAACCCCATTATTATACGCTTATGGCCACCGCGTTGCGCAAACTTCCACTGGCACCAAAGTGCTTCCCCGAAGGGAATGAGGCCCGTTTTTGCAGAGCGCGAGTAGACCGGATTGATGTGTTTGATTCTGTTGAGTTTACCAATGCGCTGAACAGGCAGTTCCAGATCTTCAAAGAACGTTCCGTGCCGAGGCACAGACTATGCTATTTCGCCCATCAAGTTGTTGATTCCTTGCAGCTTGCGTTCCAAATCCTGATTAAGGAAGCTCAACTCGGCGTCCATCTTGACCACGGAGGTGGCAAATTGCAATGCCGTCATCGAAAGCAGGTCTTGCGCATCCTTGTAGGCATAGTGCTTCGAGTAGTATTTCACCCGCTCGTTGATGAGGTTGCCAGCCTTGCGGACTTTCTCTTCGTCAGCACGAGCCACCGACAGGCGGTAGGGCCTATCCAACAGGGTGATATTGATCGTTATTTCATCCATCTCTTTGGCTTTCTGCTGGCTTTCAGCTATTTTGAGTTATTCCTTACTGTTCAAAATCGAAACGCACCTGTCAATTTCCCTCACCAGCTCCTTGATGAGTTTCCTTCCTTCTTCTACTTCTCCCTCGTTGTCGAGTGCGTTAACAATTGTAGATTTATTTATTTTGTCCTGCAACTCCACCACCGAACGGCGCAACGCCAGATTTTCCTCGTCCAACGCCGCGTTTTGCTCGGCGAGCCGCTTGTTTTCAATGGCCAACTTCGACTTCTCATCAAGCAATTTCCTCAATTTCACTTCGATTTCGGATACTATGATGCTCAAGTCGGCCATGTCGCAATCGGATGATGGAATTGTGTTGCAAAGATACGGAATTATGTTTTACCCTGTCCCTTTTCTCCAAAAAAAAATCCACGAATTGTCGCGCAAGCCGAAAAAAGCACTAATTTTATCGCTTCAAAACCTGATCCATTATGAACAAAAGATGCTTTATCATGATTGCCTTGACTGCGGCTTTGGCTTCGTGCTCGCCAAAAGAAACCACTTTGACCTTTATTGAAACAACTGATACTCACGGGCGTTATGACGAATTCGCCAATGATGCCTTCGTCATCAGGCAGATGAAGGAACAGCTCGGCGACAGGCTGATCCTGCTCGACAACGGCGACAATCTGCAAGGCACCACTTTCCAATATTGCTCCAACCAAGACGCCGAGCACCCCAATTTGGTTTCCGAAGCCCTCAATTACTTCCCTTACGATGCCGTAGGCGTTGGAAACCATGACATTGAGGCAGGCCGCGAGGTGTTCGACCGCGTTTATTCCGAGCTGAAAATGCCCGTCGTGTGCGCCAACGTCATCGACGAGACGACAGGAAAGCCCTATTTCACACCTTATATTATATTGGAACGCGACGGGTTCAAAATCGCCGTGCTTGGGCTGCTCACGCCCTACGTCGTCACATGGGTGCCCGACCGCTTGAGGCCAGGCTTGCGCTTCGAACAATTGGAGGCCGCCGCCGACAAATGGCTGAAAACCATTAGAGACAAAGAAAAACCCGACCTGATGATCGGCCTTTTCCATTCGGGCTGGGAGCCACAAGTGCAGAACCTGCCCGAAGGCCATCCGCTTGGACGCGAAAACGCCTCGAAATGGGTGGCCGAAAACATTCCGGGCTTCGACATCATCTTCTTCGGCCACGACCACCGCGCCCGAGCCGAAAAAGTGTCGGACACGAGCGGAAAGCCCGTGTATGTGCTCAATTCGGGCCACCGTGGTCGCGGGATTGCCAAGGCGGAAGTGACGCTGAAGAAAGGGCAGGAACCCATCATCAGCATAGAACTGATGCCCACCGACAGCGAAGATCACGACGAGGACTTCTTTACGATGCTCCAGCCCTACCTTGACCGCGCCAAAGACTACCAGCAGCGCGAAGTGGCGCAATTGCCGGTCGGCATCAGCACCGACGAGGTTTTCAGCGGCCCTTGCCTGCATACACGCCGACATTTCGATGGCGGCTCCCCTCAGCGGCGGCAAGACCATAGAACCCGGAATGCTGAAAATCAGCGACTTCTTCACCTGGTATCCTTTTGAGAACTCGTTGGCCGTGATGGCCATGACGGGCAAAGAGGTGAAAGCCTTCCTCGAATATGCCTACGAGATGAAGAACCCCATCTACAACTTCGACTCGGGCGCAGGGCTGGTTTACGAAGTGACCGACAAGAACCCCATGGGCGAGCGCATCCGCATCATCAGCATGGCCGACGGCACGCCCTTCGACATGGAAAAAACCTACAACGTTGTGATGAACTCCTACCGCTCGATGGGTGGTGGCAACCACTTGATGAATGGCATAGGCTGGACACAGGAAGAGATAAAAGACCACGTCGTTTGGCAAAGCGACCGCGACCTGCGCTCCATCTTCATCGACTGGGCCGCCAAAAAAGGCGTTTTAGATTCAGAACCTTTGAATTGTTGGAAAATCAAATAATCACAAAACCCACAAAACCCAATGAAAGAAGAAAGGCGGCATGCAACCGCGTTGCCGCCGGAAAGCGGGCCGGTTGGCCGCTTTCCCACCACCAAGAAAAAAGTTTTGTCGGTTTTGTCGGTTTTTTGAGAAAAAAGAAATATGAGAGAAGAGTTTTTATACTACATTTGGGAGAATCGCCTGACCGACAAGGATTTGAAGACCACTGAAGGCGAAATGATTGAGGTGGTGACGACGGGCTACCGCAACACCAACTCAGGGCCTGATTTCTTGGAAGCGAAAATCCAAATCGGCGACAAACTTTGGGCGGGGCATATCGAAATCCATGTGAAAGCCTCCGATTGGAACCGCCACGGACACCAAGCCGACAAGGCCTATCAAAACGTAGTCCTGCATGTGGTTTACGAAAACGACACGAAAGTCAACGACGTTCCGACCCTCGAGCTGAAAGGCCATTTCGACGAATCGCTTTTTGTCCAATACCAAACGTTCATCTCAGCAAAAGGGTGGATTCCTTGCGAGAAATCCATCAACAAGGTGTCGCCATTCACGCGCCTCTCGTGGCTCGACCGCATGGCCGTGGAACGCCTCGAAAGCAAGTCAACTACCGTGACCAAAACCCTCGAAGCCAACCAATTCGACTGGGAAGACGCCCTCTATAAACTGCTGATGCGCTATTTCGGCCTGAAAGTCAACAACGAGGCGTTTGAGTATTTGGCCAACATCTTGCCTTTCAAGACCTTGCTGAAACACGCCGACAACCTTTTGCAAGTGGAGGCTATGCTGTTTGGATGCGCCGGTTTCCTCGAAAAAGACTTCACCGATGACTATCCCAACCTGCTGAAACGCGAATTCGCGGTGATGAAAGCCAAATTCAGCCTCCTGACCATGCCTGAAGAACGATGGAAGTTCATGCGCATGCGCCCCGTGAATTTCCCCACCGTCAGACTGTCGCAAATGGCCCAGTTGATTCATCGGCACGGATGCCTGTTCTCCAAAATCCGCGAGGCGAAAACCGTGGCCGAGGCGAAAGCCTTGTTTGACGTGACCGCTTCAGGATATTGGGAAACGCACTATCGATTTGGGCAACAGCAGCCGCAAAGCGAACGGCTGCCACAATGTGACAGCCCTACAATCCATAAATCGGGGACTGTAGGGCTTTCGTACCACGGCAGCCGCAAAACGCCAAAACATTTGGGCATTGCCACAGCGAATATTTTGATTATCAATGCGGTGGTGCCGCTGTTGTTTTGCTACGGCAAGCTGCACAAGAACGAAACAGCGTGTGAAACGGCCATGCAGTTCTTGGAAGAAACCGAGGCCGAAGACAACGCCATCATCCGCCATTTCGCCGCTTGCGGCATCGAGGCGCAAAACGCCATGCAGTCGCAGGCCTTGCTGCACCTTTACAATATGTATTGCAAGCGGAAACGGTGCTTGGAATGCCGATTGGGGAATGTGCTGCTGAAATGAGTCTTTCACGTTGAATCCGCTGAAATCGCTAAACCTAACGGACATAGTTTCTTTGTCGCATCGCGATTCCCATAATTCTGCGATTTCTGCATGAGACAAATCAGTCCGTCTCTTCCAAGAAGAAAATCTCCTCCACGGCCTTCCCGAACACCTGTGCCATCTTCAAGGCCAAGACCGTGGAAGGCACATACCGCCCTGATTCTATGGCGTTTATCGATTGGCGGCTCACACCAATTAGTTTGGCCAAATCCTCTTGCGTAAGGTTCATTTCGGCCCGCGCCACTTTCAAACGGTTCTTCATTGCGCGCCTCCTTTGTTGAAGCGGAACATTGCTATCTTGAATTTAATCACGAACAGCAGAAGAAACACAAAGAACACCAAATAAGGGATATACATATAGATGAAGCCGTAAATCAGCAAGGTGCCAAGAATGAACAATCCCGCCGAGACGTATGTGGACCAAATCAGACTCTGTGAACGAATATACTGCACGAATTCATCTTCGACCCTTTCCTTGGAAAAACCAATGAAAATCAATGCGATGATCAACAAAGGCATGGCGATGGAGTACACACTCGTTTTGACCATGCGAAAGAAACCATCCTTATTGTCATCATCAAAAAAGACATCCACATAAAGTGCAGGCATACGGATTGTAATATCGTTAGTCACACCCAGTAACAATACCACAAAAGAAACAATGGCAATCACCCATCCAATCCATTGGAAGTAGTGGGGAAACAAATAGTTTTTCTTCATAGTTTTTTGTTTTTTGCTATTAGCCTTTGGCCATTGGCTCTTGGCAGCTTTATGAAAAGGGTAATACTTCAACTCTTTTGTTGAAGCTGCCAATGGCCAACAGCCAATAGCATGATTATTATTTCTCTAACAACTCAATCAAATCCGCTTCCAATTCTTCTTCCATACCTTTGCCGAAGCCCCTATGTACCTTTGCTATTTTTCCATCACGGTCGAGGAAGAACAGGGTCGGGTAACCCGCAATGTGGTAAGTGCTTGATAATTCACGCTCGGCGAAAAGGATAGTGTAGGTGATGCCGCGTTTGGCCAAGAAATCGGCCATTTCGTCCTTCTCGGGGTCGTCAATCGGGTCGATGCCAATCATCATGAAGCCCTTGTCCTTGTATTTCTCGTGCAGGCTTTGCAAAATGGGCATGGCGGCGCAGCACGGGGCGCACGACTTGTAGAAGAAATCGAGCAGCACCACCTTTCCTTTCAAGTCGGCGAGGCGGATGGTGTCGCCCGCCAGCGTGGGCAGCGACCATTCCGGCGCGGGCGAGCCTTCGGGGAGCGGTTCGGGAGCCTTGTAAGGTTCGTAATCCTTCAAAATAATATTCTTGGGAATGGATTCCAACGTCAGTTTCGACTCGTCCACATTCGGGTCGAAGGCAAGCAACTTGAACTCATCATATTGATACATAGTGTCCTGTTGCTCCACGATGTCGAAGGCGATGGAGTATTGAAGTGGCATATAGTCCTCCTTGTCAATCCACAAGTTGATTTCGTAACGGATGGTCTGCATACCATAAATGCTGTCAGGTTCCTCGTCTGCTGGAGCGAGAATATCGACCAAGTAGCATAATTTCCCGTCCAATTGGGTTTCTGAAAGCGAGTAAGAATAGTCTATATTGAATATGTTTTCGTCGTCCAAATCCTCATTGGTGCGCAAGGGATAACTGCTTTTGTTGGCCAAAGGCGTGTAAAAGTAGCGGTTGTGCCTCCCCCTGATGATGTCTTTAGCCCAAAGGTCGCACGACTGGATGATGCCCGTGCTGTCGCCGTAGGAAACATACTCGTTCCCCGTATAGAGATGATGGTATGACGAAATCCATTTCGAATTGAGGTATTCCTCAAACGAGTTGAAGGCTTTCCCGAAAATCGTGTCGTCGGGCAGTTTCTTGAAATCGCAAGTATAGCGGTTGAAGGTAGTGTCGTTGTCAGACATGTACTTCTTTTTCCAATCCATTACATAGTGCCCGCCCTGGATGGACTGGCATTTTTGGTAGGATTTCCGAAGGACTTCTTCGGCAGTGGGCTGGCTGTTGCAGCCCGCAAGCACGACCGCAATAGCAGCCCATGCCAAAACAGCTTTGATTGAATGTTTCATTTTGCGTTCATTTTAAGTTTGACGCTGCAAAAGTAAAGCAAACTTTCCATATAGACAAATTAATTTGTCATTTTTTTTCGTTTTTTTTTGGCAGTGACTTACGTCGCCTGCCGAATGGTCTGCCATCCCTACGGGATTCCCTTGTGCCACAAAGTCCCGTAGGGACGACGGATATTAGGCAGGCGGTGAAATGCGATGGAACCCCTGACGACAAAAAATGAAACCAAAATCACAAAAATCCACCAATACACCCAAATTTTTCCCTATTATTGCAACCAAATTTTAAACGTTATGTCAAACGAATCCATCATACAACTTTTTGAAGGTGTCAATATCCGCATGGTTTGGGATGAAAAGGAACAGGAATACTATTTTGCCGTTGCCGACATCGTGCAAGTGTTGACAGACACCGCCAACCCTCGCGATTATATTAAGAAAATGCTGAAACGCGACGAAGAGTTAAAATTCAAGTGGGGGACAATTTGTCCCCCTGTTCGAATGTTAGCTCCAGATGGAAAATATCGTATGACCCAAGCCGCCACCTTGGAAGGCATCTTCCGCCTCATCCAGTCCATCCCATCAAAAAAGGCAGAACCACTCAAACAATGGCTTGCCGAGGTGGGCAGTCAGCGTGTCGACCAAATGATTGACCCCGAACTGACTTTCCAAATGGCCGTGGCCGACTACCGCCGCCAAGGTTATTCCGACCAATGGATCAACGAGCGTATGAAATCCATTATGACCCGCAAAGCCCTCACCGACGAATGGGAACGTGTCGGCATCAAGGAAAAACAGGAGTTTGCCATCCTCACCAACATCCTCACCAAGGCTTGGAGCGGTATGACAACTGGGCAATACAAGGCTTTCAAAGGCTTGACCAAAGAAAACCTTCGCGACAATATGACCAGCGTCGAAGTGGCACTGAACACTTTGGCGGAGGCTTCCACCCGCGAACTTTCGCAACAGCGTAATCCCAAAGGTTTTGAGCAAAGCAAACAAACCGCAAAAGACGGCGGCGGAGTGGCCAAGGCCGCAAGAGACCAATTGGAAAAACAGTTGGGGCGCAGCATCATCTCTCCCGCCAAGGCCAGCGATTACCTGCAACCCATTGAGGATGTTGAGGTTAAAGAACTGACGGAAAACACAGAAAAATAACACAAATAATAACCCTATGGAAAACGACCAATTCAAACTGCCCGAGAACGCGCAACGCGAACTGAAACCGGGCGAAGAGTATGAACCCATACTCTCGAAAAACAAAAAGTATCAAGAAGTTACGGTATGGTCGGTGTGCATCGGCCTGCTGATGACCATCCTGTTTTCGGCTGCCGCCGCCTACCTCGGCCTGAAGGTCGGGCAGGTGTTTGAGGCCGCCATTCCCATCGCCATCATCGCCATCGGCCTCACGGGACTGACGCGCAAGAACGATGCGCTGTCGCAAAACGTCATCATCCAAAGCATCGGCGGCTGCTCGGGCGGCGTGGTGGCCGGTGCCATCTTCACCCTGCCTGCGCTCTACATCCTGCAAGGCAAGGGCTACCAAATCGAGATCAACTTCTGGCAGGTGTTCATCGCCTCCTTGCTCGGCGGCATCTTGGGCATCCTGTTCCTCATCCCCTTCCGCAAGTATTTCGTGAAGGAACAACACGGCAAGTTCCCCTTCCCCGAAGCCACGGCCACGACGCAGGTTTTGGTCAGCGGACAGAAGAAGGGAAAAGATTCTTTGTTGTTGGTTGTCAGCGGCTTGATTGGAGGTTTGTACGACTTCATCGTATCGACTTTCGGCTGGTGGTCGGAGACCATCACCACCCGTATGATGGGCTGGGGCGCGGCCTTGGCCGACAAAGCCAAGCTGATGTTCAAGGTGAACACGGGCGCGGCTGTGCTTGGCTTGGGTTACATCATCGGCCTGAAATACGCCTTCATCATCTGCTGCGGTTCTATGCTCGTGTGGTTCATCATCATCCCCGGAATGAACCTCATTTGGGGTGACCAAATCATCGACCTGATGAACGCGGGCATCACCGCCACCATCGGTTCGATGGCACCCGAAGATATTTTCAAGAACTATGCGCGACACATCGGCATCGGCGGTATCGCTATGGCGGGTGTCATCAGCATCATCAAGTCGTGGGGCGTGATTAAGTCGTCGGTAGGCCTTGCCGCCAACGAGTTCAAGGGCAAGAAAGCCTCGGTGGAAGCCGTCGACCGCACCCAGCAAGACCTTTCGATGAAGACCGTCGTCATCGGTATCGTTATCGTTTTGATTATCACCTTCCTGTTCTTCTGGTTTGGCGTGGTTCACAACCTCGGCCACGCTTTGATTGGCATTTTGGTTGTGGCCGTCATCGCCTTCCTGTTCACGACGGTGGCCGCCAATGCCATCGCCATCGTGGGCAGCAACCCCGTGAGCGGTATGACTTTGATGACCTTGATTTTGGCCTCCTTGGTGATGGTCGCCGCTGGATTGAGTGGCCCGCAAGGTATGACCGCCACATTAATAATAGGTGGCGTGGTTTGCACCGCTTTGGCCGTGGCGGGTGCCTTCATCACCGACCTGAAAGTGGGCTACTGGATTGGCACAACACCCAAGAAACAAGAGATTTGGAAGTTCGTCGGCGTGGCCGTGGCCGCTGCCACCGTCGCAGGCGTGATTATGATTCTGAACAAGGCCTACGGCTTCGTGGGCGACGGAGCCTTGGTTGCGCCTCAAGCCAACGCAATGAGTGCTGTCATCGAGCCGATGATGTCGGGCGGCAGCGCCCCGTGGTTGCTCTACGGCATTGGTGCCGCCATCGCCTTGATTCTCAACTTCTGCAAGATTCCCGCTCTGCCCTTCGCCTTGGGTATGTTCATCCCCATCGACCTCAACGTGCCGCTGCTCATCGGTGGAGCCATCTCGTGGTTCGTGAGCACCCGCAGCAAAGACCAGAAACTCAACGATGCCCGTTACAACCGTGGCACCCTCATCGCCTCGGGCTTCATCGCCGGTGGTGCCTTGATGGGTGTGGTGAGCGCCATCCTCAAGTTCGCCAGCGTGGATGCCGTGGCCAAGACCGCCGACGGAACGCCGTTTGCCGAGCTGCCTGTGGCCGGCCTCATCGCTTTGGTGATGTATATCGCCATCATCGTGTATATGATTTGGGACTCGAAGCGGGCGAAGGTGGAAGAGTAGGCCGCTCGAACACAAATCGTTGTTTTGACCATAACCGCCTCAACATTTTTTGGGGCGGTTTTTTTGTGAAAAAATGTTGAACATAAGGATAAAATCACTATTTTTGTAGCAATTTATTGAATCTAACAAATAAAACTCACCGATATGAAAAGATTTACAATGATTATGGCATTGCTTCTGATGGTGGCAATGCCGATGATGGCCGAGCGCGTAACGCCTGAAACCGCTCAAAAAGTGGCCCAAACATTCCTGAACAACAACGGCGCGAAGGCCGCCCAATTGACTGACCTATCGAAGATTGCAGGTTTCCCGAACCTCTACATCTTCACTGCCGAGCCAGGTTTCGTGGTGATGGCAGCCGACGACTGCGTTCAACCCATTTTGGGTTATTCGCTGACGGGGAAGTTCCAAACAGAGAACATGCCCACAAATGTGCGTGGATGGCTGGATGGCTATAACGATGAGATTCAGTATGCCATTGACAACAAAATGAAAGCCACCGCCGAAACCTCAAAACTATGGAAAGACCTTTCCGAAGGCAATTCCAAAACTGCAAAAGCAACGATTGTTGTAGATGCTTTGATACAAACCACTTGGGACCAAGATCCTGGCTACAATGCACTATGTCCTTACGATTCAAATGCGGGAGAGCTCACCGTAACCGGATGTGTGGCAACCGCCATGGCGCAAATCATACGATACTGGGAATATCCCAGCCACGGAGTAGGATCACATTCTTATACCCCCAGCAGCCATCCTGAATATGGCGTTCAATCTGTCAATTTTGCCCAAGCAACATACGATTGGACTGATATGCCCTTATATTCCCCAAACTCAGAAATCGCCAAATTGATGTACCACTGCGGCGTAGCCGTTGATATGGATTATAACATTAGCAGTAATGGGGGAAGTTCCGCATACAACACATCCATTGCACCCGCTTTGACCAATTATTTCAATTACAAGTCCACTGCAAGCCTCAAATGGAAAAATTCTTATAGTGGTAATTGGATAGATTTGCTCAAAACAGAATTGAATGCTGGTCGCCCCATCGAATACAACGGAAGCGGTAGCGGTGGTGGACACGCCTTTGTATGTGATGGTTATGACAATAATAATTATTTCCATTTCAATTGGGGCTGGAGTGGACGAAATGACGGATTCTATTCGCTTTCCAACTTAAATCCAGGCAGTGGCGGTTCTGGTGGTGGTAGTTATAACTTCACCAATAACCAAAATGCCGTTATCGGAATCCAACCCAAGGACTGCACGTCGACAACGCCCACCAATTTCAGCGTCACCAAAGAAAGCAGAAACGCTTTCTTGTCATGGGATGAAGCTGACAATGCGGTTTCTTATTTCATTTACAGAAACGGCCTTTTGGTTGCAAGCACAGCTAACACCACATATACTGACGAGAATCTTCTGTACGGCACATACGCCTATTACGTCAAGAGTGTGGATTCCAATGGATCGTCCTCATCTCCAACCCAAACCATCTCTGTTGCCATCGAACCAATTCCTTCGCAACTGACGGTGACCAAACAAGACAACAACGCCGTCCTTTCATGGACTGAGCCAGAATGGTGCGCTCCTTCTACTGATGACGAAGTCTTGACTTACAGCTACGGAAACACAATCTATCATTTCGGAAGCGGCGGCACGAGCAAATTGTATTACGGGCACAAATATCCCTCGTCAATGATAAACCCCAATAAGGTTTTATACAAAGTTTCTTTCTACCCCACTATGACGGGTGCCTACAGATTATGTGTCTATAACGCCAATGCTGGTAACAGCAAACCACAAACCCAAGTATACACGCAAGACATCACTGTGTCGGGAACAGGTTGGAACGACATCGTTCTCAATACCCCCTTACAGCTTGATGCATCAAAAGACCTATGGGTGTTCATTTATGACCCTGTAGGAAGAGATTACCCAATGGGTGCTGGGTCATTTGAAGGCTCCGATAGCAATGGCAATTATATTTCCTTTTCAAGTCCTACATCCGGTGTCAGTGTTCAAGGTGTGGTAATGCTTATCAGCACCTACATCACCGACGGCTCCTACACATATAATCTCTACGATGGCACGACTACTGTTGCTTCCAATTTATCAAGCACAACCTACACTGTCAACAATATATCGAACAATGCCGCCCATTGTTACACTTTGAAAACCAACTTCAATGGAGGTTTAACAGGTCCTTCCAACATGGCTGGCCTCACCCTTGGTTCGGCTTCGCTCAGCAGTTTGCAACTGGCCGCCAACGACCAAATGACCGTCACCGAAAACAGCAAACTCACCGTCACTGGAACACTGAGCAATGACAATGCCGCCAACCTCATCATCGAAAACGGCGCCCAACTCGTCCACAACACGGAAGGCGTGATGGGCACGGTGAAGAAAAACATTACGCCTTACTCGTCGAACCAAAACGACGGCTGGAACCTGCTTGCTTCGCCCGTCATCGACAGCATCACGCCGAGTGCCGACAACGGCTTGCTCGCCAACAACTACGACCTCTACCTGTTCGACCAAAGCCAAGACTTGGAATGGAGAAACTACGAAGCAAATTCTTTCGCCATCAACCATAAGACTGGCTACCTGTACGCCAACAGCGCCAACACGACACTGACCTTCGCCGGCACGTTAGCCGCCACAACCGATGCCACGACATTAGACTATAACGGAAGCGCCGCTTGGAAAGGTTTCAACCTCATCGGCAACCCCTATCCGTGCGAGGCCTATGTGAACCGCAGCTTCTATGTCGTGCATTTCAACAACGGCATTTCAGAATTCACTGTGGGCAGCAATCCTATACCGCCTTGTTCGGCGGTTTTGGTGCAAGCCCAAGGCACAGGCGAAAGCGTCATTTTCAGCAAAAGCGAAATCAGGGACGCAGGCCTCACGTTTACATTGAAGCAATCAGAAACAAGAGGCAACTCCTTCATCGACAAGGCCAAAGTCAGTTTTAACGAAAACGACAACTTGTTGAAATACAACCTCAACCCCAACAGCAACAAGCTCTACATCCCCAAAAACGGACAAGATTTTGCCGTGGCTTACTCCGATGGCGAAAGCGAGATGCCGCTCAGCTTCAAAGCCGCACAAGACGGCACCTACACCCTCAGCTTTGAGGTCGAAAACATCGATTTGGACTATCTCCACCTCATCGACAACCTCACGGGCAACGATGTCGACCTGCTGGCCACACCTAATTATACCTTTGAGGCCACGACGAGAGATTATGCTTCAAGGTTCCGCTTGGCGTTCTCACCCGAAGTCGGCACTTCCGCAGGCTCATCGAGCGACAGCTTCGGCTTCGTTACCAATGGCCAGTTCCAATTGGTTGGCGGTCAAGGAGATTTACAGATTGTAGATTTGAACGGAAGAATCTTGCGCACCGAAAGCCACACCAACACGGTTGACCTCAACGGCTTGAGTGCAGGCGTCTATTTCGTGCGCCTCATCTCCGACAACGAGGTCCACACGATGAAGGTCGTGGTTGACTGAGCGGGACTTCCCTCACAATAGCTGCACACGGTCCGGCTTTTCGGTCGGGCCGTGTTTTTTTGTGCCCCTGTCGAAAAATTCGCTATTTTTGCAGTTTTGTTTAAACACGCTAAAAACACCATCCAAATGAAAAGATACACGATGATTGCGGCATTGCTGCTCATGGCTGCGATGCCGATGAAAGCCGAGCGCGTTGCGCCCGAAACCGCCCGAAAAGCGGCCCAAACATTCCTGAACAACAACGGCGCGAAAACCGCCCAACTCACCGACCTTTCGAAGGCAGCGGGTTTCGAGAACCTTTACATCTTCACGACAGAAAACAGTTTTGTAGTGATGGCTGCCGATGACTGCGTGCAACCCATTTTGGGTTATTCGCTTGACAACACTTTCGTTGCCTACGACATACCCGACAACCTGCGCTGCTGGCTGCAAGGCTACAGCGACAAAATTCAGTCCGCCATCAACAGCAAGGCGAAGACCACAGCCGAAACCACCAAGCAATGGAAAGACCTGATGGATGGCAACACGAAAGCTGGAAAAGCGACCGCAATTGTTGGGCCATTGGTTCAGACTATATGGAACCAAAACACTCCATACAATAATCTTTGCCCCAAAATAGGTAACACAAGGACAGTAACAGGCTGCGTGGCCACCGCTATGGCACAGGTAATGAAGTTTTGGAACCATCCCACCGTGGGGACAGGCTCTAATTCCTATTCGTGGAACTCTCAAACCTTAAGCGCTGATTTTGGTGCAACCACTTACGATTGGGACAATATGAAGAACAGCTACAGTTCGAGTTATTCCAGCGACGAGGCAAACGCCGTGGCCACTTTGATATACCATTGCGGAGTTTCTGTCGATATGGATTACAACATTTCAGGAAATGGAGGTAGCAGTGCCAGCACTTATAATGTCATGAATGCATTACAAACCTACTTCAGTTATGCTCCATCTATGCAATACAAATCCAAAGACGATTACGGTGACGAACTTTGGGTTGCCATGTTGAAAAATGAGCTCAATGACGGAAGGCCCTTGCAGTACAGAGGCAGTGACGCTGGAGGCCATGGCGGACATTCCTTTGTTTGCGACGGTTACGACAGTGACGACAATTTCCACTTCAATTGGGGATGGGGCAGCTATTGTGACGGCTATTATTCCGTAAATGACATGGAACCCGGTGTTGGTGGTATCGGTGCAGGAAATGGAGTGTACACCGTTGGGCAATCCGCCATCTTCGGCATCGAGCCTATAAGCTCGCTTGATGCACCAACACTCTCGGCCTCGGTTTCCGAAGGTTATATCAATTTGACATGGAGTGCAATAGACGAGGCCGTTTCCTACGACCTTTATAAAAACGATGTCAAAATTGGGACCGGCATAACCGAAACCAATTACTCAGACAGCGAGGTAACCTTTGGCTCATATTATAGCTATTATGTCAGAGCCGTTTCTAATGAAAACAGGTCGAATCCTTCTAATACCGTAACCAAACTATATTTTTATCGGAGCCTCGTGCCAACAAACCTTTCTGCTACCTACACGAATAGCAATTCCATCCTCAGTTGGACTGGCTGTGAAGGGAACCAATCCTTAGATTTGCATTACGCTACAGAGCCAGATTATATAGGAAGGAATGCAGACGAAGACAATCCAGGCACATACTGGGGGCAGAGGTATCCAGCAGCTTCAATAGCCCATTTCGCCGGCATGGAAATCAGTAAAATTTCATGCTATCTCTACTATGCTTCCAGCTATACTTTATATGCTTTCAATGGAGAAGTGACCGAGACAGACAAACTTTGCGAACGAAACTGTAGCAAAGCGAGCGAAGGCATGGAATGGATTGATTTCAACTTCGACACTCCTCTGCAAATCGATTGTTCGAAGGATTTATGGGTTGTTCTTTACAATAATGATTCCAATGCATTGTACCCTGCATTTAGCGGATACTATAGTGGCGATAATGATTCCGATGGAAAATACATAGCCCCCACATTGGAAGACTTGCCAAACAATACATGTAGCGCACAAGATATGTCCTGGCTTTTTATTACCACGCTCACCGACGGCACCTATACCTACAATCTGTATGACAATGGCGTGAGCGTCGCCAACGACATTGCGGCCACGAACTATACGGTTGCAAATCCCGCCAACAACTCCATCCACCAATACACCGTCAAGACCAACTACCATGGCGGCGAATCGGCTGCTTCCAACATAGCTGGACTTGCGTTAGGCACGACCACCATCAACCAAGACTTTAGCCTCAACGCCAACGACAGGATGACCATAGCCGAAAACAGCACCCTCACCATCACTGGCACTCTCAGCAACGCCAATCCCGAAAGCCTCATCCTCGAAAACGGCGCACAACTCATTCACCACAGCGAAGGCGTGATGGCCACGGTAAAAAAGGACATCGCTGCCATCAACGGCGACCAAGGCTGGAACTTTGTTGCCTCGCCTGCAACGGAAGACACCGAACCAAGCACAGCCAACGGTTTCCTCAATGGCACCGCCGAAGAAAACGACTACGACCTTTATTATTATGACGAGCCTACGCAATTTTGGAGAAATTACGAGTCTAACAATTTCGTGATCGAACACAAGAAAGGCTACCTCTACGCCAATGGCGAGGACGGTGGCACCACACTTCAATTCGAAGGCACGCTGACACCGAGCAACAACAACATCACTGTCAGTGACCTGAGCCACAGCGCGGAAACGCTGACCGGCTTCAACCTCGTGGGCAACCCCTTCGCCTGCAATGCGACCGTCGATTGTGATTATTATGTGGTCAACGGCGAAAACGTCAGTTTGCCGTCTGAGGGTCACGTCATTGCGCCTTGCGAGGCTGTTTTTGTGCAAGCCACGGAAGCCAACACCAGCGTCACCTTCGCCAAAGCAACTGCGGCTGCCTTGCCTTCAAGCAACAGTTTCGACATCACTTTGGATCAAGGCCAAAACACGAGAGGTGCCGAAATTGACCGCGCCCGTGTGCGCCTCGGCAATGCAAGGAATTTGGAAAAATTCAGGATTCACGGCGGCAATGAAGCCGAGATTTACATCCCGCAAAACGGCCACGACTTTGCCGTGGCTTGTGCCAACGGCCAAAGCGAGCTGCCTCTCAACTTCAAGGCCGCCAGCAACGGCACCTACACGCTCAGTTTTGGAACCGAAAACCTCGACTTGGATTACCTCCACCTCATCGACAACATGACTGGCGCCGACATCGACCTGCTCAACCCAAAAGCACTCATAGCGGGCGAAGACTCGCAATCCCATACGCCTTCGTACACTTTCACCGCCAAGACAACGGATTATGCATCGAGGTTCAAGTTGGTTTTATCCAATTGCGGAGACGCAATTGGCGACAATGGCGACAATGCGCCGTTTGCCGTCATCAGCAACGGCGAAATCCATATCGTAGAGACGTTTCCTGAAACGTCTCTTGGAATGACCCTGCAAATCATGGATATGTTAGGACATGTGGTTGTTTCGGTTGGTAACGTTACGGGAAACGTCTCTACCAGCGGAATGGCGGCAGGCGTTTACGTTTTGCGTTTGATTGACGGCGACAACATCAAAACACAGAAAATCGTAATCGAATAAATTTGTATCTTTGCGCCACAATTTCAAAAACCGTGGCAAGCATTACGAACCAACCCTATAAAAACAATGCCCACATCGACGCGATAGTCAAGGCTTTGCGCGATGGCGGGCATTTGCTTTGTTCCAATTTGACGGCCTCATCGAAGGCTTTTGTGGTGGAAGAAACCTTCCGGCAGATGGGCGGGCAACACCTCATCGTGTGCGCCGACAAGGAAGACGCAGCCTATTTCTACAACGACCTCGAAAGCCTCCTCGGCGAGCGCGGTATGGACTACAGCAAGAAACAGGTGCTCTTCTACCCCACTTCCTACAAACGCCCCTACGAACCCGAAAAACCCGACAATTCCTACATCCTCTCAAGGACAGAAGTCTTGCAGCGCGTTTCGACATCAGAGCGCAAAACATTGATTGTCAGTTATCCAGAGGCGTTGAGCGAGAAGGTTTTCACGCGCAAACTCTTGGCCAAAAACACCTTCAAACTCAAAGTCGGGGAAAAAGTCAACCTCGATTTCCTCACCGATTTGCTCTACGACTACGAGTTCGAGAACGTGGATTTCGTCGTCGAGCCAGGACAGTTTGCCATACGTGGCGGCTTGGTCGATGTGTTTTCCTTCGCCAACGACTACCCTTACCGCATCGAGTTTTTCGGCGACGAGGTGGAAAGCATCCGCAGTTTCAACATCGCCGACCAGCTTTCGATTGAGAAGCTGAAACAAATCGTGCTGCTGCCCAACATGCAGGAACGCGCCTTCATCGAGGAGCGCGAGGCCATCCTGCAATACTTGCCCGACACGACCACCGTGTGGCTCACCGATATGGCCTTTTTCGCCTCCCAAGTCGATAAGGAATACGACCACGCCATTGAAGGTTTCGAGAAACTGCAAGCCACAGAGGAAGAGGAAGTTAAAGCCTTGAAACCAGGGCAGTTGTTCAGCAAGTCCGAGGAACTTTTGGACTGCCTGAAGAAACGCCGCACCGTGGAATTTGGCACTTCAAGCCTGCTAATAACTGATAGTCTGGATTGCTTCGTTCCTCGCGATGACGCGAAGCAAGTCAACCAAAGCCCTGAAAGGGCAACCCTAACAGAAACGGGCTATTTCAAGCCCCGTTCCAATGAAAGGCTGCCACAGTGTGACAGCCCTACAACTGTCACCTTCCACACCAAGCCCCAGCCCATCTTCAGCAAAAACTTCAACCTCCTCATCGACGACATCGCCGAACACAAGGAGGAAGGCTACCGCGTCATCATTTTTTCTGAAAGCAGCAAGCAACTTTCACGCATTCAAGCGATTTTGAACGACATCAACCACAACGACGAGCTTCACCGCGACTTCGAAACCGAGACCATCGCCATACACGGCGGCTTCATCGACGAGGACCTGAAGGTGTGCTGCTACACCGACCACCAAATCTTTGAGCGTTACCACCGTTTCCATCTGCGCGACAACTTCTCGACCAAGCAGGCCATCACGCTGAAAGACCTCTACGAACTGAAGCCAGGCGACTACGTCACCCACATCGACCACGGCATCGGGCGCTTCGACGGTCTCGAAACCATCGAGAACAACGGCAAGCCGCAAGAGGCCATCCGCCTGATTTACAACAACGGCGACCTGCTTTATGTGAGCATCCACTCGCTGCACCGCATTGCGAAATACAGCAGCAAAGACGGCACCGAGCCGCATTTGAGCACCCTCGGCAGCGGCGCGTGGAACCGACTGAAAAACAAAACGAAAAGCAAGGTCAAGGACATTGCGCGTGAACTCATCAAGCTCTACGCCGAGCGCAAGCGCACGCCCGGCTTCCAGTTTGCGCCCGACAACTACCTGCAAAACGAGTTGGAGGCTTCGTTCATCTACGAGGACACCCCCGACCAACTGAAAGCCACCAACGACGTGAAGCGCGACATGGAAAGCGAGCACCCGATGGACCGCCTCGTGTGCGGCGACGTGGGCTTCGGCAAGACCGAAGTGGCCATGCGCGCCGCCTTCAAGGCCTGCTGCGACTCGAAGCAAGTGGCCGTTTTGGTGCCCACCACCGTGCTGGCATTGCAACATTACCACACCTTCACAGAACGCTTCAACGGCTTCCCCGTCACCGTCGAATACCTCAACCGATTCAAGACCACCAAACAACAGACCGAAATCCTGAAGAAACTCGAAAAAGGCGAAATCGACATCATTATCGGGACGCATAGATTGACAGGAAAAGATGTGAAATTCAAGGATTTGGGATTGCTCGTCATCGATGAGGAACAGAAATTCGGCGTGGCCGTGAAAGAGAAACTGAAAGAGATGAAGGCCAACGTCGATACGCTGACTTTGACCGCCACGCCCATCCCAAGAACCCTGCAATTCTCGATGATGGGTGCGAGGGATTTGAGCGTCATCACCACGCCGCCGCCCAACCGCTATCCCGTGCAGACCGAGCTTCGCGGCTTCGACGGGGAACTCATCCGCGATGCCATACAGTTTGAACTTGCCCGCAACGGTCAGGTGTTCTTCATCCACAACCGCATCCAAAACATTATGGATGTACACGACTTCATCCTGAAATACGTGCCGGGCGTGCGCATCGCCGTGGCCCACGGCCAGATGGAAGGCACTAAACTTGAGGACATTATGCTCGGCTTCATCAACGGCGACTATGACGTGCTGCTCTGCACCACCATCGTGGAATCGGGTTTGGACATCCCCAACGCCAACACCATTATTATTAATGAAGCGCACCGCTACGGCCTCTCCGACCTGCACCAACTGCGCGGGCGCGTGGGTCGTTCCAACAAAAAGGCTTTCTGCTATTTATTGACGCCGCCATTGAACACCCTCACCCAAGAAGCCCAAAAACGCCTTCGTGCCTTGGAGGAATTTTCCGACCTCGGCGAAGGCATCAACATCGCCATGCGCGACCTCGACATTCGCGGTGCGGGCAACATCCTCGGTGCGGAACAAAGCGGTTTCATCAACGACATCGGTTTTGAGACCTACCACAAAATCCTCGACGAGGCCATTCTCGAACTGAAAGAGACTGAATTTCAGGATATTTTCGACAAGGAAGAGGAGAAAACCTACGTCGCGGACTGCACCATCGAGACCGATATGGAGGTGCGTTTCCCCGCTGACTACATCAACTCGACGCAAGAGCGCGTGAGCCTCTACAGCGAACTCGACCGCACCAAGACCGAGGAAGCCTTGATGAAGTTCACCGACCACCTCATCGACCGCTTCGGCCCGATTCCAAAGCAGGTGAACGACCTTTTAAACACCGTGCGCCTCCGCTGGATTGCCAAGGACTTGGGCTTCGAGAAGATTCTGTTGCGCCACCACAATATGACGGCCTATTTCGTCAGCAACCAAGAGTCAAGATACTTTGAGAGCGCAACCTTCCAAAAAGTCATGCAGTATATCATGAGCCACCCGAAACGCACCGCCGTCAAGGAGGCTAACGACAAACTGCAATTGACTGTAAAAGAGGTTAGTACAGTGACACAAGCGTTGGAATTACTTAGAGAGATGCAGAATTAATCTCACGCAGAAAGCGCAGAATTATATGAAGCGCATGGCAATGCTTTCTTTCTCACGCAGAATGCGCAGAAATCGCAGATTCGACGAAGTCAATTATGAGAAGCGCGAAGCGACGATAAATTTACGTCCGACAGTTTCTGCGAGTTCAGCGGTTTCTGCGTGAAAAAACTCATTCCGCGTGACGCGATTCCCAAAAATCCGCCCCCTTCGCGCCGATTTCCTTCGGGTCGAAAACAGGCTCCTTGCCTTCCTTCTTCTGCCTTTCATAGGATTTCAACGCCTTGAACGCCTGGCGCGAGAGCAGCAAAATCACGATGATGTTCACCCAAGCCATAGTGCCCACGCCAATGTCGCCGAGGTCCCACATCGCCTTGGCCTCATGCAAAGAGCCAAAGAACACCATACCGACCACACCGATACGCAGCACCCAAATCAAGACATGTTCCAATTTGCCCTTGCCAAAAAGATAGACAAGGTTGGTTTCCGCATAGTAATAATACGCCATGATGGTCGTGAAGGCAAAGAAAAACAGGGCGTAGGACACGACGACACCGCCAAAATGATTCCCCAAAAGCGTACTCAAAGCAGCGGTGGTATAGCTGACATCGGGCGAGCCTAACTCAACACCTTGGGCAGCAACAAGGATGTTGCCCGAAGCGTCGAAAACGTTGTAGGTCTTACAAGCCAGAATCATCACGGCGGTGGCAGTGCACACCAATAAGGTGTCGATATACACCGAAAAGGCCTGCACCAGTCCCTGCTTGACGGGATGCGACACCTTGGCCGCGCCCGCCACGATGGCACCCGTGCCTTGGCCCGCCTCGTTGCTGTAGATGCCGCGTTTCACGCCCCATGCGATGGTCGAGCCGAGGATGCCACCCAAGGCTTGATTCATGCCAAACGCGCTTCGTATCATATCCATGAACACGTCAGGCACTTCGCGGATATGGAAAGCCAACACGACAAGCGAGAGCAGCACATACAAAACCGCCATAAACGGAGCCACGATTTGCGCCACGTTGGCGATGCGCTTCACGCCTCCCATCACCACCAAGCCGATGAGTACGGCGACAATGGCGCCAATCCATGCGGCATCAATATGATAGGTGTTGGCAAACGACATCGCGATGCCGTTGGACTGCACCGGCGGCAAGAAAAAGCCCGTGGCCAATACCGCGCACACGGCAAAGACCACAGCCAACCACTTGCTTTTCAGTCCTTTCTCGATATAATAGGCCGGTCCGCCACGAAACTGGCCTTTGTGCTCATCCTTATAGATTTGCGCCAAGGTAGCCTCGGCAAAGGCCGAACCTGCACCCAAGAAAGCGATAATCCACATCCAGACGATGGCTCCTGGGCCGCCATAGCCGATGGCCGTAGCCACACCAACAATATTACCCGTTCCCACGCGCCCCGACAAAGCCATCGAAAACGCCTGAAACGAGGTGATGCCCGTCTTCTCGCCTTTTTCCGATGAGAAAAGCAGTCGCGCCATCTCGCGCAGGCGACGCACCTGCACGAAGCGCGTTCCGATAGAGAAATACAAGCCCGCCAAGAGGCAAATGGCCACAAGTGCCGGACTCCAAACGTAGCCGCTGATTGTTTGAATGAGTTGTTCCATAGTGTAAAACCTCCTATTTAACTGTTTTGAAGTCTGAAGGATTCTAAAATGCTAACAGTTTGTCCCGTCAGTGATGGGACAATTTCAGATTTTCCAGTCGCTGCGTGGAAAATGTTCAATCCGAAACTTTCTTGTGATTTTGCAGTCGCTGCTTGCAAAATGTTCTCTGATTTTGCACTCACTGAGTAGAAAAAGTTTGGGTGCTGTTGAAAAGAATCTTTTGGAATGCTCCTATTATCACTCATAATGAAATGGATTATGGCGCAAAAATAGGTTTTTCCCTTCAATTATCAAATTTTCCAAACAAAAACCGCCTCCGCCATCAAATCCTTCCGCCCAAGTGGGTTTTCTATGACTCCAAAGTTACTCTTTATTCCATTTTTCCCTATTTTTTTCCTCCTGCTCTTTCTGCTTGCCTCTATGAACCAAATAGGCTCCAAGAACACCAAGCATGATTGCTCCCCCTATCTTACTACCAGCAGCTTCTGCCTCACCCATCGCCATGGCAGCAATGAATACAATAAAGTTAAGAATCGCAAAAACGACGAAAATCCATCCTGCTACTTTCATTTCCCCTCCTTTCCTGACATGTTGGTAAACTCTGGCTCGTTTTTCTTACTGCATACAGCGATAATCCAGCCGATAAAGCCGAGGAAAAAGCTAAGCAAGAAAGCCCAGCCTGCTCCAATTTTACGGTTTCTACCAATCAAAAGTCCAATCAAACCGCTTAAGATAGGACCCAACACCAATCCGATGTTTTCCATTGCATTTTGTATTAAAAGTTAATATTCAGTTTATTAATGGCCTCATCTTTCAATTCATTGAGTTTTTCAAGATTATGCCTATATTTACCTAATTTTTCGGAAATGTCGTTGGCAATTTCCACTTTCTCTTTGTCGGGTTCATAATTATCAGGATGACATCTTTTGAGCAATTCCTTATATAGTGCTTCCGCTCCGAAAGAACTTGCAATTACATTTCCAAAGTTGATGTTGCCTTCCTCTCTGACCTGTCTCTTGATGCTTCGTTTCCTATCGTCTGCTTTGCCTTTTGACAATAACAAAACAACGATAATTACCAATTCAACGATGGCAATAATCATCCACCAATTCAGCGAGTTTCCTTGCTGCGAAGCCTGCGCAAGGCTATCGGCAGCCATTTGTAAAGTGTCATTCATCGTCTTGTTCCCCTTGTCCTATCATAATGAAATCATGCAACTGCCATTGACAACCATGTGAGCCGACATCGCTGTGTACTTCAAGCGTGTCGAAGCCTAACACCACCAAACGGCGAACTAACAAGTCGTTCGACAATACCACTTTGCCAATATTGATAGTGTCGTTTTTCGATAACTGATAACCAGCATGAGCCTTGATTCTAAAGCCACTATTAAACGAGTCGGAAAATTGGTGTTTATACGCTCTATTCCCTTTTGAAACTCGCGCTTCAAGAATAACTGGCGCATAGCCGTTGACGAAGGCTTCTTTTGCTGATTTGTTGAATCCAAGCAGAAGCCGTTTGCGGTCTTGTCTGTCTTGGAACCATTCCACAATTCTTGACCAAATGTTTGCAAATGATGGCATAATCTTTTCCTTTTTAGTTAATTATCTTCTTTCTTGATTTCGTCCCAATCCGAGGTGTTGCTCGTGTTTGTTTCTTTTTTCGACACTTCGTCAAAGTCTTTTTTGTTTCTCTGTTTTGCGTTTCTTACGCCGTTTGATATGGCAATTAAAATTGTAAAAAACAATCCCGTTAGAAATCCAATTGCAACCCTTTCTCCCAAAGATTGCTGATGTTGAAGTATAATAAATATTGATTCCATCTTATTATAGGTTTTAATTAACACTTTGAATGTCTGTTCATTGCACAATCCCAATGATTATGACAAAAACCAACAATGCGGCCATAAGACCAACAAATGCAATCATTGCCCACTTGTCATTAATATCTTGCACATACCTTCCATTAGGATATTTTTTACGATATTCTCTCCCGCTATTCTGTAAGAAGCACCGTGCTTCATCAGAAAATTCACCCTGCGGATAATGTTTCAAATACACTTCAGCAGTATTTCCGAAAAACTCGGCATTTTCAACACTATGACGTGCCTTTTGTGCGTATTTACCATCTGGATATTTTATCAAATAGTCAATTGATGAGTAACTTCTGTAATACTGTTCTTCTTCTTTTTCTTCCCATGATTCTTTTTGCTGTATTAAACTCTGCAATGATTCCATTGCTTCGGACTTATGATGTCCTTCAGGATGCTCCTTAAGATACTCTTCTGCTTCAAGGTTGAGGTAGTCATATTCGTCTTTAATACAGGTGACTTGTAATTCATCTTCAAGTGATTCAAGGAAACGAATATCATCCTTATGATTTAGAAGTTGCTCGTAACAAGCCCCTGCCTTTGCAACCAATTCTTTGTCATATGGTTGTCTATTAATATAATTATTGGGGTCAAGGAAAGACTTTAAATAGTTGAATTTCTTTCTTGTAGAAATGCTAATTTCCAACTCATCCATAGCCTGATTTCGCAAAGCAATTAAAATCGTCTCTGGCATATCACTTCCACCAGATTTCAATTGCGCATAAATCTCATTTGCACTATTAAATCTTTCAAGCCCAACTAATTCTATCTTAAACCTGCTCGGATTACACTTATCAAGCAGTTCATCGTAAAGAGAATCATATTCTTTTTCAATCTCTTTATTAGGCTTCGGTTTCTGAACTTTTCCCCAATCCAAATCAGGCATTTGCTCAAATTGTATGTTGTCATCTTCGTTTTTCATCTCGTTTACGATTTTACACAAAAAGTTAAGCGCGAACTTTTTAGTTTTCATCGGCACTTAAGGAATCTGGACTACCTGTACTAACCAACTACAACCGAACAAAGCCCACGCTTACGCATGAGCATTTTGCTTTGTTCTTGGTTAGTACATTTACCTTAAAAATGTCCAGTTTTTAAGTGCCCAAGATTAGCGTAATGCTATATGATATGTCTAATTATCGCTGTTTTAACTTCTTGTCGTTAATGCGTTTTGGTTATTACTCCGTTAATTGGCTGCAAAAATAGACAATGCCCCCGCAATTTGCAAGGGCAAAGCCATAAAAGTTTTCAACAAGGGGAAATCATAAAGCCTCCGCCATCAAAACTTCACAAAAAAACAAGGCTGCCTTCCCAAACGGGTGGAAGATGGAAAGCCGCCGGTTGGCAGGCTTTCCAACGTCAAAATAAGGTTTTGCAAGTTTTGTAGGTTTTGTGACAGAATAATCACCTTGTCAAGCAAGCATCCAAATCCTTCACCAAGGCCTCTTTGTCCAAATGTTGCCCGATGAAGACGAGTTTCTGCATACGGTCGCCGTAAGTGTCGTCCCAGTCGCGGCGGAGGGTAGGCTCTCGGTCCATAAAGGCTTCCAACTCGTCAGCGGGCATAGTGGCAAACCACTGGCCGGCATCGCGAAGTTGCACCTGCTTGCCTGCCTGCTCGAAGATGTAGCAGACGTCGTATTCGTTCTTGAAATAACAAATGCCCTTCACACGAATGACGTTCTTCGGCATCTTGCGGGCCACAAACTCATCGAAACGCGCCATATTGAACGGCTGGCGACGGTAATACACAAAGGAGCCAATGCCGTATTCCTCCACCTCGCCGCCCTCGTGGTCGTGGTGATGGTGGTGGTGATGGCCGTGCTCCTCTTCATCATCGTGGTCGTGATGATGGTGATGATGCTCGTGTTCGTCCTCATCCTCGTCTTCGTCGTGATGATGATGTTCTTCTTCCTCCACGGCACCTTCCACTTCCTTAATCCAAGTGGCGGAAGTGGCCACCTTGTCGAAGTCGAACATCTTGGTATTGAGGATTTTGTCGAAATCCACATCGCCGTAGTCGCACTCGATGATTTCGGCGGTGGGCTGCAAGGCGCGGATGATACTCTTCACGCGGCCCAATTCCTCTGGCGTGACCTCCGAAGCCTTGTTGAGCAAGATGATATTACAGAACTCAATCTGCTGTATGACAAGGCTTTCCAAGTCGTCCTCAGCCAAGTTTTTCTTCATCAGGTCGTCGCCGCAACCGAACTCGCTCTGCATCCGCAGGGCATCCACCACGGTCACGATGCAGTCCAAGATGGGCAAGCCGTCCTTGGTGAGTTGCCACGCCATTTGCGGGAAAGAACAAATCGTCTGGGCAATCGGCTCCGGCTCGCAGATGCCGCTGGCCTCGATGACGATGTAGTCGAACCTCTGCATCACGATGATTTCGTGCAGTTGCTGAATCAAGTCCATCTTCAAGGTGCAGCAGATGCAGCCGTTCTGCAAGGCGACCAAACTGTCATCCTTTTGTCCGACCACGCCACCTTTTTCAATCAAGTCGGCATCGATGTTCACTTCTCCTATGTCGTTGACAATCACAGCGAACTTAATGCCCTTGCGGTTGTTCAATATCTTATTGACCACAGTGGTCTTGCCGCTGCCGAGGTAGCCAGTGAGCAGCAATACGGGTATGTCTTTTTTCATTTTTCGTGCAGTTTTAAACGAGGTGCAAAGGTAAGGATTATTGTTGAATTGTTGAATCGTTTAACCGTTGAATTGTTTTCAGAAAAGCCAAAATTCGCAGTTGGAAATGCTATTTTTATGCCAAAAATCGCAGTTGGAAACTTGATTTTTACATCGATTTTCGCAGATGGAAACTTGATTTTTAGATGAAATTTCGCAGATGGAAATGCGATTTTTTTGAAAAATTTCGCAGTTGGAAACTTGATTTTTTGTAATTTTGCGGCGTAAAACAGAAAACTATGGAAGACGAAATCGTAAAACCCATCACCGACGCTTACCTTATGAGGCTTTCGGCTACCGACCTGAAATTCAAGCGTTACCTGTACGACAAAATCAACTGGGAAACGAGGCTCATAGGCATAAAAGGAGCTCGTGGAGTCGGGAAAACAACGCTGATGCTGCAACACATCAAAGAGCATTTCCCGAAAAAATCCGAAGCCTTGTATGTTTCGTTAGACAATTTGTGGTTCAAGACACACACTTTGGAAGAATTGGTGGCCTACGAATACGCCCACGGCGTGACGCACCTGTTTCTCGACGAGGTACACAAATACCCCGACTGGAGCATCAGCATCAAGAACCTATACGACACTTACACAGACCTTTACATCGTCTATACCGGCAGTTCGATGCTCGAAATCGACCATTCCAAGGTGGATTTGTCGCGGCGGCAAACGCTCTACACGCTGCGCGGCCTCTCACTGCGCGAATATATGGCGTTTGAGGGCGCAATGACCGCCGAACCCATCGCCTTGGACGACCTCTTGGAGCGGCACATCGAAATCGCCTACGACCTGTTCCAGAAGGCCAAGGTGCTGAAATACTTCTCCGCCTATTTGGAGAACGGCTACTACCCGTTTTACAAAGACGCGAAGAAAGACTATCTGATTCAACTTGCCGAAGTCGCCAACTTGGTGATTGACACCGACTTGCCCGCCGTCGAGGAAGTCACCTACAGCACCGTGAGGAAGACCAAAACCCTGCTGATGCTGATTGCTCAAAACCTCCCGCTGATGCCCAATGTCAACAAACTGACCGTGCAATTGGACACCAGCCGCGAACTTTGCCTCAAGATGCTCTACGCCCTCGACCGCGCCGAGTTGATACAACTTTTGACCGAAAACGTCAAGGACTACAAGCACATCATCACGCCGGAGAAGATTTACCTCAACAACACCAACCTTATGCGGGCTTTGTCTCCGAGAAGCGAAATCGGCACCGTGAGGGAGACCTTCTTCGCCAACCAAACCTCGGCGGTGGCCACGCTCACGATGCCGAAAAAAGGCGACTTCCTCCTCAACGGCACAAGCCTGTTTGAGGTGGGCGGACAAGGCAAGAAATTCGACCAAATCAAAGACATCCCGAACAGTTACCTCGCCATCGACGAAACCGAAATAGGCTACGGCAACAAGATTCCGCTTTGGATGTTCGGGTTTCTTTATTGACGCAGGACATAAGACTAAAGACACGGGGACAGTCCCCGTCACGAAGCGACGACACTTTATTAACCCCACACAAGCACCGCGCAGTGTGGGGCCACAAAACAAACAGATATGGACAAAAACGAAACCTACAAACTCCTCCTCGCCCAAGTGAAGGCGATGGTGAAAGACGAAAGCGACCCCGTCGCGAATATGGCCAACGTGGCCGCACTGATACAAGAGGCCTTCCACTTCTGGTGGACGGGCTTCTATCGCGTCATCGGCGAGCAATTGGTGCTCGGGCCGTTCCAAGGGCCAGTGGCCTGCACCCGCATCGGCTTCGGCAAGGGCGTGTGCGGCACCTCTTGGAAAGAACGCAAAACCCTTGTGGTTGAAGACGTTGAGCAATTCCCTGGCCACATCGCTTGCAGCAGCGAATCGAAGAGCGAAATCGTTGTGCCGCTGATGAAAAACGATGAAGTCATCGGCGTGTTGGACATCGACAGCGAGCGGTTGGCCACCTTCGACCAGACCGACAAGGAATGGTTGGAGCAGATTGCCGAGGCGACTGCCGCCGTTTTATAGTTTCAGGTAATCCTTCTTGATGGTTTCGTCCCACAACTCGAATGGGATGATGGTCTTGATGGACTTCACCACGATGTTCATAATCTGCTCGTGGATGTAATCTTTCCTGAAAGCCAGACAAATCGTCCGCTTCGGCTCGGGGTTGACGATGGGTTTCAGGCAAGCCCGAATCGGCTCGGTCAAAAACCTGATGTGCGTTTCGGGAATGATGGTGACACCGCCGTTTTCGTTGGCGATTTGAATGAGGATGCCTACCCTGCCGCCTTCATACATTTTCTCGTAAGTGAAAGTTTCGTCAGGCCGCAGCATGGAACGGTCAAACAAGCGCACACCGTCCCTCATAATCCAAACGGGATGGTCGAGTACATGGTCACGCTCAATGCTATCTTGTTGCATCATAGCATCTTCTGGCGAAACATATACGAAGAACCGTTCATGGTATAAAGGTATCTCAAGCAGGTCGGGGTCGTTGACGGGCGAGGCCAAGATACCCATGTCGATTTCGGCCTTTTTCAGTTTGGCCAAAATGGTGCTCGTCATCAACTCTTCCATTTGTAGCCGCAAGGCAGGATAATGCAGTTTCGCGAACTTGAACATGCCCGCCATCAGCACAGGTGCCACCGTGGTAATCATAGCCACGTTCAAATCGCCGGAGCAGAGTTCCTTTTCGGAGCGCGTCAGTTCCGTCAGTTGCTTGGCGTGATAGACCACTAACTTGGCCTCGTCGATTACCTTTCTGCCAATTTCCGTCACCGAAACGGGGTGCGTGTCGCGGTTGAAAATCCTTACGTCAAGTTCCTCTTCCAATTTTTTCACCATTAGGCTCATGGTGGATTGGGTCACGCCACTGGCTTCGGCAGCCTCCACGAAATAGCCGTATTCCTCAATGGCGATAATGTATTCCAACTGTTGCAGGGTCATCTTTATTGATTTTTATCAATGCAAAGATAAGCATTATTGTATTGACCTATACAAAACGCCGAAATATTTTTGCCGCCATGTTTCAAAAACGAAAGCAAATGGAAAAATGGAATATCACCCTTCGCTATGCCGGATTCTCCCTATTAGGGGTCGCACTACTCATGTTTGTATCAGCGTTCATCGCCTTCAGGAACGACATGGACGACAGTTTTGAACCTTTGGTTTTTTCAGCCATGACCACGCTACTTTGCGGCTTCTTCGCCATCATCGGCACAAAACCACAAGAAAACATGAGCATCGAGGAAGGCTATTGCATCGTCACGGGCTGCTGGATTGCGGCCTGTTCCTTTGGTGCCATACCGTTTTTGATTTTTGGCGGCGAGTTCACTTTCATCAACGCCTTCTTTGAAAGCGTGTCGGGCTTCACCACCACGGGCGCTTCCATTCTCAACAACATTGAGGCCCTGCCCCAAGGCCTGCAATTCTGGCGCATCGCCACGGCTTGGATGGGCGGCATTGGTATCGTCACCCTCGTTTCGTTGGTCATTTCGGCGCAACACGACCGCCATTCCGTTTTGGCCAGCGCGGAACTTTCCGACCTCGCCAAGTCGTACTACGGCGGGCGCAAAAGGCACTTCGTCTATAGGTTGATTGCGGTCTATCTCATCATCACCTCGGCTTCGGCCATCGCCCTGCATCTGACGAAAATGTCGTGGTTCGATGCCGCAACTTTGTCCATGTCGGCTTGCAGCACTTGCGGTTTCTGCACCAAGAACATCAGCGTTGCCTTCTATGACAATGCCATCGTGGATTGCATCCTAATCGTGGCCATGTTGCTGGGTGCCACCAACTTCAGCCTGCTTTTCTCCACCGTTTGGCCCGACAAAAGCACGCACAAAAACCTCTTCAACACGCAAGTTGTCCGCTGGTTTCTTGCCCTCGTTGCGATGGCCATACTCATCGTTACGGGCAATCTTTATTTCAGTGGCTATTGCTCTTCTGTCCCAAAAGCCTTGCGTTTGGCGGCCTTCCAAGTCGTTTCGCTTTCCACGACCACGGGCTTTGCCACTGCCGACACCAATCTTTGGCCTTCGGGCTGCATTGGCGTTTTATTGCTTTGTTCCTTGGTTTGCGGTTGCTCAGGCTCCACCTCGGGCGGCATGAAAATGGACCGTTTCGTCATCGTCATCAAAAGTTTGAGGGGCTTGGTCAACTCGCTTATTGGGTTCAAGAACGTCAACCGGACCAAAATAGACGGGCAGGTGAAGACGGAAGACAATGTCACTTCGATTTTGACCTTCATGGGCACTTATATGCTCATCATCGTCATCGGTGGCTTGATTTTCGCTACCACCATGGATTTCAGAACCTCGATTTCGGCCTCCATTGCCTGCATGGGGAGCGTCGGGCCGGGTTTTGGCGAAGTCGGCTCGATGGGCAATTACGACGGATTCTTGGGTTTCCAAAAAGTGGCGGCCATGCTCATCATGCTTCTGGGGCGCGTTGAGATTTTCCCCATGTTGATTGCCGTAAAAAGCCTTTTCAGCCGATGATTCTTGCGAAATTCATGAAAAATGCCGTCTTTTGCACCACGATTAACGCCATCCGTCATGAAAAACATCATCCGCAGAATCCTGATATACTTGAGGTCGATCATCCACCTTTCGGACGAAATCGACTATGAGAACGCCAGCCTCAGCATCCGCAAAAACATCGCCTTCAAGGGCACCAATGTGTTCATTTTGGCTTGCGCCATCATCATCGCCTCGGTGGGCCTGAATGTCAACTCCATCCCCGTCATCATCGGCGCCATGTTGATTTCGCCCGTCATGGGCCCCATCATGGGCTTCGGCTTGGGATTGGGCACACAAGACAACGAATTGGTGAAAAACGCCCTGAAGAACTTCGCCGTGATGGTGGCCATCAGCATCCTTGCCTCGTCTTTGTTCTTCGTTCTCAGCCCTTTAAGCCTTGTCAATCCTTCAGAACTCTTGGCCCGCACCCGCCCAACCATCTATGACGTGTTCATCGCCTTGTTCGGCGGTTTCGCGGGCATCATCGAGACCTCGCGCAAGGACAAGGGCAGCGTCATCACGGGTGTGGCCATCGCCACGGCTCTCATGCCGCCGCTTTGCACCGTGGGCTACGGCATCTCCATCTGGAAAGGCTCCGTCATCTTCGGCGCACTCTACCTGTTCCTCATCAACAGCATTTTCATCGCCTTGGCCACCTTCGCCGCCGTGAAGTATTTCCGCTTCCCCTTGGTGGAAACAAGCGGTGAGAAAAAACGGCTGTCCAAATCGGTGATGTATCTGCTCCTCGTCGTGGTCATCGTGCCCAGCGTGATTACCGCCATTAGTGTGGTGAAAGAGAACAACTTTATGAGCCATGCCGACAAGGTGGTGGCCGAAAACAAGAACCTCGGCAAATGCTTCATCTACGACTATAAGGCCACTTACACTCGCAAATCAGCCACCTTGGAATTGTTCCTCGCAGGCGAACCTCCCACGGACGATGCCAAGAAGAAATTTTACAATTGTGCCGAAACCTACGGCATCACGCGCAGCCAAATCGTGTTCCACGAGGACGCCACCAGTATGCGCGAAGACCTCTCTGAAGCCGAAATCGTCAAAGGGATTTACGAGCATAACGAAAAGCAAATCAATCGGTTGAACGACAGCATCGCCAAGTTGGAGACCATGATTGCCGACTTCAAGAGCAAGGAAATCCCCACAGCCGCCATCTCGAAGGAACTGTTTGCGCAATACCCCGACATCACCGAACTCAGCCTGACGCGAGGCTCATCGGTAGACGCCGAAGGCATTGAAACCGAGCAGATTGTGGCTTTCATCACCGCCAACAACCCCATGGACGAAGAGCTCCACGACCGCATTGAACGCTGGCTGAAGGTGAGGTTGGACAATGAGAATGTTTTGGTGATTGGCCGGCAATCTGATTGACGAATGACATATTTTGCCTATTTTTGCAGCGCTATGCCAACGAAAGAAAAAAACATCATTGAGTATTTGGTCGTTTTTGTGGTCGAATTCGCCAAACATTTCGGCCTGACGGAAACGCAGTCGTTCAACTATCTCGACCAATACGGTGCCATGCTTTTATTGGAGCAGCAATACAACTATGCTCATACTCAATCCTTTGCCAGCATAGTCGACGATGTAACCCAGTATTGCCAACGCAAGGGAGGACACTTGAAATGATATTATGATTAGCCAGAAGGACATAGACTATATGAACGAATGTACCACGCGCGACGTGATTCAACTCCTCGTTCAAGAAAAAAACATGAGCATCAACGAGGCTATGAAGTATTTCTACAACTCAAAGACTTTCAAGGATTTGCTGAATCCAGAAACCAAGTTGTTCATCCAAAGCCCAGTTTATATCTTCGATGTGTTAGAATCTCAAGGATAAACAACCCCCGCTGAAAACAGCAGTTTGCTCTTTGTAAAACACGAATTGTCACCAATTTGCCACGAATGAATCAGAAATTTTGTAATTTTGTGCCAAAGAAACCGACTATGGACGACATTCCAAAAGGGCGAACAAAAAACGACATCAAAGTTCGAGAGAAACTTATCAAGGACTTTTATGCCCAATGGATTTCGGAGCATCCCGACAAAAAGGTTTGGAACCACGACTTAGGCACGTTTATCTATGTGAAATTCCTGTCCATCAACGAGACTTATGAGAAAGCGGCACGTGACTACAATTCAACGCTTGCTGTTTTCCATCTGACAGAAATACTCGAAAACGCAGTTAAGATAGACGAGAAAGCCACTAATCGAAGAACCCAAAACCAAAAGCAATTCGAAAAGTTGATTATACTGAAATATGGCGAGGTGAAACTTACTGTCGGCCTTCAGCGCTCTACTCAGGAAATGGTTCAATATTGTATCACCGTCCCGAATGAACCTGGCTCAAAAAACAAAGCCACCACGGAAAAGTGATGGCTCGTTTATGTTGAGGCTCGAAACGACCGTAATGGCCATAAAGGTTGTCATCCTTTCTGCGAATTCCTCTGATTGACGCTGCAAAAATACTACTTTTTTCGTTCTCTGCAACGGTGTATTGTTGTTTTTTTTATTCAAACACGAATTGCCACCAATTTGCCACGAAATCGAAGATTAGACGAAGTCAATTTTTCAAAAATAATTTCTGAACAATTCGTGAATCATTCATGGACATTCGTGTTGAAAAAAGCCTTACCGCCGCAACCTGATTTCCTCATCGCTGCAAAGCTTATACACCTCGATCCGGATGTAGTCTTCGAGGCTTTGGACATTTTTCTTGTTGGCCTGTCATCAAAGCAGTTGCGTCAAATCATAATACATCGAAACGGTGTCTTTTTCAGTGTTTTCAGCCTCGCTTGGTTTCAAAAACTTGAATCCGTTCTTTTGATAGAATGGGATGGCTTCTTTTAAGGCATCTACCGTGACAAAAGCACAACCTGTACGGTTGTTGGTGATGAAAGTGTCCTTCACAAAATTGACCAGCAAACGCCCTATATGTTCATTTTGGTGTTTTTTGTCCACTCCTAAACGGCCTATCTTCACAGCGGGATAATCGCTGCGGTGTTTGCTGTGGGGGAACTCTTTCTTTATCTTTCGCCAAGTGGCCTTGTCGCTTTCATTGATGGAAATCCTGTCATTTGATACGGAGAAAAACGCGAGCAACTCTTTATCATCCTCCAACAGATACGTTACTGCCAAAAGACGGCTGGCGTATGCCTTTGCATCATTCAGCAGAAAGTCGTTCAAATCGGCATTGCCGCAATCAAATGGCTTCAAAGGAAGTTCTTCGGTAAGCCTAACAATTCTTCGGTTGCTCTGCATTGGTTCGAACTAAAAAGCAAAAGTGAGCATTGAACGGATGATGTCTGCATCCGCTTTAATACGCTTTCTTTCCTCTTCCGACGCTTTCTCGTTCTTTTCCATTTCAGCAAAGAACGCGAGAGCATCCGAGCCTTCCAACACGGGTGTCGCTTCTATCGGTTTTGCCATAGCCTTTTCTCCTTTCAATGATTTCCGCTTGCAAAAATACACATTTTCCGAAAAACGGCAGAGGTCTGTTTTTAGAAAACACGAATCACCACGAATTAGCCACAAATTTTTCAAAAATTCATTTCTGGAAATTAACTCCGTTGAAATCTCCGATTCGGCGCTAGCCAACCTTCGATTTCGTGAATCATTTATGGACATTCGTGCTGAAAAAAAGCCTTACCGCCGCAATTTTATTTCCTCATTCCTGCAAAGCTTATACACCTCGTTTCGGATGTAGTCTTCGAGGCTTTGGACGTTGTGTCCATAAAGCCATCAAAGCAGTTGCGTCATATCATCATGAAACATGGCTCGAAAAAAGTTGGCATCATCCATTTCCGTCTTTAAAACACATACTCCCCCAAAAAAAGCATTATAACCATTTCAATATCAGTATAGAATATAAATGTGGCCAAACACCATAGTCATTCTTGGTTTATCACCACACGGAATCCAACATGAACGGCTGGTCTTTCAATACCTTTTTTACTATTAGTACGACAATGTGAATTTATACTAAGGTATCCTCCACCGCATACTACATTTGACAAAAAGCGACTTTTAAATGTTTTAATTACTGCTTCTTCAAAATTCATCCTATGCATTTTACCACTGAGAACATCTTTTGCATAAACGACTTCATTTGTCTTATTTTCTGTGATTTCCTCCAGTTCTTCGAGTTTTATCAGATTAATTCCGTTTTTATTAATAGAAGACCGAGTAACTGTTTTTGTGTATTCCCAAACATTTCCACTCATATCATAAATGCCTAACTCGTTTGGTTTCTTTTTCCCGACAGGATGAAGATGCCCTTCGCTATTTCCTTTATACCAACCAACTTCATCAATATTATTACTGCCAGCATATATATAGTTCTTGCTATTATTCCCACCACGAGCAGCGAACATCCATTGTTCCTCCGTCGGCAATGAAACTGCTCTGCCTGATTGAGAGGCTAATTCACCAACAAATTTCAAACACTCACCGTATTTAATCCCGACTACAGGGAAATCGTCTCCTTTTTCATCGTCAACATTTTCACCAATAATATTCTTCCATTGAAGTTCAGTAACAGGATACTTTCCTATCCAAAAATCCTCTACTTTTGTTCCATCATCAAGACATCCGCCTTTAACTTTTACAAACTGAACCCCCAGTATTTCAATGACAGTATTTGTTGAAGCCGAAGGCTCCTCATCAACAATAAAATTTTCAATATCACTAATTTGAGGGATTCTTTCCGATTCATGCAAAGGACAAAAAATCGCTCTGAAACCACGATGATTTTCCCCGAAAATCCTATATAAATTGCTGATTTGTTCCTTGAAATTCACCTCTATCCCGGGAGAGCCCGAATAATAATAGTATTTGATAAGTTTACAATGTTCATTATCAAATATCTCATTCAACAAGGCTCTATCACTATTGGCACACGAGTGTCCTAGAATATAGACCTCATAATCGTTGCTACCATAAATATAAGGGACAATCCTTTGATATTCACCACTTCTCGCATAAAGCACCGCTTTGTTGAATTCCAAAAATGCGTTGTCTTTGTTTTCTTGAATATTCAAAGAATTGGAGTCCAACTCATCACCATACCCAAATATTATCGAATCTCTATCTTTTAGATTACCATGGATATAAATGATTTCAGCGTTTCCTTTTTTCTTCTCACTTGAATCTAAATATCCATTTGATTCCAAAGTAGGTGTATAATTAAAACTAATGAAAACAGTCTTCTCAATCTCATAACCATTATTGTCTTTGGCTTCGAAGATTTTTTTCATTCTATGTGTCAATTTGATAAACTCTGGTCTGTCTTTATCTGCCGAATCATAGACGGACTGCAAGTATTCAAGAAGTTTAGCCCTCAATACTCGAAATTCACGATTGAGTCTAATAATTGACAATTCCTCGTAATTCTTTTCCTCTTTTTCAATACCAAAATGGTTATTACACTTCAACAAACAATCGTAGTACACATCCTCAATATCCGACCATTTTGGATCTTTTAGTTCACTCCTTTTCTTCTCCAATGTTTCCAACAAGCCATTCTTGTATGTAATCCATCTTTTCAACTCATCGGCACTATTAAACTCATTTCGTTCCCCCACATCAACAATAAACAAATTGTCTTTGTCAACTATTCTACTCTTAGACTTAATCATTTTCTTCACCTCATTGATTTCTTCGACTTTCTTATCCCAAAGCCAATCAATAAAGTTCCGATAACTGGTTTTTAAACCATGAGCCAAATCAAAGCCATTACCGATAATGATAATTCGATTACGTTTGTTCGGTTTCTCCATACAGATTCAATTTTGTTGCAAATATACATAAACCCATGGAATTAATATGGCATAATCCAAGTTCTATTTTCTTTCGAAAAAACTCGCCTGCAAAAATAGTCATTTTTCAGACCAATGCTCAGTTTGTCGGTATTTTTTCTTCAGATGATCCATTGCCTACAGTTTTCCGCAAAAATAGCGGCTTCCCGCCAATGCACATTGGAATGTAGTGAATTATAGTGGAAAATAGCAAAAGCACCAGGAACGTTTGAATGATTTTTTTACTTTTGCAAATTGTTATTCTAAACAAAACAACGTTGCAACTAAAACCAACCGCTCCATAAAAACACTAACCCCGAAGTGTGCCGAAGCAGGGACAACGGGGTGTTACGCCGCAAAAATAGGAAGAAATCCTGATTATCTGCAAGAAAAACTGAAAAATTATTCCAATCCTGATTGGATTGTCAACCAAGCAGATACAGGCAGGTTGCTGGAATTCAACATGGATGAGATAAAGCAAACCGAAACCAGTTACAGGCGACGCGGAATATATAACAATGACAAAATGGTTGCGTCCCTTACGATGGGGTTTTGGACAAAACTCTTTTCCAAGAAAAGATACAAAAGGGGCGGCAAGTCGCTCCTGCGCATATTCCCCAACAAAGTAAAAGGCAAGAGCCAGTCCGACGTTTACAAGGACCTCACCCATATTCGCGAGTTCCGCAATCGCATAGCCCACCATGAGCCAATTTGTTTTGATAGTTATGGCAAAATCAGTACTGATTTCGCCCGCAAGCATTACCAACTGATACGCGATTACATCAGTTACATGGGTCAACACCCAGACAATGTGATTCAATGGACGGAAAAACCCGATGAAGTGTTGGACAAGATAGACAAATTATGACAAAACAACGCCTATCCGCTGCGGAATGTGCCAAAAATTTCGACTTTCCGCTGGGAATAGAGGGTAAAACTACAAAAACAGGGTCATGTAAAATGGCAAGTATTGCACCCCTTTTCCTCTCTTAATGCCAAAAAATCACACTTTTCGAACACGAACCTTTTCCATACCTAACAATCGATTCACGACTTGCAGATTTGCCTTTTTTTTGTAATTTTGCGGCACTGTTCAATACGCAGCGTTTCATAAATCACAATCGAAAGGAATGGCAAACAACACAGAATATCAGGAAATCATCGAAAAACTACAACTTGAACCGCATCCCGAAGGAGGCTACTACCGCCAACTGTTCGGCAACGACGACACGGGCGAAAAGGCAATTTCCACCATCTATTATATGCTCACTAACAGCGACATATCGGCTTTCCACAGGCTGCATGGCGTGACGGAGATTTGGTACTATCATGCCGGCGAACCGCTTGACCTTTTTGTCATTGACACCAAAGGCGATTTGAGCGTTCACCATCTTTCGCCCGACGGCGAAATGCAGGTGGTCATCCTTCCCGAACAATGGTTTGCCGCCGAAATCCCCTCGAAAAAAGGATTCTGCTTGGTGGGCTGCGCCGTGGCCCCTGCCTTCAGCTTTGAGAACTTCGAACTTGGGCACAAAGACACACTATTGCAGCAGTTCCCCCAATATGCAGAATTGATCGGGAAGCTAAGTTGAGAATAAACAGCCAAAGGTTTTGATTACAAACACATTTTAATAAAACTCAAACACGAATGAAAAAAAACAGGTTTTTCTTCCTTCTCGTTGCCTTGTTGGTGATGGGAAAATTTTCATGGGCACAAGACGAATGGCCCAAAACATGGATTAGTGGCGGCACAACTTGTACGCTTACTATGGACGACCACTATTTCTACGCCCTCACCGTCAGTGTAGCTGAAGGGCAGGACGGCATTATGGCGGATTACACCGAGACTGCCCCCGCACCGTGGAATGCGTATGTAAATGACATCCACACCCTTGTCATCGAAGAAGGCGTGAAGGAAATCGGAAAGTGGGCGTTCATCCAATTTAAAATCAACAGCGTCACGCTGCCACAAAGTTTGCGGGTGATTAAGACAGATGCTTTCCGAAACAGCACTATGAGTATCATCGACATTCCCAGCACCGTCACATATATCGAGGCAGGGGCTTTCCATTACTGCGAAGAATTGCATGACGTGTATTGCTATGCAAAGGCCGAAGACATCTTGTGGGGAGGGTCCAATTTGGACTTCATCACTGGAGAAGGCACTGGATCATACCCTTACCCTCGCACCACAATGATGCACGTCTTACCCACCCAGCTTGCCGCATTCCAGAGCAAGTATGACACCTCGCTCAATGTCACTTTTACTGCTGAGAATATGGCCCCAACTGACAGTTGGACGGATCCGGGCAACTATGCCGAGTCGTTCAGCAGCGCAGAGGGCAACACCATCAACATCCAAAACGAGGCGGAATTTGCCCGCTTGGCTTACCTGCTCAACAGCGGCACACAAAGTTTCGACCAAAATGGTGTCATCAACCTGGCCGCCGACCTCGACCTCAGCGCACACTATTGGGTTCCGATAGGCGACGCAACCCATCCTTTCGGGTCCACCTTCAATGGTAACGGACACCAAATCAGCGATGTCTATGTGAACCGCGGCGACCAAGCCTATAACGGACTGTTCGGCTATGCGGAAGGAAAGTACTGGGACGAACATTATGGTGTCGGTCTCAATAAGGCTAAAATCAACGACCTTGTTTTGAAAAACAGCATCATCATAGGCGGCGATTTCACCGGAGGCATTGTGGGTCGGATGACTTATTCGTCCTTTCTGACCAATGTGGTTTGTCATGCTCAGGTGAGCGGAAGCGGAAATGCGGGTGGCCTTATCGGAGAAGTGCAAGATGCATCATACGATCATTTGATAAGTGGATCTACTCCGTATCCACCAGAAATAAAGGACTGTTTGTACTTGGGCAACGCTGTCACTGGTAGTAATGGTTATACAGGGTATATCATTGGAAACTATATACTTAGATATGATGTTACACCACCTTGTGTCGGTGCGGAAGTCACGAACACCTATTTCTGCAACAACAATTTGCCCGATATTAACCAAAAAGACGTGCGGGCCTATATTTTCAAGAAACAAGTTACGGTGTCGCCGAAGGTGAAAGTCGACTTCAGTGGCACGGGCGTAGCCTACAACGACGTTTTCTATGCCCCTAACGGTGCGACGGTGAATTTCAACGTGTACTGTGAAGACCTTTCAGAGGTGGTGAATGGAGTATCAGTGAATGGCACTTCGCTTGGAACTACTTCAGGCAGTTATTCCTACACTGTCGATGCCAGCACTGCTACTGAATATATTATCAACGTGACGACTGAAGACATAGGCTTCACCGGCGAGGGCACTGCCGAAAATCCCTACATCATCACCACAGAGGCGCAATGGAATGCGATTGCCCGTGAAGTGGAGCAAGGACGGAATTTCAGCGGGCAGTACCTCAAACTCGGCAACGACATCAGCGTTTCCACGATGGTGGGTACCAGCAATGATTACCATTACACCTATTTTTTTGCAGGCAACTTCAATGGCGATGGTCACACGCTGACTTTCAACTGCGGTACCGAAAGCGAGCCTTTCAATGAAGACTACTGCGCTCCCTTCCATAGTGCCAAGAACGCGATCATCACCAACCTCACCGTGGCGGGCGACATCTACACCGCCAGAAGATACGCTGCCGGCTTTGTCGCCGAGAGCGAGAACAATATAATTCAAGACTGCCTCAGCAGCATCAACATCCATTCGACTTACGTAGGACAAGGCTGCCATGGCGGCTTTATGGGATACGTTAGTTGCGGGGGGCTAACCAGCCAAATTATCGGCTGTGTTTTCAACGGCAGTTTGCTTGGCCCAAATACAACGAAGGTGGGGGGGGTTGTCGGCATCGGCTACGCCTCAGGTGTTGCTTACGGCCATGTACAGGTTAATAATAGCTTCTTTGTGCCTACAAACATTACCGTGGGCGAAGACGAGAGTTGTACCTTTGCTACGAGAGGCTGTTTTGACCTGTATAGGGGGGATATGAGTTTCTACACCACCGCTTTAGGTACCGTCCAAGGCCAACCTTGCTCGACACAGACCAGCGAGAACGAAATCTACCGCAAGCACACCCCGATTGACGGCGGGACGTACTACAGCGCGATAACCATCACTGACCTTGAAAGCACCTATTACGGCGACGGCAATGTCATCAGCGTCAACCCCACCTTGAAGGATGCCTACGACCACCTCTTGACGCTGGAAACCGACTATACGCTAACCATCTATGATGCTGAAAACAACATTGTTGAAGAACTGACAGCATCTGGCAACTACACCTTAATCATCAATTCCGTGGAAGGCGGCAACTGTTTTGGCTCCAAGACGCATCCATTCACCGTGGTTCGTCTTGAGGGTAGCGGCACCGCTGAAGATCCTTTCATCATTGCAACTGCCGCAGACTGGGTAATATTTGCCAATACCGTCAAACAGGGCAACACCTATAGTGGCAAGTATGTCAGCCTCACTGAAGACATCACCGTTCCGATGGAGGAGGACACAAACGACGCGGTTATGGTGGGCACAAGCGACCACCCGTTTGCAGGCACCTTCACGAGCGCGGAACAAAAGACCCTCACCTTCAATTGCGGCACTGAAGAGGAACCCTTTGATTATGATTATTGTGCCCCATTCCGCTACATCGATGGCGCGACCATCGAGAAACTGAACATCGCCGGCATCATTTACACCGATGATCAATACGCTGGCGGTTTGGTAGCGCAAGCCAAGGGTGCTTGGAGCATTAAAGATTGTGTCAACAGCGTCAGCCTCAATTCGACGATGGGCGACTACGATGACGGTTTTGGTTATTACGGCGGCTTCGTGGGAGAGGCCATTGAATGTGGCGGTGAAAACACCGGATTTTTGCGTTGTATCTTCAAAGGTCAATTCGCGGGAGGAGAGGATATCAAAGCCGTAGGCGGTTTCGTAGGTGAAGTTGCCGACGGAGAAACCCTTTATGTCAAGGAATGTCTCTTTATGCCTTACCTTATTAATTTGACCCCGGACGATTCAAATAACAGCACTATCGCCCGTGGTGGAATAAGTTGCGAACAGGTCTTTTACGTTAACCCTCTTGGTGCGGAACAAGGCTTCCAGGCCTATGCCTATGCCTTAATGCCATCAGACATTGGCGAACATCTTGAAGACAATCTTTTTGCTTCTTTCTATGAAAATGGCATTCATTATGCTGAACAATATTACGCTCCAACCCCACCTTACTATTTCATTAGAGAAGGCGATTGGAGCAATCCAGACAACTGGAAAGAAGGAGGATTGCCTACCGCCAGCACCAATGTCGTCATCCGAGCCAATGCCACCATCCCAAGCGATTGTTTGGCCGTGGCTGGTGCGGTTTTGGTCGACAACGGGTACACCCTCACCATTGAAGATGGCGGACAACTTGTCCACGGCAACGCTGGGCTGACAGCCACGGTAAAGAAAGACATCATTGGCGTTGGCGTCGACGTTTGGCAAACGGCAAATGACGGTTGGTATTTCATTGCCTCGCCGATTGAGGACGCTTTGGCAATTAGTTCATTCACGCTTGGACGGTTTTATGACTTATACAGATTCAACGGCTCGACAATGAAGTGGGAAAACTACAAAAATATCGAACACGCGAATGACTTTGCCACTTTGAATAACGGCACGGGCTATCTGTATGCCAACGCGGAAGACTTTACGCTTTCCTTCACAGGCGAACTCAAACCCTACAGCGAAGCAAATCACGCCAATGAAGTGAGCGTTGACGCTGGTTGGAACCTGATCGGCAACCCGTTTGTTTGCAATGTCTATGCTGACCGTTCATTCTACAAGATGAACGCTGAAGGAACAGCCATCGAAGCGGTTGAGAACTATGCCGATAACGCCATCGCTCCTTGCACGGGCATCGTCATCAATGCTACTGAAGCCGATTCCGTGACCTTCACCAGAAATGCTCCGAGTATGTCCAGCAACAAGGGCAACATCCAAATTGCCTTGGCCCAAGCCAGCAACACCCGTGGCAATGCCATGATCGACAACGCCATCGTGAGCTTCAACGAAGGCACTGCACTGCCCAAGTTCCGTTTTGGCGACCATGCCGAAATCTACATCCCTCAAGGCAACGAAGACTACGCCATCGTGAGCACAGAAGCCCAAGGCGAACTTCCCCTCAACTTCAAGGCCCGCGAGAACGGAACTTATACATTGACCGTCTCAGAAACTGCCAACAGCCAGCTTTCAACTGTCAACTACCTCCACCTCATCGACAACATGACAGGTGCAGACATTGACCTGCTCAGCCAGCCAGCCTACACCTTCCAAGCCAAGACCACCGACTACGCTTCGCGTTTCCGCTTGGTGTTTGCCATGAATAATGAAGACAACCCGAACAACAATGACAATTTCGCCTTCGAGAGTAATGGCGCAATCATCGTCAACGGCACAGGCACGCTTCAAGTGATTGACCTGCTTGGCCATGTGCTCATAACTGATGAGGTTAATTCCGCATTCCGCATTCAGCATTCCGCATTTTCCACGGGCGTTTACGTCCTCCGCCTCATCGACGGCGAGAACGTCAGGACACAGAAAATTGTCATCAGATAATTGGAAATTCCTTTGTTGAAATCCTTCACAGGCGACCCTGACGGGGTCGCCTGTTTTTTAGTCTATCAATCCCAAAAAACCATTGAGTATCAATTCTTTTTTGTACTTTTGTCCGCTCGTTGTTGAAACAGATTATTTATATCTTAAATCAAATAAAATGAATAACTTACGCAAAACTTTACTTATCATTTGCTCGATTTTCGCTTTCGCGTATGGCGTTTGGGCACAGACACCGGTGACGGTGCCATCCGTCTCATTGGCGGACTATCAATCGGCCTCGGACTGGAGTGCCTTCACCAACATGCAATACATGGAAACGCTGACCGTGTATGACGGCACGACCACCAAAAACACTGTCCCCGCCTACATCTTTTATTTCGACGACTTCACCAGGAGCCAGTTCGTCATCCCCGCCAACGACTTGGTGGAAATGGTAGGCTCATCTATCACAAGCATGACATTCTATACCACCAGTAGCGATATGTCCTACACCACGGTAAGCCCTGCGGATGTCTATTTGATGGAGGTGAGCTACACCTCGATTAGTGCCTACGAGTCCAAGTCGTCCTCCACCATCGTCTATAGTGGCCTTTTCGACATCGTGAACACAGATACAGATAATGTTGGTAAAATGACCATCAACTTTAGCACGCCCTTCGCTTACCAAGGCGGTAATCTCTTAGTGGGCATAGAGAACACCGTTGACGTTGACGAGGGTTACAAAGATATTAATTTCTATGGTCAAACGGTGATTGGCGCTTCCATTTCGGGTTACGATTCCAGTAGTTTGGATGATGTGCCATCCAACCAGCGCGATTTCATCCCCAAGACCACTTTCGGCTTCACTCCCGCTTGTGAGCCCAAGAGCTTGCCCTATAGCTATGGCTTCGAAGACCCAGGTGAATTCGACTGCTGGACCATGCTGGATTGCCATAACTCTTCAGCTATCAACAGCAGTGCAGCTCACCAAGGCAACGATGGCTTTAGGTTCCATTATAACACCACTCCGCCCCAATACCTCATTTCACCCAAGTTTGAGGGAGCCTCTGGCATGGACGTGTCGTTCTACTACAAGAACGCTTCGAACGACTGGCCTGAGACTTTCCAAGTGGGTTACTCCACAACCACAAAATCGCCCAATGCCTTCGTTTGGGGCGAGGAAGTGACCGCCAATGACCAAAACACTTGGCAACTTTATAAGAAGTTCTTCCCCATAGACACCAAATATGTCGCCATCAAACTCACTTCAAACGACCAGTATTATCTTTACCTCGATAACTTCAACTTCGAACCTGCCTTTTGTGCGGATGAAGACAAGTGTGAACTCACTTTCACTCTCACCGACAGCTACGGCGACGGTTGGAACGACAATGCCATCCGTGTGGTGGATGTGGAAACTGGTGTTGTTTTGGCGACATTGGCAAACGAAGACCTCGATAATGGTAGTGGAGAAGAAACCCAAACTATCACTCTTCCCGTGTGCGACGGCCGTGAGCTCCGATTCGAATGGGTGAGTGGCCAATGGCCGGATGAGTGTTCGTATACAGTCACCGACAATAACGGAATTGTGGTCTTTACCGGTTCAAATGTGATGAGTGAGGCCGTCCATTACACCATCGACTGCTCGCAACGGTTTGTCTTCCTTACTGACGGCGACTGGAACGACGGCGACAACTGGAATATCGGCGAAGTGCCCGAAGAAGGCAGCGATGTCATCATCCAAGCCGATGCTGTCATCCCTGCAGGTTATACTGCTTACGCATGGGATGTTACCCTCAACGGCGGCAGCATCACCGTTGAAGACGGCGGTCAACTCGTCCACAACAATACGGGCGTGACGGCCACGGTGAAGAAAAACATTGTGGGGCACGGCGACGACAACAATAGTGGCTGGAGTTTCATTGCCTCACCATTGGCTGGAACAACCCAAGCCACGAATGTGACGAACCTCATCAGCACCCCCCTCGCAAACTATGACCTCTATTTCTACGATGAGGACGACCATTGTTGGAGAAACTACAAGGAGAGCGACCATTCGCAAAGCCCTAACTTCAACCTCGTCAATGGCCAAGGTTACCTCTATGCCCATCACGACAATGTTGAATTGCAGTTCACAGGCGTAATGCAAGCAGGAGACAACGGCACCTTCACGGTGGAGGACCTGAGTTATGCCTGCGACAACGACAACCTGAAAGGCTTCAACCTCGTGGGCAACCCCTTTGCTTGCAACGCCACCATCACGGATGGTAATGGGGATCCGATGTCATTCTATGTCATCAACGGCATAAGTGTGGTGGCCAACATGGGTTCTACCGTCATCCCGCCCTGCACCGGCGTGGTGGTGAAAGCCTCGGCAAGCGGCCAGTCGGTCACATTCACGAAGACGACCGCGCAACAAAGTGCCCAACCGAACCAGCTGCAACTGACCTTGACCCAGCAGGAAACCACCAGAGGCGGTGCTTCGGCCACCATCGACAACGCCATCGTCAGTTTCAACGAATGTAACCAACTCGAGAAGTTCTATTTCATGGAACAGAATGCCCATATCTACCTCTCGCAAGGTCAAGAGGAATATGCCATCGCCTACAGCGACAAGCAGGGCGAGATGCCCCTCAATTTCAAAGCCAATGTGAACGGACAATACACAATTTCGGTCAACCCTGAAGGCGTGGAGATGGCCTATCTGCACCTCATCGACAACCTGACCGGTGCTGACATTGACATGCTGGCCCTTCGACAAGCTCAGGGACCAGCAAGTTACACCTTCCAAGCCAAGACCACCGACTACGAGAGCCGCTTCAAACTGGTGTTTAGGGCGGAAGAAGACAACCAGAACAACCATGACAACTTTGCCTTCATCAGCAATGGCGAACTCATCATCAACGGCACGGGCTCGCTTCAAGTGATTGACCTGCTTGGCCATGTGCTCATAACTGATGAGGTTAATTCTGCATTCCGCATTCCGCATTCCGCATTTTCCACGGGCGTGTATGTCCTCCGCCTCATCGACGGCGAGAACGTCAGGACACAGAAAATCGTGATTGATTGATCAGATTTGCAGAGAAGCCGATTTGAAACAGAAAACCCGCTGGATTCCAGCGGGTTTTCTTGTTGTTTCGTGGAGATTACCGGACTCGAACCGGCCACCTTCAGATTGCGAACCTGACGCTCTACCAGATGAGCTAAATCCCCTGTTGCGACAAACTCAGTGTCCTAAGCGGCTGCAAAAGTACAATATTTTCCGAAACAGAGAACCAATTATCAAATAAATTGTAAATTTGCCGCTCGAAATTCAAAACATTACTGAAATGACTATTGAAGACTACATCATTTTTAGAGTGAACGCACTCCTCCATGCCCATCCTTCGACAGGCTCAGGAGCCAAGGTCGTGATGCGCCTCGAAGGTGGCATGAGCAACTACACCTACGTCGTTGAATGCGAAGGCAAAAAATACACCTATCGCGTGCCTGGCAAGTTCGCCGAAAAGTTCGTCGACCGCGATGACGAATGGGCCAACATCAAAGAGGTTGAACCGCTGGGAATCAACAATGTGACGACATACGTTGAAATCCGCTCGGGCGAGAAATTGGCCGAATATGTGGAAGGCACCATCATGTCGCAAACTGATGTGGTGTCGTACAACGCCATGTCGGTGGCCGCGCTGAAGAAAATCCACAACAGCAATATGAGGTTCAAGGACTACGATGCCTTTGGCCGACTCAGCCAATATGAGCAATACTGCACGGATACGGGCTTTGCGTTCCCTGACGAATACCTCAGCCTCCGCAAGAAGCTCGACGACATCCGCGCCACACAGACCAACGTGCCGAAAGTGCCTTGCCACTGCGACTACCAGCCCACCAACCTCGTCATCAGCGGCGACAAGCTGTATGTGCTCGACTGGGAATATGCCGGAATGAACGACCCCTTCTACGACATCGCCTGCTACGGCAACGCCGGTTTCGACAAAGCCTTGTCGCTGCTTGAGGCATACGTTGGCCACAAGCCCAACAAAGAGGAGTTGCAACGCCTCTATTTCCATCGCGCCTTCCAGTGCCTGCAATGGTTCAACGTGGCCATCTTCAAGGATCGCATCGGCCTCAGCAAAGACCTCAACATGGATTTCAACGCCGTGGCGCTGATGTTCCTCGGTATGGCAAAAGACCTGCTGGAGAATTACGATAATCTTTAATTCGCAAATAGGAATGCGGAATGCGGAATAGCGCGAAGCGATGCAGGGCTTCAGCTTTATTCCGCATTTCTAATTACGCATTTTCTTAATACAGGAAATCGGAGGCGGAAAACGCGCCATAATCGCCGTCAAGGCCTAAATCAGCCTTGGTTTCGTCGGAGAGCATATCGATGCTCCAAACGGGGTCGAAGGTGAGTTCCACATCGACGCTTTTCACGCCTATGACGGCCTGCACCTTGATTTGCACCTCGGCAGGCAGGGTTTCGGCCACGGGACAGTTGGGAGCCGTCACCGTCATCACGATTTTCACATTGCCTTCTTTGTCGACATCGACGCCATAAATCAAATGCAGCGTCCAAATGTCAATCGGGATTTCGGGGTCGTAGATGGTTTTCAGGACAGCTATCACCCGATCTTTCAGGGTTTCAATTTCTTTCTCGTTCATCGTCACAGGATTTAATTGACCATTGCGGCGCAGCGGTCGATGATTCTATTGGCGTAGGCAAAACCAGAATCGCAAAGGCCTTTGTTCGGATTACCATCATAATTCATGTACAAGTGCATAATGTCATAACCGCTATTGAACCAAGAAAGCAACTTTTTGTCGCGTTTGCCAATAGCTTCACGATAGTCTTTGATGTCCACCCGTGTGCGCCGGTCTTTCCTGACTTGGAATACGGCATCCAAAGCCATCAAGACGCCGAGCCATAGGTAGTTACCAGCTGCACGAACATACTTATCATCTTGATACTCAAACTTTTCTGTATCAAGTTCTCCCTTCTCATCAAGGGTATCACGAGCGTTATCAACATAACGTCTTGCCTCATCAATTGGGTTTTTCTTCCTCATAGAACAAGTGATTTTAGCTGTTTTCCGCTTGCAAATATACACAAAAATCATTCCACAGACGACAGTTTGAATGCCTCGGCATAAAGCAACATCTGCTTGAGCATGGCCAAAAGCCCGTTGGAGCGCGTGGGCGACAAATGTTCCTTCAGGCCGATTTTGTCCAAAAAAGAGAGGTCGGCGGCGAGGATGTCTTCCGGGGTCTGTCCGGAGAACACCTTTATCAATAGGTTGACGATGCCCTTGGTGATGACCGCATCGCTGTCGGCGGAATAATACACTTTTCCGTCTTTCAGTTCGGCATTGAGCCACACCCGCGACTGGCAGCCATTGATGAGATGGGCCTCGTCGCGGTATTTGTCGTCAATGATGGGGCACTCCTTCCCCATTTCAATCAGCATGGCGTAGCGGTCCATCCAATCGTCGAACATCGAGAAGTCTTCTACGATGCTGTTTTGTATTTCTTTTATATTCATAGATTATTGTTTCATTGTAGATGAAGCCAAAATGCTGTCAATAATCACAAAAAATTAATAACATTGCTTCAATAGGCGGAAATAATCATTCTTGAACTGTTCAAAAGTGACGCAATCTTCGGGGAGATTTCTCTGAAGTTTTTCCGTGGCAGGAGCAACTTCCAAAATATCGGTCATAGGTTCTACTGACAACATGGATTGGATATTTAGACCTGCAAAGATATACATATTTTGCCGAAATTCTTTGCAGTTCGCTTCGTCATTTACTGCATGACAGTCACGCGCTTCACGGCCACGCCGTTCTCAGTGTAGACGCGCACCATGTACATGCCAGCATTGAACTGGGCCATGTTCATCGTGAAGGTGTCGCCGCTGAGTTCGGTGTCGTAAACCACCTGGCCGAGGACGCTCACCACAGTGATGCGGTTCATGCCAGAGGCTTCGATGGTCACGTTGCCGTTGGTCGGGTTCGGGTACAGGTTGACATTGTCGCTGTTCTCGCCCATGCCGTCGGTCGTGGCGCTCACATAGTTCACGCTCGGGTCGTCGAAGGCAGGAGCCGGATCAGATTCGCAGTCATTGCTGTAGACAGCCGTCACCTGATAGTAGTACGTGCCAGCCGTGGCAGGCGAATCGATGTACTCGTAGTAGCCGCTGCCATCTTCTTCAACCGTGCCAATCAGGACATAGTTGCCGGTGGCGCTGGTCGAACGATAGACGTTGTAGCCCTCGCGGGTGGCGCGAGTAGGCACATTGGTGTTGGCGAAGCCAGCCTTGGCAATGCCAGTGTGGCCCAACACAGCGTTAGGCGTGCCGTTAGGAGCAGGAGCTGCAAGAGCAACCACTTCACCCTTGGCCTCGTTGGTCACGAAGCAACGGATGTTCCAAGTGCCGCTCAAAGCACCACCAGCAGCCTCTTCGAGGGTCATCCAAGAGGCGCCGTCCATCGAAATCATCGTGCCGTTGGGCTCGCCAGTGTAGTTGCCCATAGAAGCAACATACTGACCGCTATTGTTGTTCATCACAATCCAGAGGTCTTGAGTGTTGTCGAAGGCAACAGCAGGAATGTTCCATTCAACATAGCTCTCAGTACCATTGGCGGTGTAGTTGTAAGTGCCGATCAGCGTGCCAGGGCCAGCGCCGTTCGATCCGTTGTAGATCATCACGGTGCCGGTGTGGGCGGTGTAGTCGTAGTAGGCGATCTTCGTCACCGAGCATCCGGCGTAAGCACCCATGCTGGCAGCCGGGAACTTGATGCCCCAGTAGAACGAGCCACCAGCGGTCAGGCCGATGGCGTCGACATTGGCGCCGTCGTCATAATACAGCCAGTCGCTGACAGGAGCAGCGGGTTCAGTGCCCCACCACACCTTGATGTCGTCGTTGCCTTCCATGAGTTCGGCGTGGATAGGAGCACCAGCGTCGCAAACGATTTCACCAGAAGTGAAGTCGCAGACCGGGCAACCCATCGACCAGCCGTAGTTGTGGTCGGGCAGGGTCATTTCGCCAGGATAAATCGGGCGGACGCAATACTCGTGGTCGCCAAACTCACCTTCGTGGGTGTACTCACGGTCGGTCGGGCCGGCAAAGGCCAGATACTCGCCGTCCATCGTAATCAGGAAGCCGATGATGTCGACTGGAGGCAGGATGCCGCAGTCCGTGTCGCCGCTGCCTGCCACCTTGCTGAAGTTGATGTTGCAAGTCTGGTTCGAGTAGTTGGTGATGACCAGGATGTAATACTCACCCGTCTGGGCACTGGCAGGAATCATGCAGTGCTCGGTGGGTTGAGCGGAGTAGCTGCAGCTCACAACCTTGTCGGAGGTCAAGCCGTAGGGGCAAGGTGTGGTCGGGTCGTCAAACGGACCCCAGCAGCAGAAGTCGATATCGACGGCAGGCGTGCTGTACATGTAGATGTCGATGTCGCCAGGATTGCCTATGCGCATGTAGTACCAAGCCGGGTTGGGCGTGGTGTAGAGGCAGTCGTAGTCAGGACCGCTCTCACCGCTGCCTGCGTTCACGCCTGCCGGGAACTCGTACATGCCGTTGTCCGTGCAGAACGGGTCGGCAAGCTCGCAGAGGTTGTTCTCACGCGATTGGATGTACATGTCCATCATCAAGGAGTTGACGAAGCTGATCGGCAACGAGCCCTTGAAGGCATTGGCGGTTTGGGCGGCCTGAACCTTATCCATCATATTGAATTGGTTGGCGTTGTCGTACACAAACTCGTTGACAGCCTCTTCGAGGTCCATGTCTTCGTAGCCTTCGGCAGCGCTGATGACGAACATACCGTTGGCCTCGCCGTTGACCACGTCGAAGCGGACGTCGTTGCTCAGGTTGTAGAGGAAGTACACGCGCTCGTCGAAGTTGGCGATGTCGGTGATGTTGAAGGCGTAGGTGCCATTGGCCAGCATACCGCTTTCCAAAGGCATTATAGCCATTCTTGGCGCCGCTGGTCAGCTCGATGTCGTCGACGTTCAGGATGAACTGGTCGCTGCAGTTGAAGTGACGGATGGCGATGTACTTCTGGCCGGCAAAAGCACTCAGGTCGACAGTGTAGTTGTACCAGTTGCCTTGGGCGCGGTTGTTGCCGTCGCGGCCATAGCTCATGGCACCGGTGCCCTTGGCGGTCATCGTCCATTCGTTCACCATCGTCCAGCCGCTCGTGCCGTTGTCGGAAATGGCAACGCCGAAGTGGTCGGCAGGATAGCTGGCAT
>CACXQV010000015.1 GCA_902769875.1 uncultured Bacteroidia bacterium
GATTCTGATGGCTTTTGCATTGGCCATGATGATGTCGCAATGCAAGAAAAACGAAGGACAAACGACCTCCAACGACGAGGTTGTGACCATCACCCTTGACGTAAAACAAAACAATGGTTCAAAAGTGGTGGTGAATCCCAATACGGGCACGGTCGATTTTGAAAATGGTGACAAGATTTATGTGGGCAGCGGCGGCAAGTATGTCGGATTCTTGACACACAATGGCACTAACTTTAGCGGCAATATCACTAACCCGACTGAAAACCAACCTTTGCAATTCTATTTCCTTGGCAATGTAACCCCGACGGAAACCCTTTCCGCTGGCACAACGGAAGTGTGTTCGGTCATCATCAGCAACCAAACGGAGCATTTGCCCGTGATTTCATGCGCAGCCTCCAACGAGGACTATGTTTCGGGCATGACAGCCTATTCAGCCCATTTGTTGAACAAGTGCGCTTTGGTAAAATTCAATGTGACCACGCCTTCAAATGCTGCCATTTGCATTACTGGGATGAAAAATAAGGTGACAGTGAATTTCGTAAATAATTCTTTGACACTTTCTCAAGACGGTGAAGGCGTGATTATGTTACCAGCGGGAAGTGGCGAGAATGTTGAAAAGTGGGCGATTTTGCTTCCGCAAGAGGCTTTGGAAGAAGGTGAAGATGGTTCGGTTTATTCTGAAGATGGAGTTTATACAGGAGCACGTCCTACAATTTCGACTATTGCTGATAATGGATATTTTCCACAAGGAATAGGTTTTGAGGTTAGCAATGCTGTTGCTTCTGATATACCAATTGGAGCAATTAACGGGTTGTTTACCATAAATGCCAATGGTGACCAAGTGTATTTCTCAAAAGGTAATTTGCAATATATTGGGAGTGCAAGTAACCCTTATTGGAAATTTGCTGAACACCAGTGGGATTATCTTGGTACAACAACTGGACAGAACAGTGAGTTTCAGGATGTAGACAGAGATTTATTTGGCTGGGGTACAAGCGGCTACATTCATGAACATAGTGCTTTCTGTTACCAACCGTGGAGCACGAGTACAAACGGGAATGATTGCTTTCCTTCGCAAATAGTACAAGGTTATAATTATTTCTTGAGCGGTCAAGGTGATTGGGGATATAATGCCATTTACAATGGGGGCAATACTGAAAATATCGGTTGGAGAACTTTAACACAAGATGAATGGAATTATGTACTTAGCACACATGTATCAGCCGTGGTGAATGGGATAAATGGTTTAGTTTTACTTCCAGACGATTGGAATCCTTCAATTTATGCATTAAAAGGCTATAATGAATCACCTTTTCATTTCGATAGTAACATAATTACCGAAAATGATTGGATAACAATTCTTGAAGCAAATGGTGCGGTTTTCCTTCCTGCTGCAGGGCAACGTGTTGGATGCACTGTTAGTAATGTTGGATATGCCTGTAATTATTGGACTGCATTGTACCGTTTTCCTTATGGAGATGTTGGACCTGTTGGATTGAGAATCTCAAATAATTTTATATCCACAACAATAATGTCAGCAACCTATGGTTATTCTGTTCGTTTGGTGAAAGATTATTATCAATAATTGAAAATGAAAGAAATGAAAAGTAATGAAGATTTGTTTGATGTTAATCCTATAAGAAGTTGGAAATTAGATATTCCATACCTTTTAAATGAAGATTTCCATCATTCTGAGAATGATAAGTATTTAGTGCCAATCTTTGCCAAAGAAGATGAAGAACTTATATTCAGAGGTAATGGCGTTATAGTTGGTTCATATTTGGTTACAGCCGCTCATGTGGCACAAACAGAACACCATGAAAACTATCCAGTAATTTGGTATAAATTTGAAGGTGAGTTATTGAAGGTATCGGACGAGAATAGAGTTCATGATGGTCGCAATGTGGGTGTAATAGATGGTGATAACGATGATATAATTATATACAAATTGGAAAATGTAATCGGAAGCTTTGTGTGCAATGGTGAAGAGATTCATGAGTCAATGAAACTATTTGCTTATCCATATACTAACTTTGATGATAAACTGGTAAAAAGTGGCGGAATGTGTAAAATACAATCATTAGAGGTAAGGTCAGGGAAAGAAGATAATCTCATTTGGAAAAACTGCTTCAAAGTTAACTATCCGTTCCGTTGCACTTATGGTAATAGCGGAAGTGCTGTGTTTGTAAAGAATGTTCTATACGGAATACTTATTGAGAGATATGATATAGGTGAAGGTGCTTTCGGAAAAGTAATAGATGCAAGATACATCAAGAAATATATTAAAAAGTTTGAGTTAGAACAAATACAAAAAGAGAATTAAATTTATAGGGTTATCGCAATTCATCAGTCGCATTTGGAATACACAATTGTTGGTTATTCCGTCGCCCCGCTGGGGCTTAATTCGGAATTTGTATTTATCGGCAGGGGTTGCATTTCATTTCACCCCTGCCTAATTTCCACCGTCACTCCGTGACTTGGGCAAGGGAACGAGGGAACCACGTTAGGGGTGACAGGACATTAGGCTGACGGTGAAGCACTGCGCAACCCCTGCCGAAAAAAATGAAACAAACAATCCGATAAAACAAAAAACGATTACAAATGCCGCCCAAAATCCATCCGCTCGTGGAGGATTCGGACAATTTCCACGCCATCTTCAACGAGAATGTAGAAAATCAAATGCTTGTGAATGTGGTGACCAAATAGTCCTGGCATAATTTCCTTGTATTCCCTGTCCAAATAGGTAGGGTGATTGGCGACATCTTGACAGGCTTCTACCAACTCATGATAATAAAAGTCCGCTTGATCTTCCGACCAAGTTTCTTGTGTGTACAACCAAATGGAATCGAGGTCGTCGACGGCTTTGTTGGAAAAATGGAATTTAGCCATTGCGACGGGAGGCTTTCAGTTGCTTCAAGTGTTCCTCTGGATCAAAGTCCTCACAAATGCCACTATCAAGGCCTTCTTGGATAGCAGCTTTCAAAAGAGCAATTTTCTTTTCATCCTCCTCCAACCGGCGAAGGCCGGCACGAATGACCTCGCTGGCATTGTTGTATCTGCCGCAGAGGATGCTGTTTTTGATAAACTCCTCATAATGAGGTCCTAAAGATGCTGTTACTGTCCTACCCATAACACTTGGATTATTGTCTGCGCTGCAAATGTAAGAATATTTCTTATCTCAAGAACAAAAAAGCATAGAATTATTTTTTTTCCTATTTTTGCCGCAAATTTTTCAACCTAATAGCAATGAAAAAATCTCTATCAATTTTCACTCTTTTGCTCTTGATGGCCGCCACTGTGCAAGCCCAAGAGAAGAAACCCGACTGGATGAGATGGCACTATCTCTCCGAGGAAGAAATGTACGACACCTCGCGTGGAATGAACTTCGTCGAGACCGACCCGCCGGCGGGCGAGCCGCGCTTTGTGGCCGAGTTTGAACCCATGCAGGGCGTGATGATCCGCTACCCCTTGGGCATCCCGACGAGCCTCGTGGCACAGCTTTCCAACAACTGCATGGTGTATTGCATCGTCAGTAGTGGCTATCAAAACCAAGCCCAAAGCAGTTTCCAAGGTGCAGGCGTCAACATGGACAATGTCACTTTTGTCAATGCACAGACCGATTCTTACTGGGTGCGCGACTATGGCCCGTGGTACATCTTCGAGGACCGCAACCCCGCCATCGTCGACAACATCTACAACCGCCCGCGCCCCAACGACGACAACATATCGGGCGTGTTCGCCAACTATTGGAACATCCCAATGTACGGCATGAACCTCCAGCACACCGGAGGCAACATGATGGAGGACGGCAGAGGCCACGGCGTGAGCGACGACCTTGTGTTTCAGGAAAACAACAACAACGAGGCTAACGTCCGTGAAAAGATGCGCGACTACCTCGGAATCGACCCCTACCACGTCACCATTGACCCGCAAGGCGACTACATCGCCCACGTGGACTGCTGGGGCAAATACCTCGCTCCCGACAAGATCTTGATTGCGCAACTGCCGCAAAGCAATCCCCGCTACCAATATTATGAAGAAGTGGCCGAATATTTCGAGAACACCAACTGCTGCTGGGGTTATCCCTATCGCGTGTATCGCGTCCAAGAACCCGGCGGCTACACTTTGGCCCCCTACACCAACAGCCTGATTCTCAACAAGACCGTGTATGTGCCGATGGGCACCAACAATACCTACAACCAAGACGCCATTGCCGTTTATCAAGAGGCTATGCCAGGCTATGAAATCGTTGGCGTGAACGGTGGCTCAGCCGGTTGGGAAAACACCGATGCCCTGCACTGCCGCACCCGTGGCGTGATGGATTTCAATATGCTCTTTGTGGACCACCGCAATGTGCTGCACGGCGAGCAAGAATGGCAGGAATCCATTCCCGTTGTTTCCAAGTTTATCGCTTACAGCGGTGCCAATTTGAAGCAAGACTCACTCCTTATTTATTATAGCATTGATGGCGGAGCCTACCAAACGGCCCAGATGACCGCCACGGGCAATCCTGACGAATATGTAGGTTACATCACAGGCTATCAAGGTGGCTCCGAGATTGACTATTACGTGTTTGGTGCCGACGAATCGGGACACCGCTACACGCAGCCCGTCTTCGCCGACCTCGACCCGCACCATTTCACGATGGAGGCGCATCAGCCGGCAGGCGAGTTGGTGATTACACCTGATACGCTGTGGTTTGAACATAATGGCGACGAACAGGCTTTTACCATCGAAAACCAGACCAACACTGTTGTTCAAATCAACGCCATAACGGAGGAAGGTGGTTATTTGCTTCCTGGCACTCCCAACCTTCCCTACAACTTGCAAGTTGGGGAATCCATTTCGGTTGGTTTCCTTTTCAGTTTTCCGCTAAAAACGAACCGAGCATCTGATGATTATGTTTCAAGTTTGATAAAGGTTCAGACCTCTGTCGGAGAAAAGTTTGTGACCGCTATGATAAGCAAACAAGGGATGGTGAATTTCGTGTACCAAAATGAAATGTATTTTGATGACCCAACTTTGGTCATTGAATCAAGTTTCTTCAATAAATCTGTTTTTGTTCCTACAATCAGGGTTTTATCCATTGCCGAGAAAGACACTGATTATCTGAATATTGAAACAAACCCCACTCCACCTTTCGATTTGGAATTCGATGGCGATGAGGCCTTTATGTCCGTGAGTTTGAAGGATTTCGCAAAAGGCTATGTGCAAACAAGCATCGAAATCGAAACGGATTATGGTATCTTTGAGATTGCCGTCCACATTAACGAAGACATTCTCTCTGTCAACGAACTCTCCTCCGAAGCCAAACTCTACCCCAACCCGACCACGGGCCAATTCACCGTGGAAGGCGCGAATGTGGCCAAAGTGGAGGTGTATAACCTCGTCGGACAGAAAGTTTGCGAGCAGCAAGGCAGCAAGGTCGTCAACATCAACGCCGCCGAATGGAACAAGGGCATCTATTTGGTCAATATCATTGAACAGAATGGTGCCGTCGTGACCAAGAAATTGGTGGTGAGATAAGTTTTATCCCTTTCGGGTGAAAAGTTGAGAATCCCTGAACGCCGTTTCGGGGATTCTTGCTATTTTTGCAGACAAATGCGTCGCTTCGCGTCACTGCGAGGCACGAAGCAGTCCAGACAAAAATCTTAATCTCTGGATTGCTTTGTCGTTCCTCCTCGCAATGACGCAAAGCGTGTCAAAAATGAACCAATAATTTCCCATTATGAAGAATATCCATCCTTTATTATTTGTCATTTGCGCACTTATGGCTTTGGCCTCGTGTCAGAAGAAAAACGCCCCGCTGTTTCGCGGCGACTACAGTTTCAAAACTTCGGGCAGTGTCACTTTGGACGAAATCGTGACCAACGGCGAAGAAGGCGACTCGTTCACCGTCAGTCTGCCCAACGAGATCGGACAATTGGAAATCAGCGTCTTGGGCAATGAAAAAGACAGTGTCGTTGTGGTGATGAACACTATGGGCGGCGAGGTTGTGGTCACCCACGCCCTTTGCCAAGACAACAAAATCTTCCTCCGCGACTTCACGAAAAACACCTTGCTTTTCACCGGCGACTCCATCTCACTGAAAAACGAGGTGCGCGTCAGTGCATCGGGGCAGATGTTTGAGGACAACACGCTCATTATCAATATGATTTATGACGGTGAAGCCGAAACCAATGAGCGTAATTTCAAGATTCACGGCGACAACATCCGTATGGCGGCAATAAGGAATTAATTAGGACACGAGACTACGAGACACGGAACCATCTACACCTGTCTCACGTCCTACAGTCCCAAGTCAAAAAAACACTGAAATGAAAACCAAATACATCCTATGGCTCCTCCCCTTGCTGATGGCAGCCTGCAATGATAGAGAACCGAGCCAAATCAAGGAAAAACTCTTGGGCGGTCCTGCCGAAGAGCGCGTCATTCCTGTTGGTGTTCAGGTGATTGACGAAGTGAACGGCATTGTCAGCAACACCTATCCGGGCTATTTGGAGGAAGGGCAGTCGGTGGAGATGGCCTTCAAATACGGTGGCTCCTTGCAGCAACTCAACGTGAAACAAGGCAGTCGCGTCAGGAAAGGGCAAACGTTGGCGCGTGTGTCGTCGCCACAGATGGAAAGCACCCAACGCTCGGCGCAAGCCACCCTCGAACAAGCGCAAGACGCCTACGACCGCCTGAAAAAGGTGTACGACAACGGCAGCCTGCCCGAAATCAAGTGGCGCGAGATGGTCGCCAACCTCGAAAAAGCCCAGTCCGCTTTGGATTTGGCCAACGCTATGCTTGAAGACAACACGATTGCGGCACCTTTCGATGGCACCATTGCCTCCGTCAATGCCGAAATCGGGGAAAACATCGCGCCGCTGAAGCCTGTCATACGCATCATTAATACAAAAGGTATGGCCGTGAAAATCTCCGTACCCGAAAACGAAATCGCCAAAGTGCAGGTGGGCGACACCGCCGAGGTCGTCATCCCCGCCTTGGGCGACAAACGCTTGATTGGCAAAGTGATGGAGAAAAGTATGACAGCTTCGTTGCTCACGCATAGTTATCCTGTCAAGGTGCTTATCGAACAGCCCGACAAGGAACTCGCGCCCGGAATGATTGGCAAAGTGGTGCTGAAAGCCGATGTCAGCAAGGGCATCGTCGTACCTGCCAATGCAGTTTTGATTAATCAGGAAGGCAAGTTCGTTTGGGTGGACGAGGACGGTCGCGCTACGCGGCGGAAAATCACGCTTGCGGGCTATTCGGGTAATGGTGTTATCGTCAGCGAAGGCTTGCAAGTCGGCGACAAGGTCATTGTGGAAGGCTACCAAAAAGTGAGCGAAGGAATGAAAGTGGATAGTAAGGAGTTAGACATAGTCCCGTAGGGACGAAGGATATTAGGCAGGCGGTGTAAACCCCTGCAATCGAAAGAAATGAGCAAAATTAAAAAAGATAGAGGCATCATCGCGGGGAGCATCGACCACCAGAAAATCGTGTGGGTGGTCGTAGCCATCATCGTGGCCTTCGGCATCTACGCCCTCGCCAAAATGAAGAAAGACGAGTTTCCGGCGTTCAGTTATCCGCAAGGCATTGTGGCGGGCGTGTACCCGGGCGCCAATTCCGAGGAGGTGGAAGCCCAACTCACCAAACCCCTTGAGGAACTGCTGTTTTCCCTGCCCGAGGTGGATCGAAAAAACACCTACTCCGTGACCAAGGAAGGCGTCTGCTACGTCTATGTGATGCTCGACTTGACCAAGAGCAACTACGCCCAAGCGTGGACGAAAATCCGCAACAAAATCAACGAAAACAAGGCATTGGCTTTTCCGGCGGGCGTGTTGGCCATTGCCGTGATTGACGACTTTGGCGACACTTCCTCTCTGCTTATCGCGATGGAATCGGACGACAAAACCTACCGCGAAATGCGCGAATACACCGACGACCTCACCCGCCGCTTGCGCGACATTCCCCAAACGGGCAACGTGCGCGTGATGGGCGAACAAACCGAGGAAATCGCGGTCATTGTGGACAAGGAAAAACTGTCGTTCTACGGCATCAGTCCGAACACGCTGATGCTGCAATACGCCTCGCAAGGCTTCCTCACCACAAGCGGCACGATGGAAACCACCGACTTCGACCTGCCGCTGCACATCGAGAACCCCGTGGTTTCCGAAGAGGAACTTGAGGAGCAAATCATCTATTCCGACGCGGCGGGCAACACCGTGCGCTTGCGCGATGTGGCCACCGTTGAAAGGCGGTTGGCCCCACCTTCAAAAGTGGTGAATTTCAACGGCAACAACGCACTGATTATCAGCGTAGAGATGCGCAAGGGCTTCAACATTGTGGCTTACGGAAAGGAAGTGGAAAAAGTGCTTTCCACATTCAGGAAAACCCTGCCCGACAGCGTGAAAATGTACCGCATCACCGACCAGCCCAAAGTGGTCGAAAAGTCGGTCAGCGCGTTTTTGCGCGACTTGGTCATTTCAATGATTGTCGTGATTGCGGTGATGCTGCTGCTCTTCCCTATGCGCACCGCACTCATCGCCAGTTCGGGATTGCCCGTCTGCACGGCTATGAGCATTGGATTGATGTATCTCTTTGGCATTGAGTTGAATACAGTCACTTTGGCCGCCCTTATCGTCGTGCTTGGTATGATTGTGGACGACTCCATCATCAATATTGACGGCTACATCGACAAGTTGAGCCAAGGCTACAAGCCCTTCGATGCCGCCGTGAGCAGCGCAAAGGAACTGTTTATGCCTATGCTCATCGCCACGGGCGCCATCGCCACGATGTTTTTCCCGATGACGCGCATCATCACTGGGCCTTTGGGCGATTTCGTCCAGCTCTTCCCGTGGACCGTCGCCTTCTCGCTGATGGCCTCGCTGGCCTATGCTATGCTCGTCATTCCCTCGTTGGAAATTATGTTCATCAAGCCCGACGACAAGCCCAAACACAACGGTTTCCTGAAAGCCCAAATGCGGTTTTTCGCTTTCTTGCAACGGCTTTACGACAAACTGCAAAGCCACTGTTTCAACCATCCGCTGTTCACCATCGGGATGGGCGTGGGTTCCATCGTTTTGGGCGTTTTGATGTTCCTTGCCTTGAACGTCCAGATGATGCCTATGGCCGAGCGCGACAGCTTTGCGGTGGAAATCCGCTTGCCCGAAGGCAGCAGCCTCGAAGCCACCACGCGCATCAGTGACTCGTTGCAACAGATGATGCTCACTGATAAACGCATCACCTCTATCACCGCCTTCATCGGCGAAACCGCGCCTCGTTTCCACGTGACTTACGCGCCGAGCATCCCAGCCAACAACCTCTCGCAACTCATTGTGAACACCACCTCGAAGCAAGCCACCGAAGACCTGCTGAAGGAGATGGACGACAAATATTCCTATTATTTTGCCGAGGCTCACGTGCGCTTCCGCCAACTTGACTATCAGGCTGTTTCGACACCTGTGGAGGTTTTTGTCTATGGCGACGACTACGCGGAAACCGCTCCCGTGGCGCAGCAAATCAAGGACTATATGCTCACTTTGGACAAGGAACTCCGCTGGGTTCATACCGATTACGATGAGTTTCTGCCTTCGGTGAAAGTGACTATGAAACCCGAGGAATGTGCCCGACTTGGCATCACCAAGACCGTGCTTTCCCTCGACCTCGCCGGAAGCCTCAACGGGCAGCCTTTGACCACCGTTTGGGAAGGCAACCGCAGCTTGCCTGTCAAACTGTATGCGGAACAAAACTACAACCCCGACGACTACGAAACTGTTCAGAACCAACTGATTCCGACGATGTTGCCCGGCACCAATGTCCCGCTCCGACAAGTCGCCGACATCAGTCCCGACTGGCATCCCGCAAGTTTGGTACACCACAACGGCAAGAACGCCATCACCGTGGCTGCCGATATGAAATTCTGGAAGTCGCAGACCGCCAGTATGAAGAAAGTGCAACACTACATCGACACGGAAGTGCGCCCCAATATGCCCGAAGGCGTGAGCATCGAATACGGCGGCCTGTCGTCGCTCAATACGATGGTCATCCCGCAACTGCTCAAGAGCCTGTTTGCCGCCATCGCCGTGATGTTAGCCTTCCTCGTGGCCTATTTCAAGAAACTCAACCTCGCCCTGTTGACCCTGTGTTCCAGCAGTTTGTGTATGTTCGGAGCCTTCTTTGGCGAGTGGCTTTTCGGCCTCGACTTCGGTATGACTTCTTTGTTGGGCATCGTCAGCCTCATCGGTATCATCGTCCGCAACGGCATTGTGATGTACGAATACGCCGAAACGCTTCGTTTTGAAGAAGGTCTGCCCACCAAGGAAGCCGCTATGAAGGCCGGCAGCCGCCGAATGAGACCTATTTTCCTCACCTCGGCCACCACCGCCCTCGGCGTTTTACCTATGATTATCACCCGCAATCCGCTTTGGATGCCGATGGGCGTGGTCATTTGCTTCGGCGTGGTGCTTTCGATGGTGATCATTCTGGCGGTGATGCCGGTGATGTATTGGTTGATATTCAATAAGAGCAAGACGCAAACTGCGCAATCTTCATAATTTGTTTACTTTTGCAATCGAATCCTCATCAATGAAGCAATGAACTTAAGCGACCAATTACTCACTGTGCTTGACGAATACAAGCAACTTGGCATAGCCGAGCAAATCGACTATGACAAGTTCTATTTGTACTCGTTGATTACTCACTCCACGGCCATCGAAGGCTCGACGGTGACCGAAATCGAGAACCAATTGCTGTTTGACGAAGGCATTTCGGCCAAAGGACGCACGATGCAAGAGCAACTGATGAACCTTGACCTGAAAAAAGCCTACGAACAGGCCATTCGTTTGGCAAAGTCGCACACAGATTTTTCTGTGGAAATGTTGAAGGATTTGTCGTCAATTGTGATGAAAAACACTGGAAGCCAATACAATACCGTTCAAGGCTCTTTTGATGCTTCAAAAGGTGACCTTCGTTTGGTCAATGTCACAGCGGGGGCTGGAGGGAAATCATACCTCAACTATGCCAAAGTGCCTTCAAAACTGACCACATTCTGTCAAGAAATGAACAAACGCAGAAGGGTCTTGGTGGATAGCAAAGACATATTGGAGCAATATCTGTTGAGTTTTGATGCACATTTCCAACTCGTTACGATTCATCCTTGGGCGGACGGCAATGGACGAATGTCGCGCCTGATAATGAACTATATACAATTCGAGTTTGGGCTTGTTCCCACAAAAGTGAAAAAGGAAGACAAAGCAGAGTACATCCAAGCATTGGTCGAATCAAGAGAACAAGACAACACTCTGCCTTTCAGAGAGTTTATGTTACGGGAACACCATACCAACCTACGGAAGGAAATCGAGAATTTCAAACAGTCGGAAGGTGGACAGAAAACAGAAAAGGTGGACAGAAAAGGTGGACAGAAAACCCGCGATGCGATACTTGATTTAATCAAGAACGATGAAAGAATCACTTCCACAAAAATGGCAGAATCATTGGGAATCAACCGAAGTGCGGTCAGCAAACATTTGAAAAAACTGCAAGACGAAGGCGTAATTCGCAGGGAAGGCCCTGACAAAGGCGGCAAATGGATAATTGTAAAACGATGAAAACCAAAACCATATTATTTGTATTACTGTTTTCAGCCAGTCCGTTGTTCGGTCAGCAAAAAGACACGCTCAACCTCACCGTGCAAAACTGCATCGAAATGGCCTTGGAGAACAACATCGAACTGAAAAACAGCCAATTGGAAATCGATAAGGCGAGAGCGACGAAAAACGAAGCCCGCGCCGAATACTTCCCCACCGTCACGGCGCAGGCCTTGGCTTTCGATGCCTTGAACCCGATGCTCACTTTTGGCATTGAGGACATCGACAATGCACAACTGAGGCAGTTGCTTTACACGCTTTATGCCGAATACGGTGTCAATATGGGCTTGGACAAGGAATATTCCTTCGTGCAGAACGGTGTGATGCTTAATGCGATGGTTACCGAGCCGATTTATGCCGGAGGGCGCATCCGCAACGGCAACAAATTGGCCAAATTGGGCATAGAAGCCGCTGAAACACAGACAAAAATGAAGGAAGACGAGGTGCGATTGCAGACGGAAACCCTCTATTGGCAAATCGTTTCCTTGCAGGAAAAAGTGGCCACTCTCGACCAACTCGACCGCCTTTTGGATACCTTGGACAAAGACCTCGGCGGCGCCATCGAAGCGGGTTTGGCTATGCCCACCGACCAATACAAGCTCCGCGTGAAGCAAAACGAAAGCCAACTCAACCGCAAGAAACTCACCGACGGCATTACGCTTTTGAAAATGGCTTTGGCGCAATATATCGGCACGGAATGGAATAATATGGTTCTGACCGATACGTTGGGCTTGGAAGTCCAACCTGCCATTTGGTTCCAACCTGCCTCGGAAGCCGTGGCCAACCGCAACGAAAGCCACCTTTTGGACCTCTCGTTGAAAGCCGAAGACTTGAAAAAGAAGATGACCCTCGGCGCGACCCTTCCCTCGTTGTTGATAGGCGGCAGTGCGAACTATCACACCATTTTGGAGAACACCAAACCCAATGCGATGGTTTTTGCGATGCTTCAAATTCCCATCACCGACTGGCACAAGACCGCGTTCAAACTGAAGAAACACGACCTTGATGCCGAAAAAGCCGAAAACACCCGTCGCGACCTCACCGAGAAAATGGAGATGCAGACCAATCAGGCTTGGTTCAACCTTGAGCAAAGTTGGCTGCGAATCACTATGGCGCAAACCGCATTGAAAGATGCCGAAGCCAACCTGAAAATCACGCAAGACTATTACGATGCCGGCTTGGTCGCCCTTTCGGACGTGCTCGAAGCCCAAACCCTTCTCAAACAAAGCCGCGACGAATTGACCGACAGCCGCGTGGAATATCGGATTAATTTGGTGACTTATAGGCAGTTGACAAAATAATCCTCAAATTCTTCCGTTTACATTCCAAAAGTATTTATCCCTATGAAAAAACTCCTCTTCCTACTCCTTTTCCTCGCCACAGCCACTTTCGCCCAAGCGCAAGTCAGCAAGATGCTCGGCGAGTGGTACACCATCGACGACAAGACAGGCGAACAACGCTCGAGCGTCAAAATCGCCGAGAAAAACGACAGTTATCAGGCTGTGGTTACGGCCATCTACGACAAAGACAGCAACGGCAACTACAGGGAAATGAAACCACCTTATCCCAAAGAATGGAAACACGTGGTTGGTACCCAGATTTTCATCGATATGAAAGTCCACGGCGACCATCTGAAGGGCAAGGTCTTCGACCCCGAAAGCCAAAAGACCTACTACGGCAAGGTGACTTACCACGCCAAAACCGACGAACTTGTCCTGCGCGGCTCTTTGGACAAGGCCGGGCTGCTGGGCCGTTCACAGACTTGGAAACGGAAGAAATAGGATTTTCCTCACGCAGAATGCGCAGAAAACGCAGAAACCTATCGGCTTCGATTAATATGTCGCTTTGCGCTTCCTAAAATTCTGCGTATTCAGCGTGAAATATTTACACGTCAAATTTGAATTCGGCATCAAACCAGCCGGTGTCTTCCTTCAAGAGGTCATATTCTTCGCCCGTTTGGTGGTCAACCACGTGTACGGTGCCTTTGATGTCGTCGTAAGTGAATGTAAACTGGGAGTTTACGTCGTCTTTGGGTACGTCCATTTCAGATGTTGATAATGTTTTAAGGCTGCAAAAATAATGCTTTTTTTCTTTATGGAAGCAAATCTGCCACAAATCTCTTTCAAATCGTATCGTTCTGCCGCTTCGCGTCATTGCAAGGAGGAACGACGAAGCAATCCAGAAGAATACGCTTCAATGTCTGGACTGCTTCGTGCCTCGCAGTGACGCAAAACACTGCAAAACAATTTACGATAAGATTGACGTAAGATTTGTTTCCTTTAACACAAACCTAACCTCTTATTCAATTCCGCCGTCTGTTCCTCAAAACCTTTCTTGCCCAACAAGGCGAACATATTCTTCTTGTAAGCCTCCACGCCGGGTTGGTCGAAAGGATTGACATCCAGCATATAGCCACTGACGGCGCAGGCCATCTCGAAGAAATAAATCAGTTCGCCAAGGACGCAAGCCGAAACTTCGGGGATGACGATGCGCAAATTCGGCACGCCGCCGTCCTCGTGGGCCAAAACGGTGCCAAGTTCAGCCTTGTGGTTCACTTCGCTGATGCGCTTGCCAGCGATGTAATTCAGTTGGTCGAGGTCTTCGCTTTCATTCGGGATGCGGAGTTCATAATTAGAGTTTTCCACCGAAATCACCGTTTCGAAGAGGTTGCGTAGGCCGTCTTGGATGTATTGCCCCATCGAGTGGAGGTCGGTGCTGAAGGTGACCGAAGCGGGGAAGATGCCCTTGTGCTGCTTGCCGTGGCTCTCGCCGTAGAGCTGCTTCCACCATTCGCTGAAATACACCAAACGCGGCTCGTAGTTCACCATAATCTCGTTGGTCAAACCTTGTGCATAAAGGGCCTGACGCACAACGGCATATTGCGAAACGATATTGTCCTTGTTCGGGTTGGCTTTGCATTGCTTTTCCATCTCGACGGCACCTCTCACCAAAGCGCGGATGTCGATGCCCGCCACCGCGATAGGCAGCAGACCCACGGGAGTCAAAACCGAGAAACGGCCACCCACGTCATCGGGGACGATATAGGTCTTGTAGCCCTTCACGTTGGCCAATTGCTTCAATGCGCCCTTGGCCTTGTCGGTGATGGCCACAATGCGCGAGGCGGCTTCCTGTTCGCCGTACTTATTAATAATATGTTGCTTCAGGATGCGGAAGGCGATGGCCGGCTCAGTCGTCGTGCCCGACTTTGAAATGACGGCCAGCGAATAGTCCTTTTTGTCCAAAACGGCCATCAGGTCGTGAAGGTAGTCTTCGCTCATATTGTGGCCGGCGTAGACAATCAAATGCTTCTCGCCCGTGAGCGGCGCAAAGTGGTTTTGCAGGGCCTCGATGACGGCACGCGCTCCCAAATAGGAGCCTCCGATGCCAACAACCACAAAGATTTCAGACTTTTTGCGCAGGTCGGCAGCGGTTTTTTCGATGTCGGCAAGCAGGCTTTCATCGATTTCGGAGGGCAAATTCACCCAACCGAGGAAGTCGTTGCCGGCACCTGTTCTTTTGTAAATGGTTTCGTAAGTTGCTGGTACTCTTGATTCTAATTCATTAACAATGTCCTTTTCCAAGAAAGGATTGATGTGTGTGAGGTCAATTTTCATACGATTGATATTTAAGATGCTGCGAAGATAAGGGAAAAAATTGAAACGGCGAGATAAATTTTTGAATTTGAGTGTATAACAAACGATTTTTTCCTTACTTTTGCGCAATATTTTTTTGCCCCTTGCCGTTAAAGAGGCAATGATTTTGTATATTAACTAATTTTGAAAGAGCCACAAAAAGCTATGTCGAACATTACTATTTTATTGGCCGAAGACGACAAGAATCTCGGAATGATTCTCAAGGCCTATCTCGACTCCAAAGGTTATTTTACTACGCTTTGCGCCAATGGTGAGGAAGCTTGGAACAGCTTCTTGACCCACGATTACAACCTTTGCATCACCGACATAACCATGCCTGTGATGGATGGTTACACCTTAGCCAAGCAAATCAAGACGATGAAACCCATGACACCGCTTATTTTCCTTACCGCACGACGCGAGCAAGAAGACATCTTGGAAGGCTTCAGCGTTGGCGCTGACGACTACATGACCAAGCCGTTCAGCATGGACGAACTGTTGGCACGAGTGAAGGTGTGGGTACGCTGGAGCGGTTATATGCAGTTGCAAGCCCAACCATCCGTGTTCCAGTTGGGCAGCTTCACCTTCGACGCACCCCGCCACCTCCTGACGCGCGGCAACGAAGTGAACAAGCTGACCTCGAAAGAATCGGACCTGCTGCTGATGCTTTGCGAGAACATGGGCAACACCCTCGAACGCTCGAAGGCCCTGATGCAGATTTGGCAAGAAAACTCTTACCTCAACGCCCGCTCGATGGACGTCTACATCACCAAGCTGCGCAGATACTTCAAGGACGAGCCCAACGTCAACATCCTGAACGTACACGGAGTGGGGTTCAAGTTGGTCGTCAAGTAATATAACATCAGCAAGATTCCATTCTATCTCACAAGCGGCTCGGCCTCGGGCAGCACAATGGTGGTGTCGTTGATGAAGTCCCAAATCGCATCAGGGGGAATCTGCCAAGTGGTGTTGTTGAGAACGACCAAGAAGCGGCGATGCGTAGTGTCGCGGACGATGACGCTGCGGTAGCCCTTCCACCAGCCATAATGGAAAAAGATTCCGGGATAATTCTTGTTCATTCGCCAGCCGAAGCCATAGTTTTCATCGTTTTTCCACTTGGGCGAGCCTGGCTTGAAGGCTTCGGCCTGAAGGCTGTCGGGCAGCAATGTTTGGTTGTCCAAAGCCTTGTTGAACAGCCAAATGTCATCCACGGTCGAGAACATGATTTTGTCGCCCATCACGCCGTTCAGGTAGTCGTTTCTTGCCTTTTCCGGACCTTTCCTGTACATATCGTGGCCATGCACATCGACGGGCATGTATTGCGAGACCTTGTCCTCGTCGCGCATCGAATAGATGAAAGAATGGGTCATGCCCAAAGGCTCAAAGATGCGCTCGCGCATGAAGTCTTCGAAATGCTCGCCGCTCACCCGCTCCACCACCGAGCCTAAGAGCGCATAGTTCACGTTGTTATAGAGAAAAACCGCATCAGGGGCATTATAAGGCTTGGGCGTTTTCTCGGCCATCATCTTGATCATCTCCTCGTTGGAGAACGGCTTACGGCGGTCGGGCCAATGCTTGTCGGCCATGGCGTCGTAGCGCGGCAAGCCCGAACGATGGTTGAGTAATTGCCTGATGGTGATGCCTTCGTAAGGCAACTCAGGGATATGCTTCCTCACGTCGTCATCGTAATCGAGCTTTCCCTCGGCTTCGAGCAGCATGATGGCCTCGGCGGTAAACATCTTCGAGTCCGACGAAAGCTGGAAGGCATCATCCACGCGCAACGAGTCTTTCTTCCGTTTGCTCAAGTCGCGCCAGCCGAAGGCCTTCTCGTAGATGACCTGATCCTGCTCGGCATAGAGCACCACACCGTTCATCCCGCTGTGCGAAAAATCCGTGAAGAGCTTGTCGGCCATCCCGGCCTTCTTCTCCACCTGCAGCTTGTTCAAATCGACGAAAAGGCTGTCGATATTCAAGCGCGGCACCTGCTTGTCGGCGACGTTGGGTTGTTGTTGTCTTTCGCAAGAGAAAATAGAGACCGACAGAAGCAGAAAAACTGATATGATGAGTGGTTTTATCGTCATTTCCAGATGGCAAAATTACGGAAAACTATCCTTTTTTTGGCATTTTGAAGATAATTTTGTCCTAATTCACTAATTATTACTACTTTTGCAGCCCAATTCATACTACTATTCAATTATTTATTTCATGTCACAATTTACCGATTTTGGATTGAATCCCGCTCTGTTGAAGGCTATAAAGGAGTTGGGGTTTGAAAATCCTATGCCGATACAGGAGAAGACGATTCCTGTACTCTTGGAGAAAGATGTTGACTTTGTGGGCCTTGCACAGACGGGAACAGGTAAGACTGCCGCTTTTGGTTTGCCGCTGTTGAACAAGATTGACGAAACGCAACGATGCGTCCAAGCGTTGATTCTTTGTCCGACGCGCGAACTTTGTATGCAGATTACACGCGACTTGCGCAACTATGCCAAGTACATTCCAGAAATCCTGATTGTGCCCGTTTACGGCGGCGCCAGCATCGAAGTACAATTCAAAGATTTGGCCAAGAAGCCGCAGATTATCGTGGCCACGCCGGGCCGCTTGCGCGATATGATTCGCCGCAACCGCGTGGATTTCAGCAACGTGAAGACGATGATTCTCGACGAGGCCGACGAAATGCTCAACATGGGCTTCCAAGAGGAGGTCGACGACATCCTCGAGTACATGCCCAAGGAAGGACGCCACACCATGCTCTTCTCGGCCACCATGCCGAAAGAGGTGGAGGCCATCCTCAACAAATACATGACCGACCCCGTGAAGGTGGCCGTGGGCGAACGCAACTCAGGCACCGCCAACGTCGACCACATCTACTACATGATGGCCGCCAAAGACCGCTACTCGGTGCTGAAGCGCATCATCGACTACACGCCGTCCATCTACGGCATCATCTTCTGCCGCACCAAGCTGGAAACCCAAGAGATTGCCGACAACCTCATCCAAGACGGCTACAACGCCGCCGCACTGCATGGCGACCTGTCGCAAGGCATGCGCGACAACGTGATGGACCACTTCCGCAAACGCAGCCTGCAACTGCTGGTGGCTACCGACGTGGCCGCCCGTGGCATCGACGTGAAGGAACTGACACACATCATCAATTACAACCTTCCCGACGACATCGAGACTTACGTTCACCGCAGCGGTCGCACAGGTCGTGCCGACAAACGCGGCATCTGCCTCAGCCTCATCAACCTGCGCGAAAAGAGCAAAATCAAGAAGATTGAAAAAATCGTGGGCCGTCCCTTCGAGAAGGCCATGATTCCCACGGGCAAGGAAGTGTGCGAGAAACAGCTCTTCAACCACATTGACCGCATCGAACACGTCGACATCAACCGCGAGGAGATTGACGACTACCTGCCAGTGGTGTTCCGCAAGCTGGAATGGATGAGCCGCGAAGAGCTCATCACCCGCATGGTGGCCCTCAACTTCAACCGTTTCCTTGACTATTACAAGAACGCCGTCGACCTCAACGTCAACGAAAAAGACGAGAAGAAAGACCGCAAGGAAATCAAGAAAGAGCGCGAGCACCGCGACGAAACCATGACACGCCTCTTCTTCGGAATGGGCAAGAACGACCACATCCTGCCGCAGAAGATCATAGGCAAAATCAACGACGTGACCCACTCGAAGAACATCCCGATTGGCCGCATCGACCTCTTTGGCGACTATTCCTACGTCGACGTGGAAGAGAGCTTCGTGCCGATGATTCTGGAAAGCTTCGCCGACCCGCACTACAACCCGCGCGGCATCGTGGTGGAAGTGGCCAAAGAACAGCCCGACCGCAAGAAAGGCAGCAGCGAGCGCAAGGAACGCCGCGACCGCGACGAACGCCGTGAAAAACGCGACGACTTCCGCAAGGAACGCGACCGCCGCGACGACGACTTCTTCGAGAAGAAACCGAAGAAGAAAAAGAAGGACTTCGACGACGACAAACCCCTCTACAAGTCGGAACGCTCACGCGATGGCCGCGAGTGGCTCGACCCCGACTGGAAAGACCACTTGGACGACATCGATGTTTTCATTGACGACGACGACCGCCCAAGCCGCAAGCAGCGCAACGCCGAGCGTGGTTTCGGCAGCAGCCGTGGAGGTTCCAAAGGTGGCTCGAGAGGAGGAAGTCCAAGAGGAGGCTCATCGAGAGGCTCGTCATCGAGGGATTCAGGCCGTGGTCGCCGTGGCGCCAGCCGCTATGACGATGATTATTATGCCCCGCGCCGCCGTGGCGGTGGAGGCCGCAGGAGATAGTTTTTTGGTCACAAAACCGACAAAACCATCAAAACAAAAGCATTTCTAACAAGCAACGGCACCCAACCGGGATGCCGTTGCTGTTTCAAACTGAAAACAAAAAGCATGATAGATGTTGAGGCTTTAAAATCCTATGCTTACGACACAATAGGGGCTATTCATGAAGTTCATAAAGAGTTAGGGCCGGGACTTTATGAAAAAGTCTATCAAGAAGGACTTCAATTAGAATTGTCTGAAAGGAATATCCATTTTCAGAAAGAATTGTCGTTTCATCCAACCTATCACGGGAAAGAAATGAAAGCCACTTATAGATTGGACTTTTTGGTTAATGATGACATTATTGTTGAGTTGAAGTCCGTCGAAAATCTAACCAACGAACACAAAGCACAATTATTCAATTATATGAGATTGATGAAAGCCTCTGTAGGTATCTTGGTCAACTTTTATCCGAAGTTTGCTGAAATCGAGCGTTATTTCTTTGATTCAGAAAGTAATGAAGTATATGCCTCCGATGGCTTCCCCATCAGAAAATACAGTTAAATCCACAAGGTCATCTGTTAGGATGCTTTGGAAAGCAGGCCGGTTGGCTGCTTTCCTGATTTTGTGAGTTTTGTAGGTTTTGTGAAATAAAGAAAAAATGGCAAATTTAAAAACATGGATAAGGGCAGCCCGTCCGAGGACGGTGCTGCTCTCTTTTTCGGGAGTGCTGTTGGGCGGTTTTTTGGCAGCTCGCCTGGCCATCAACGGGGAATTCTTTTATCCTTTCCCCATCCTTTTCGCTGCTATCACAGCCGTGTTGCTTCAAATTCTCTCCAACCTCGCCAACGACTACGGCGACTTCAAGAAAGGCACTGACAACGCGAAGCGCGTTGGTCCGCAACGCGAGATGCAGAGTGGTGCCATCACGGAGAAGGAAATGAAATGGGCGTTAGTCATAGTGAGTGGATTATGCTTGTTGTCTGGTTTCTTGTTGCTTTTTGTGTATCACGTTGCCCAAGTGGCTGTAGTGCCCCATTATCGCTTTTTGTTTGTGTTGTCGTTCTTTATTGCCCTTGGCATAGGGGCTATTTTGGCAGCCTTGCTTTACACCTTGGGCAAACGTCCATACGGCTATCGCGGCCTGGGCGACCTGTTCTGCTTCCTCTTTTTTGGTTGGGCAGCCGTGGCAGGTACCTATTATTTGTCTGCTCCTTGGTTCGATTTCAGCGTCTTTCTTCCGGCAACGGCCATGGGTTTCCTCTCCAACGCCGTGCTCAACATCAACAATATGCGCGATTACGAAAACGACAAGGCTTCGGGCAAAAACAGCCTCGTGGTGAAATTGGGGCAGAAAAAGGCTTTCATTTACCATTGCCTGCTCATCGTCGGGGCGTTTGTTTGTTTGACGGTTTTTCTCGTTCTGAAACACGAACCTTATTATACATACTCATTTTGGCTGCTTTTTCCCTTGTTTTTCAAGGATTTGAAAGCCATAAAAACCACAAAGCCCGAACTCCTTGACCCGTTTTTGGGGCGACAGGTGAAGCACAGTTTTTTGGTGGTAGTGGTTTACGGAATATTGCTCATTGCTTGATATTTGCCGATGAATAGGTTGTTTCCAATAATTGTTCCATCGTTAAGTCGGTAAAAGTATTCCAGATTTTCAATCGGAAAGGGATGTAATCATCAAACAGTTGCTTGATGTATTCTATTTCGAAAACCAAGCGTAAATCACGGTCGTTTGATTCTTTTCTTACTTCGTGCTTCGTTCCAACTCTTGCCACTTTAATCATATACAAGTCGCGAATGCCTTTCCCCTTCGTGTAAGGCATAAAATAATACAATTCATTGAGTTTGACCGTTGAAGGGAACTTAATGCCTGAGTAGTATATTTTGGCAGATTGGTTGTTGAATGAAGCAATATTGTCATTTTTCACCAAACTGACCAATACATGCCTTGTTGCATCCAGTTCAAAACCGTTTTCGATAAACGGATTGATGACGATTTCATCCGGATATTCTTTTTGCACATCGAAGAGATTCAAGGCAAACGGTTTCGGTGGAATCATATTACGGGCAATCTCATTGGCTTGCTCAAAATGGCTTTCTTCATAATGCAAGGCATCAATGTCATTGAACAATCTAATCAAAGAACGCCCGATGGCAAAAGCAAGATTCACGGGAACAGCGTTACCTATCTGTTTGTATTGATCAGACAAACTACCTTCAAATAGCCAATCATCAGGGAAGGTTTGGATTCTGGCATATTCACGGACGGTAAGCGGACGGGTTTCAATCGGATGGCAACGCTCTGTTTGTTTTTGGGCAGGAGCGCATGTAAGGGTCAGCGAAGGCTCATCCATCGCCAAACGTCGGGCCATGCCCGTTTTTCCACCTCCCAAATAGAAACTGCCTCCCATATACTCTTTTTGGATTTCTTCGGGCAGATCGCGCCAATCGCCTCCTTCGGGAACCATTCTCATCACACGGGCTTTCTTTTCGGGATAAGCTTGACCTTCTGAGGCAGGCACGTCTTTTGCAAACAGTTTCCCTTTATAGAAAGCATCTTTTAAAGTCATTACCCGTTTATATGGGTCGGGCCAACGAAAAGCCACTTGTTGGGCTATGTCGTTGCGAATGGCTATCAGAATCAGTCTTTCCCTTTTTTGCGGGACTTGATACATAATGGCTTTCAGCACCCTTGGCTCAACCAAAGTGTATCCTAACTCGGCAATGGCATTTCTAATGACCTCCAATGTCTTACCATCATCATGAGAGAGAAGCCCTTTCACATTCTCCCCCATAAACACTTTGGGTTGAATTTCTTTTACTGCACGGGCAAGTTCAAAAAACAAAGTTCCTCTTGTGTCATTCAGTCCGCCTTTTTTTCCAGCGTACGAAAATGCCTGGCAGGGGAATCCCCCTGACAAAAAGTCGATATGGCCGCGAAGGGGTTTAAAATCCACTTGATGAATGTCACCTTCAAACACATTCCATTCCGGGTGGTTTTTGCGAAGGGTTTGGCAAGCCATCGGATCGATTTCGTTCAGCAGCACATTCCTGAAGCCCGCCAAATGCATGCCAAGAGCCAATCCACCAGCGCCAGCAAACAATTCGACAGAAGTAAAGTCACGTAAAGGGGCAACACAGAACTCCTCGTCCCAATGGGTTTCAAGCATTTGTTTTATGGCAGGAATGTCTTTAAGGTCCTCCATATAGAATCCTTTCTTGCCATTCTTGGTGTGATATGGATATAACCCACTTTCACCCCATTTTTGTACCGTGGCCAAAGAGGTTCCTAAAATATCGGCGATATTTGTGGCTGAAATGAATGTTTGCATCATCAAAAGTTTTCGAATCCTTCGTATGTTTTAAACGCAAGCAAATATAAACTCTTGTAGAAATCTGTCTTGTCAAGTTCTTCATACACGGAATTATGCAATCTGATGGAATCGTCCTCAGCTATGACATCATCTAAGACAATTGGCAATGCTTTACATAATTTACAGAAAGCATCTTTGTCGTCAAAAACAATATTATAGAATTTATCCATTGATACACGACGGATTCGCTGATGCGAGTATTTTTGCTTTCTCCCATTCTCATTTATGGTAATCTCCCATATTTCATTCTGTGATTTTTTGGCAATTGTTTCAACAAGCATGCAAGTCGCCTTGTCGTCGTGAAGTATCTTACTTTGCATTTTCACATAAGTGTCTGATGCACTTGCAGCATTCATCGTATTGTGCTTGTTCTTCATTTCAACATAAATGTGAAGGTCATCGTTCAAAACATCAAATCCTCCTTGTTCTCCATTCTCAGGAACCAGCCAACCATTGCCAGCAAAACGGAAAATGTTTTGGTGAAAATAGCCTATTCGGTTATTGTTTGTTTTATCAATTTGACGAATGCATTCAGATTCAATGGTTTGTCGCATCGTTTGACCATAAATCTTTGCATCAAATGTCAATTTGATTGGATCAATGATGTTTTGGTTGAATTCTTTCAGATTGATGCTACGGCGATACTGAAGAACAGTCGCTCTTACATGGTTATAAATGTCTTCATTGGATATGAACCCCAGATTATAATTTCCCATAACACGATTATTTGCCCACAAAAATACAAATAAAAATCAAAAAACAATCGTGCCGAGAAAAAACTCCTTGACCCTTTTTTGGGGCGGCAGGTGAAGCACAGTTTTTTGGTGGTGGTGGTTTTTGGGATGCTATCTCTCCTCTAAATTTGCATCGAATCGGACGGGGACGATGTATTCCGCATCCTTCCCCTTACGGCCACCTTCCCAATACTCCAAATTCCAAAGAGCCATAACCGCCTCATCATCAAGAGGCTTGAAGCCGGAGCTTTTCGCCAATTCCACCTTGGCGATTTTGCCTTTCTTGTTTTTCACCTTGAAGCGAACATAAGGCACCCTGCATTCATAACCAATTTCCGATTCATCATTCACGCAACGGCGATCGGAATTCCCTTGTGGGTTACCTATTAATATCGCTTCATCGTCAAGCAGTTTTTCCATACTGAAATCTTTCGCGAAAGTATATGGCCATTCCGGCTCATAGTTGAATGATATGGCTAACATACACAACAAATCGACCTTTTCGCCTTGATATTCAGCGGCTTCCGAAGGATTGGTGACCAATTGGGCATAATAGAGCGCCAATTCGTCCAAACCATAGCCCAATCCTTTGAAAACCTTGTAATCGGTTAGTTTACAATCCTTTGTGACTTTGAACGTACAAAGCACATTACCTCGGATATGGTTCTGTTTTGCCTCTTCGGGATATTCCAATGCCTTGGTAAGACGGGAATAATAATAAAGTTGCACATAATCCAAGTGGAAATCCTTGGGCATTACATCAGGACGCACTGTTTCACAGCTATCCAAGTCGTCACGAAGGACTATCATATCTTCTTGCGCCTTGGCTTCAAAGACGACGGCAAAGGCCAAAAACAAAACAAAGAGGGCTTTTTTCATAAAGCAGGCATTTTTGTCTTGCAAATATAGATATTTTCCACCAAAAGATGGCAACTTCCAAAAATGTTCTTATTTTTGCAGCGCAAAGAAAAATCTAATCAACACAACATTAAATTCTTAATCACTATGAAGAAAACCTTACTGTTTGCGTTTGCCCTCCTTTTTGCGACGGCAACGATGGCGCAAAACCGCGCGGTTTTGCTGCAAGAATCTTTTGACGGTGCCTCAATGCCTGCCGGCTGGTCCATCGCAGGCCTTGGCCAGTCCAACTGGAACATTTCGGCCACCAACAATGCGGGCGGCGAAGCCAACGAAATGTGGCTGTACTACGGCCCACAATTCAACGGCATTTCCCGCCTTGTTTCCCCTGTTGTTGACTTGACGGGTCTCAACAGCGTCATCATTTCCTTCAAGCATTGCCTCGACAACTACAGTGGCTCCCACACGTTGGGCATCGCCACCACTACTGACGGCGGCACCACCTGGAACGAAGGCTGGAGCCAAGTATATTCTTCGGACGGCGTGTATGCAGTGACCCAAGAAATCACGACGCCCGACGTGGGAAGCGCCAACTTCCAGTTCTGCGTCTATTACAGCGGCAACTCCTACAACATCGACAACTGGTTCTTTGACGACATCATGGTCTTTACCCTCGAAAACCTTGACCTCGCCATTACTGGCACCTCTCTGCCTGCCATCATGCCGACGGGCAACCTTACCGTCAGCATGAACGTCATGAACTATGGTTCCACCCCAATCACTTCCGTCGAAGCCTCCTACGAGGTGTCGGGCATGATGCCGTTGGGCCAAACCTTTGATGTGAACATTGCTCCCTTGGCTACCACCACTTTGACCTTCGATACTCCTGCTGCCTTGAACGTCCCCGGTGGCTATGTCGTGACTTTGGCCATCGTCAAGGTCAATGGTCAGGACGATGATGTGAGCGACAACAATGTGCTGGTGAAATCCGTCTCCATCCCGATGGACAATGTCCAAAGAATACCCATGATTGAGCATTTCTCCTCGTCCACTTGCGGACCTTGCGTGAACGTGAACAACCAAATGGCCACGTTCTGCAACAACAATCCCGGTCGCTACACTTACACCAAGTACCAGATGAACTGGCCCGGCAACGGCGACCCGTATTATACCGCCGAGGGTGGCGTGCGCCGCACCTATTACGGCGTGAGCGGCGTTCCGGACATTTATCTTGACGGCGTGGGCACCAACAACGCGGCTGTCAACCAAAACACTTTCAACCAACACGCCGACGAGCCCGGCTACTTCGATGTCAGAGGTTCGTTCACCGTGGAGGGCAACAACATCCATATTTTCGCCGATGTGATGCCGTATGTTGACATTGAGGCCCGTGTGTATGTCTCCATCAACGAAAAAGTGACTTACAACAACGTGGGAGGCAATGGCGAGACCGAGTTCCACCACGTCTTCATGAAGATGATGCCCGACGGCGAAGGTTCGACACTTGATTTCACGGCTGGCGAGATGCAACGTTTGGAGTTCACCCAAGACATGTCGGGAACGCACGTTGAGGAAATGAGCGACCTCGAAGTGTCCATCTGGGTGCAGAACCATGGCTCGAAGTATGTATACAACAGCCACTTTGCCTACGAGTACACCGACATTCATCCTTATCCCGTCGAGAACCTGACATTGACCGAAGTAGCTGGTCCAAGAGGTTTGTTTGAGGCTACTTGGGATGCACCAAGCCAAGGCAATCCCATCGGATATGATGTGTATGTCAACAATGAATTGGTGGCCGAAGGCATCACCGCAACCGAGTATTCGTTTGAAGGCGATCCCGACATGTTCTATGTGGTTGGAGTGGTCGCCTTGTATCCCAATGAACAATCCTCTGTCAAAGTTGTGGCCGTTGTGACGGAAAACTTGCAAGACATGGGATTGTATATCCCCGGCTCGCCTTACGTTGAGTTGACGGTCGCCGAACCCGAAGCCAATCTTTATGTGACCAACGGTAATTTCGCTTCGCATACGCCTATCGAGATTACTGCCATTACGGAAGCCAATCCCGTGGGCGCGGAGTATTTACTTATTCAACCTGCAAACACGCTGCCTTATACGATAAATGAAGCAGAAGAATTCCATTTCAGCATTATCCCCAACCTGCCTGTCGGCAGAAGTGTCGCAGAAACTGCTGTTAAGGTGGAATCCAATGGTGGAGAAGTAGTATTTAACGTTACCGTTGACGGTGAATTGCTGAGCGTTTCAGAGATTTCGTCGACGGCCAAGGTTTATCCCAACCCCGCCAACGACCAAGTGCGCATCGAGAGCGCCAAAGGCATCGAGAGCGTGATGGTTTACAATATGATGGGTGCCTTGGTGGAGACCATTCCCGCCAACAGCTTGATGCTCAACGTGAACTTGAGCCAATACAGCAACGGCACTTATTTCTTCAACATCCGCCAAAGCGACGGCACGGTGAGCAACCAGCGCGTGGTGGTGAACCATTGATGCTTTAGGCTTTGCCTTAAAACACGAAAGGAACCCCGAATCGGGGTTCCTTTCTTTTTGCTTGCCCGAATATAATGAACTGCAAATTAGCGGGTTTTAAGTAAAACAGAGACATAAGACACCTGTATGTGAGAAATTAATTGTAAATTTGCGGGTCAAATAAGAATAGAGGAGATGCTGATATGTGTAGTTATACAGCTGAAATAAAAGCGACCTATACTCGAGTGCGCCGTCAAACTGCCGAGGTAACACAGCAGCAATTTGATATGGACGATTATCTCGACAAAGTGATTGTCATGAAGAATCAACTCAACCATGTGACAAACGAGACAAACGCACTTGTTGAACTCGTGCGCAGTCATTTCACAGAGTTCGATATTCAGGAAACCATTGAGTTGTTGGCCCATTCTACACCTATTTTGATACTGATGGATCAGCTTCACCAGAAACTTGTTGCATCGCCGCTTTATGCCGGACTCAAAACGGCAGTTGAAGAATACAGCGACTGCGTGAGCGACTTTCAGGAATTGTGCAGCGACCTTCAGATGTTTAATATTGATCTTCGTCAGAATGAGGAATTCCAGAAATCCAGTGAACGCCTTTGTAGCATAGCATAGCAACCAAAGATGGATTTCTTTACGACAAGTTCATTTCGCGTGTCTTTGGCTGACCTCACCAAGAGAAGCAAAGACGGCTACCAAACCGTAGTGAAAGACATTTGCGATGCCTTACAAAGCATGTCTGATGATATTCTGCGCAATACCAATGACCGTGTGTATCAGTACCCTGAATATCGTGTGGTTAAGTTGCGCTTACCCAACACTGGGCAGAATCTTTCACGGCCCAAAGGTTTCCGGTTGATATATTATGTGTCGCTAAAGCACGATAATGTCGTCCTGTTGCGGGTATATCCCAAACGAGGACCGAAGTCAGCAATAGATCTGACCAATGCCGAGTACACCCGTCTCCAGAATGAAGCTTATTGCGAAAGTGAAAGCAAGTCCCTCCATCAAGTGGACATCACCCATCAGTTGGCCGAGTTGTCGGTTGAAGGGTCATTACACCATTAACCAACAATAACGGCGGATGCTACAGATTTGTATAGCATCCGCCGTAAGAGCGTTTCGCAGCATCAGCCACGAATTTGTCTTTATTGAGAAACCTTAGTCGCCCAACGTGGCCACCATGACGGCCTTGATGGTGTGCATACGGTTCTCGGCCTCGTCGAAGACGATGCTGTTCTTGCCTTCGAACACTTCTTCGGTGACCTCGATGCCGTCCAAGCCGAATTGCTCGTGAACGTCGCGGCCCACCTTGGTTTCAAGGTTGTGGTAAGCCGGCAGGCAGTGCATGAACTTGCAGTTCGGGTTGCCGGTCATTTCCATCATCTGCTTGTTCACTTGGTAAGGCATAAGCAGGTCGATGCGCTGTTTCCAGACCTCGGCGGGTTCGCCCATCGATACCCAAACGTCGGTATAGATGAAGTCGCAGCCCTTGACACCCTCGGCCACATTGTCGGTCACGGTCACAGTGGCACCCGTTTCCTTGGCGATTTCCTTGCAGGTGTTGATAAGGTCTTGGTTAGGTTGCAGTTCCTTGGGAGCCACGATGCGCACGTCCATACCCATCTTGGCACCGCCAACCATCAGTGAGTTGCCCATGTTGAAACGGGCGTCGCCGCAGTAGGCGAAGGTCACTTGGTTGAGAGGTTTGTCGCTGTGTTCCTGCATGGTGAGGAAGTCGGCGAGGATTTGGGTGGGGTGGAACTCGTTGGTCAAGCCGTTCCACACCGGCACGCCGGCGTATTTGGCCAGTTCTTCAACGATGTCCTGACCGAAGCCACGGTACTCGATGCCGTCGAACATGCGACCCAACACGCGGGCGGTGTCAGCCATCGATTCCTTGATGCCGATTTGTGAGCCAGTGGGGCCGAGGTAGGTGACGTGAGCACCTTGGTCCTTGGCGGCGACTTCGAAAGCGCAACGGGTACGGGTCGAGGTCTTTTCGAAAATCAGGGCGATGTTCTTGCCCGTCAGTTTGGGTTGTTCGGTGCCTGCATACTTGGCGGCCTTCAGGTCGGCGGCAAGTTTCAGGAAGAACTTGATTTCTTCCGGAGTGAAGTCCAACAACTTCAGGAAGTTTCTGTTTCTGAGGTTAAATGCCATTACTATTTAATTTAATGATTTAAAGATTGAAATTTCAAGACTTTTTTGTCGCTTCGCGCCATTTTGAGGTGCGAAGCCATCCAGATATAAATTCGCTGCAAAATTAGTCTTTTTTCTTGTACCGTTCAATTTTTTGTTTCGCAAATGTCAAAACAGGGCATTTATCGCATAAAGAGGATAATTGGTCATCCACGATTGCTCGCGGTAATCCGACATGGAAAAGCGCATCCCGTGCAATTCAGGATTTTTTTCCACAAAAGCGGAAAGGCTCTTCGACTGTAAGTTTTCTTCCGCTTTCACCTCAATGGGAATCACGCGGTTGTCGCGTTGCACAAGAAAATCCACCTCGCCCCTTGAGTTTTCAGCCGACCAATAATAAATGCTGTTCTTGCCCGACAAGCACAATTGCTGATACACAAATTGCTCGGTCATTGCTCCTTTATAGTCGGTAAAGATGGCATTGCCTTCAAGCAACACTTGTGGCGGAATGTTGCTCAACGCACCCAATAGTCCTACATCAAGCATGAACAACTTGAACGCCGAAAAATCCTCATAAGCCGACAAAGGCAACTGTCCCTTTTTGGTTCGGTTGACTTTATAGGCCAAACCAGCATCGCTCAGCCATTCAATGGCCAACTCGAAATTCTTTGCACGCGCCCCTTCCTTGAGAAATCCGTAAATGAATTTCTTGTTTTCCTTCGACAACTGTCCGCTGATGCTTCGCCAAACCATCCTCAAGCGCGGCACCTCGTTGAGTGGAGCATGTTTCGAGAAATCGCGGTCGTAGGCTTCAAGGATATTCTGTTGCAATGCTCTTACCATAGTCGTATCCTTTTGTTTTACAAAGGCTTGCACAACCTCTGGCATTCCCCCGACAAAATAATACTGTCTTAGCAAATCTTCCAATTGCGGAGCGAAAGTCTTTATCGAATCCCAACGTTGTTGGCGCAAGGCTTCCACAAATTGACCCTTGCCCAAGGCCTCAAGAAACTCGAAAAACGACAACGGATAAAGCATTTGGAACTCAACTTTGCCAACAGGAAAACTGGCTTTTTCGTGCATGGCAATACCCAACAGCGAACCGGCGGCAATGATGGGTTGCTGGGGTTTTTGCTCGTAGAAATACTTGAGTGCCGTAATTCCTCTCGGCACCTCTTGTATCTCATCTAAAAGCAGTAAAGTATTGTCATCGAGCCGAATGCCTGTGGCCAAATAGATTTCAAAAAAAATCCGCTCCATATCAAAATCCTTAACAAACAACTGATGCAACTGGGCGTTGTTTTCAAAATTGATATACACATGGTTGGCGAAAGCTTGTCGTGCAAAAGTTTGCATCAGCCAAGTCTTGCCCACCTGCCTTGCTCCTTGCAAAATCAGTGGTTTACGGTTAGGTTTATCCTTCCAAGCATATAAATCATCGATGGCGTAGCGTATCATGGCATATTGGTTTCAAATTTCGCCGCAAAAATAAGGAAAATCTTCTCAAAATTTCAAAAGTGCGACTAAAAAGTGTATGGTTTATACAAAAAGTGCGACTAAAAAGTGTATGATTTATACAAAAAGTGCGACTAAAAAGTGTATGATTTATACAAAAAGTGCGACTAAAAAGTGTAAAACGGCATTTTTCGATCTTCCAACAATGTATTTACAAAAAACGCTAATTTTGCAGCATGATTATCCTCGACAATGTAGTCGTCACCGACGAATTCCTGAACGCCTACTTCTGCTGCTGCCTGCCGCGCTGCAAGGGTTGGTGCTGTGTGGCCGGCGATGCTGGAGCACCTTTGGAAGCCTCTGAAATAGAGCAAATTGAAGACAACCTTGAAGCCATCAAGCCCTATATGCGCCCCGAAGGCATCAAAGTGGTGGAAGGCAACGATGTCTACGATTACGACGAAACGGGCGAACTCGTCACACCTTTGGTGAACGGCGAAGAATGTGCTTTCGTCTACTTCCACGAGAACGGCACGGCCCTCTGCGCCATCGAAAAAGCCTATCTCGAAGGCAAATGCGACTTCTGGAAACCGATTTCGTGCCACCTTTATCCCATTCGCCTTGTGGAAAAAGACGGCTTCACACATATCCTCTACCACGAATGGAGCGTTTGCGTGCCCGCCAAGCGCAAAGGCGAACACGAAGGCATTCCCTTGTGGAAATTCCTCCGCGAGCCGATGATTCGCAAATTCGGTGAGGATTGGTACAATCGTTTGGAGAAGATGCTATGATGTGGCTTTTCCGAATCATATTTGCCGGATAGAATTATTTCCCTGCAAAAATAAAAAAAACAATTCTGCGTTTGCAATTTGTCGTATCTTAGCCACCCAAATCAGAAGAGTGAAACGCTTGCTTGTCATATCGGCTATGATGTTGTGCTTCGCCGCTGCTTTCGCCCAAAGCGAGGACGAACCGAAGCGCAAGCGCGTGGACTTCTATGGCTATGTGGTCACAGCCGACAGCCTCCACCCTATCCGCAACACGCACGTCATCAGCAAGATGGCGCATTGCGGCACCATCACCAACCAGCAAGGCTGGTTCCACATACAAGCGCACGACACCGACACACTTTGGGTGAGTTGCCTCGGCTACACTCGCCGCCTCGTCGCCATCACCCCTTCACTTACCTCCAGCGACACGCTCGTCATCAGGCTTTATCCCGAAACCATCACCCTCCGCGAAGTCACCGTGTTGCCCTTCACCAACTACGAGGGCTTCAAGGAATATCTCATCACCATGCCGAGCATCAAGATTCCTGATGAGATTGAACGACTCTACGACGACCTCAATGATCTTTGGCTGAGCCGAAACATTGACAAAGGCCATAATAGTATGGTCACCATCACCGCTAACCCCATACAATACCTCTACGACAAATACAACAAGTCGGCACGCCGACAGGCCAGACTGCTCCAAAACCGACGCATGTACAACGACGTGCTGCGCGAACAAGGCCGCACCGACGAACTCCTTCCCGACTCGCTCGACTTCGCCGTTGACTACAAGATGTATGAACTCGACGAGGCCGCCGATGCCAGAAAAAACAAGAATGAACTTGACACGACAAACATAGTGGGGAAAGTGAAGCCGATGGTTCCACGAAGAAAATACATCCGTTTGGGACAATAAAACCGTTGCACCATGACCATCCACGACTGGCTTCACTGCATCATCGACCTGTTCTATCCCCGCGTTTGTGCCGCCTGTGGCAATTCGCTACTCAAAGACGAGACCACGGTATGCACCACCTGCCGCTTCACCTTGCCCCGAACAGGCTATGAACTCCATGCCGACAACCCCGTGGCGCAAACATTCTATGGCCGTGTTCCTTTCCACGCCGTCACCTCTTGTTTCTTCTTCGCCAAGTCGGGCAAGGTGCAACGCTTGATTCACGAACTGAAATACAAAGGCGACAAAGAAGCAGGCCTCTTCCTCGGACAACAACTTGGCGAAAGCATCAAGGATGCGCCTCTGTTTCAAGGTGTTGACTATCTGATTCCAGTGCCGCTGCATCCCAAGCGCGAAAAACAGCGCGGCTACAACCAAAGCCTGTTGATTGCCCAAGGCATCCACGAAATGACAGGCATCACGATTGGCGACAAATACCTCGTCCGTACCGTCTACACAAGCTCGCAAACAAAGAAATCGGCCGAGGAACGACACAAGAACGTGAAGGACATCTTCGAAGTGCGCTTTGCCGACGAACTAAAAGGAAAACACGTCCTCCTCATCGACGACGTGCTCACCACGGGCGCTACCTTGGAATCGTGCGCGCACCAATTGGAAAACATTCCGGGAATAACAATCAGTGCGGCCACGGCGGCTTGCGCAGGTAATTAATAAGATTGTAGTTGCATTCGAGCCGAATGCAAACCAGATTGGGCACTGCATTCGGCCCGAATGCGAACCTGAGGCAGCTATGCACTCGCGGCTGAAGCGAAACAGATGGGGAATGTTGCATTCGAGCCGAACGCAAACCAGATTGGCTTCGCATTCGGCCCGAATGCGAACCTAAAACAGCTATACATTTGAGGTCGAAACGAAACAGATGGGGAATGTTGCATTCGAGCCGAATGCAAACCAGATGGGGCTTTGCATTCGGCCCGAATGCGAACTTGAGGCAGCCAAAATATGACAGCCCTACAACCTTGTTGTTAGGACAAATTACGCTTGGTAAACCTTCGGGGCTTCTTCGCCATTGAGGACACGCAAACCATTCAATGCCAATGCTTTCATTTCGTCCTCGCCGGGATACACATACACGGGAGCGATTTTCTCCACATGTGATTTCACCAAAGCGCAGAATCCTTTGTCGTAGGCCATGCCGCCAGTGAGGAAGATGGCATCCACATCCATGCTGAAAGCCGAAGCGGCGAGACCGCCCACTTCCTTGGCCACCTGATATGCCATGGCTTTGTAGACCTTCTCCCATTCCTTGTTGCCGGCCTTCACGGCGTTTTCAACCTCAAGGGCATCGTTGGTGCCGAGGTAAGCCACAAAACCGCCCTTGCCCTTCAGCATCTGGCCGATTTCCTTCTTGGTGTATTTGCCGCTGAAGCAAGCATCTACAAGGAAGCCGGCAGGCAAAGCGCCAGCACGTTCAGGGGTGAAAGGACCGTCGCCGTTCAAGGCGTTGTTGGTGTCGACCACGCGGCCTTTCTTGTGGGCACTCACCGAGATGCCGCCGCCAAGGTGGATGGCGATGATGTTCATGTCCTCATACTTGCGGCCAAGGTCTTTCGCCAACTGACGGGCAATGATCTTTTGGTTCAGGGCGTGGAAAATGGAGATGCGCGGAAACAGCGGATGACCCGAATAACGCGCCACTTCGTCCATCTCGTCGACGACGACGGGGTCGGCTATATAGGCTTTCACACCGATTTCCTTGGCGATGTCGTTGGCAATCAAGCCACCGAGGTTGGAGGCGTGTTCGCCGTTGTAGCCTTCATTAAGGTCCTTGATCATGAGTTCGTTCACCTCATAAACACCCGAAACGAGCGGACGCAGCAAGCCGCCGCGACCCACGACGCAGGTCATTTCCTTGATGTCGATGCCTGCCGCTTCCAGCTCGCGCTTGATGGCTTCGGTGCGGAAGGGCTTTTGGTCGGCGATGTGCTCGTATTTAGAGACTTCGTCGGTGGAGTGTTTCAGGTTTTTCTTGAAGACTTCCTTTTCGTCTTCAAAGACGGCGATTTTCGTCGAGGTGGAACCGGGATTTATCGTTAAGATTTTGTGTGCCATATTGTTATGTTTTTGTGTTTATCTTTTATGCAGAGTACAACCCTAACGCCTTTCGCGTCATGGCGGAGGTACATCCGCCATCTCCTATTTGCAGGGGTGAAACCCTTTTGCATAGGAGATTGCGGGGCAAGCCCGCAATGACGACATAGGCTCGGTTTTGTCAAGCAATCAAGGCGGCCAAAGCGATTGAATACAGTTTCGTCTTCGAAGTGTCGCCACGCGAGCTGAGCACGCAAGGCACCTTGGCGCCCATCAGCATGGCACCGACTTCGCTCTTGTCGAACTTGGTGCAGCACTTGTAGAACACGTTGGAGGCTTCGAGGTTGGGGAACACGAGGCAGTCGGCGTCGCCGGCCACGGGGTTCTTCATGCCCTTGATGGCAGCCGTCTCGGCATCCAAGGCGAGGTCGAGGCTGATGGGACCTTCCACCATGCAGCCTTTGATTTGTCCGCGCTCGGCCATCTTTGCGATGATGGCAGCATCCACGCAAGCGGGAATGCCCGCGCTCATCTGCTCAGTAGCGGTCACCATGGCGACCTTCGGGCAGCTGACACCCAATTTTGTGGCCACAGTGGTCACATATTTAAGCAATTGCTGTTTCTGCTTGATGTCGGGAAGCGGGATGATGGCGCAGTCGGAGGCCACCAACAGCTTGTGGTAGTTGGGGTTCTCGATGACGGCAACGTGGGCCAAGGTCACGTTGGGCGGGCAGAGGCCGCGTTCCTTGTTGAGGATGGCGCGCATGTATTTGTCGGTGGGCAGCAGGCCCTTCATCAGGATGTCGGCTTCGCCGGCGTTGATGAGGTCGCAAGCCATGGCGGCAGCTTTCACATCGACGGGCTCGTTGATGATTTTGAAGTTGGCCGTGTCGATGCCTTCGGCCTTGCACACTTCGGCAATCACTTTCTCGTCACCGAGCAAGGTGGCTTCGATGAGACCTTCCTTGACGGCGGCATTCACTGCACAGATGGTGTGGTCGTCGTTGGCGTAAGCGGCCACGAGGCGTTTCTTGGGTTTGCTGCGCAAAACCTCAAACATTTGCTCTAATTTTCTGATTTCCATAATTCTGCAATTTAATATTTAAAGATATAAAATTTCAAGATTCATTCTTCCACCAAATGCCAAGCACCATTGCCTCGCTCGTCTTCATAACCGACCAAGCCTTTGCCTTTCACTAACACGGCAAAATTGTTTTCTTTATTCAAGCAAATGGTATCGGAAAGGGTGGCAACATCGCCTGAATACTGTTCAGAAGAAATGTTACATTGACGGGGATACATATCTGACAACATACAAAACCAAAGCGAACCTATTTCTCCGTTTTTGGTACCTTTTCCGTATAAATCCAACCGCATCCCCTTTTTGCGGAAATCGTCCACATTGGTTTCTGGCAAACTTACAAGACAGACTTCTCCGCTTGGGCCTATTTCACCTGTTGGATAACAGGAGTTTATGGTGTAAGTATAGTGGGCAGAGTCATAGTCCATCAAATCAACGTTGCGAACTTCAAACTGAAGAGAATCGCCGTTGTCGTTGAGAAACAGCAACTTTTGTCCCTCCTCGTAAGGAAGATACTCGTTGACGACCTTAGGCAGACTCCAGCCTTCGCATACTTGCTCAACGCAACCATTGTTTTTCTTGGTGCAGCCCGCCAAAGCGAGGACGGAAGCAAGGATTAATGCTGATTTTTTCATAATTGGACTATTTTTTAGTTGTAAAATGCTGATTCGTTTTGTGTTAGTATATTTTTATTGTATTTCTCCCCATGAGGCTGGAAAAGGAATGTTGTTCGCTTTATAATAAAGGATAATCGGGTCGTAATCCAAATCATCAGCCCAAGTGAGGGTTTTCAGTTCGGGATGAATGTATGCCTGCTTGAACAAATCAAGATTCATCAAGATTTGGCAAGGCTTTACGGAATCTATCACCTTCGCGAAATCCACATCACCAAAAGAGCCATCCTCAAAAAAAACCTTGTAGATGTAATCGTGCTGATACTCTATGTTCCTCAAATCATACTTCATCTTTATAATGGCTTGATTTTAACCAGATTACCTTTCTTTGCTTCTTCCCAACAAAGCATCAGTTCCTCTTGGTGCATTTTTGCCCACTCCGCAACAAGACCGAATGCTTTCGGAGGCAGGTCACCTATCATCAACCCGAAGTCCTTAATCCTGATTGATGCCTCATATTCATTGTAATGCACATAAAGATGAGGCGGATTGTGATCCGAAAAGATCATCGTGATGATGATTCCCAAAAAACGGCTTATTTCTGGCATTTATATTTTTCTGCAAAATTACAAAAAAAAGCGTTTCCGCAAAGGAAAACGCTTTTTTCGATTAGATTTCTCTTTAAATCAATAAAAAATGATATTCAAATCCAACCGTTTTTCTTGCAATTGGTCGACGGAGCGTTTCTTGACCTTCGTGTTGTAGACCTTCAGCTGTTTCAGCGCGGGGATGTTCTCGATGGGCGAAATGCTGCGCACGTTGGTGTTGTTCACAAAGAGGTTCTCCAACTTTTGGAGGCCCGAAAGGGGCTTCAACGACTTCACGGGCGTGCCGCTGGCGTTGAGGGTGACGAGGTTGTTCATTTTCGAAAGCGGGCCGAGGTCGCTGATTTGTGTGTTCTCGATGTTGAGCAGCTCGAGCATCGTGCTGCTTTCGATGGGTTTCAGGCTGCTGATGGGGTTGTTCTGCACATTGAGTTCGACAAGATAGACCTTGTTGGTCAAAGGAGCGATGTCGTGTACGCCTTGGTTGTTGATAGTCAAGCGCTCAAGCCAGATGCAATTAGCCAAAGGCTCAAGGCTGATGATGGGGAAATCCACACCGATTTCAAGCTCTCTCAAATCAATGATACGCTGCAAGTCAAGGGCGTTTGGCGTTTCGTCCTGAATGCCGATGGCGTTGCGGAAAATGGCTTGCCAAATCGGGTCGAGGCCGTTCCACCAAGCCGTGTTGGCTTCGGTGCAATAAACCACATACGCCTGCCGTTGGCTCTCCTTCAGTTCCTTGACCTCGCTGAGGCCTATCGACGTGCTGTCGGCATAAACCACCTCAATGTTGTTGTCGTTGACCAAGGCCGAAAGATTGTCGACGGGCGTGTTCATGATGTTGAGATGCTTCAGGTTGCTCATGTCCTGCAAAGGCTTGAGGTCGCTGATGTAGGTGTGCGAAATGTTGAGCTCTTCAAGATTGGCCAAGCCTTGGATGGGCTGCAAGAAGTTGATTTCGGTGTTCGCGATGTTGAGCGAGACGAGGTTGGTCAGGCGGCTGACGGGCATCAGGTTTTGGATGAAAGTGTTGCCCGAAAGGTCGAGTTCCTGAAGGTTGATGATTTGGTGAAGCTGTTCCGTGGTGGGTTCCGAGTCGAGTTGTATCTGCTTCGAGAACAAGGCTTTCCAATACATCGGAAGGCCGTTCCACCAGTTTTTCAGGGCATCGGTGTCGTAGATGACCAAAGTGAAAGGATTGTCTTTGGTGAAGGCGCTGGCTTCCTTGTCGCCGATTTGTGATTGGTCGCAATAAATCTTGCTCAACCGGCGATGGCTCTTCAACGGGCTCAAGTCGTGGACACCGGTGCTGCTGCAATACAATTCGCGAAGGTTTTCCATCCCGCTCAAGGGCGTCAAGTTGGTGACAGCCGACCCCGAAATGTTGAGGCTTTGCAGGTCTTTCAGGTTGCTGAGCGGGCCAAGGTCCCTGACGTTGGTTTGGCTGATGTCCAAGACCTTCAGCATGGGCAGGTCTTGCAAGGGAATCAAGTTGCCGATGCCCGTGCCGCTCATGTTAAGCGCAACCATCCCTGGGCAGCTCTTCAGCTGGGTGATGCGGTTGACTTGTGTGTTGGCGATGTTGAGCCTTTCGAGATTCCGCAACGATGCCAACACTGCAAGGTCGTTGACGGAGGTGTTGGCCACTTCGAGTTCCTCAAGGGGAATGTTGTATTTCAACGTCGAAATGTCGTCAATCAAGGTGCTGTTGGCACGCAAAGTCTTAAGTTTGTTGAGATTACGCACAGGCGAAAGGTCTTCGATTGACGTTTCCGAAACATCGAGCCACAACAGGTCGGAGAGCTCGCTGATGGGTTCGATGTTGATGATTTCGTGGATGCCCGAAAGGTCGACACGCTGTTTTTGGGTGACAAGTTTCAGCTTGGCGTCGATTTCGTCCGGATTGTCGAGCGAAGAAACGTTTTCCACGCTCGAAAGCGGAATGCTGTCGTTGAGCATCACGTCGTCGGCCAAACGGTGCTTCCAGTTTGGCGACAAGGCATCCCACCAGCTGCGAAGCACTTCTTTTTCATTGACTTTGGTGGTGTAGATGCTGGCGATTTTGAGGCTGTTGTTTTGCCGGTCGAGGTTGATTTCGATGTTGCGGTTGCGAACATCCTCAATGGTCTCGTCGTTGATGGTTTTGGCATTGAGCTGGCTCGATAGTTTGACTTTGAAAAAGATGCTACCGTCGTCGCGCGTGCTGTGGGTGATGCTTTGCAGGTCGAGACTGAAGTGGGCCCACTTGAAGAAGAAGTCGATGTCCTTCAGATAGGCCTGCACGTCCTTGTTGATGGGCGTCTTGCGGTTGACGTCGAGGTCGTCTTCCACCTGCACCTTGTCGTCGATGAAGATTTTGCTCCAGCTGTCGGTAAACACGATTTCCTTTTCGGCAGCCATCGTGGTGCTGTCGCCGATGAAGTTCAAGGTTTCCTCCAAATAGGCAATCATGCCGTTGATTTCATTCTCATACTTGGCGATTTCGTCTTTCGAGAGCTTTTGGGCATGGCTGCCAAAGGCGATGCCGAAAAGCAATATGGAGAGTATTGTTATCTTTTTCATGGTTGAAAGAATTTGATGAGGTCGTTTTTTTCCTTTTCCGGCATATAGACCACGTCAGACATGAGCCAGCCTGAATTGGTGCCCGAGCGGTTGAACCACGACACTTCGAAATACCAGTCCTTGATTTGGAACACATGAAACTTGACCCCATCAACGTGCTGGAATATGAGTTTGCCTTTCTTGATTTCGTAGAAGAAAAGGGTGAGATAGTCGGGGTGATAATCCTTTGAGGCATAGTATTCTATGACATCGGAGTTTTGGAAGGCCTTGTAGATGTTCATGAAATCGAGCTCATGGCTCATCGGGTGGAGGAAATGCTTCTCCTTTTCGGCCAACTCGCCGGTGGGAAACAATTTGTTGAACTCCGAGAAATAGACATTGGTAAGCACCCATTTCGAGCCCAAGCCCTCTTGCTCGACGGCCAAGAACAGCATCACATTGACAGGCTTTCCGTTGTATTTGAAGGTGGTTGAAACCTCCGAGTACCAACGGCCACCGAGGAAGGTCATGAAAGTGGAGTCGCCTTTGGTGACATCCTCGATGAAATAACGTTGCAACTCGGTTTGGCTGCCGTATTTTTCCTGGTCGAAGAGGATGGGTAGCGACTTGCGCCGCTTCTCGTTGCTACGGTAATCGGGGTTTTTCGGGTTGATTTTGACGCCATACTGGTCTTCCTCATAGTTGAACCTACGCATAAACTGGCCCATCTGCTTGGTCATCGCATAGAGCTCGGTTTCGTCCATCTTAAAATCGCCAATCGTCTGACCCATGGCGGGCCAGACGAAAGCGATAGTCAGTGTTAGTATGACAATAATCCTTGAAATTCTCATTTATTCGTGGTCTCCTTCACCCTCATGTCGCCGAGCAACACATCCCAGAAGCCGATGGTGCGGCCACCGATTTGGGTTTCCTTGCGTTTGACGAAGACGGTGATGTCTTTCTTGGTCGTGTCTTTATACACCAAGTTGCCTTCCTTGTCGTATCCACGGAAACTTTGGAAGATGGTGATGATGCCGATGTAGGTGCCGTCGGGCTGGCGCTGCAAGTCGCTGACATACTCGATGTTGTACCACTCAATATCGACGCGGTCGTAGTTCAGGCGCATCAGGTGCTCGAAATACTTGCGGATGCGATAGTAGGTGATGTTATAGGAACCCAACGACGACACGCCAATTTCGGCGTCGCTCATGAAAAGTTCCTCGGCGCGGTCGATGACGCGGTTGGCCTCGCTGAAAGGCGTTTCCTTCGAGCCGACAATCTTGATGTATTTGCTCAGGTCTCTCACCTTCTCCAAGGCAAGGCTGTCGATAGCCTGCCTGCGTTCGAAATCCAAGTTGTCTTGTGCCATGGCGCTACCCATAACGCACAGGGCAATCACTAATGTGGCGATGATCTTTTTCATTTCTTTATCAATTCAAGTTCGTTAATCTTTCCGTTGTTGTTGTATTTGACTTGGAAAACCTTTTCGGTGGCTTTCTTTTGGTCCTTCACATAGTTGAGGTACTTTTCGATGGTGGTCGGACGGTCGTAGTCGTTGAAACCTGAGTTCTGCTTGATGATGATGAGCACCGGCACGTTGGGCGACTCAAACATTTCCATGGTTTCGTTGATTACGCGGTTGGCGTGGCTAATGCTGTTCGAGTTGGCGATACTGACGAAATTGCGTCCGAGCACGGCATCGGTGGCATTGGCTTTTTCGCGTTCTTCCCTTTCGCGACGTTCTTCTTCGTCGCGTTGGGCGCGTTCACGGGCGAGTTTCTTCTCCACTTGTGAGAGAAGGTCGTCGACTTCGGCGTTTTGCAGGTTCCAGTCCTTGATGGTCTGCACCCGCGATTCCTTTTCTTCGAGGCTCCAGAGGGTCTCGTCGTCGAGGATGGAATTCAGGTCTCTCACGGACTGTTCAACTCTTGATTTGTACTCAGCCTCAGCGGCTTCCTTGGCAAGACGTTTCTTGCTCTTGCAACTGGTGGTGCCTCCCAACGTGATGAAAGCGGCGAGAAGGACCATCATGACGGTTGTGATTTTACTTTTCATTTTTTATCGGTTTTTTCTCTATAACTTCAATGCGTGCTAATAAATTGCAAAAGTAGTGTTTTTTTCAATTCGTGCATGAATTTTTGCAAATTAATCATCCCAAAGGCAACTTCTTCAATACCTTGTAGAATGGCCCTGTGGGTTGCAGGAAACTTTGGTAATACACCAGCTCGTTCACGTCAGCGTGGAGATAGGTCTTCTGTACGATACCTTCATAAATCTGCATAAAAAACTGTTTGTCAACCAATTGCTTGATGCGGCAAACGGTGAGATGCGGCACGAAGTTCTGTCGGTCGCGAAGATAGCCCAAGTCGTCGAAAGCATCCAAGAGGTCGTTTTCAAGGTCGAAAAGTGCCTTGGGTTGGTCGTTCATGCCGAGCCAAAGCACGCGCGGGACGCGGTTGCTCCCGAAAAGGCCCGTGCGGTCGAAGTCCATCGTGAAAGGCTGGTGCTGTTTGGCCACTTTCTGGCAAGCCTCAATGATAGCGGGAATGTCATCCTCTGGCGTGTCGCCCAAAAACTTGAGCGTCAGATGGATTTGGTTGGTTTTCACATAGTTGATGTAATGCTCGTGCTGAAGGTTGCGCTTCAGGCGTTCCACCATGGCCGGAAATTCCGTCCCGCAGGGGATGTGGATGGCGAGGAAAGTTCGTTTGGTTTTCATTTGCTTCGATTTTGGTTGCAAAAATAGACTTTACGCGCATATTTGCAGCAAAAAAATGATGGTTTTCGTCGTGTTTACCTCACCAAACCTATTGGATACACCAAATAGTTCTTGTCGTAATAAGGCGAACGCTCGTAGAACCAATTCAGGATTTCGTATTGTGTGGGCTGCTTGTCCTTGGCGAATGAGGCCTTCCAGTTCCTGAACTGGGTTTCGAGGAAAGGATCGGCGGCGAGCATCGCCCGTGCCATGGGCTCCATCTTGTAGACCTCGAAATACTCGACGCGCTGCAACACCTCGTTGAAAAAGCCCCACTCGAAGAGCGAGCCTTGCATTTCGGGCTCCAAAAGGTTCATCAGCAGGCGGACGCCGTTTTGTGAAGTCTTCACCACAGCCGAGCCTTTCGGGAAGGTGACGTCTTTCGTGATTTCCTCCACCCCAAAATGCGCCAAGCGGCTGTGGCCTTCGGAAGGGGCGGGCGAAAAAGACACATTATTAAACCTATAGGTGTTGACGGTCAGGGTTTTCTCGGTTTTCAGGTAGTTCATGTCGAAACCGTGTGCCTTCACGATGTCAATCACCTCTTTATATTGTGCGGGAATGATGTATTCCTTGGGCACCTGCAAAGTCTTTTCGGGGCGCGTCGACCTGATGCGGCGGGTTTTGCGCGTTTCGGGGCGGGTGGTGTCGTAGGCATAATACCAGCTGCCCGTGACGTCGCTCCTCACCGTGTCGAAATGGTAGCCCAAGAAATCCTCCCAAATCGTGTCGTTTCTTTCGGGCTGCATATTGATAGGCAATTCCTTGAGCGTCAGGTCGTTCTTTTTTGCCTGAGCCAATATGCTTTTGAAGTTCTGCTTGTCGCTTCGGATGATTTTCATCGTCTCCACAATCATCTGACAGGTGGAAAAGACTCGGTCTTTGTAAGGCTTCAGCATGTGGGTTTCGAGCAGCACTCCGGGGCAGTTTCTTGCGATGGTGTAGCCTTGCGAGAACATGGCCGAAAAGCTGCCGTCGTAAAGCGATGCCGTCGGGTCGCCCCAAGGCCGAAACTCGATATAGCGCGTGACGGGCAGGCCTTTAGCTTTCATTGCAGCGTTTATCTGGGGTTCCCACACCGCACTCATCCACTGGGAGATTCCGGGGTCGTCTTTGCCGAAATTCTCTGTCGAGTATGTCGTGACGTATTGATAGTCGGCGCCATCAGTGGCGTGGGTGTCGAAGAAGAAATCAGGTTGCCATTCGTTGAACAAGGCCACGAAAGCCCGCAGTTCAGGCGTGTCGAGTTTGGTGTAGTCGCGGTTGAGGTTCAGTCCTTGGGCATTCACACGCCATCCCATCTGCTTCGGCCCGTTCTGGTTGATGCGGTTATAAGGCGAGAAATTGGCCAGCCCGTCGGGACTCAACACGGGGATGAACAGGAAGGAAAAATCGCTCAACAAGTCGCTGTTGACATTGTCGTTCAGCATATTACGAATCAACAAAAACATCGCATCCTTGCCGTTGGGCTCGCCGGGATGGATGCAGGCCTGCACAAGGATGATGATTTTCCCGCTTTTTCGGATTTTCTTCGGACTCGTGTAGCCGTTTTCGTCGACGATGAGCAAAGGTATCTCGCGACCGAGAACGGTGTTGCCAATGCTCTGGTAATGCACTTGTCCAAACAGTTTGGTCAAGAGTTTCGAATAGGCCACAGTTCCATCATAACTGTCTGTTTCCAAATAGTTTGACTTCTCGAAAGTGGTGGTCAGGTCGGTATCGTTTTTGGCGCAGGCTGCCAATAAAAACAAGGCCATTAGGAAAGGAAACGCTTTTTTCATCGGATTAAAATTTGCGACAAAAATATGTTTTTTTCCCATCCAATGCCGAAAAACCGTATTTTAGCCCATTCAAAAACAGACAAAAATGAACACTTACTCCATCGGAATCGACATCGGCGGCACCAATACCGATATAGGCATCGTGCGCAACGACGGCCTTTGCTTGGCCAAAAGGAATCTTCCCAGCAACAGATATTTCGACGCATCGATTTATGTGTCAGACATTTGCCAAGAAATCACGGCATTGATGCAAGAAAACGGCATCGCCGCCATCGATGGCATCGGCATTGCCGCTCCGGCGGGCAACTATTATACCGGTTGCATCGAAAACGCCACCAATCTCAACTTCAAGGGCGTCATCGACCTTGCGGCGATGTTTCGCAGCCATTTGGATGTGCCCGTCGTGGTGTCGAACGACGCCAACGCGGCTGCTTACGGCGAACTCGTTTATGGCGGCGCCAAAGGCATGAAGCATTTCGTGATGTTCACCCTTGGCACGGGTGTGGGCAGCGGCATCGTGGTGGACGGAAAACTTGTGCATGGCAAGACCGGCGCCGCCGGCGAACTCGGCCACGCCATCCTCATCCCCGAAGGCCGGCCCTGCGGCTGCGGACGCAATGGCTGCCTTGAGACCTACACCTCCGCCACAGGCATCCGTCGCACCGCATTGGAAATGCTGAAATCCACACCCGATTACGATGGCGCGTTGGCCACAGTCAAGCCCGAGGAACTGACGAGCAAGATGGTGGGCGACGCAGCCCAGAATGGTGACCCTTTGGCGCTGAAGGTTTTCGAGAAAACGGGCTATTGGTTGGGCATCGCCTTGGCCAATGCCGTGGCATTCAGCGGCCCCGAGGCCATCTTCCTGATGGGCGGCCCAGTGAAAGCCGGCGAGGTGCTGATGAAGCCTGTAAGAGAGTCGTTCAAGAAGCATTTGTGTTTCGTTTACGACGGCAGCGTTGATGTGCGCGTTTCCGAATTGCCCGACAACGACGCGGCCATCTTGGGCGCAGCGGCTTTGACGAAGGCGTAGTCTTATTCTCGTATTAAGTTGAATGTTATTTCTAAATAATTATCTTCTATTATACGTTGCAATTTCTCCCACCAATATCAACACCTCAATAGGAATATCCCTTGTCCTTGCATCAGGGCAACCGCACCAAAGCGGTGGTGATTGGTTTCAATAATCGGTCGTTTTTTGAGTCTGTCTTCAGCGGGTCATGGGAGAGGGGAGAAGCATAAAC
>CACXQV010000016.1 GCA_902769875.1 uncultured Bacteroidia bacterium
ACATCCAATCCGTTGCCTACGAACTTTTAGGTAAGGCCCGCGACCTCGCCGACACCCTCGGTGAGAAGGTTGTGGCCATGTTGCTCGGCTGCGGCATCACAGACCAAGCCCAGAAACTGATTGAATTCGGTGCTGACGAGGTCATCGTTGCCGACTGCCCCGAACTGAAAGACTACTTGAGTGAGCAATACACTCAGGTCGTCGACCAGATCATCAAGGAGCGTTGCCCCAACATCGTGCTTTATGGTGCCACCACCATTGGCCGTGACATGGCTCCGCGTATCGCTTCACGTCTGAAGACCGGTTTGACCGCAGACTGCACCAAACTCGAAGTCGTCAGCGACGAGAAGAGCAACGGCGAGCCGCAGTTCCGAATGACCCGTCCCGCTTTTGGCGGCAACCTGATGGCTACCATCATCTGCCCGAACACCCGTCCGCAGATGTCGACCGTGCGTCCTGGTGTGATGCAGAAGCGTCAGCGCCAAGAAGGCCGCCAAGGCATTGTAACAAATTTCGTCCCAAAATTTGACACCAGCAAGTTCAAGGTGAAACTCGTCCAGACCATCAAGGAAGACAAAGCTATGGTCGACATCGCCGATGCCAAGATCTTGGTTTCCGGCGGTCGTGGCGTCCACAACAAGGAAGGCTTCGACAAGTTGCAGGCTTTGGCCGATGTGCTTGGCGGACAGGTTTCGTCGAGCCGTGCCATGGTCGACAACGGCGTGATGCCTCACGAGCGTCAGGTGGGTCAGACGGGTAAGACCGTCCGCCCGAACCTCTATATGGCTTGTGGTATCAGCGGTGCCATCCAGCACTTGGCCGGTATGGAAGAATCCGACTTCATCATCGCCATCAACAAGGACAAGTTCGCGCCCATCTTCAGCGTCGCCGACCTCGGTATCGTTGGAGACCTGCACAAGATTGTCCCTATGCTGACGGAGAGGTTGAAGAAGGAAGTGGAGAAGTAATCCTAAGCGGATTATTGGTTTTCATTGTAGAGCCGTTGCGTGCAGCGGCTCTACTTTTTTCTACATACAATTTGAAATTTGTTTATTTTTGCAAATCAATTCGTTTGAATATGAAAAAATATAATCGTGTTATGCTGGGCCAAGGTGGCCGTTTTGCCAAAATCTGCAGACAAGAAGGGTTCATCGGCGGTGGATTTGATATTAATGTTGATTTAAGCGATTCCCTTTATGAAAACAGGAGAGATTTTAATCAGAAATTTGTTCCTGTTTGGATGGAAAATGTCCCAGAAAAAACAAAAACAGCGGCAGGTGTGGCATGTGGTTTTTTGTGGACTATTGTTAAAGGTTTGCAAATTGGAGATGTTGTTCTGTGCCCGACAGGTGAAGGGACTTATTATGTAGGCACGATAATTGGCGATTATTACTATGTTCCCAACACGGATTTGCCGCATCGTCGTCGGGTAAACTGGATGGATGTAGAAATTTCTCGAAAATCAATGTCCGAAAAACTACGTAATTCAACGGGTTCTATTGGTACTTGTTGTGATATTACAAATTATGCGGCAGAAATTGAGGCTTTGATTGAAGGAAAAGATATTTCAGCACATGCTACAACAACCAAAGAAATGGTTATGCAACATAATTTCGATGAGCGTTCTTTGCATAAATTATTTTGCAACTATTTGCGCTCTCGAAACATTTTTGCAAAGACCATCTTTCATGAAAAATCCTCAAACAGAGTTGATTCCGCACAAAAATGGGTGCATCCCGACATAGTTGGAGTTCAATTCGAAGAGTTTAAAAACGAAGCCACACTTTCACTTCTCAAAGCTTCGGAGCCTAAAGAGTCTGTCCATCTGTATTCTTACGAATTGAAGAAAAGAATAGACTCTGATTACCAATTGAAACAATGCTTTTTCCAAGCACTTTCCAATTCAAGTTGGGCAAATTATGGGTATTTAGTGGCATTTGAAATCAATGATGGCCTTGAGGAAGAAATGGAAAGATTGAATAATGCTTTTGGAATTGGTATCATATTAATGCAGGCGAATGATTCGAAGATTTTGTTTCCTGCTCGTGAAAAAGCTCTTGATTATAACACGATTGAGAAACTCAACAATCTGAATCCGGATTTTTGTACTTTTATCACAAAACTGTCAAAGGTTATGAACGCATCAAAGGATTATACTTTAGATGCCAAGTCATCTTTTGAAAAGATTTGTGATAAGGTCTTTGAATCTGATGATGAACTGGAAAGATACTGTAAAGAACACAGCATTCCTTATTGATTGAACAAATTGATTGTTTTGCCACCTATGACCCAACAACAACTAATAGAAACATTGCAAAATGGCGAGCGGTTGACTCTTGAGGCTAAATTAGCCAAGAGTGAACTTCCGAAATCGGTTTGGGAAACCTATTCCGCTTTCGCCAATACAATTGGCGGCACGATTCTCTTGGGCGTTAACGAACAACTGAAGGAGCCCAACCCGACCAAACGGTTCTCGATTCAAGGCGTGGAAAACCCGCAAAAACTGATGACCGATTTTTGGAATACGCTCAACAGCAACAAAGTGAGCGTAAATATACTAACAGACGCTGATGTGGAATTGCTGGAAGTGGAAAATAAGAAGATAATTGTCATTTATGTTCCACAAGCCAATTGGAAGGAGAAACCCGTCTATATTAATGACAATGTCTATAAGGGAACCTTCCGCCGTAATCATGAGGGTGATTACCATTGCTCGCAAGAGTCGGTTAATTCCATGATTCGTGATGCCAATGCAAATGGCAATGACGGATCATTGGTGGAGTACTTTGGAATGGAAGATGTGGACAAGGATTCGCTTCGCCAATACCGTTCTGAGTTTCGTTTGCTCAATGAAGACCATATTTGGAACGACGATGATGACAAGACTTTCCTGAAGGACCTTGGAGGCTACATTGTGGATAGGAAGACGAATAAGGAAGGCCTGACCGTGGCAGGATTGTTGATGTTTGGCAAAGGAATGTCCATCCGTGAGCGGTTTGCCAACTTTAGGATGGACTATGTGGATATGAGCCATTTGGTAGGCGACGAGCGTTATCATGACCGCTTGACGTACGATGGACGATGGGAGAACAACCTATACCAGTTTTTCCATAGGGTGGTACCAAAATTGACGATGGATTTGCCGCGTCCTTTCAGGATGGAAGGCATCAGACGAATTGACGACACACCCCAACACAAAGCTGTGCGCGAGGCTTTTACAAACGCCATCATACATTCAGATGTGTTTTTGGAAGGTGGCGTTCTTCGCATTGACAAATATGATGACAGGTTGGTGTTTCGTAATCCGGGCACATTAAAGTTGCCCGTAGAACAAATCTATGAAGGTGGAATGTCAAAAGCTCGTAACCCAAGAATCCAGAATATGCTTAGGATGATAGGGTTTGGAGAAAACTTGGGTTCTGGTTTTCCCTTGATTCTATCGGCATGGAACCAAGTGGGGTGGAAGGAACCTGTTTTGGAGAACAAAATGGAATTGGACGAGGTGGCTTTGACATTGTTTGTTTATGATAAAACTGCACAAACTTCTGCACAAACTTCCGATGGTAGTCTAACTGGTAGTCTAAGTAGTAGTCTAAGTAGTGGTCTAACTGATAATCTAATTGGTGGTCTAACTACAAAAGAAACTGTTTATAAACTTATAGTTGAGAACCCATATATCACGAGAGCAGAGCTGGCTGAAATAACAGATAAGGCCTTGAGTACCATCCAAAAATGCCTAAACAAACTGAAAGCAGAAAACCGTATCCGCCGTGTTGGGCCAGCTACTTTTGGCGGCAAGTGGGAAATTATCAGTGAAGAAACCGAAAAAACGAAAGATACAAACACACAATGAACGACCTCGCCAAACCCCTTGACCTCGCCTACGAAGCCGGTTCCATACTTTTGGAAAACGGCGCGGAGATTTCGCGCGTGGAGGAGACCATGCGGCGCATCGCTACCCATTATGGCGTGGAGGACGAGAGTTTCTTTGTGCTCAGCAACGGCATTATGGCCACGGGCAAAGACTACGCCCGCTCGAAGTTCATCCCCATCAAGGGGGCGAGTCTTGATAAAGTTGTGGCCGTCAACCAACTGTCACGCGAGGTGGAGCATGGGCAATGCTCCTTAAAGCAATTGGAGCAACGACTCAAAGCCATACGCGCTATGAAAGCCAAACCCACTTGGGAGCAGATTCTGGCTTCGGCCGTGGGCAGTGCGGCTTTCTGTATTATTTTTGGTGGCGGCTTCATGGATTGCATCGCATCATTCATTGCAGGTATGATGCTGTGGGTCTTTATGCTTTTCGTGGCATCGAAACACTTGTCGCGCATTGTGGGCAACGTCACGGGAGGGCTGTTGGCCACTTTGCTTTGTTTCGGGATGTATCGCATCGGGCTCGGCAACCATTTGAGCAACATGATTATCGGAGCCATCATCCCTTTGATTCCCGGCGTGCCTTTCACCAACGGCATTCGTGATATGGCCAACGAGGACTACATCGCGGGCGTTACGCGCCTTTTGGATGCCATGCTGACCTTCTTCTGCATCGCTTTGGGTGTGGCTTTGTCCTTTATGTTCGATGAGAATGTGTTTGGCGAAATGCCTGTCTTGGAGGGACTTGCCGCCGACCCACAGACTTCGGGCTTTGCCGTGCAACTCATCGCAGCCTTTTTGGGCACCGTGTCGTTTGCCTCACTCTTTGGCGTGCCGCGCAAGTATTATCTCGATGCTGGTTTTTGCGGGACGATGGGCTGGTTGCTCTATCTCGTCCTGACGCGCTATACCGCCATGTCGCCCGCCGAAGTCCTTTTCTGCGCCACAGCTTTAGTGACTTTGACCGCCTTGCTGCAATCGTCGGGGCGGAAGTGCCCTATCACCGTGTTTCTCATCTGCGGCATTTTCCCCTTGGTGCCGGGCGCGGGCATCTTCTGGACGAGTTACAACATCGTTTCCAACCAACTTCAAGAGGCGTTGCAAACGGGTTTTGGAGCGCTGAAGGCCACCGTAGCCATTGCTTTCGGCATCCTTGCCGTGATGGAACTCAACGGAAAGGGCAGGATAGGAAAGTGGATAAAAATGAGGAAGTAATAGTGCCTGCCGATGCGAAAAAGGCGTTATTTGACATGTGTTCGCGATTTGCCCTCCTTATCAATATTCAACATTACAATCGCAAACAGCATCACCGCTGCGGCCACCCATTGCACGGGTGAATACACCGTCTTGTTGACAAAATAGTCGAGCACCACAGCCGTGATGGGATACATCAACTCAAGGAAGGTGGAGAGTGAGGCTTTCACATTGCGCAAGCCATAGTAATATAGGAAGATAGCCCCAGAGCCCGTTGTCAAGCCGATGAGGGCGATGAAGAGCCAATTGCGGGGCGTCACTTGCGTGAAGTCGCCGATGTGACCCGTGAACAGCACAATGACGAGCATAATCAAAGTGGTGAAGCCATAGCGGAAAAACGTGGAGCTGACGAATGAATGATTCCCCAAAATCTTCTTTGAAAACACCGTTGAGCTGCCGAATGAGAATGCCGCCAGCAGCGAGAGCAAGGCTGCATAAACGGTGGTGATGCCCTCGGTGCTGAAGTCGGGGAGCGCCCAGCCGAAAGTGAGGAAATAGCCTCCTGCCAAAGCAATGGCAGCCCAAATCGCGAAATGCCTTTTGATTTGTTCTTTCAGGATGATACGCGCCAAAACGATGGCAAAGACGGGTTGCAGCTTTTGGAGCAACACCACAACCGAAAGGCTGTTGAAGTGCAACAAAAACAGCGACTTGACGATGGCCAAAGTGCCTAATGCGCCTCCGAAAAGCGCGATGAGGCTGAAATAGAGCAAGTCGGAGCGCGACATGGTCTTCAAATGGCGGTATTCCCTGAAGAAGAACAGGTTCATCAGCAAGAATGGGCAGAGGTGGATGATGAAGACCACGAAAACGGTGTTCAGGTTGTAGAGTTGAGGCGTGAGCAGAATGCCGTCCACCCCCCACAGCATGGCGGAAAACGCCACGGCTAAGGCGCCGATTGCCTTTGCATTTTGTTGGTTCTCTTTCATTTCAGTAACTTGTCATTCGCGATTGCCTCCTTCTCCCATCTTATGCACATAATGATGGAATTGACCAAATAAACTGCATACATCATCGTGATAGGGAAGTTGCCCGCTTTGATGTACATAAAGATGCTGACACAATTGATGGCAATCCAAAGCCACCATTGTTCGCTGAACATCCTGACCATCAGTATCATGGCCACAACCTGCATCACGGCCTTGGCCGAGTCGGCGAAAGGCGCCAAGTCGTCGGTGAAGTGTTTCATCAGGAGGCCGAAGCCGATGGTGCCGACGATGATGATAGCCAAATTGATGAGACGTGAACGGTTTGTCATGTGGATTTTCCTCACCTCGTGGGTTTCGTGGTTCATGTTTTTCGACCAAGTGAAGAACCCTACAAACTGCATCACGAAGTTGTAGACCGTCACGCCAAAGTCGGCATAAAGTCTGGAAATCATTGTGATGTAAATCATCAGGCAGCAGTGGATAAAGCCGAAGAGATAGTTCGACAATTTGCCTTTGCCGCCAAGCACTACGTTGATGATGCCGCAGGCCGCCGCCACGATGTGGATCCAATAGAAACGGTCGCTCTTGTCGTATTTGAAGAGGATTGACATCACCGTGATGACGATGCTCACCGTCAATAGCCAGATAATGTCGAAAGGCTTCCATCCTTTCAGTTCTTCTTTGAGCAAGTTGTTGATTTTCTGCATAATATATAAAATATTAATATGGTTTGAAAGGCAAAAGTAAGAAAACTTATTCATTTGTGTCGTTTTCGCTCCAAATCTTCTTATTTTTGCACCCAACTTAAAACGTTCAACCATGAAAAAAGCATTATTTTTATTGACTTTGGCACTTGGAATGTTGCCGATGGCGCTTTTGGCCCAAACCAAGGACAATGTGGCGCGTGAATGCGTGCTGTTTGAGATTTTTACTGGTGTGCGTTGCCCTTATTGTCCGGCAGCCGCCAATGGTATCGCGCAAATGATGGAAGAAGGCCTGTCCATCGCGCCGGTGGCGTATCATACCCCAGCTTTTTCCACCGAGGATTACTACACCCCCGAAACCAATGCACGAGCCTCTTATTACAGCATCTCCAGCTATCCGACCTTGAAAGTCGATGGCATCACAGGTATGTCGGGTGGTGGCAATGCCAGCCAAAACATGTACTCGAATTACCTGAACTACTACAACCAACGCATCAACGTACTTAGTCCGTTCACCATCGATTTGAGTTATGAGCCTGCCGATGGCACTTCGTGTAGGGTGAACTGCACGGTGACTCAGGTTGGAGATTGCAACGGCTCCGATGTGAGGGTGTTCATCGCCTTGACCCAAAGCAACATCAACGTGAACTGGCAGGGCATGCAAGGCCTGCACCATGTTTGCCGCGACATGATTCCCACCCAGACGGGTACACCTTTCGCCGGCCCCACGATGACCATTAGCGAGACCTTCGAAATGCCTTATCCCAAGGAGGATTGCTATCTGACGGCTTGGGTGCAGAACTATTCGGGAGGCAGCAAGGAAGTGTATCAGGCGGTGCGTATGCCGATGGCCTTGGATTTGGACTACGACATTGCATTGAAGTCGGTGGAGAATGTGGTCACCAAAAACTGCTCAGGCATCCAAAAGCCGTCATTGACCGTCAAAAACTATGGCAACCAAACCATTACGTCTTTCGATGTGTGCGCTTTCGATATGCTTGAAGAACATCGCCAGTCGTGGCAAGGCACGTTGCCCAAGGGAGAGTCGGTGACGGTGATGATGGACGAATTTGTGGCTGCCCCTTGCGATGCCTTGCAGTTGTATGTCGAGATGCCCAATGGTGAAGCCGACCAGTTTATGCCCGACAATTTCATTCAAGTTGCCATGGAAGACGTTCCCGAAATCGATGGCTACCTGAAGATGCAGCTGAAGACGGGGGCGCACCCTGAGAATGTCACGGTCGAGATTATCGAGACCGGAAGCGGCGAGGTCGTCAATTCGTATGCTTTTGACCAAGCCAATCATGTTTACACCGATGAAATCGTGTTGATGAATGCGGGTTGCTATCGTATCAGTGTGCGTGATGCCGCCGGCGAGGGTATGGGCAGTGGCTTTTTCCAGTTCAAGGACTCCAACAATCAGATTGTGTTGAAAGGTGGAGGAGCTGCTGGCTATTTCACATACGAGTTGGCCACCGAGGTGCAGTGTGATGGAACACTTTCTGTCGGCGAGGCCGAAGAGGCTCTTCCGATGGTCTATCCCAATCCTTCCGATGGTTGGGTTACCCTCAATTTGGGCACTGGACGATGGAATGTTCAGGTGTATGACATCACGGGGCGCAAGGTTTTTGAGGATGATTGCGATGCCCATTCGATGGTCGACCTTAGCCGTTGCCCCAGCGGCGTGTATTTCCTGAAGGCTGCTGACGGAAACCGTGAAATCAATGGAAAAGTAATTGTGTTATAATATTTTATGTTGTTGTGAAGAGGACTGCCCGTTCAGGACAGTCCTTTTTTTATGTCTTCCGCTATTTTCTTCGTAGCCTTGAATCCTTCCGGAATCGGGAACATGGCAAACGTGTGGAACATGCCTGCAAATTCGGTGAATTGTCCGGTCTTGCCGAAAGATTCGTAGGTCTCTTTGAGGAAAAGGTCGTCGGGCTGGAGGATTTCATCGGAGCCATAATAGACCCTCAAGTTGTCGATGCCGCTGAAATCGCCAAAAACGGGGCTCACCCAAGGATGCTTGGCAGGCAGGTCGTCTTGCCAAACGGCGTTGAGGTAGATGATGCGGTCGAGTTGAAGCATCTGGTCTTTTTCTTGCAAAGCCCTCATTTCCTTTTCTTTGGTATGACTCAAATCGACGCAAGGGGAGAGCAAAGTGATGGTTTTTGGCTTGGGCCAACCGTTTTTGTGGGCTTCTTGAGCCAAAACCAAGCACAAATGGGCACCCGCTGAGTCGCCCACGAAATGGATGGCATCGTAATGGTTGAAATCGATTCGGTTTTGGTAGAAGTCCAAAAGCGTGCTGATGCAATGGCGGCAGTTGTATTCAGGCGATTTGGGGTAAATGGGCAACAGCGCGTCGCAATGCGTGCGCAAGGCGAGGTCGTGGAGGAAACGCCAGTGGAAGAACACGGGCGGATAGATGAAGGCGCCGCCGTGGAGGTATAATATCAGCTGCCGCGAGCCGTGGTCGTGCTTGAACACTTGCATCTCGTAGCCCGTCGAGGCGTCGAACTTTTCGTCTTCGGTGATGAATCCCCTGAAAAGGCGCGGCACGCGCACGGTCCTCCGATTCTCGCGCCGGCAGTGCTCCAGCTCCTCCTGCACCTCTTCAGGCGTGGCGTCGCGTAGCGATTTGAACATCAGCTTTAGGTAACGTTCCGTAAAAACTCTTCCTGCATTCATAAATCTTTTCTGTGGATTTGTGGGTTGCCGCAATGCGACCGCCCAACAATTTCTTAATGTTTCTGGTAAATTTTCAGGTCGAACATCGTGGCGGCGGCGATGATGTGGTCGAAAATGTCGCTTTGGATTTCCTCATAGTTGACCCAATTCTTGTCGCTGCTGAAGGCGTAGATTTGCAGCGGCACACCGAATTCCGAAGGTTGCAGCTGGCGCACCATCATTGTGAGGTGGTGGTTCAGCTTGGGATTGTTGTTGAGGTAGGCCTTGATGTAGGCGCGGAAAATGCCCAAGTTGGTCTGCTGCCGCCCGTTCATGATTTCGCTTGTGTCGATGTGGTTGGCCTTGTTGTATTCGGCGATGTCTTTCTCCCTTTGGGTGATGTAGTCCTTCACCAAGGCATAGTGCTTGTATTTTTCGAGCATCTCAGGCGTGCAGTAGCGAATGGTGTTCACGTCGATGTTGATGCTGCGTGCTATGCGTCTTCCGCCTGATTCCGACATTCCGCGCCAGTTGGTGAAGGGGCTCGAAACCAAGGTATAGGTCGGGATGGTGGTGATGGTGTTGTCCCAGTTTTGCACTTTCACCGAGGTAAGGTTGATTTCCAATACGTTGCCATCTGCCGGGCCGACGGCAATCCAGTCGCCGATGCGGAGCATGTCGTTAATCGACAGCTGGATGCTGCCCACAAACCCCTTGATGGAATCTTGGAAAATCAACATCAAGACCGCTGAGAGCGTGCCGAGTCCGATGACCAAGGTGCTGACGCTCTTGCCTAACAGGTAGGCCGCCACGAGCAACACGCAAACCGAATAAAGTATGCCTTTGAGCACTTGAATCAGGCCTTCGATGGGCTTTTGCTTCGAAAAATCAAAGCTGTTGTATAGGTCGTGGCCCGTATTCACCAAAGCCAGCATAATGGAAGTGTAGATGACGATTTCGTAGATCTTCTCAATCTTGAGCAGTATGTCAGCCGCATCGGGGAAGTTGGGCAGGGTGTCGTTGGCGTAATACTTGATGATGATGGCCGGAATGAGGAGGCAGATGCGCGTGAGCACCTTGTTCTTGATAAGCAGGTCGTCATATTTCGAAGGCGTCCGCTGTATGAAGATGTAGATGGTTTTTTTGATGAGGAATCGGGCCAACATATAAAGGAGGATGCCGAGAAACAGGAGCGAAACGAAAGCGATTCCGTTAGCCAATCCGTTGGCAATCTGATGGTTGGGTATGAAACTGTCGGCAAATTGTTTGAGGATGTCCAAATATTTTGTTATCATGGTGCCAAAGTTTTAGATGCCACTGATTTTGGTTTTCGTATAGCCTTTCTGAAGCAGCAGGGCCAACACTTTTTCGCGGAAATCGCCTTGCAGCAAGATTTCGCCCTCTTTGGTGCTGCCGCCCACGCCGCAGGCCGATTTCAGCTCCTTGCCAAGGATGGCCAAGTCGAAGTCGGAGCCTTTGAATCCTGTGATGAGGGTCACTTTCTTGCCGGCGCGTTGTTTCTTGTCGAGCATCACGCGAAGGTTCTGCTTGGCGGGTTCGGGGGTTACGGTTTCTTCTTCACCATAGTCGAAGGCAAAGTCGGGATTGGTGGAATAAACGGTTCCGTTTTTGTCACTCTTGTGTTTCATGAATTGTGTCTAAATTTGGTTTCAGGTCGTTGAAAATCATTCTCCTGTTGTAATCGGCCAACACCGCGTAAAGTTTGGCGAAAATGTCGGGGCATTGCAGCAGGTCAATCAGGTTGTCGCTCATCAGCGGGTCGAGGAGGGGCTTGTAGATGCCGAAGGGGTTCTGCCCGTCCGACTGCACCAAGTAGGTTCCGTCGCAATATTGGTAGGTGAGGTTGAAAAAGCTGAAGAAGGCGGGTTCGCTCAGTGTGTCGAACAGGTTGCGGCCATACGAGAGCAGGGTGTCGTTCACCTGCAATGCGGCAAGAATCGATGGCCCAAGGTCGACTTGTTGGGCGATTTCCTCGCAGCGTTGTGGCTCGATGCGTTTGGGCCAGTAGAAGGCGATGGGGATGGAATACATTCCCCAGATGTTGCTGTATTCGGGTTGGAAATGTTGGGTGTTTGAGTAGTCGGAGGTGATGACGAACAGGGTGTTGCCGAACCAATGCATCGTGGCGGCCTCGGCGAAAAAGTTGCGTAGGGCGCAGTCCTCGTAGTAGACGGTCTTTTCGAAACCGGTCCAGAAATAGCTTTCTTCGGGCAGTTCGAAGTCGTTGGGCACCTTATACGGATAGCGCGAAGATAGGGTGTAGATGGTGGTGGCGAAAGGCTGATGCACGCGGTTGAGGGTGTGGGCGGCATAATCAAGGAAAGGCCCGTCGTAGATGCCCCACTGCCCGTCGTAGTCGGTGTCGTCGTCATATTCCACCCGTCCGAAGTAGTTCCTGAATCCGGCGCGGCGGGCAAATTGCCCGAAACCCATAGTGCCATTGTTGCCGCCGTGCATGAAGATGGTGTTGTAATCCTTTTTCTGCAAGTGTTGCGCGAAGGCATCGAAGTCGTTGTCGGCATAGTCTGACCTCATGAAGTCGTTTTCCATCAGCGACGGGATGCCGGCAAGAATGGAAGGCAACACTTCAAGGCTTCGGCGACTGTTTGACATTCCGTTGAAAGTGAGGCTGTTGGAGAATAAGCTGTCCAAGAATGGGGTGAGCGAATAACGCCTGTTTGGATTGTAGTAGCCTATCATCTCTTGCCCGATGCTTTTCATGATGATGACCACCACATTGCTCGGAAGCGTGTCGGCAACCAAACTGTCATTGACGAGGAAACGGTTGGCAATCAGGTCAGTATGGATTGGAGAATAAGCAACGTCGGGCACTTCATCCCTTAGTTCCAATTTCGTGTCGTGGCTGTTGATCAGGCAAAACGGCGTGTTGAGCAGGATGGGGGCGTTTTGGGGGTCGGTGTATTCCATTGCGGTCTTCATCGTGATGCGCTGCGATTGGAACCCGCCGCGCCATGCAATGCTTGCAACAATGAGCATCACTGCCAAGCTGATGCCTTGTCGTGCATACCAACGCCTTGCCTCTTCCTTTTCTTTCCTATGCAGTTGGGTGTGGCTTGTCACCACGTTGATAACCAGCACAAATAGCACGAAAATCACCAGCAGGTACCAATAATCGAAGAACACCTGCCTGATGATGGCGAAAGAGATTTCCTCGGAGTTGCTGAGCACTTTGATGAAGTCAATGGTGAGATGCTTGCCGAAGAAGTTGAAGCATACGATGTCGATGAAATTCAGTAGGATGGCAAACGAATTGAGGAAAACATAAAGGATGTCGATGAACGCTTGCGCGGTTTTGTTGTAAATCCTATATGAGGGGAAGCAGTAGTATATGATGACGGGCAGGTTGATGGCGACCACCACGGGCAAGTCGAAGCGCATGCCATAAAAATAAAGGCTTGAGGCTTGGCCGAGGCTCAGCTGGTGGAAAAACTGCAAGTTGAACAAATAGAGCATCCAACGGCTGATGCTGAGGGTCAGCATAATGGCCAGCAGTCTGTAGATCAGCAGCATATAGGGCTGACCTAACCATTCGTTGAGGAGCTCTTTTCTGGTGTGGCGTCGCATATATTCTTCCTTAATCGTGGCAAAAATAGGGAAAAATGATGTATCTTTGCGCAATATTCAACGAAAGAAAAACCGCAACCATGAAAAAGCACCCATCCTTTGTCCTTTTGCTTAGTTTGCTCAGCCTTGGCCTGTTGGCTCAGGAGCGTTTTCCGCACTATCGCAACCCTTTGGACATCCCTATCCAGCTTTCGGCAACTTTCGCCGAGATTCGTCCCAACCACGTCCACGCCGGCCTCGACATCAAGACGCAGGGCGTGGAGGGCAAAAAGGTGTATGCCGTTGCTGATGGCTATGTGAGCCGCATCGGAGTGTCGCCCTACGGCTATGGCAACGTGTTGTATATCACGCATTATGATGGATATACCTCGGTGTATGCCCACCTTCAGCGTTTTTCGGGCGAAATCGCGAAATATGTGAAACAATACCAATACAGGAACAAGAAATTCGCCTCGCAAATCTATCCCGAAAAAGACAAATTCCCGATCAAAAAGGGCGATCTGATTGCATATTCGGGCAATTCGGGTGGTTCGGGCGGGCCTCACCTGCATTTCGAAATCCGCCATACGGCAAGCGAAAAACCTGTCAATCCGATGTTTTTTGGCCTGAAGATTGATGACAACGTGAAGCCTTTGATCCAAGGTGTGTCGGTTTATCCTTTGGGTGACAGCTCGACGCTCGAAAGGGGCGGCAAACCCATGTATTTCGCGACGGTTGGCGAAAAGGGCAGGTACAAACTCAAAGACAGGCCTGTCGTTTATGCCAATGGCGACATTTCGTTTGGGATTTGCACCTACGACCAAGTGGGCGTTGCCACAAACAAGGACGGCGCGTTTCTCTATGAGCTTTACCTTGACGATGAGCTGGCTTTCCAATTGAAGGCCGACAGCTTCTCCTACAGCGAGCCTCGTTATGTGAACAGTCTGCTGGATTATCGTCGCTACAAGCAGAAGAAGTCGAGCTATGTGCGCACCGAAACCGACCCCAACAACAAGCTCCGCATGATCAAGAAACCCAATGGCATCGTCCGCATCGGGGAGGGCGACACGGTGAAGGTGTGCTTCAAGATAAGTGACTATGCGGGCAACTCGTCAACGGCAGAGTTCAAGTTGGTGGGTACGGAGCCGGTAGAAGTGGAGCGTCCGGTGCGCAGCCGTAGCGAGTATTTCGTCAAGGCCGACGGCTCGTTGAACTCCGAGATTGTCATTGACGATTTCAGTGTCTCGATGGAAAAGAACACGCTCTTCCGCGATGAGTGGATCAGGACCGGACAGCGTGATGAAAAAGGCTGTTGCTCACGCATTTACCGCTTTGGCGATGAGGAAATGACGACATTCAAGAAGTTCACGATAAAACTTCGTCCTGACGAGAAATGGGCTGGCGACAGTAGGCTTTTTGTCGCCAACATTGACAAGAATGGCAAGGTCAGTTCGCTTGGGGGAAAATTGAGGAATGGCTGCGTGGAGACCACCACTTACACTATGGGTGAATACACGCTGAAGATTGACTCCGTAGCACCGAAGGTGAAAGCATCCAACTTTAAGGACGGGCAGTCGGTGAAGGGGCTCAAGTCGTTGCGTTTCAAGATCTCGGACGATATGACGGACATTGAATCTTACGACATTTATCTCGACGACGTGTGGGTTTTGGGCCAATACGATGCCAAGAATGACTTGTTGTATTATGAGTTCGATGAGAAGATGAAAGCCGGCACCAACAACGTAAAGGTCATTGTGACTGACGGGGTGGGAAACAAGAAGATCTTGAAGATGAAGGTGGTGTATTAATTCTCTCTATACTGATACGCTCCCATGTCGGGTGCGCCAATGCGTGAAACGCCATCCAAATCAAAGGGCACTTCGTTGCCCAGCAAGGGGTTGCCTGTTCCAATGACGGGCGAGGCAATGCTGTCGATGTGGAAATCGTGGCTCGTGTTAGCGAAATAAGGCTCCAAGTTGAACAAGCAGTGGTTGAATCCCGAAGTGCTGTTGGCAAATCGCTCCGTCTTCACAAGGCAGTGGTCCAAGAAGTAGGTGGAGTCGGCATCGGGGCCGAAGTTGGTGACGAACTCGTCTTTCTGCTTGCCATAGATGATGCAGTTGTGCATCACCATGTTGAAAGGATAGTAGAACGCTTCGTGGTTTGCGTCCAAGGTGTAGTTCTGGATTTGCATTCCTACGTTATTGGCGTGTTCGTTGGCCGACCAATAGTTGGCGATGGTGCCGTGTACGAAACGGTAGTCGCCGCCAAAGGCCCACACATTGGCGCTGCCGCAGTTGGCGATGACGAAGTTCTTGGCCTCGACGGCATAGAGGATGGAATAAAGCCCTGCCGTGCTTTGGTTTTCGATGATGGTGTTGTCGATGCGGAGGGCGCATTCGGTCCCTTTCAGCACCGACTGGCAGTTGAGTCCGATGGTGCCGTTGCGGATGATGGCGTGGCTGACGCGGTGGTCGGCACCGGCGCGCCCGTCCATCATCAGGATTTGCCCCCATTGTCCGGGCGTGTCGTTGTAGTAGGACTCCAAGCGGTCGCCTTGCACGACGACGGGTGCGTCAGCCGTGCCGTCGATGATGAGTTGCCCGTCGCTCCACGATAGTATGCCTCCACCTTGGTGGCAATGGATGCGTGTGCCGGCCTCGATGCGCAGCGTGCCGTATGAATTGATGAGTGCCCAGCCGTAGATGACGTATGGCCTTTCGTTGGTCCACACTGTGGTTTGTAGGCTGTCGGCAACAATATGATAAGGATAAGGCACGCCGCCTAAAGTGACCATTTTGTCGGCTACGATGTAGTTGGCGTTCTGCCCCCAGGCCAAGAGTTTGATGGTCTGTGTGTTGCCGTTGGTGACAAACTCCAACTCGTCTTCCACCACGAAAGGCGAATTGAGGTCGTTGGGGTTGATGGTGACGCGCAAAAACGAGAAAAGGCTGTCGCCGGCAGGGATAATCTTGTCGTTGAACTCAGTCGCGCTTTCGCCATCGAGGTTGACGCGGAAAGGGGAGGACTCGCCGCGAACCAAGCGCACCGAGCTGATTTTCAGGTCGTCGTTATGCTTGTTGTAGATTCTCAGTTGGTGTGTGGCTGAGCCCAAAGAAGTAAATACCGTGTCGAAAAGAACGGTGTCGGCTGAGAATGACAGTTTCAGGTTCGGGTCCGGATTGATTTGATGCTCTTTTTTGCAGGCATATCCAAAAAAGAGAAAAATGCTCAGTATGAAGAGAATATGTTGTTTTTTCATTTCGAATGGTATTGATGGGCAAAGATAAACTTTTATCTGATACGGTGGGAAATGGATTTTATTGTATTTTTGCGGAAAAATCAGGAAAATGAAACGTCTTGGAATTGTTGCAACGCTTTGTTTGTTGCTTTTTGGATGCTTTGGCAAGGCCTCGGCGCAGTCGGTTGACATCCCCGACTTGAAGGGTAAGGTAGTTTATGGTGGCACATTCGGCGGAGGTTTGTCAGGCAATTATCTCAGCTTCTCGATTTCGCCTCAAGTGGGTTATCGCATCTTCCATCCGTGGGAGGTGGGCATTCGCGGTTCCTACGACCTGACGGCTCGTTTTGATGCCTTTAACGGCAATGTTTTCCGCCATTATTTTGGAGTGGGCCCTTATACCAGCGTTGAGGTTTTCAGGGGGTTGTTTCTCTATGCCGAGGATGAGGTGCTGTATGGTTTCTCCTCCGGAAATCATGAGACTTGGGCGGGCAAATGGTACAACAGCGTTTTCGCGGGCGGAGGCTATCGGCAATACGCCTACAACGGCAGCTATGTCTATATCTTGGTGCTCTACAACCTCTCTTGGGGCAACCTTACCGCTAACATCTGGGAAACGCCCTATGCTTCGCCGTTCTTGATCCGAGTGGGATATTGCTTTTGAATGCGGAATTGGCTTTGAGCTGGGCCATTTGGCATTTCTTGAAAATTAGGGCATTTCCAAAAATTGCCTGCATTTTTATCTCGAATTAACTACGTTGAATCTTCGATTTCTCAAATTCTTGATAATTGGAAGTCCCCTTGTATTTCTTGATAATTGGAAATCCCCATTAGAAATACCCTACAGTTCCGACTTGAATTCCTTGATGAAATCTTCTCCGCTCATGGCTTTGTAGGCCTCGTCGCCGAAGAAATGGATCATAGGCTCAAACTGCTTGGCATCTTGGTATCCGCCAATGACTTGTAGGGCTTTCATTTGCTCATTCATGATGACATACGAGGGGTACGACATCTTTCCACGGAGCAAGGCTTGGGCCAACTGGTGCGAGCCTCGCCGCCCGTCGGGACGCATGTTGCCTACATATTGCCGGCCAAAGAAAACCAGCGTGTCCTGACGCTCGGCATCGAATTTCACACAATAGAAATGCTCGTTCATATAGCTGGCAATCACGGGGTTGGCAAAGGTCGATTGGTCCATGCGCTTGCACCAGCCACACCAGTCGGTGTAAACGTCGATGAAGACCATCTTGGGCTGCTCGGCGCAGCGTTCAACCGCCTGCTCAAAGCTCATCCATTGTATCGTTTCTTGTTTTTCTTGCGCCTTCGCGCTTATGCCCATCAGGGCAAAAAAGGTGATAATCAATGTCTTTTTCATTTGTCAATACCTTTCCATACGTTCCAGTTCTCGTTTCGAATCCTTGGTTTTCAGGGTTTCGCGCTTGTCGTAGAAGTGCTTGCCTCGTGCCAATGCGATGTCTAACTTGGCCAAGCCGTTCTCGTTGATAAACAGCACGACGGGCACGATGGTGAACCCCTTTTCCTTGACTTTGGTCTGTAGTTTGCGCAGCTCGCGGGCGTTGAGCAGGAGTTTGCGGTCGCGCTTGGGGTCGTGGTTGTTGTAGGTGCCTTGGGCGTATTCCGCAATGTGCATTCCAATGACAAACAGCTCGTTACCCTTGAAGCTGCAATAAGAATCCACAAGGCTGGCCTTGCCTTCGCGGATTGACTTGATTTCCGTTCCTGTCAGCACGATGCCTGCCGTCAGGGTTTCCACGAGGAAGTATTCAAACGAGGCGCGTTTGTTCTTTATCTTGATGTTGTTTGTGCTTTTCTTGTCCATAACGGCTGCAAAAATACAAAAATCTTGCCGAATTTCGTATTTTTGCCCCATGAATACATTAGGTCATCTTTTCAAGCTCACCACATTCGGCGAATCGCACGGCGCGGCCATCGGCGGCGTTGTTGACGGCTGCCCATCGCAACTGAAACTCGACTTCGATTTCATTGAAAAAGAACTGCTTAGACGAAAAACGGCTCAATCTTCCACGAGCTCGCAACGTCAGGAACCGGATAAAATAGAGTGGCTTTCGGGCTTGCTTGATGGTGTCACTTTGGGCACACCGATTGCCTTCATAGTGCGTAATGTGGACGCTAAATCGGCTGATTACGAGGCTTTGAAAGACATTTATCGTCCCTCGCACGCCGATTTCACCTACGAACAGAAATACGGCATCCGCGACTGGCGCGGTGGCGGTAGGGCTTCGGCACGCACGACGCTTCCCATCGTGGTGGCCGGCGCTATCGCCAAACAGCTTTTGGATGAAAAAGGCATCAGGATTTCGGCAGGAGTGACCTGCATTGGCGATGCGGAACAGGCTCGAAAAGAGGGTGATACGGTGGGTGGAATCGTCGAATGTCGCATCGTTGGCACTCCTGCTGGCTTGGGTGAGCCTGTGTTTGGCAAGTTTTCTGCCGAATTGGCCCACGCCATGTTCAGCCTTCCCGCCGTGAAGGGTTTCGAAATCGGCGATGGCTTTGCCTTGGCCAAGATGAGAGGCTCCGAGGCCAATGATACCTTTATTAATATGGACGCGAGACTATGGGACGCGGGACTACAGGACGCGAGAAGTGGGACTGAGGACTTGAGGATTTGTACTGCGACTAACCATTCTGGCGGTATTCAGGGTGGTATCACCAATGGCAACGACGTGGTTTTTCGTGTGGCTTTCAAGCCGATTCCGAGCATTTCGAAGCCCCAACAAACTGTGAATCGGGCGGGGGAGGCTTGTACCATTGCCATCGAGGGGCGGCACGACGTTTGCGCCTTGCCCCGCGCCGTCGTCTTGGTTGAGGCCTTGGCAGCTATGGTGACGTTGGATTTGGTGATGATGGCAAAGCAATTGAGCTTTTGAAAGGCTGGAAAAGTCGTCACAAAAAATGCCAAATTCTTGGAAAAGTCGTCACAAAAAATGCCAAATTCTTGGAAAAGTCGTCACAAAAATTGCCAAATTCTTGGAAAAGTCGTCACAAAAATTGCCAAAATTGTTTGTAATTCATTAAAAATGTGTATTTTTGCACATTGATTCAAAAATATGCAATTATGAGGCGTGAAATATTGAAGAAAATGGTGGAGTGGAAGGAACTTCCTGACGACATCCGCAAGCCGCTTATTTTGGAGGGAGCGCGTCAGGTGGGGAAGACTTGGTTGGCTCGCGAATTAGGCAAAAGCGCATTCAAGAATTATGTTGAAGTGAATTTTGAGGATATGGAAGAAATGCGAAGCCTGTTTGAAGCTGATTTCGACATCAACAGGATACTTATGGCCATACAGTCGACGACGGGGCAAAAGATTGTGGCAGGTGAGACCTTGTTGTTTTTCGACGAAATACAACATGCGCGTCGCGGCTTGCTTTCGTTGAAGTATTTTAAAGAGAAAACACCTCATTATCATATTGTTGCGGCTGGTTCTTTGCTGGGTGTCATCGACCATAAAGACGATTCTTTTCCTGTCGGGAAAGTTGAATTCATGAATGTTTTCCCGCTTTCTTTTGAAGAGTTTTTGAATGCTTTGGGGAAAGAAGGCCTGACGGAAATCCTCAAATCAAACGACCCGGTGAGCATCAATGCCTTTTCCTCGCAGTTTTCCGATTTGCTGCGGCAGTATTACTATGTCGGCGGTATGCCCGAGGCAGTTCTGACTTTCGCCAACGAAGCGGATTATAAAGCCGTCCGTAAAGTGCAGTTGTCTATTCTGAAGTCATACGAGCATGATTTTTCGAAACATCCTCCCAAAGAGATTGCAAAACGGATGTCGCTGCTTTGGAATGCCATTCCCTCCCAATTGGCCAAGGAAAACAAGAAGTTCATCTATTCGGCAGTCAAATCGGGAGCGAGGGGCCGCGATTATGAAACGGCGGTTCAATGGCTGTGCGATGCGGGAATGGCTTATAAGGTCACGAGGGTTACGACTGGCGAGCTGCCTTTGGCGGGCTTTGAAGACACGGATTCGTTCAAATTGTATGTGCTTGACATTGGCTTGCATGGCGCGATGGCCGGCTTGAGTGCGCGGTCGTTAATGCAAGGAAATGGCTTTCTTGAGCAATATAAAGGCGCACTTACCGAACAATATGTGCTTCAGGAACTTATGCTCTTCAATGAAGTCAAAATCCATTATTGGACACCAGACCAAGGCATAGCGGAAGTCGATTTCGTGATACAGATGGAGGACAACATCGTCCCCATCGAAGTCAAGGCGGAACGGAACCTCCAAGCCAAGTCGTTGAAGGAGTTTGTCAAACGCTACGCTCCTGAAACTGTGATTCGCACTTCGATGGCACCTTACGAAAAGGGGAACAACATCATTGATTTGCCCTTGTATGCATTCTCGTTGCTGCCGAGGTTGGTCGGGGAATAATATTCGACCCTCAACAACGTTTACTTTTTGTCCGATTGGTCATACAATATCACCCCCGAAACCATCCAATGGCTGAAACTCGTGCCTTCGTCCTCGCCTTGGGGAATGGCGACGCTGAGTGTGTGCTTGCCGGGCTTCAGGTGTTTGAGGTCGAACCAGACAGGGTTTGTTGCCGTGCCGGGACACCATCCTGAGCGCGAATAATCAGACGAGGAAAGGCCGTTCCAGAAGTTGCCCGAAACGGGATTTTGCTCGCGGAAGGTGGCGCAGTCGCAGCGCCAAGGCGTGTGGCTGAATTGCTTCTCGCCGTCGATGAAGATGGCGTTTTCCTTCGGGTTGAACTCGTCGCCGCCGTCCCAGCCGCCGTGACCCGTACTGATATAACGCAAGCGCACATTCTTGGCACCTTCGGGGATTTCAAACTCCACTTCAAGGGTGTCGGTGGCAAACAAACGACCATAGTTTTGTCCGATCATTTCCAGTACGTTGCAGGTGTTGAACAGCGGGATGGAATGTTGCTTCAGGGGCTTGTCTTTCCATTTGTTGTCGCCAGGATAGGCGAGGAGGTCGAGGGAGAGTTTGTGCCCGCCTCGGTCGTAGTTGCCGATGAAGGCCCCGATGAGCACATCGCCGCGCAGGCGGTCTCGCAACTCGCTGATTTCCTGTTTGTAATGGTTTTCCTCTGCCCATTCCAAACCGTCAATTTGTACGCGGTCGTTGAAATGGCCTGCGCCAAACGAAGTGAAGAAACGCACCAACTCCACCGGGGGCAGATAGTCTTTCTCCGCCTTGATGCCTTGGTACTCTTGGCCATCGTTGCCGACAAAAATTGGCAAGGCTTCCAAGTGTTGCAAACCGTCCTTGAAACTCTTGGCTTTTTCAGTTGGGATGACGAACACCGATGCCGAGCGGTCGTAGGCGTCGCCATTGCTGCGTTGGTGGATTTCGGCGAAAATCTGGTAATGCTCTGGCAATTCGGGCAGATTCATCCTTTTGAGAATCAAAGTGCCATGGCTGAAATGCAATGTCGTGTCGAATGGTATTTCGCCTTCAAGAGGCTCGTAATCAGCGAAATGGATTTGCTCATCGTTGAAAACAGGGATGCGCACGATGAGTTTGTCTTTCCTCAATTGGCTTAATTCGCGATTGGTCTTGTGCTGGCCTTTGTCGTCGGGAATCATATCGACCAAGGCGTATTTTTGTTTTGTAACTTGCTTCAAGTCAGTGATGTAGGCACCGTTTCTGGCGCAACGGACCATCACGCCTTGCAGGCGACCGAGGCTGGGCATGGGCGTTGCTTCAAAACCGAGGCTTTCGGTCATCCAAACCTCAATAGTGTTGGAATTGATGCTGGTCTTGTATTTCTTGCAATTGTAGCCCAACAGTTTCTCGCTACCTTCTTCGCTGAAAACCACGTCGTTATCGTTCAGCTGATATGAACTGTAGTATTTTCCGTCGGCATATTCCAAAATCGTGAACACCGAGTCGTGGGCATAGTCAACGTAGGTGGCGCTTTCGGCATAGCCTGGGATGGCTTGTTTGTAATTGTCGATTACATTGCAGATTTTCAGGCAATTGTGGAACTCAACCACGCTGATGTAGGTGGTGTCTTGCTCGGCAACATCCTTGGCGTAGCTTTCGTAGGTGAGGTGGTGTTGCGCAACAGCGATTTGCGCCGACAACGAAACAATTATTCCAATGAGTAACTTCTTCATATCTTGTTGAATATTAAATATTTAAATCTCAATTTTCGAATCTGTCCGTCCCTTCGACAGGCTCAGGGACCTATGCTAAAACGCGAAAAACCCAACTATTCCCGAAAGTGCTATCAGCAAAATTGGATTGGCCTTGAAAAAATACGAGGCCACAAAAGCCAAAACGCAGATAATCACGCTGATATTGTATTGGCCGCGACCAAAGTCGACGAAATTTTGCAGGTTCATCATTGAGAGGCCTGCGGCGAAGATGAGTCCGGCTATGGCGGGTTTCAAGCCTTTCAAAGTGTTGTCCATCAGGGCGTTGTTCCGTTTGCTCATAAAGAGTTTCAGGATGAGGTAAACCATAATGACGGATGGCAGGCACAAGGCAAACGAAGCCAACAGCGAACCTCCGAAGCCCGCCGTGGTATAGCCCACGTAGGTCGCCAAGTTGATGGAAATCGGGCCGGGTGTCATCTGCGAAATGGCAACCATATCGGCGAAGTCGGTGGTCGTCATCCAAGCGTAATGGTCAACCACCTCGTGTTGGATGAGCGAAAGCATGGCATAGCCGCCGCCGAAGCCCAGCACGCCTATTTTCACGAAAACCCAAAGCAATTGCAAGTAAATCATGGATCAAACTCCTTTCATTTTAGATTGGGGACTGAGGACTGGGGACTGGGGACTTGGGACTGAGGACTGGGGACTTGGGACTGAGGACTGGGGACTGAGGACTTGGGACTGAGGACTGGGGACTGGGGACGTCTCCCGTCCTCCGTCCTCAGTCTTCCGTCCTATGATAAGAGCATAGACAAGGCTTCCCGCGATGGCGGCAAGGATGACGTAGGCGGGCGAAATCTTGCACCACCAAATCAAAAACACCGTGGCGACGGGGATGATGACGGTTTTACATGTAACCTTGGCCGACTTGATCATACGCAGGGAAGGGGCAAGGATGAGGGCCACCACGCATGGACGAATGCCCTTGAAGATGCGCTCCACCACGGGTTGGTCGCGGTACTCGCGGAACACCGTGGCCAAAAGCAAGATGATGGTGATGCTCGGAATGATGGCACCGAGCATGGCCGCGAAAGCGCCTTTGGCATTGGCCACCCGATGCCCGACATACAAAGCCGTGTTGACCGCAAACACGCCCGGCAACGACTGAACCACGGCAATCATGTCCCAAAACTCGTCGTTGGGAATCCACTTTTTCTGGTCGACGACGGCCTTCTCCACCATCGAGAGCATCGCATAGCCGCCGCCGAGGGTGAAAGCTCCGATTTTGAAAAAGGTCAGAAACAGTTCAAACGGTTTTTTCATGGCGCAAAAATACGGGTTTTTCATTCGAATATGAAAAAAACATTATCTTTGCGGTCTGCAAATACTAAAGTCAAACCTATAAAAAAGTTGATTTATGATACTTACGACCACACCGACCGTTGAAGGTCGCACCATTACAGAATACAAAGGCATTGTGTTCGGGGAAGTGATTTCCGGGGTGAATTTCATCAAAGACATAAAGGCCAGCCTTCGCGATATTGTTGGCGGGCGCTCAGGCTCTTACGAGCAAGAGCTGATCAATGCCCGTACCCAAGCCTTGAGGGAGTTGGAAGAACGGGCTCGACAAATGGGCGCTGACGCTGTGGTAAGCGTTGATATTGATTATGAGGTGTTGGGCCAAAGCGGTTCGATGCTGATGGTTTCCGCTTCGGGCACGGCGGTAAGGCTACAATGATGAAAATCAAATAATTGGATATTATGCTTTTAGATGTTTCCGTAATGACTTTCGACCAGCCTTTGGCTTGGAATTGGCTGGTGCAATTCTGTATTTTGGCGACCGCCCTGCTTTTTGGCAACATCCTGAGAACCAAAATCCCGTTCCTGAACAAGAGCCTGCTGCCCTCGGCTTTGTTGGGCGGCTTGCTGCTGCTCATCTTCAAGGCGTTTCCCAATTGCCGCGACCTCATCAACAAGCCGGTGATGGAAATCGTGACCTATCACGCCTTGGGTTTGGGGTTTGTCGCCTTGGCATTGAAAAACAACAAGATAGAGTCGAAATCAACGCCGATGAAGGTGATTGAGACGGGTGCCCTGACGGCTTCCACCTACGTCATTCAGGGCATTGTGGGCCTGTTGGTTTCCATCCCGTTTTTCCTGTTCGGGAAGAAATTGTTCTACGCGGCAGGTCTGTTGTTGCCGATGGGCTTCGGCCAAGGACCGGGACAGGCCTTGAATTTCGGCAAGATCTTCACAAGTGCCGCCGCCGAGCAGGGCTTGGACTTCGCCGGCGCCGACTTCGGCCTTTCCATCGCCGCCACGGGTTTCATCGTGGGCAGCGTGATGGGCGTCATCTATATGAACTACCTGCGCCGCAAAGGCCGTCTTTCGGCAAAGAAAACCATGAGTGCGAAAGTCAATAAGTTGGAGGACTACGAAGGCAAGAACGAAATTCCCGATGCCGAGTCCATCGACAAGCTGTCGGTGCAGATTTGCATGGTGCTGTTCGTCTATTTCCTCGTTTATTTGTTCACGAATTGGATTCAGGGTATGGAGTTGGGCAACTTCGGCACCAACACGCTGAAACCCATGCTTTGGGGCTTCAACTTCCTGATTGGCACGCTGTTTGGCATCTTGTTCAAGACCATCCTGAAACGTTTCAAGAAGGCCAAGCTGATGAGCCGCGAATACATCAACAACTATATGCTCAACCGCATCAGCGGCTTCTGCTTCGACATCATGATTGTGGCAGGCACGGCGGCCATCAGTTTCGATGAGTTCGGAAAGTTCGTTTTGCCTTTCGTCATCATCGTCACCTTGGGTGCTGTCGTCACCTTCTTCTATGTGTTGGCCATCAGCAAGCACCTCTATCCCGATTACAAGTACGAAGGCTTTTTCTCGATGTTCGGCATGCTGACGGGCACGGCCTCCAACGGTATGATATTGCTTCGCGAAATCGACCCGAAGTTTGAGACGCCTGCCGCCAACAACCTCGTGCTGCAAACCCTTTCGGCCATCGTTTTGGGCTTCCCCGTGCTGCTCCTGATGGGTTTTGCGCCGAAAAGCCTCTCCGCCACTTGGATTACCTTGGGCGTGTTGGTCGTTTTCTGGGCTGCGCTCACGGTTTTCATGCTGCGGACGAAGATTTTCAAGCGGAAGAAGAAAGGAGAATAAACGAAAAAAGCTCCGAGCAATCGGAGCTTTTTTTGTTGTTGCGAAGGAAATCAGTTCTTGAGTTCCTTGATCTTGGCTTTCTTGCCGCGCAAGCCACGGAGGTAGTAAATGCGTGATTTGCGAACCTTGCCCTGCTTGTTGAGCTCAATGTTCTCAATCATCGGGGAGGCAATCGGGAAACATCTTTCCACGCCAATGTTGTTGGAAATCTTGCGGATAGTGAAAGTGCCGGTCTTGCCGTGACCGCTGCGCTTCAGGACGATGCCCTGGAACTTCTGCAAACGTTCTTTTTGTCCTTCAACAATCTTGTAGGTCACCGTGATGGTGTCGCCTGTCTTGAACTTCGGAAAATCTTTTACAACAATCTGATCTTCAACGAATTGAATTAATGCTTGTTTACTCATTTTTATATATTTTTGTATATTTTTCTCCAAAAAGTGGGTGCAAAGATACGAATAATTTCAATATGTGTCACTTATATTGTGCTTTTTTTGAAAATTTCGTACATTTCCGGTCGGCGTTCTTTGGTGCGCTGGATGGCTTGCTCCATTTTCCACTCGTTGATTTTAAGGTCATTTCCCGACAAAAGTATCTCTGGCACCTCCCAACCCTTGTAGTTGCGCGGTCGGGTGTAGACGGGCGGCGACACCAATCCGTCTTGGAACGAGTCGGAGAGGGCCGAGGTTTCGTCGCCCAAGCTGCCCGGAATGAGGCGAACAAGGCTGTCGACCAATACCGCTGCCCCCAACTCGCCGCCTGAAAGCACATAGTTCCCGATGCTTATCTCTTTGGTGACCAAATGCTCACGGATGCGCTCGTCGATGCCTTTGTAATGCCCGCAAAGGATGATGAGGTTCTGTTTCATCGAGAGTTGGTTGCACAATGGCTGGTCCAAGAGCTGCCCGTCGGGGCTCATATAGATGACCTCGTCGTAGTCGCGTTGGCTTTTCAGGTGGCTGATGCAGTTGTCGACGGGCTCAATCATCATCACCATACCCGCACCGGCGGCAAAAGAGTAGTCGTCCACCTTGTGGTGCTTGTCGGTGCTATAGTCGCGAAGGTTGTGCAGCCCGATTTCCACAATGCCCTTGTTGACAGCGCGTTTGATGATGCTTTCGGTGAAGGGCCCTTCGAACATTTCGGGAAAAACGGCGATTATATCGATACGCATGACCTGTGTTTTGGAAATTTTGGCAAAAGTAGGGAATTTTTGAATGCGCAAAGCGGAATTTTGGATGCCCGTTGCCGAATTAGCTGGCTGACGGCTGAAAGCTGATAGCCGATAGCAGAATATTGTTCCATTTTTGTTGATATGGTGCTTGTATTGGATATTTTGGTTATTTTTGCGCGGTTTTTGTCACCTAAATGAAATAATCAAATCTTAATTCTGTTATATTATGAAAAAAGTATCGTTTTTACTTTTGTTTTTGGCGGTTGCGATGTTTGCCCAAGCGCAAATCGCGACCAACATCTATTGGGTGCAGTTCACCGACAAGAACAACTCACCTTATTCCATCGACAATCCGGAGGCATATCTGAGCCCTCGCGCCCTCCAACGTCGTGCCAATCAAGATATTAAAATTGATGAGTACGACATTCCTGTCAATCCTCAATACCTTCAGGCCGTGGCCGATTGTGGCGCACAGCTGCTCAACCCCTCGAAATGGCTCAACGGTGTTTCGGTTTACACCACCAATGCGAGTGTCGTGGATGCCATTGATGCCTTGGATTTCGTCGCCGAAGTGCGCAACTGCCCCAACGACCTCAAGGCTCAGGAGTGGAAGGAGCAATGGATGAAACAGGAAATGACACCTGCCAATCCTGTTCGTGGCATGTATGGCTACTATGGTGGCGCCGAAGCCCAAGTGACCCAGCTGAAGGTCGACCGACTGCACGAATTGGGCTACGACGGCACGGGCATCATCATCGCCGTTCTCGATGGCGGATTTGAGGGCACGCCTGACCAATCCTGCTTCGACAACATGCGCGAGGAAGGTCGCTTGCTCGGTGTTCGCGACTTCGTTTATGGTTCCACTTCGGTGTATTCACAGAGCACTCACGGCACTTCTTGCCTGAGCACGATGGGCGCTTACGACCCCAACACTATGGTCGGGACGGCTCCCAAGGCTTCCTATTATCTGATACACACCGAGGATGGCGAATCGGAGAACATCGTCGAGGAATACAACTGGGTTTCGGGTGCCGAGTATGCCGACAGCTTGGGCGTTGACGTTTGCACCACCTCTTTGGGCTACATTACCTTCGACATGGGCCAATGGAACCATCCTTTTGAGCACTACGATGGCACAACCGCCCCAATGTCGATTGGCGCCGAGATTGCGGCTTCGCGTGGTATGGTTTGCATGAATGCCGCCGGAAACGAAGGCGGTGGCACTTGCACTTTGGGTATCCCAGCCGATGCCGAGCATATCCTGACCGTGGGGGCCGTCGATGCCTCTGGGGTTCGTGCCAGCTTCAGTTCTGTGGGCCCGACGTATGACGGACGCATCAAACCCGATGTGATGGCCATGGGCGAAGGCACATACGTTGCCTCTGGCTATGGCGAATGGTGGCCCTACTACAATGGGAACGGCACCTCGTTTGCGACCCCAGTCCTTGCTGGTGCGGTGGCTTGCTTGCGTCAGGCCAATCCTTATGCTTCGGTGCAGGAGATTTGCGATGTCGTCCGCGCTTGCGGCGATCGTGCCAACAGCCCTGACAGCATGTATGGTTATGGCGTCCCGGACTTCAGCCAAGCCGTGGATTTGTTGAGCGTTGAGGAACCGATAGGGAACACCCCTGAACATATCATTTCCGTGTATCCCAATCCCTCCAACGGCGAGGTGCATGTGGCGCTGAATGACCTCCATAAGGCTGAATTGACGGTCTATGACTTCATGGGTCATGAGCTTTATTCCTATAGCTTCAACGGCTTGAACCACACATCGTTTGAGCGTTATCTCAACACGCTTGTCTCTGGTGTGTATTTCATCAACGCCGTGTCGGAGTCGGGCAGCGAGACGCTGAAGCTCATCATAGCGAAATGATCGTATTTCCCATTAAAACAAACAAAGGTGAGTCTCCCGATAGAGGCTCACCTTTGTTTGTTGTTTTTCGTGAAATTTATTCCTTTATGAACTTCAAATCGTATGTCTCATTGATTCTCACAAGGTAAACTCCAGCATTCAAATCGCTGACGTTGAGGGCTTCATTGTAGCTTAACTTGGCGGTCTTGACAAGCCGTCCCGTGGTGCTGAAGATTTGGATTTCGTTCTCGCCATCCAATCCTTCGATGCGGATTTGGTCGTTGGCGGGATTGGGGAAGAGGCTGATTTTGGCAAGGTAGCTGTCGTTGATGCCGGTTTGGTCGAAGAAGGCGGCCAAAACGATGTCTTGGTTCACGACGATGTCGCGCGAGTTTTCGGTGACGCCGTCGCTCCATTTGACGAACATATAGCCGTCGGCTGGGATGGCGGCAAGTGTGGCCGTCGCACCGGCGGTGTAGGTGCCTGCACCAAGTACAAATCCTTGGTTTTCATCGCAATAAACGGTAACGGTATAGGTCGGGACGGGCTCTTGCGAAAAGTAAGCCACATATTCGGCGTTTTGGGTCACGACGATGGAGCGCGGGTTGTCGGCGTTGCCGTCGTGCCAACCCGAGAAATAGAAACCGTTGCTGGGAATCGCGCCAATGTTGACTGCTGTTCCGGCGGGATAGGTGCCGCTGCCGTAAGTGGAGCCCGTGAAAGGACTTTCGGGCTTTACCGTGATGGTATAGGTCTCGACTCTCGAGAAGATGGCCTTGTAAGTCGTATCGGCAGTGACCACCACAGTGCGTGGGTTGTCGGTGTTGCCGTCGTGCCAACCTTCGAATATGGCACCGCTCACAGGCACTGCGCTGATTTCGATGCTCGTGTTTTCAGGATAAGTGCCACTGCCTGTAACAGTGCCCAATTCAGGGTCGTTGGGCAGTACGGTGATGGTGTATTCTGGCGTACCGATGAGGTAGAAAAGGGCCTTGTAGTGAGCGTTTTGGGTCACGGTCACGTTGCGTGGGTTAGTCATTATGCCATCGTGCCAACTGATGAACATATAACCCTCGTTGGGGTCGGCTTTCAATGAGGCTGTGGCGCCATAGTCGTAAATGCCTGCACCTCTCACCGTGCCGCCTTCTTCGGGGTCGGCCTCTGTAGTGATTTCGTATTGCACTGCATTGAAAAGAGCGGTGTAGGTTGCGTCGCCTTCCACTAAGACGATGCGCGGGTTGGTGATGTTGCCGTCGTCCCACCTGTCGAAAACGAAGCCTTGGTTGTTGTGGACGGTGAGGCGGATGGTCTCGCCGTAGTTGTACACGCCTCCGCCGTCAATGGTGCCTGCGCCGGCAGGACTGACCTCGGCCCTGATTTCACATTGCCTGATGTCGAAAAGTGCAGTGTAAGTCGCGTCACCGGTGACGATGATTTCACGCGGGTTGTTGGTGTTGCCGTCGTGCCATTTGATGAAGGCAAAACCGAGATGGGCCGTGGCCGAAATCTGGATGGTGTCGCCAAAATAATAGGTGCCGCCGCCGGTCACGCTGCCCCAAGCTGGGTGGTCACTTTCGACTGTAATAGTGAATTGGCGGATGCCAAACGAGGCAATGAAAGTGCTGTCTTGCGTGACCACAACATTGTGCGGATTGTCGGTGACGCTGTCGTTCCACATCAGGAACTCGTGGCCTACATTGGGGATGGCCTCAATGGTGGCGGTGTCGCCATAATGATATTCACCGCCGCCGATGACGGTGCCCCAATCGGGGTTGTCGGATTCGAGGGTGAGAGTGAATGTCGGTTGAGGTGGGGCAGGCTTCACGACGAGGCCGGTGATGATGATGAACTCTTCGGGCTGATACAGGACTTCGCCGTCTTTATAAACCGTTTGTGCATCAGTATAATAAACTCCGCTCTCGTTGACGACCAAATTGCTGATTCCAGAAAGTTCGGGCAAGGCGTATAAAACCTCTCCGTCTTGCCAAATGCAAACCGTTGAGTCTGTCAGGGAAATCCCTGTCCAATAAAGGCTGCCGTCAAATGCCGCGATTTGCCCGAAGTTGGCGTTTTCCATTTGGTAGATGATGGAGTCGTTTTGCCAGATGACACCGTAGGAAAGGGAATCGTTTGCAACCTTGAACCCCGCCGCATAGAGGTTTCCACCGTCAAAGCAGATGTTTTCGACGCTCGAAACGGTATCTTCCATCCAAAGGAGCGAGTCGTTTTTCCAAACGCTGGCATACGTAAGGTATTCGCCAGAGAGGTAGATTGCACCGCCTGTATAAATGTCGCCCGTCGTTGTGTCAACGGCCAAACTGTGAATGTGGCACTCATCGTCTTCGTGGATGTAGGAATAAAGGAGCTCGCCGTTTTGCCATACGTTGTTGCCGCCAGCCACTGTCCAATTGTTGCCGTTGAGGGCGATATGGTCGAAAAAGGTGTTGGTGTCGGCTGTGAATATGCACGAGTCGTTCATCCAAACGCGACCGCGATTATCTGAGCTATTGTAGGCATATCCGGCTCCGTAAATTGTACCGTCTTCCGCTACTTGGATGCCTTTCAACTGAATATCGATGCTGTCGGTGATGCTGTATAACAGCGTGTTGTTTTTCAAGACTTTGCCCGTAGTAAAATGGTTGCCCGAGATATAAACATCTTGGGGTTGCGGTTCGTCCCAGTTGAAATAGGTCTTCACCATCCAATCGCCTGTCGAAAACCAAATTTGATCCCATTGGGTTCCGTTCCATGCCCATATTCCGTTGCCGCTTGGGTCGATGTCGCCGCAAACGCCCATGTGCCAAGGTGACAATGGCTGCTCGGCTTGCCAGACTATCCAAATGGTTTCGTCTCCAGTAACCCAAATGGGGGTGGAAAGGTCGAACTCAGCCCAATCATTGAGGCCTTGGGGGACATCACAACTCATTGTATATGCAATCAAACCCTCCGAAGGGGTTTCGCCGCCCAAGTAGATGGAACAGGTGTAAATGCCTCCAATTGAATTGTTTGGGCCGTCACTGAATATGCCCACTTTTGTGATTTGCGTACCAGCAAAGTTGCTGGCCATATCGGGAGGATAACAAATCGCGACGGTGGTGTGTGTCCCGTAACTGATGGCCTCGTTGAATTCGCTTGCGCAATAGGTGTGCCAGCCGTGCATCGGCTCGTTTTGTGCAAAGGCGGCTCCCAAGCACATTATTAATAAGGTAAGGAGTGAAGCTATCTTTTTCATATTTGTAGGTTTCGTTTGGGGGGCAAAGTTACAAACTTTTTCTTGTTTTGCGCGTAACCGAAAAGAAAAACCCCTATCTTTGCCGCCGATAAGCGGTGCCGCGAGGCTCAATAGGGAATCGGGTGAGAATCCCGTACAGTTCCCGCTGCTGTAAACTCTCCAAGCTGGCCATTATGCCACTGAAAACCAACCATTTTCGGGAAGGCGGACAGACAAAGGGAGTGAGTCAGAAGACCTGCCGCCTGTCAGTGAAACGATGCTTTCGGGACAAGAGCAGGCGTTCCTTATATAATTAAGGTGTACTTTCCCTTCCCGATGCATTTTAATGTAATTGATTGATTGTCAAAACTAAAAATTATATTATTATGCGTAAAAACTTTACTTTTTTGTTCCTCATGGGAATCTTTGGTCTGTTTTCGACCAATCTGTTTGCTCAACAAGATGCTTCCATCGACCCCGCCAACATCCGCTATTGGATTGGCGAAGGCGAAAACGAAGTGGTGTTCATCGTCAACTGGGCTGAGCCTGACACAGCCTTGGCTTGGGGCTATCGCTTCAGCGAAGAAACCATCACGGTGAAAGACATGATGGTGGCTATTGCCGAAACCGACAACCGATTTGGTTTTGAAGGCGAGAGTTTCGTCAGCGATGTCACTTTCAATGATGGCATCCTCGACCTTAGCCTCGCTGGAATGTGGTGGATGTACAATGTGAATGGCGAGATGGCCATGAATTATTTCGATGCCGAGTATATTCACAATGGCGATTATGTGAAGTTCGGCGACGAGTCGGTTGGCGTTTTGATCGACCCCGAGAACTATGTCTATGTTTGGCCGAAGGAAGTGGCTGCCGTGTATCCTTTGGCTTATGAGGCAAAGATTGACTTCTCTGAAATCCTCTATTGGGTGGGCGAAGGCCAGAACGAGGTGGTTTTTGCCGTCAACTGGAACGAGCCTAACAAGTGCTTGGCTTGGGGCTATCGTTTTGCCAATGAAGCAGTTACCGTGAAGGAAATCATGGATGCCATTGCCACTGCCGATTCGCGTTTCGCTTTCGATGCCTCTTACGGCTTTGTTTCCGACATCACCTATCATGATGGCTCGCTCGACCTTGGCCTTGTCGGCATGTATTTCATGTATAATGTGAACGGTGGCTATGCCGATGCCTACGATGTGCAAACCGTGGTGAACGGCGACTTCATCAAATGGGGCGACGAATCGTGCGGCACCGAGATTGCTCCTTGGACTTACGTCTGGACGCAAACCGTTGAACCCGTGTCGAATCCTACTGGCATCAGTGAAACTGAAACCAACACTTTGGGCATTTTCCCGAATCCCGCTGTCAGTGAAGCTTTTGTGACCCTCGAAAACGCTGGTTTGAACGAAGTTGCTGTTTATGACCTTCAAGGCCGCTTGGTCAGCAGGGAAACCGTTGAGGCTCAGGCTGGTGAGCAAGTGCGCCTCAGCATTGAAACGCTGAACGCGGGTGTGTATTTCGTGCGCGTCAATAGTGCCAACGCCACACAAACCGCAAAACTTGTCGTGAAATGAGTAAAAGGATATTCATCCTTCTGATGGCTTTGGTGCCGACGATGCTTTGGGCACAGTTTGCGCCCGGAGCGGGATTCGTCGGCACCACGGCCATGCACGCCGACTCGTCAGCATTCGTGGCTTGGGCTACGGGCTGCACCGTCGAGCGCGGCCTTATGCGTATCAACAAGCCCAACCTTGGCTTTGCCTCTTATGGCGAGGACACCTTGGCATTGGGTGCGCCCGGAGGAACGTATGATATTGTCAGTCTCGGCGACGGCGGAACGGCCACAGTGACTTTTGCCTCACCGATTTACAATGGCGAAGGCCCCGACTTTGCCGTGTTTGAGAATGGTCTTGTCTTGGAAGATGACAACACCCTCTGTTTCTTGGAGTTGGCTTTCGTTGAGGTCAGTTCCGACGGAGAGAATTTCTTCCGCTTTCCCGCGATTTGCAACTATCCCGAAGACCAGCAAATCGGCACTTTTGAATGTACGTCATGCACGCTGATTCATAATTTTGCGGGAAAATACGAGGCGTTTTACGGCACGCCTTTCGACCTTGACGATGTGGAGGACAACCCTTTGCTCGACAAGAATCGGGTGACGCATGTGCGCCTTATTGACGTGGTGGGCAACATCAATCCTGAATATGCCACTTACGACTCAAAAGGTCATGTCGTCAACGACCCATGGCCCACGCCGTTTGAGTCCTGCGGCTTCGATTTGGATGCCGTCGGAGTGATTCACGACTTGGCTCATAGCGATGTGACCGAAAATGAAGCAGAAAGGGTTTCTGTGTATCCCAATCCCGCCAAGGACAGACTGACGGTGAAGGCTGAAAACTTGCAATCCATAGAGATTTATAATGTTATGGGTCAGCAAGTTATGGTTTCAACAGAACCGACTATCAACTTAAGTGCTTTGACTGAGGGCATTTATTTTGTCCGTGTGGTTTGCGAAGTCGGAATGGTTACGAAACGAATTGTGAAACAATAAATTGGAACGAAAATGAGAAAAAATCGCCTGTTTTTGCTGATGGCTATGGCCGCCTTGATGTTCTCTTGCAAGCCCGATAAGCCTGTCAATCCGAGTGATTTTAACATCGGTTCGGGTTTGTTGGTGCTCAACGAGGGCAACTTCCAGTATTCCAACGCCTCATTGTCTTTTTACGACATTCAGGCTGATACGGTGTGCAACAACCTGTTTTACAAGGTGAACGACGCCCCGCTTGGCGATGTGGCTGAAAGCATGGCCTTGGTCGACGGGAAATTGTATATCGTCGTCAACAACAGCAACTATATTTATAAGGTGGATGCCAACTCTATGGTTTGCGATACCTCTAAGCCCTTTAAAATCACCGACTTCTATTCGCCGCGTGAGATTCATTTTGTGGCTCCCGACAAAGCATACGTCAGTGATTTGATGGGCATCAACTTGTGGATTATCAACCCACAAGAAATGAAACATACAGGCACTATCGAGATGGGCAAGACCACGGAAAAGATGGTGCAGGTGGGCAGCGAACTTTATGTCAGCAACTGGTCTTGTTATTATATTGACCACACTTCAACTGAGAGTTACAATACCGTTCAGATCGTTGACCTCAACAACGATGTGAAGGTGGCCGAAATCGAGGTGGGGAAGGAGCCTAACTCGATGGTAGTTGACAAGAACGGCCATGTTTGGGTGCTTTGCGAGGGCCGCTCCTACGACGATTGGGGCGAGAATCCCACGCTTTGGGAAATCGACCCGATGCTGAAGACCGCCACCTGCCAATACGAGTTCAAAGGCCCGTTTGAGGATGACGACGAAATCAAAGGCACGGCTTCGATGCTGAAAGTCAATCCCGCAGGCGACCAACTCTACATGATTTACAACAACAAGGTGCGCCGTTTCGACATTGGCACGCTGAGTTTGTCGGAGTCATTTTGCATTGTTCCCGAGCCGCAAGGCCTGTTCTACAGCCTCGCCGTTGACCCACTCACGGGCGACATCTACGTCACCGATGCAAAGAACTACATGATGAACGGTACGGTTTACCGTTATTCATTTGACGGTGTGTTGCTCGCTTCATTCGAGGCAGGCATCATCCCTAATGCAATGTTGTTTAAATAATTGATATTCTTTTGAGGGGATGGCAAATCCCCAACTTAGTTCGGGCGGATTGCAAAATCCGCCTGAACTTTTTTGCGTCAAAATTTCCCAAACCATTTCGTAAAGCAGAAAAAAAGCGTACTTTTGCAGAAATGTTACCAAAATGGCAAAAAAGAATCAATCGAAGCGATTAACGGCACAGCAAAAAGAGAGTCACGGTGTTGTTGGCATATTTGGAAAAGAGGCCAAGTTGCATGATATGACCGTGGGAGAAATATCCCACCATGTCATTAAACAACTTGAGGAAGATTATCCACAACTTACTTTCCGCTATAGGTCAAGTATCGAGAAGATGGAAATTAACGAGGCACTTAAAAAGATTGATTCTGAATTGGGACAAACGCTTTTTGTTGAAAATGCAAGCATTATTCCAGATGGCGGAATCATTGAGGTAATAGACGACAATGATAATTGGAGAGTTGTTTTAGTATCGGAGGCGAAGCATCAAGGGAAGGACATCGAGAATATCAAAAAAGGAGAACTTGTTGGCAAAAACAAAAACCAAGACCTCATTTTGGCTGGCAATGCCATAGAGCGGTCGCATAAAAACATTTCCGAGATAGCCAATTTCATGTTGGCGGAATCGCATTTCCCATACGTCCTTTTTCTTGAAGGCTCTAATTTCTTGACAGAAACCATCAAAGTCACAAGACCTGATGGAAGAGTTGTAACGCTTGAATATAACTCAAGTATGCTCAATCGGTTGGACAGATTGACGGCGGCGAATTATGGGATGCCCATTAATGCCAACCTGTGCAAGAACAAGTTCGTGAAGCACGGCGACAAAAGTATAATGCTTCAAGCGGCTTCAATTTATACACAAGGCAATGGCGAAAGTTGGGATGCGAAAAAGATGTTCGACATCATGCTGGAGATTTCCAAAACGTCGCTTCAAGTATTGGGCAGTGATTTGTTCAAACAATTGACAAAGAAGTAAGACTATGGCACGACAGGCGACAAATCAACTACTTCAAAAAGCGAAAAAGTCAAAAAGTGATGAGTTTTACACACAACTTTGCGACATTGAGCGCGAATTGCAATACTACCAAGACAGTTTTGCCGACAAAGTGGTTTACTGCAATTGCGACGACCCTCGCACAAGCAATTTTTTCAGATATTTTGCGACAAACTTCCACAAATTGGGACTGAAAAAGTTGATAGCATCATGTTATGTTGAGGATACATACGATTTATTCAATATTCAGGACTCAGAAAAGGGATTCTATTGTGAATATAATGGTGAAAGTGGCATCCAGTTCAATCCGAGCGATGTAGAAATAGAATATTTCAGAGGAAATGGCGACTTTAGAAGCCTTGAATGTATTGAGTTTCTGAAACAATCGGATATTGTGGTAACCAATCCGCCATTTTCCTTGTTCAGGGAGTTTGTGGCCCAAATCGTGAAATACGACAAGCAGTTTTTGATCATCGGCAATGTGAACGCTATTACCTATAAAGAAATATTCGATTTGATTCAGAAAGATAAAGTTTGGTTGGGTGTCAATTTGGGTCGAGGAATTTCGGGCTTTATCATACCAGAACACTACGATTTGTATGGTACTGAAATTAGTGTAAATAGCGAAGGCCAAACCATTATTGCCACAAATAACTGTCTATGGCTCACTAATTTGGAATTGAAGCAACGCAATGAGGAGCTTGATTTGTCAAAAGAGTATGCTGGCAATGAAAGTGAATATCCAAAGTATGATAATTGTGACGGCATCAATGTGGACAAGACACAAGATATTCCAAGGGATTATGATGGCTTGATGGGAGTTCCGATTACGTTTCTTCACAAGTATAATCCTGACCAGTTTGAAATTGTCAAATTCCGGAAGGGTGACGATGGGAAGGATTTGAGTGTTAATGGTAAGTGTCCTTATTTTAGGATTTTGATAAAGAATCGAAGGGTAAATGTGGCTGGATAGAAAAATGTTGTATATTTGTGGCCTAATGAATCTGAAAAGCAAAAAACGAAATTACAATTATTAAAATGATAGAAGACAATATTATCCAATATGACGATGAGGCTAAGAAAATCTATTTCGCAGGAAATATTACCTCTTTCGTGTTCTATAATCAACTTTTTAAAGCACTTAGAGAACACTACAAACAAAATGGAGTTGCGGTTGCTCCTATTTTCTCTTTTATTAATGTAAAGCGATTTGATTCTTTGGTCATCCCAAATCTAATTAGTTTGGGGTTTATTTTGAAAAGTATTCATAGTAAACCTACGCTTTTAGAAATACCAAACATATTGGAATCAGCAAGTAGAGAAGCCATTAAGTTTTTGGATAATGGATGGTTTTTTAGGGCTGTTGGCCGCCCCAATAGATTTAGCGAAGAGATAGGTATAGATCAGAAACGATATACGATAATACAAGAAACAGGTTATGAAATATATGATTTTGAGCCCAAAATGTTGGGTTTTTACGATGTTAATGTGTCATATAATCCAGATCACAGGGTATGTGTTTATAAAGATGAATCATATTCGTATTATAGCAAATTCGTTCAGGAAAGTGTTTCGGAAGAGGAACTTGGAATAATTCGTTCAGAAAAATATCGAGATTTAAAGCCGATTATTGCGAAAAGATACTGGAATGTTCTTAAAGTACTGAATGATAACAATAAAGGTGTTGTATTAGATATTTTAACAGAGATAATTACAAATTCCGTTCTGTATAGTGGTTCGCGTTGTTCTGCGATGTTACAGACAAAAGATAACGAAACAAAAATATCAATATCTGATTATGGTGTTGGATTTGAGTATTCTTTTGAGAAAAGGCAAGAAAAATTCGGGGGAGAATATAAAAATGTATTTAATGAGTTTAGCACAGACGAACAAGAAAAGTACAAGAATTTCATATACATATTTGAAACTTTGTACTATTCGAAAATAAAAAGCGTTGCAAGAGATAATTTATTTACATTGCTAGAGATTGTATTAAGAAAGAATGATATTTTTGGTATTGATGAAGGAACAATAAGAATTCATTATAATGACACGCAAGTTATAATGACATCAAAAAGGTGCAGTAGATGCAATAAATTTAATCCAAAGAACTGCGCAAAATGTTTGTTGAGTAATTACAATCCATCAAAAGAGGCCTCAAAATCAAATTTGCGATTTTATGATAGTACATTTAGGGGCGTGCATATTGAAGTTGAACTTAAATTTTAAGACAATGCTATTCGCTAAATTAGAAATAGACGAAACATTATATGTGTTTCTGCATGCAGAACAGGTTTATCGTGATTTTAGTCGTTGTGATAAAGATTTAGGATGTTTCAGGAATGATGTTTTGGAGCATTCTGATAATGATATATTGGAGCATTCTGATAATGATATATTGGAGCATTCTGATAATGATATATTGGAGCATTCTAGTTATACTATTACTGAAAGCACTATGCGCGATATTTATAAATATATTGAGGGAAACGCGACGCCTGTTAATATTATTATTGACTGTGCGGAGATAAAAAACGCCATAAATATTGCGGGATGGATTAAAAAAATCATCAAACACTGCAAGGAAAACGGCAGGAACTTGTCGTTTTGTCGCATGGGTGATACATTATATGGAAAATCAAGAATGCGTGAGAGAATGCATGAGAAGACATTGGAAGAACAACCCAATGATGACAAAACATGCAATGTTTTTATTTCTGGAAGCAAGAAAAAAAATATTACTGATACCGAAATATTTGAAATATATCAACAAGAAATAGCAAAGAGAATAAAATCAAACTATATAATTGAAAGAAAGGAAGGTGAAGAGAGTTATAGTCATTCCAGCAATGTTCAATTGCCGATATATATTAATATAAAAGCATTTATCGAACAAAAAGATTTTTCATTTTTAGGTTTGTATTTGCTATGCAAACAAGCAATTCGCGAAGAGTTTATTGAGTATGGTAAACATCCACTTCTGTTTTTTAGTTCGATGGCGGGGGCGTATTTGGCTTCCGTCTTTTCAAAACTGGCTTGCATTGATATGGTCTTTCTTAACCATTTAGGTCCAAAGAAAAAACTTTATCGAGAACTCCATAAAGAGCAATTGTTGGCGGATAGAGATTATTTAATCATATCCGATGTGGTTTGTTTAGGTGCCGAAATTGAACGAGCAAAAACATTAATTGAACATGCTGGCGGCAAATTAAAAGGGATATTATCGGTTGTATATGTGGAGGTCGTTTCAGAACGCCCTAAAACAGAGAATGAGATTAAAAAAGTTGCCTTGCTGACTCTTACAAAGGATTATAATCCTATTGATTATCAAATAATAACCGACTTTCCAAAAAAATAAAACTAATTTCCAATGAGCATAAACATATTACATATTTCGGATTTGCATTTCGGCACAAAGAAAAATGAAGATAAAACACGCTACAGCAAGAATTTTGTAAAAGAATTTATTGGGGAGTTTTCGAATACACAGATTGATTATCTGATTGTTAGTGGTGATATTTCAAATGAATCCAAAAAAATGGAATACGATGAAGCCTCTGAATTTTTGAATAAGGTTGTAACAGACTTGAAAATTCCTAAGCGAAAAGTTCTTATTTGTATGGGAAACCATGATATTTCATGGAGAATACTTGAAGATATTGAAGACGAAGGAGGAACTGACTTATACAAAAGAAAGGAAAAGTATACGAATTTTGAAAAGTTCTATAATGACTTTTATAATGAAGAAGGCCGTCGGTTTAAGACAGATTCTATATTTGTTGAAATCCCGGACGATTCTCAACAAATATTGTTTTTGGGCGTGAATACTTGTTATAAAGAAAGTAATCACAAAGAAGACCATTATGGCTGTATTGATAAATCAAGTTTTGAGACATATTTATATAACATGAATTCAAAATACAAGGGGTATGTGAAATGTTTGGTGATGCATCATAATCCGATGGATTTGGCAGATGAAGAACATAACTTTAAAAATTGGAGAGAAATTGACCATAGTGGGCTTGGTTATCCTTTTGTTGTGTTTTGTGGGCATATTCACAGCTCAGATGGAGAAAGTCAAGTTTTCAGTGATGATGATGATGCAATACATTATATTTCTGTTGGTAGTTTGCTTCAAAGTTCTACCATTGGAAGATATAATTTATATACCATAAACGAAGATTCAACAAAGTTAGAAATTAAGTATTTCAATTATGAAGAAAGAACTGCCGCTAATAAACATTATTGGCAGCCGCAAGATAAAACTAAAGCAATTAAATCTGTCTGTCTTAGGAAACCAGTACAGAAAAATAATGCATGGAATGATTTAGCGTCTGATGATAGTAAAAGAATAGAACAAAATCTTGATAGCCAAACAAAAAAAGGTTCAGGTAAGCCTAATATCATAAAGCCAGCAAAAAGTATTCTTGATGAAATAAAAGACAATCAATTGTATTATTCTGGGCACTTCCATTGGGATACTGATGGAAATGGAGAAAATAGCAAATTTAGATCTCATGGTTATATTGACATCAACTATCTTGTATCTCATATTGAATCTTTGGAAACAATAACCCAATTGTTTAAAGAAAAGATTAATGAGATTCAAGAGAAAACAAAACTCGATAAAACAATAATGGTTTCGATAGGTTTGGAATGTAGTGTTATAGGTGCAAGATTGTCCGTGTTGTTTCCTGAATTTGGTTACAGTTATATTCCACGAAAACATAAAGCAAACGATCACATTGATATTGAGAATGAAATCGGTTTTTCTGATTATAATACAGTAGTTCTAATAAAAGACATTACATTTGATGCAGATGAGTCTATTGAAATAATAGAAAAGAGATTTAAAAACAAAAGTATTCATTTGATTTCGTTATTTTACTGTGGAAAGAAGGACAAAAAGAAAGAGATTCTTAGTGGCATTGAGAATGCTCGTTTTTATTCACTTATTGACGATATTGAAATTCCTCGATGTGAAGTGTCAGAATCGGATTGTCCTATAATCAAGAATAATTTACAAACAATTTATAGATGCTAATTGATTTATTATGAGAGCAATAAAACCTTATTTTATCATCGAATCGCACATAGATGGCGATTACATTTTAAAACAGATTGAATTGGCGGGTCGTACAGCATACAAAAGCGAAGACAAAATTACTCCCGATTCGGCACAGGATTTTGTCAAAATGATAAGTGGTCGTGGACATTTGTCCGTAATTGAGCATCAGTCTGTTACCGTGCGCATTATATGTGATAGAGGTGTTTCGCACGAAATTGTGAGACACCGCCTTGCAAGTTACACGCAGGAATCAACCCGTTATTGCAACTACACAAAGGGCAAGTTTGGCAGCGAGATTACCGTAATAGAACCTTGCTTTTGGGCTCCTGATGATGAAAAATATAAGATTTGGAAACAGACCATTGAACAGATTGAGGCAGGTTATAACAAGCTGATTGAACTTGGCGCAACACCTCAAGAGGCGAGAAGTGTTCTACCCAATTCGTTGAAAACGGAAATCGTGGTGACAATGAATCTGCGCGAATGGCGTCATTTCTTCACATTGAGAACATCCCAGGCTGCACACCCACAAATGCGTGAAATAGCCATTCCTCTTTTGAAAGAGTTTCAAAAGTTGATACCAGTTGTGTTTGATGATATTGAAGTTGAATAATTTATGACAAAAACCTGTCCCCGTTGCGGAAAAACATTCGAGTGCGTCCATTCCGTGGACTGCTGGTGCGTGAAGGTGAAACTCACCGACACCACAAAAGCCTATCTGAAAGCGAATTACAGCGACTGCCTGTGCAAAGACTGCTTGGAGGAAATCAATGGAAAATAATATGCCTCACGCAGAATACGCTGAATTATGGGAAGAGCCAAGCGACACAAATATTGCAGCCGATAGGTTTCTGCGGGTTCTGCGATTTCTGCGTGCAAATATGACCCGTACTTTGCACGTTTTGTGTGCAGTAGTGTTCTTTGCGTTTACGGCTTGTGTTCCAAAAAATAGTCATTCTCCCGAAAGGACGCAAGGCGAGAACCTCATGCGCCATGCCCGAAACATTTTGGTTTTCGAGAAAGACTACGGCTATCGCATGGAGGTGATTTGCCCTTGGGACACGACCCTTTCGTTAGGCAGTTTCGCCCTCGTCAAAGATACGACCAAAACGGTTGACAAGGATGTCAAAGGCGTATTGAACATTCCTGTCAAGTCGGTGATTTCTTTTTCGGCCACGCAATGGGCTGTTTTTCTGCGTCTTGGCGAAATCAACCGCGTGAAAGGCATCCTTGAAGGCCGTTTCGTGACAGACAGCACCATGCGTACGCTGTTGGCACAAGAAAAAGTCTATGACATTGGCACGGAGGCTGCCGCCGACATCGAAAGAATGATTCAATTGCAGCCTGACGCGCTGCTTTATTCGCCTTATTTCGACGGCAACCAAGGTGGCCTGAACGTCACGGGTGCGGTGCTGTTCCCCTTTGCGGACTACATGGAAAACACGCCTTTGGGTCGGGCCGAATGGATTCGTGTGATTGGCATGTTGGCAGGCTGCGAGGACAAGGCCGACGCTTGGTTTGACGACATCGAAAGGCGTTACAATGCCCTTTCAACGCTATGCGCCAATGTGGAGCATCGCCCGACGGTGTTTTCCGATTTGGCCTTCAACGGGCAGTGGTATGTGGCTGGCGGACAGAGTTATATCGCCAAGCTGTTCGTCGATGCCGGTGCGGATTACATTTGGAAAGACAATCCCTCAACGGCCAGCGTCCCGATGGATGCTGAAAGCATTTTAGCAAAGGCGCAAAAGGCTGAATATTGGCGGGTTATCAATTCTGCGCCTACGCCTATGACCTACTCGACTTTGGCAAAGGAGAACCCTGTTTATCCGCTTTTCGATGCGTTCAAAAACAGGAAAATCATCGTTTGCGACATCCTGAAAACGGGTTATTTTGAGCAGTCGCAATGCGAGCCTGATTTGCTTTTGGCCGACTTCATCCACTTCTTCCATCCCGAGCTTTTGACGGGCGAATGGGCCGACTACCAACCCCGTTATTATCATTTGATGGGAGAGTGAATTTTGGAAAAAAGTTGCTTTAGTTTCATTTTTTTGGACAAATGTTGGGAAAAAACACTATTTTTGCCTTTCAAAAGTGTGACAAAACACCGTGTTATTAATCTAACTAAGTGAAAATCAGAAATTAAAAGTATTATGCGTAAACATGTAATGAGACAAATGATAACGGCTCTCCTGATTGCAATGGCAGTGCCGTTTGCGAAAGCCCAGAATATTTTCGTGGGCGACATTCTTTGCGAAAACGACACCATTGTCAGGCCGGCCGACTATGATTCAACGAATTTGAAAGCCATAGGTATTGTGTTTTATGTTGACGATTCGAGCGAACATGGCTGGGTCGTGTCGCTGCAAAACGACGGTTTTTACAAATGGGGCGGCTATGGTGTTGATACCGAATTGGATAACTTCACCAGAAGAGGCAGCGCTTCCGATGACCTTGACGGCCTGAACAACACGAAAACACTCCTTGAGGTGGATACGATTGCCTATCCCGCCTTCGAAGGCGTCGACTTTCAGGGTGGCTGGTATGTGCCTGCTGCCGGTCAGTTGAAGATCCTCTACAAAAACCTCAATGACGTGGACGAAAGCATCGCAAAGGTGGGTGGTGACGTCATTCGCCACATTGGCTTGACCTACTGGTCTTCCACCGAGTATTCCGACATCAATGCTTGGTATATGATTTCCATCGGTGGATTGGAACACACGTCGGATGGCTATAACGACCACAAGGACGCCCACCGCTATGTCCGTAG
>CACXQV010000017.1 GCA_902769875.1 uncultured Bacteroidia bacterium
CCTTGCGCATCGACAGCATCCAAACCAATTTCTACTCGTGGCGGAGCAAACAAAGCGACCCTGCCGTGCAAATCGACCTCATCATTGAGCGCGCCGACCAAGTGACCAACGTGTGCGAAGTGAAATATTCACAAAAGGAATACGCCATCGACAAGGACGAAGACCTGCGCCTGCGCGACCGTTGCGGCAGCTTCAAGGAAGAAACGAAGACACGGGCAGCCATCCACCCCGTTTTGGTCACCACATTCGGGATGAAACGCAATATGTATTCAGACTACATCACCGCCGAAGTGACCTTAGACGACCTGTTTGAATGAAAACATTTTCCGCCAAATCGATGAAATTTTCACCGATTTGGCGGAAAATAGAATCGTTCTAAACAATAAAACTCTATGGAAAAATCACAAAAATTATGATTTTTTCCCAGAGTTTTGTCATTTGCACCCTTCGCAGCCACCATCACAGCTTCCGCCGCAACCAGCGCAACCACCCGCGCCGAAATCCTCGTCGGTGGATTCGCGCACGTCGAGGATTTCGCCCGAGAAATGGAGGTGCTTGCCCGCCATATCGTGGTTGAAGTCCATCTTCACGTGGTTGTCGCCGATTTCGCGGACGATGCCGGCAATCGGGCGACCGTCGGAGGTTTGCATCATCAGTTGGGCACCGACTTTCACCATATCCATCAGAACGTTGTTCTGCATAAACATATTCTTGTCGAGATCCATAATGTAGTTCTCGTCGCGCTCGCCATAGCCCTCTTCGGGGGTCAGGTGGAAGGCGTACTTGTCGCCTGGTTCCTTGCCCATCAGGTTCTCCTCGAACTTGGGCAGCAGTTGGTGCATACCGAAAATGGCGACAAAGGGGTTCTCTTTCGTGGTCTCCTGAAGGATGGGACCGTTTTCGTCGTTCTCACGCAGGACGTAGGTCATCGTGACGACAGCTTGATCTTGAATCTTCATTTTTTACAATTTTATGTTTAACAATTGATATTCATTTGTTTAACTACGAATTTTACGAATTATGCGAATTGAGTTGGGAATGATTTTGGATGCAAGCATCCGATGAATACGAATCTCTTACTATCCAAAGATTCGTACACATTAGCGGCTTGTCCGCAAAATTCTATCAAAAAAATTCGTTCCATTCGTGCAATTCGTAGTTCTTTTTATGTAATCCGTAGTTTAATACGACCCGAACATTTTCCGCAAAAGCCATTCCACAGCAGCCAAGCCGATGAGGACGAAGAAAATCCACTTGGAATGAATCAAATCTTCGAAGCGGCTCTCGTGGTGTTCAACGCTCGTGATGCGCGAATCATTGTGCAAGTCGGCAAAAAGTTGCTGCAACTCGCGGGCGGTATAACAATTTCCGTTGGTCAGGCGGGCGATGGTGCGCATCCTATCGATGTCGGCGGTAAGTTGCTGTTCCTCAATGCCAATGGCCGCCACGCTGAAGGTGCCGCTCACGCTGATTTTGCGCTCACCCATCTGCCCCTGCACCTTATAAGTATAAAGTCCTTCGGGCAGCAGGCCGGCATTCAGTTCATAGTCGTGATCGCGCTTCGAGAAGGTGTAGTCGTAGGTCTCACCCGTCAGTTTGTTCTCGATTTGAATCGTCAGGTCGGGATCGGTGACGAGTTCGTTGTTCGGGTTGCGAAGTTCGGCGGTGATGATGACTGGCTCGTTGCTGTAATAGGTTTCCTTGGCGTAAATCGCCGAGCCGTCGTTGGCCGACAACAGCAAGTATTTCAGCGTTTTGGAGAAGATTTCATCGAAAACGTCGTGGTTTTTCGATTGGTAGTATTCAAACAGTCGCCAACGCCAGATGTTGGTGCCGAACAGGAAAGCCATCTTGCGCTTGTCGTTGGCGAAACCCAACAAAGGCAGTCCTGACTTCACACCCATCACCTCTTGCAAAAGAAGGTCGTCGTGCGACTTCAAAGCGTTGATTTCTAAATGCGGCAGGGCCAATGGCGGATATTTTGCAATCATTTGGTCGGACTTTGAATCGAAAGTGAAGGTCGAGAAAGCGGGATTCAGATGCGCCTTCACGTCCAAAAGCGTGTTGGTCGCGCCAGAGCGAAACTCGAACACCGATTGCACCTTATTAATAAAGTCCTTGTCCGTGTCGTTGCCGATGACGAACAGCACGGGCAGTTTCGTGTTCTTGTCGAGTTGGGTTTTCAAGGCGTTGAAGTCCATCTTGCCATTCGGCACTTGGTGCAAAACAACGAGGTCATATTTTTCAAAATCAGGAAGTTGCTCCTTGCCGAAGCAGAAGTCCACCTCGTAGTTGTCGTTCAAAACGCTGCGCAAGGCACCCAAATCGGGATGCGGCGAGGCGGCCACACACAGCAACTTATATTTCTGGTCAAGCACCTCGACATAGATATGCCGCACATTGTTGAGCAGTTGCTCCTCCCCTTCTATGCCGCTGATTTCTATGTCGATAGGAAAAACACCTTTTTTGGTCGCGTCAAGCATAAAATCAATTTCCTTGGAGAAGCGGTTGGACGGAATCTCGATGTCGCGCTTCTCGATGACGCGGCCACTTTCCTTGAGGGTCAGTTGGGCTTTTCGGCCAGCCAAGTCGCGGGCCGCCACCGTCACGCGGACGGGGAAGGTTGCGCCGAGCGACACCACCTTATTATAATGCACGTTGCGTATGGCGAGGTCGGGATAGGAAACCGTATCGCCCAAAACCACAGTATGGATGGGGAACGGGAAATTCTCCGCCACCAACTCCGGCTCAAAGCCACGGTTATAGATGCCGTCGGAGAAGAGCAGCACTGCACCCACATTACGCTTGTAATATCTTCTGTCCAAGGTCTTTATGAGCGACGACAAGTCCGTCAGTTGGTCGGAAAAATCGAGTTGCTCCAAATCGCGGACTTCCTCACCGAAAAGGTATTCATCGACTTGGAAATCGGCGTTCAAGTCTTTCCTAAACTGCTCAAACTGTGTCAGATAATCCTTTTTGTAAAACGCCGAATCTTTGCAAAGGACGACGGACGAGGAATTGTCGTGCGCGAGGATGATAGTTGGTGTTTCCACCGAACTGAATTTCTGCCGAATGAGCGGGTTGAAGAGCAGCAAGACCACCAAGCCGACCATCATAGTCCGCAGCGCAAACAAAATGATTGTCAAGGCTTTGCCATAGTGTTGCTTCTTGTTTCGGAAATACAACAATGTTGCCGCCGCTACACCAGCCAGCAGCGACAAGGCTAACATCCATATTGGGATTCCGATGGGCATTTTGAGTTGTTAAGAGGTGCAAAAGTAGGAAAAAAACCTCAATCTTCAGTCTTTCTTAAGCACGATTTTCCAATAGCCGTTTTTCGACGAGCCGACCCATTCGATGTCGTATTGCTCGCGCAACTTGTCAATGTCACGGCGGATGGTGCGCTCCGTCACTTTCAATTTTATGGCCATCTCCTCGGCACTGATATGGATATTGGCGAACATCAACTGAAGCACTTTCAGGATTCTCGGCACCTTTTTTTCGCCCTTGTTTTGGGTGACATTTTGGGTGACATTTTGGGTGACATTTTGGGTGACATTTTGGGTGACATTTTTCCGATAAATGACCACTCTAAAATCTTCATCCTGAATAAATTCCGGCGACTTTAGCCCTGCCTTTTCACACGCAGAAACCAAGTCGGTGGTTCCCGTCCCCATCCGCTCGATGTAACCGGCGAGATAAATCGGGTTGGCAAGGACGGGATTAGGAGGCAAGGAGGAATGAAGTTGCTTTAGTTTTGCTGGCGACAAACCAAAAGGCAACGAACCGGGATTCCAAACTTCAAGTCGGTCGCGGAAGAGCATGACCTGAACACTGCCGTTGCTTGCATAATCGCGGTGTGTCACGGCATTGACGACGGCCTCGGTGACGGCTTCGATGGGAATTTCATAATTCACTTCAGTAGCAGCAGAAGTATGTCGGGGCGCGACATGGGCATCGATATGAGACATGACAAACCCTACGGCTTGGTCTATCATCTCGAAAACACTCCCGTGAAAGACTTGATACGAAAGGATGGGTTTGGTCATTTCATTGGTGGGAAACACGGCGCATTTCACTTCGGAGGTGATGAAAAAACGTTGAGGGTCTTTGGCAAACAGCAACAATGCCGCATTGGTGAGTTCGCCCGATTCCGAGGTCAAGTTGAGGTGGGTCAGTATTTGTGGAATGTTCTCGGGCGTGTAAGGAATGGGGAAGTTGCGTTTCGCCTTGGCCAGATTGACGAAGAACCTTACTTTTTCGGGAGCGATGTCGTCCATTGTGGCGTGGCGGTTGAGGGTGGTGTCGAAAGGCAGCAGGCGGAGATATTCTTTCTCTTCAAGATACCTGACCAACGAGGCATAAACCGCGCTTCGCAGCTCCTCATAGTTGGAGAACGACTTCCTGACCACATCTTGCTCGGCTTTGGCAATAAGGGCTTTCTCTTTCGCATGGCGCGAATCGGCTTGTTTGATGAAAATCAAGCGGTGGCGGTGGTTGCTGGTAGCAGTGTCGTATTCTCGCTCGGTGGGCGAAATGCCAGAAGCGTCCTCATAGCCATATAGTTCGCCGAACAAGCCCAAATAGATGTTGCATTGGGCGGCTTCGTTCAGGTAGGCTTGTTGTGCCGAAAGATTGATGGCGGGAAGTTCTTCAAAGATAAACGGTTCAAAGAAACGGCCCAACAGGGCATCTTCCCTGATGTAATTGCAAAGAAGTTGGCGTTCCTCCGCAAACTCACGCTGCACACTGCTAATAAAGACTTTAATGTTGGGCATATTCTTTTCTCAACAGATGGTAATTGCTGCAAAAATAAGAAAAAATCTCCATATCCTTCTTACCTCTCCGACTTCTTCGTCTATAGATACATTTTCATTTCAAAAACATCTGACGAAATAACCCGACTATATCAGCCACAAAATGGTCTTTGTCAAAATCAGTCACTTTTTTAGACACTTTCAAATTCTGAAACGTATTGAGAACTTCTGAAGCAACTATTTTTTTTAATTCCTCGTCTTCTGCCGCCAACACCTGCTCATAATTCAATTTGATTTCTACCTCTAATGTCTTATAGATGACAATTGGAATTGACCCAAAAGCCATTATTTCCTTGTGTTCCGTATATCGAGGCCGACGAGGTTTAGAAAAATCATCATAAACAGGTTCAACAACGATAAGTCCAACAAGCATCTTTTCGATAGATTCACCATAATCATTTGAAATGACCAAATTGTTTGCCGCATCCGACACTTCTTTTATCGCTCGCCTTTTTGATACACTTTTCTCCCAAGAAATGCTAGAGTCTATTACACTTATTTTCAATTCCATAATAATACTACATTTTGCGACAATTATATAAATTCCATTGTATTATTGGCTCATTCCTAAAATCCTACCAGCCACCTCTTCCGGATAATCCACAAGCAACTGCCCGTGGTTCATTTTGGGGAAGACCTCCACGTGGGCATCAGGGCATAGTTGAAGCAGGTGCTTGGCTTGAGGCTTGGCCACGAAAGCCTCCTTGGTGCCATACCAATAATGAATGTCAGCCCCGTGGATGGATTCTAATTTGTTGGTATAGACATCCTTATAACCATCACGCACCGCCTTCCCCTTCCCGTAGGGCCACACTTTCTTACATTCATCCAACAGCACTTCGAAATAGTGGGAATGGAACACAAATTTCCAGAAACCCGTCCAATGATAGCAAGTCCACACGTTCAAACTTTGGTAATATCGAAGCGGGTCCACGCTCCACTTGGGCAAGGGCAGCAAGGGCGCCGCGTCCATAATGGCGTGGTCGATCACGATTTCGTTCCGTTCCAACATTCGGGACAGTATCTTTCCACCCAAAGAAAGGCCGTAGGCAACGTCCAAATGTCCATTCAGGTTTTCCCGAATATATCGACTCGCTTGAACAGCCTGGTCATCGACAGAGGTAAACCGAGACTCCTGACCGAGCAGAAATCCGTCAATGCCAACTGCGACAATGTAGAATTTGTCTTTCAATAGTTCTATCACAGGCAGGAATATCTCGTGCGACACACCCAGCCCCGGAATCAGCAGCAGGCTTTGGTTTTCTTTATTTCCGTAGGTGCAGAAATTCATAAAACGAATCAGCCTCTCAGGGCATCACACACATCCTCCACTTTCTTTTCGAAGCGGTTGATACCAGCTACGGCCAACAGGTAGGCCAAACCTGCAACGATGATGCCAACACCAATGAACAGTGACAGCGTCTTGGCTGAAACATCAGGATTCTTCATACCGAGGAAACCAAAAACGACGGCTGCAATGCCAAAAAGGAGCAATGCCCACCAAGAGCCGAAACCAACTTTCTTGTAATCGAAACTCTGAACTGCAATAATCAAACCTTCAACCGTCACCCAAAGGGCAAAGGCCATAGGGAGAGACATCGCAACAAACAGATTGTTGCTCAAGAACATAACACCAATGATGATTTGCAACAGACCCGACAGCATTCGCGTACCGCTATTGGGCAAAAAATGCTGGGTCCGGAAAGTGAACACCATCTTGGAGATACCGGAAAAGAGCGTGAAACAGCCTATGAGCCACGCTGTTGAGAACAATGTAGCGGCGGGTTTGGCAATGCACATCACGCCTAACACGATGAGAAGGATGCCCGAAATGACGAGCCAAATCTTGTGACTTGTTTTCATAAAGTTGATTTTTAATTGATGATGAAATTATAATTTTTGGATTTTGGCTGCAAAATTAATAAAAATCATTACTTCCAACCAAATCTACCCTTTTTTAATGAGATTTGGTTAAAACTAACGCGATTTTTGCGTTACTTTCAACCAAATCTATGTGTTTTTGGGTAGATTTGGTTGAAACTACGCACACAAACCATCGATTTAAGCAAGATTCGGATGGCAGATTATAAAAGATTTCTTCGCAAAGCAAATCCCCATAAACAAAGAATTTGTAATTTTGCCACAAATATACTGAATATGCCTTCCTCAAATCCATCTGCAATATCTAACGGTCTCCGATATTTGGACGACAGAGGTTGGTCGGAACTTATCGACTCCCGATGGACGATTGATGTGCGGGAAGAATTGGAAAGGTCTGGCCTTGGATTGACTGAAGATGAGATCATTGAGATTTGCAACGTCGCCATTGTGCCCGAGCCTGATTGGGACACTAAAGAGCGATTGAATTTAGACGATTATTGGCCAACTCAACAAGACCAAATCAACACATCAATAAAATACAATGCTTTTTCGAAGCATACACTCCAACTGATTGACAATTACATAAATGACATACAAAATGGATCGACAAACTTTCCTCGATACACTATTCCAGAGCATGCAGGATTCTGCAAGGGAGGTTCGGCTCTTATTGGGGCGTCCGTCGTCGCGAGCTACGCGAGAACAAGCCTTGAAACAAGTGGAGATGCTGAAAGCGGCAAAAGAAGCCCAAGCCATTGGGAAATAGACGAATTGCAAGAGAAACTCATTGAACAGTGGGCAAAAGCAGCACATCTGTGGGTCGAAGGAGCTGATGAAATCTTGACAAGTGGCCTCGGCCCGATGATAGCCCAAGGAGCCGAAGCCAAGGTTTATTACAGGGAAGGCGACACTTCCGTAGCCAAAGAACGTGCGTCTATTTATTCCACCACACAAAAAGCACTGGAAGCCATTGCCCTTCACAACTACTTGTTTCCTGAAACAGCAATGCACGTAATAGGCTTCACTCGCGACTCCGATGGCCTTTTCCGAATCATTCTTACACAGAACTATATCCAATGCCTTCGACTTGCTTACAAAGAAGAAATTGACGAACTGGCATTCTCAAAGAGCTTCCGCGATAATCATTCGGGACAAGGAGTCAATTACATTTCGGACCGCATTGCCTTAGAAGACATACACCCTGCAAATGTCTTTATTGACGATATTAGTGCAAAGCCCATCTGCATCGACTGTATTGTGAAATTCGCAAAATAGTATAATCACAGTTAAGCTATGAACACCCTTTCGGTCGTCATCATCACCTTCAACGAGGAAGAAAAAATTGCGCAATGCCTTGATTCCGTTCAAGATATTGCCGACGAGATCATCGTTGTGGACTCACATTCCACCGATGCGACCGAGGCCATCTGCGACCGCTACGGCGTGAAGTTCTTCACCCACGACTGGCTCGGCTACTCCGAACAAAAGAACCTCGCCAACGACCTCGCCACCTGCGACCTCATCTTCAGCATCGATGCCGACGAAGCCCTCTCGGACGAGCTGAAGCAGTCCATCAAAACACTGAAAGACAAGAAAATCAACGGAAACGAGGTCTTCGCCATGAACCGCCTCAACAACTATTGCGGCCAATGGATGAAAGGTTGCGGGCTTTATCCCGAAACCAAAATCCGCATCTGGCGGCGCGGCTTTGCCCAATGGGAAGGCTTAATTCACGAGTGGCTGAACTTTAGGGAAACGCCTAAGAAGACCTTGCTGCGCGGCGACCTGTTACATTATTCATGGGATACGCCCGAAGCCTTCCGCAAGCAACAGTTCCACTTTGCTGAATTGGGCGCACAGTCGTACTACGAGCGCGGAAAAAAGACAGGGCTCCTGCCCTATCTTCTCAGCCCGGGCATCAATTTCATCCGCACCTATATTATAAAAGGTGGCTTCCTCTACGGCAAGACGGGCTTCAGCATCTGTCGCACGATGAGGCAAGCCAATAGACACAAATACAATCTGTTAAGAAAGAAAATAAAGGAAATACAATGATGGTAAAACAACAACAGAGCCATTGAGCGTCATGGCGGAGGAACATCCGCCATCTCCCAACCACGAAGACGAAACCCAAGCGTTTGGGAGATTGCGGGTCAAGCCCGCAATGAGGGCCAAGGGGTGAAGTTGTAACCAAAATAAAAAAAAACACTATGGAAGAATCATTTGAACAAGAAGTGGAACGCACCGTGGCTGCGCTGAAAGCCGGAAAGACCATCCTCTACCCTACAGACACCATTTGGGGCGTGGGCTGCGACGCCACCAACAACAAGGCCTGCCTGCGGGTTTACGCCGTCAAGCAGAGGCCGCTCAACAAGAGTCTCATCATCCTCGTCGATTCGGTGGAAAGGCTTCAGGATTATGTGGTTAGCGTGCCGGCCATCGCCTACGACCTCATCAAAGGAGCCAAAAGCCCGCTGAGCATCATCTATCCCGAAAGCAAGAACTTGGCCAAGGCCGTTTCCGACGACAAGAGCATCTGCATCCGCGTGGTCGACAACGAGTTCTGCAAGGAAGTCATCCGTCGCCTCGGGAAGCCCATCACTTCCACATCGGCCAACCTGACCGGACAACCTTCATCGATGATTTTCAGCGATATATGCGATGAAATCAAAAACACGGTGGATTATGTGGTGCAACTCTACCACGACAGTTTCTGCAAGCCCAAAAGCTCGACCATCATCAAACTGAACGAGGACAACACTTTTGAGATTTTGAGGCAATAAGATAGGTTGTTTTGGATATATTGCTTATTTTTGCGCCCTGAAAAGTCTCAAAATGGGCAAACTGGCCTTCATACTTCAATTCATCCTTTCCGTGTTTCCCGCCGATACTCTGGAAAACAGGCGGCATATCTATGTGGTGCGTCGCGGCAGCAAGAAATCACACCGTGGCAATACCGTAGCAAAAATATGGATTGAGGAAAACGGGGTGAAGAAAATAGAAATTGCATGGTCGGAACTTTCCAAGGCTGACGAAAACTTGATTCTGGAAACCATCGACAAGCATTGGGATGAACTCAACAAGAGCATAGATGAAGTGTTTGCAGGAAAGAAGATTCGTATCAAACATATCAAATAAGGAGGAAACATTATGTGCAAATTCAAAGACACAACATTGGGGATAAAAAAACTTGATTTCGGTTTGAAAAGAGGAACCATGGCTGTCTTTCTGACCGATGGACGAATAGTCATAGTACCCATTTCCATGTTCCCCGACATCAAAAGGCTTACCAAGGCACAACGTGAGGATTACATGATTATGGATGACCAGTATTTCTCATTTGAAAGCCTCAGTAGGATTTTCTCGGTGAAAGATGTTTTGAGTTGCTAACAACATTTGACGTATGAAACCATTAAAAGTATTTTTCTTGGCTGCCGCTTGCATGATTGCGATGGCAACGACAGCCCAACAGCCCCAATCGAAAGGGCAGATGAACGCCCAAAAATTGGCGACAACGCTTTATCTCATCGAGAACTTCTACGTCGATACGGCCAATATCGACAAGGTGACGGAAGACGCCATCATTGCGGCGCTGAAGGAACTCGACCCACACTCGGCCTACATCTCGAAGAAGGATGTGGAGAAGGCCAACGAGCCCCTTGTGGGCAGCTTCGAGGGCATCGGCGTGACCTTCCAGCTCATCCGCGACACCATTACGGTCATCAGCCCCGTGGCGGGCGGGCCGTCGGAAAAAGTCGGCATCATGGCCGGCGACCAGTTCATCAAGATTGACGGCGAGGAAGCCGTCGGCAAGAAGGTGGACAACGAATATGTGCAGAAACACTTGCGCGGCAAGAAAGGCACCAAAGTGACCGTGAGCGTGAAGCGAGGCAGCGACAAGGAGCTTCTTGATTTTGAAATCATCAGAGACAAGATCCCGTTGAACAGCATCAACGCGGCCTACATGCTCGACAACCACGTCGGCTACATCAAGCTCGACCGTTTTGCGCAAGAGTCGACGCAAGAGTTCAAGGAGGCCTTCGCCAAGCTGCAATCCCAAGGAATGCGGTCGCTCATCTTCGACCTGCGCGGCAACACGGGCGGCTACCTCAACACGGCCATCGAGCTCGTCGACCAATTCCTCACCGAAGACCAACTCGTCGTCTTCACCGAAGGCATCCGCTCGCCGCGTCAGGAATGGCGAAGCACCAAGGACGGGCTTTACATCGCAGGCAAGTTGGTGGTGCTCATCGACGAAGGATCAGCCTCGGCCAGCGAAATCTTTTCGGGTGCCATGCAAGACCACGACCGAGGCGTCGTCATCGGGCGTCGCTCATTCGGCAAAGGCTTGGTCCAGAGGCCTTTCAACCTGCCCGACGGCGCACAAATCCGCCTCACCACCTCGCGCTACCATACGCCTTCGGGACGCTGCATCCAGAGGCCTTACGAAAACGGCGTTGAGGACTATGCCAAGGAGATGACCAAGCGCCTCGAGCACGGCGAATATTTCCACGCCGACAGCATCCATTTCCCTGATTCACTGAAGTATAAGACCGACGGCGGACGCACCGTTTACGGCGGAGGCGGCATCATGCCCGACATCTTCATCCCCGCCGACACCTCTTACAACAGCAAGCTCTACACCAACATCGTCCGCAAGGGCGCCTTGAACCGTTTCACCACCGACTATGCCCTCAAGCACCGCGACGACATCAAGGCGCAATACGGCGATTTCGGCAGCTTCAACAAAGATTTCGTTGTCAGTCAAGAACTTGTGGACGGCCTGAAAAAAGCCTCCGACGAAGCCAAGGTGGAATGGAACGACGAACAGTTTGCCCGTTCCGAGAAGTTCATCCTGCTCCAAATGAAGGCCTTGATAGCCCGCAACGTGTGGGAGACGCAACAATATTACGAGGTGATGGCCGCCATCGACCCGGGCATCAAGAAAGCCTTGGAAATCTTGGGCAACGACAAGCAATACACCCGCATTTTGAAAGGCAAATAATCCCATTCGGGCCATATTCATCCCGAAACATACATTTTTCCCGAAGTTTTTGAGGCAAATTTCGGGAAATTTTTCTATTTTTGCGGTTTCTTTATCATGAATCCCCTAATAGGACATCAATTAGTATCAATTTAATAGTTTCAACAATGAAAAGAGTGCATTTACTCACAGCCGCGTTCCTTATGATGGGAATGCTCATCGGCTCGCAAGCCAACGCCCAAGGGCGCATCGAACTTGGCAGAGCCCAGTCGGCACAAGAATGTGCCAACGTGACTGAGGATGGCTTCACCGCCAGCTTCACGTTCAGCAGCATCGATGCCGCTGACCTCAACACCGAAAAAGGTGTGTTTTCGACCCTTACCATGCCCGGCACTTATCCTTCGGGCAACGTCGGCGAGCCTTCGCTGCCAGCCGCCCACCAGCTGATTGCCGTGCCTTACGGCGCAAAAATCGCCTCGTTGGAAGTGAAGAGCCACAGCACGACCACCTACCGCTTGGCCGACTATGGCATCAAGACCATTGCTCCCCAGCAGCCTTCGGTCAGCAAAAGCCAGAAGCAAGAGGACGTGGAGTTCGTCTATAACGAAAAGGCTTACGCCTCCAAATCGTCCCGTCCCATCGCCACTATCGAGATGAAAGGCACCATGCGTGGCATCCAAATCGGTTCGCTGACCATCAACCCCGTCAACTACAATCCCGCCACGAACACCATCGAGGTTTTCAACGACATCGAGATTGAAGTGCGCTACGACAATTACGACAAATCCGCTTCCTACAACGAGTTTGCCCGCACCTTCAGCCCCTACTTCGCCGGCGTCTACAAGACCATGTTCAACTGGCGCGACGATGTGTATGACCAGCACCCCGACCTTTGGCAGGCTCCCGTGAAGATGTTGGTGATTGCCGACCGTATGTTTGAGGAATGCATGCAAGATTGGCTCGAATGGAAGACCATGAAGGGCTACTATGTCGACCTCAACTTCACCGACGAAATCGGCACCACCCCCGCCGCCATCCGCAGCTTCATCCAAACCAAGTACCAAGAAGAGGCTCCCACCTTCGTCATCATCTTCGGCGACAAGAACCAAGTGGCAGCCAGCGGCACGGGCAGCGAGACGCACTGCGTCACCGACCTGCAATACATGAGCGTCGACAACGACGACTTCCCGGACATCTACCACAGCCGCATGTGCGCCGAAAACGTCAACCAGATGCAAAACATCATCACCAAGACCCTTTGGTACGAAAGACTTCAATTTGAAGGCCCGACCCGTGGCACCGAATATCTCAGCAACGTGCTGCTCATCGCCGGTTGGGACAGCTACTGGACCGCTTACGACGGCGCTCCCACCATCCAATACGCAATGGAATACTATTACAACACCGAGCACGGTTTCAACAATGTCTACCACTGGCTTGGCCAGCCTTACACGGGCTGCTATGCTCCGCTCAACAGCGGCGTAGGTTTCGTCAACTACACTGCCCACGGTTCCAACACCAGTTGGGCCGACCCATCGTTCACCGTCAGCGACGTGAACAACCTCACCAATGAAGGTATGCCCTTCCTCGCCATGGGCAACTGCTGCGAGGCTGCCGACTGGGGCATCAACAGCACCTGCTTCGGCGAAGCCATGATTCGCGCCAACACGAGAGCCGCTTACGCCTATATCGGTTCCTGCCCCAGCACCTACTGGTATGAGGACTACTATTTTGGCGTGGGCGCCACCAACGTGTTCGGCCAAATGCCCACCTACGAGCAAACCTCATACGGCGTTTATGACGCCATTTGGGACGACGACGTGTTCAACACCGTTTCGGCCATCCCGTTCATCGGCAACATCGCCGTTTGCTATGCCCACGCCGGCAGCTACCAAGGCAGCGTCAGCGACAAATACTACTGGCAAGCCTACCACGTTTTGGGCGACGGTTCCGTGTTGCCTTTCCGTGTTGAGCCTACCTACAATACGGTGAGTCACATGCCTACCTTGCCCATCGGCGTCGATTTCTTCAACGTTTCTGCCGATCCGGGTTCCTACGTCGGCATTTCGAAGGATGGTGTCCTCTACGGAGCCGGCCTTATCGATGAAACCGGTTCGACCGACATCGCCATCGAGCCCATCACCAGCGGCGGCGACGTCATCATTTGCGTGACACACCCCGGCCGTCGTCCTTACATCACATCGATCCCTGCCGCCGCTATGGATGGTGCCTTCATCGTCTATGACCAAGTGCAGTGCGAAAACCTCGTTTACGGCGCCTACGTCAACCCGACCGTCACCTTGAAGAACGTCGGTGTTGAAACCGCCAACAATATCAACGTTACGCTGAGCACCGAATCGGAATACATCAACATCCTGAACAACACAGCCACCGTGGCCAGCATTGCTCCTGAATCCACCGTTTCAATCAGCGACTTCGACTTCGACGTGGCTGTCAACATCCCCGACGGCACCAGAGTCCAGTTCATCGTGACCTGCGTTTCGGGCGACGACACATGGGAGAGCAAGTTCAACCTGACCTTCAACGCCCCGAAGTTCGTCACCAGCAACATCTTCAACACGGAGCTCACCCCGGGCGGCAATGGCACGGTCACCTTCCAGATTACCAACGATGGTAACGCCGATGCCGAAAACGCCATCTTCGAAGTGTATGCCAGTTCGGACGACCTCACCTTTGAAAGCAATGCCATCGAAATCGGCACCGTCGCCGTGGGCGAGACCGTCGAAGTGGTGGCCAACATCAGCGTGGGCAGCAATGCCGAGTTCGGTTCGATCTACGAGCTCAGCTACCTGATGACCGCCGGCCACTATTCAGTGGAAGGCAGCTACATCATCACTGTGGGCAACATCATCGAGGGATTCGAGACGGGCGACTTCAGCGCCTACAACTGGCAATTTGGCGGCAACGCCAACTGGACCGTCGTGAGCAACGATTCCAACACGGGTTCATATAGCGCCAAATCGGGTGCCATCACCGACGGCCAGCAAACCGACCTCATCCTCACCGCCGAAGTCCTTTCCGACGGCCAAGTCAGTTTCTACAAGAAGGTTTCCTCAGAAAGCAATTGGGACAAATTGTTCTTCTACATTGACAATGTGGAGAAAGGCGACTGGTCGGGCAACGAGGGTTGGAGCCAAGTTTCCTATCCCGTGACCGCCGGCACCCACACCTTCAAGTGGTCATACAAGAAGGACAGCAGCGTGAGCAGCGGCAGCGACTGCGCTTGGATTGACGACATCCAATTCCCGCCCACCAATGTGGTGCTCGCCCTTGCTCCCGTCACCGACTTTGAGGCCACGGTCAACGGCAACACCGTCCAACTCACTTGGACTGCCTCGCCCGACGCCACGCTCTATGCCATCCGCCGCAACGGCGAACCTATCGCCAACCAATCAGGCACTTCCTACACCGACAATGTGGAAGACGGCATCTACACCTACAGTGTGGTGGCCTGCAACGCAAACAACTACTCTTCAGCCGCCTACGTCACCGTCAGCGTCGGCACGGTCGGCATCGAAGATATGGACATGAACGAGTTCGCCATCTATCCCAACCCCGTCAACAGCACGCTGAACATCGAAGGCGGCAACGCCATGTACAGCTATGTGATGTACAACGGTATGGGTCAGATGGTTGCCAACGGCACCGCCGCCGGCAACACGCAAATCAACGTCAGTGACATGACCAACGGCGTTTACTTCCTGCGCATCACCACGGGTACGCAAGTGCGCGTGGAGAAAGTTGTGGTGAAATAACAACTCGCATAGACTGCTCTATGAGAAAGGCCGCTCCAAACGAGCGGCCTTTTTGCTTGTCTTACAGGCTACTCATTTGTTTTTCCACCTGAATATTTGAACATAAGAAAAATGTATTAATTGGAATAAAGCACGGTAAGTTCAAAAAAAATGTACTTTTGCAAACATAATTGAGAAGATGAAATGAACACGACAACCTCAACAGCGCCAGAATTGATTGCCCAGTTGTTTCTGCAACTCAGCAACATTGCCGACAATGAAAGCTATCTTCAAAAAACGCTGGATTTTATTATCGGATTGGCAAAATCAGGAAACCGATCCAGTGCAAGAGGTCGGGTTTACACCGAGCTTTTGGAACGCTTGTCTGACTTTCAGGAATATGAAGCCGGCTGGGACGGTGACGACGCTTTGCCATTGAATCATCTCGTGGTGAAAAACTTCAAAAGCCTGCTTCAGGAAAGCAATGACAGCGACCTTTACGATTGGACCATCTTCCCTGCGGCCAACGGCACCTTGCTGCTCCAAAACAAAAAACGGAAATCGGGCATCAACATCGGCTCTGACGGGTTCTCTTATTACACGATTCAAAACGGAGAAACCAAAGGCGAAAACGACCTGACATTCTCGCCACAGGCCGTCATTGATGTCATGAAACAAATCTGAGCGAACCATGATTGCCGATTCTGAAAATGTGGCCAGAGCCATCTTCTCGCCCCAAATGATTATTGACGGAGAGCTGCAACCGGAAGCGTTCCGCCTTCGTGCCTCGATCAATGAAGACTACCTCTCCGTAATGCGCTTATCCATCCCTTCATGGCTGGATGACATCAAACACATCCCACAACGGCAAAACCGGCAAATCTATGGCTATGCCGAAATGAATGTCGGAGAAATCAGAGGCATCCGACTAAAGAGCGTCACATACGTCGTTTGCGAACTGCCCAACAAAAACGTGCTTTCCCATGCTGGCATTTTTATCAACGTCGATGGAGAAAACCTTATCGGCGGCAAAATGCCTAATAGTGTCAAAGATGGCAAGGAGCAGGACTTCTTGCTGTTAGCCATCCAGCGGGAATTGGTGGATATTGCGCAAAAGGGATTGCGTAGGATTGGGAACGGCCCAACTATATCCCCCGCTGCTTCTTAATCGACTCGTAGGCTGCATTGATTTCTTGGAACTTCTTCTCGGCGGCTTGGCGCACCTCTTCGCCGAGATTGCTCACCAAGTCGGGGTGGTTCTTTTTGGCCATCTCGCGGTAGGCGCGTTTCACCTCCTCGTCGGTGGCGTTGGCATCAACGCCGAGAATCTTGTAGGCGCTGTCGGTCTCCCTGATGAACATCGCCTTCACCGACTGGAAGTCGCTGTTGGTGATGCCCATATAGTCCGAAATCGTGTTGATGACGCCCAATTCCTCTTGCGAGATACGGCTGTCCGAATTGGCGATGCCGAACAGATAGTGAAGAAGTTGCAGACGCGACGAGTAGTCCATATAGCGGCCCACCTGCTGGCTCACTTCGTAAAGGTTGTAGTCTTTCTCCAAAATCTCGCGCAGCATCTTGATGTAGCTTTCGGCGCGTTCCTGGCCGAAATTCTGCAAGAAGAACCGTTTCACATAATCCAACTCCGACTTCTTCACGTTGCCGTCGGCCTTCATCACAGCGGCTGAAAGCACGAGCAAAGTCACGTTGAAGTCGCGTTTTTCCTCAGTGTTTCCAAAGGTTTCGTTCACTTCGGAACGGATGACCGTCGGCCTTCTGCCCGAGAACATTCCCCCAATCGCGTAGCCGATGATGGCTCCCAATGGCCCTCCAAACGACCATCCCAATCCTGTCAGTATCAATCTCAAGAAAAATCCCATAGTGTTGTTTTTTAGAATCAGGCGGCAAAATTACACAAAAAACCTCACTTGGCGAATAAGGGCGGATGGAGATGAAAATATTTCGGCCCAAAATGCTATGCACAATGAAAAAGATTCGTATTTTTGCCGATTCTACAAAACTTTTCAAACTAATTCTATTTACAAATGAAAAAAGTTCTTTTTTCCCTCATGTTTGTGGCAATGTCAGCAATGGCATTCGCCCAGCAATGGACGGGCATCAGCAAAAGCGCTCCTGCCGGTCCGGAGGTCAAGTTGATTTCGAGCAGCGAGCAACAAGTCGTCGTCGACTTTTCGCTGGGCGGCTTCTACCTGACCAGAGTGAGCACCCCCAACGGCATCCAGCAGGTTGTCTCGGTCCCGAAGATGGCCTCGATGCTCGAAGCCGGTGCCCCCGACCTTCCACACTTCCCAGTGCCGGCCGTCATTGGCGACCGCGCCGAGATGGAAGTGAGCGTCATCGAGAGCGAATTCACGGACTATCAGAATGTGGAGATTGCCCCCTCGAAGGGCAACCTCAGCCGCCTGATCGACCCTGAGAGCGTGCCTTACACCTACGGTGCAATGTACAGCCAAAACGCTTTCTACCCTGCCGCTCAGGCCACCTTGGAAACGCCTTACATCATCCGCGACTTCCGTGGCCAAAACATTATGGTGGCTCCCTTCGCCTACAACCCCGTGACGAAGACCCTCCGCGTGTACCACGACATGACCATCGCAATGAAGAAGGTGAGCGACAACGGCGTGAACCAGAAAACAGCCCGCAAGGCCGCCCAAAAAATGTCGGCGGAGATGAATGCCGCCTACGACCACCGCTTCATCAACTACAAGGAGAACTCGGCAAAGTACAACTTTGAAGAGGACCATGGCGAAATGCTCGTCATCTGCCCCGACCAGTACATGGAAGCCATGCAGCCCTTCGTGGATTGGAAGAACCAATCGGGCCGTCCCACCACGATGGTCAGCGTGACCGATGCCGGCGGCAACAACGACACCCAAATCAAGAACTACATCAACAGCGTTTACACCAACCCCGACTGCAACCTTGAGTTTGTCCTCTTGGTGGGCGACTATGCCGACCTCACCCCCCACTCGATGAGCGGCGGACGCAGCGACAACTGGTTCGGCCAATTGGAAGGCAACGACTATTACCTTGAAGTGCTTACCGGCCGTTTCTCGGTGCAAAGCGTGGCCGACGTTGAAACCCACGTCAACAAGGTGCTCTACTACGAGCGCGACATGGAAGAAGGCCTTACTTGGCTCAACCAAGGCATCGGCATCGGCGCCAACGAAGGCGCAGGCAACGGCCACAACGGTGGCGAAGCCGACTATGTACACATGAACTACATCCGCGACACCCTCATGCACTACACCTACGAGAACGTCACGCAACAGTACAGCGGCGTGGGCAGCGGCACCAGCGCCAACGCCATCAGCGCCGACTTCAACGCTGGCAAGAGCATCTGCAACTACTGCAACCACGGTTCGCAAACCAGTTGGGCAGTGGCCAACTACAGCAACAGCCATGTGAACGCCTTGGTGAACGACTACAAATGGCCCTTCATCTGGTCAGTGGCCTGCAACAACGGCGAATTCAACGGCACTTGCTTCGGAGAGGCTTGGCTGCGTGCCACCAACAACACCACGGGAGCTCCCACGGGTGCCATCGGCGGCATGTTCAGCTGGATTTCCCAACCTTGGGTGCCTCCAATGACCGGCCAAGACGAGATGGTCAACATCCTTACCGAATGGAAGCATAACGACCAATATCGCCACACCTTCGGCGGCGCTTCGCTCAACGGCAGCATGTATATGCTCGACATGCACCCCAGCGACCAAGGCAACACCCACAACACATGGATCCTCTTCGGCGACCCGACCTTGATGGTTCGCACCGACAATCCTGTCAGCATGAACCTCAACCTCTCTCCCGCCGTCCTGATGTTAGGCATGACCCAACTTGAAATCACTGCCGACGACACGCCTTACGGCATCGCCACCCTCATGATGGACGGCGAAGTCGTCAGCACGGGCTACATCCAAGACGGCACCGTCACCTTGGAATTCGCTCCGATGAGCAATGTGGGCACCGCCACCCTTACCGTGATGGGTTACAACAAGGTTACCGATGTCGTTTCGGTTGACGTGCTTCCCGCCGAGGGTCCCTTCGTGACCGTGGCCGGCTATGCGCCCAACTTTGCTCCCGTCAACCAAGAGACCGAGCTGAGCATGACCTTCAAGAACGTAGGCGTTGACCCGACCAACGGCAACACCACCGTCACGCTGACCTGCGCCGACGAGCGTTTGAACATCATGAACAACACGGCCAGCTTCGAAGTGCTGAACGCCGAAGAAACCGTCACCCTCACCGATGCTTTCAGCTTCATCGTTGCCGAAGGCGTTGAAGACGGAGAGCGTTTCCAAATCGACGTCAACATGACCGACGGCAGGCAGACTTGGAGCGGCAAGGCCATCATCACCGCCGGACAAGCCATCCTCAACTATGCCGGCATCGACTGGGGCGGCAGCTTCGTCCCGGGCGAAACGGTGACATTTGTGGCCAACTTCAAGAATGAAGGCCACTATATGGCCACCAACGGCATCGCCACCATCACTTGCGAAAGCGAATATGTCACCATCCTCAATCCTGAGTTCGTGGTGGGCACCATCGACCCCGAAGGCATCGGCACGGCCGTGTTCAACGTCGAAGTGTCTCCCGACTGCCCCGAAACCGAGGCCATCCCATTCGTCTTCAACCTGCAGGCCGACGGTGGCTTGTTTGCCGAAGGCACCATGACGATGAAGAACACCTGCAACGTAATCTTCGTGTTGAGCGACTCATACGGCGACGGCTGGAACAACGCCAGACTGACAGTGGGCTTCGACGACGGCACTCCCTCAAGGACCCTCACCTTCAGCAACGGCTACAGCTACACCGAGACCATCGAAGTTGGCAACGGCGTCCATATCACCCTGACTTGGACAAGCGGCTACTACGACAGCGAGTGCTCCTTCGTGGTCAAATACGAAACGGGCGAACAAATCTATCAAGCCAACAGTCCCCAATCAGGTCTGCTTTATGAATTCGACTGCAACTGCGCTGGCGGCGGTGGCTCTGGCGCCTGCCCCATGGTCACTAACCTCACCTTGGAAATCGAAGAGCCCAACATCACGCTGACTTGGGACGCTCCCGAAGGCGCAACAAACTACATCGTCTACCGCAACGGCCTCGAAGTGGGACAAACCACCGAGCCAACCTATTCGGAAGAGACGATGCTGGCCATTTACTACACCTACTGCGTTGTGGCCGAATACGAAGACTGCTCTTCGGCTCCTGAATGCGTCATCGCCGACCTCACCGAGGTGGAAGAGCTCGTCGCCGAATTCAGCGTCTATCCCAACCCGGTCAACGACATGCTGCACATCAGCTTCGGCAATGACGAGTTCGGCTACACGATGTATAACGGCATGGGCCAGATGGTGGCCAACGGCACTGCCAACGGCAACCACGAAATCAACGTGCAGAGCTTGCAGAAGGGGGTCTACTTCCTCCGTCTCACTGCCGGCACACAAACCCGAATCGAGAAGGTAGTGGTGAAGTAACCACAATCCCACCCGATTTTCGAAACGAAAGAGCCGCCCTCGTCGGGACGGCTCTTTTTGTTTCCACCACCTTACGGCGAATATGTTTATACGTCGGCGAATACGGATATAGGGTCGGCGAATTTCGCGAATTAAACGAATTTTCCATTGTCGTCATTTGCGTCCTCGCAAATGGACACGAGCCGAATACCATCCATCACCGCATTGCAAACGCTCATACTGCTTTAGGGATTGCGGGTCAAGCCCGCAATGAAGGACACGGCGCAAGAACATACAACGGCGAATTTCGCGAATTAAACGAATTTTCCATTGTCGTCATTTGCGTCCCGCAAATGGACACAAGCCGAATACCATCCATCCCCGCATTGCAAACGCTCATACTGCTTTAGGGATTGCGGGGCAAGCCCGCAATGAGGGGCACGAGTGATGATGGTGTAGGGATTGCGGGTCAAGCCCGCAATGAGGGACACGGGTGATGATGGTGTAGGGATTGCGGGGCAAGCCCGCAATGAAGGGCGCGTGGGTTCCGATTTCGCGGAATGAGGGGGTCGACACCAACGGGTTAGCAGACGGCCTCGTCTGCGGCAGCACCCCGACAGGCATACCACCAAACCCGCCGAAAAGTCAGGGACCCTTGATGGGGCGTTTGAGGGCATATTTAATCCCCCTACCCCCTTTAAAAAGGGGGAAGCCTACCGGACGCAAAATTCGGGTCCTTTTTTTTCGCCGCTTTGCGCTTCACCTTTGCAAAGGGGGCAGGGGGATTCAACAACCCCAGCGCCGACAAAAAAACCACCAAAAAAAGACGGCCCTCAATAACGAAGGCCGACTTCCATGTATTTGATTAGGTCTGTTTTATATCATTTCCGCATTGCAAATGCGGAAGAATGTGGCTTGACATATTGCGCTTTAGACAAAGTGATGTATCTACTGTACCGGATAAACAAGACGAACGGAATATCCATAATGGCGGGAAGCGGACGGATAATGAGTTGGATCGGTAGCTTGGATGTTGTCAAAGTCCAATTCAAGAGCGTAATTAATACCGTTAGGTGACTTAGACCAATAGTGACCTTTGGTGTTCACACCAGACACTGTTGTGCTTTCACGGCTTCCTGCTGCTGGCAAGAACACGCCCCCTTTCTGTTGCATCTTTGCAAAATTGGCAGTTGACCACACATTCCCACCATAATCAGCGTCCATTACATTGATATTTGAAGGTTCAGTAACGCCCACAGGATGTGTGTAGCTGTCAGGGAAAACGACAATACCTGCCACACCGTTTACAGTGGCTTTGCAATAACGGGCGTTTTCAACTCCATTAACCGTGCTTGCTGGGCGTTCGTTAAAAACATATATCCATTCATTAAAAGTAAGGGTACTCCAGCCATCAGCAATTTTGTCACCCCAGTTCCTATAAGACCTACCACCATAAGAAGCTGGATTTGACGCATTATTGATTCCATAGTATTGATTCTTATTACTGCTCCAGCCGAAAAGATCCACAGTGCCATTGCTGGAAACGGTTCCACCTCCACTGATGCTTGTGTTGGCTATAGCGTCGCCAATATAGTCATACTGGTTCGAAGCGAATCCCCACGACCAGTTGGTACCTCCGTCTTCAGTTGAGGCCTGCAGGTTGCCTTTAGAAAAATATACTTGGTTTCCACTACTGTTGATAGTGAACTTGCCTTTGAGGGCGCCTTGGGGAACTGAAGCATTAACCACAATTTCCAAAGCATCACCGTTTTTGCAGTAATATCTGCCAGCCTGTATGCCGCGCAAAAAGTCAATACTACCAGTTTTGGTATCGCTGTCAAATTCAAGCGTGGTCTGGCTTGTCGTGGAAGGAATCAACGCGACATACGCGCCACTTGCGCCTTGCCCTATGCTGATGTTGTCCTTCTCACTGCCCGTAATCGTGCCGTTGTTGAAGTTCACAGTAGCCTTGGAATACACTTCATCGCCATACAGACTGACGGTTTCGTCCCCAAACTCGCTCGTGTTGAAATAGGCAAAGGACACCGCCATATCGAATGTGACATTAAAACCGTAATCGCCATTAAATGTTGTCTTGCCAATGGCGATATGCTTTTCGGTCAGGTTCCCAATCGTACCGTCTTGGACGGAAAAGTCTAAGGTGGTCAAAGCAGATGTGGTTCCTTTTCCGAGATAGAAGAAATAAAGTTCTTCACCATCTTCAGGCATGTCTGTCAGGGATCCCGTGAAGTTCATCGAGCCAGTTCCTGTGCCTGTTCCAGAAAGCACGCCAAAGCAGTCGTCGTGTTGGCTACCTCCCACAAACACATACTCGGTGGCACCGCTTGACCAAGTAAAACTACAGTCGTTAGGATAGAAATCGCTTCTGTCCTCATTTTGCCCAACAGTAGCCGTCAGGGTGACGAACACGCCTTCTTCGGCTGCGGGTTTCTCGGTTTTCTTGCATTGGGTGAAGGTCAGCGCCAAGGCCAACGCAACCATAATGGTCAGAGCAAACTTTTTCATTTTGTTTCCTCCTTTCTTTTCAAGAGTGCATAGCCAGCACCAGCGGCCACGAGGAAGGCGATGCCGCTGCCAAGGGGCGAAGTCGGGTCTTCCTGTTGGGTGCCACCAAGGCTGCCATTCAGGGTGGAGTTGCCGTCTCTCTGTAGCGAACTACGATGAGCTTTGCTCGATTCAGTTTTGTAGGGGTTTTGCAGCAGACCGTGGTTGATTTGGGCGTTCATTGTGGCCGGCGCCATCATGGCTGCCAGCCCAAGCGAAAGCACGATGGCTTTCAGTTTTTTGTTGTTGTTCATTGTATTATTGAATTAAAGATTTAAGATTCAAGATTCAACTACAGATTGCACTGATTTTACGGAGTGGATACAGAAGTAATTATGCTGCCTCGCAGCGGACGGATACGGACATCCGTTTAATCCGTAGTTCCGATACAAAAAAATCCAAGACCGAGCCCATTGGCCCTGCCTTGGATAGCGGATATGCAAAAGCTTGGAGTGGAGATTTAGCCCCCCCCACCAATTTCTTGATAATCAATGTTTTACACAGATTTTCCACTAATTTCCCAATTAAGGCTGCAAAATTACGGAAAAAAACCTTTCATCAACACGAATTTCAAAAATAAATCACTAAGATTCAAAAACTTCAATTTATGAATCAATTCCTGATTCAATTCAATGGCAATTCGTGTTTTTCTTTTTTTTCACACGAATTTCCAAGAATAAATCACGAAATCGCAGATTCGACGAAGTCAATTATCAAGAATTTCAATTTATGGAACAATTCATGGATAATTTATGGCAATTCGTGTTTTTTCTTCTACACGAATTTCCATCAATTGGACATAAATTATCAAGAATTTCAAGTTTCACAAGTTGTGGTGCATCCCGATGGGATGCGGTTGTCCCTATGTTTCATTTTTACCGAACGCGCATCCCGATGGGATGCCCTGTCATAACGTCCAACTAATCCCGTAGGGAAATCGAAGATTCGACGTAGTCAATTGCTTTCGGTAAAACAAACAACATCAACCTTTTGCATCCCGTAGGGATGTGCGAAACTTGAATCAAGAATTTCAATTTATGGAAAATTAACTCCGTTGAAATGCTCCGCATTCAGCGTAGCTAATCTTCGATTTCGTGATTCAATTCAATGACAATTCGTGTTTCTCTTTCACACGAATTTCCATAAATATATCACGAATTATCAAAAATTTCAGTTTATGATTCAATTCAATGACAATTCGTGTTTTTTCTTCCACACGAGCTACTCCCCAAAAATGTCCTCGTGGTAAATCCCCACGCCCTCGATGACCGAGGTGGCATTGAACCAACCGATGGCGTCGCAATTCGAAAAGATGTTGGAGGCCATGGCCGGGAAAGCCCCCATCACGGGATTGGACCCGATGGCTAACTTTTGTCCCACAAGGAAATACATATAGTCTTTCGAAATGCTGTAGAGCTTCACCTTCACCACGTCGCCATCGTTCAAGTACACCTTGTTCATGATGCCGACCGGAATCTCTACATTGTTGTGCAGCATCTCAGGCCCGTTGAAGTAATAGCCCGCATAACCCTGCATCGGGAAAAGGTTGAACAGTTTGGAAGGACGGTTCTTGAATTTTGCCCCATTCAGGTAAAGTTCCACGTTATAGACTATCGAGGGGTCGGAAATCGTCTGGAAATAAGGGCAAACGCAAACCGCAGCCGAGTCGTCGACCAAGGGGATGTTGTTCTCGTCCATCTTGATTTTGGGCAGCAAGAGCACCGAATCGATGCCAACGGCATTGTTCGACATCTTGGTGTCGGCATACAGGTGGAGAGGCCTCGAATACAAATCGTTTTCTTCCACGCTCACCTCCAAATGATACCAACGGTTTTTCACGCCCGCCACCGAGTCGGAGAGATAGTGGCCGGGCTTGTCGGGCTGCTCGTAATACCAAATCGTGTCGCCGCCGCCTTCCACATAGACCTCGGCGCCCGAAATCATATCACGCCCCTCGGAATAAAGCTCCGTCGAATAGCTCAAAATCACCTCGTGGCGTTTGTATTCGTTGGTAATCGAGCCTTCAACGATGGGTCTTTTCCGGCCTTCGGGCAGGTCCATCGTGATTTTTTCGGTGCAAGCCACGGCACATATAATAGGCAGGGCCATCAAGCATCGCGGAAGGAATCTTTTCAGTTTCATAATGCCTTGTTTTTAATGTTCATAAGTATCCGTTCAAAATTAAACTTCAATATTTTTTGACTTCGGGACGCGGGACTTCGAGACTTCGGGACAAGCTAATGCCCCGTAGTCTTGCAGTCCCGAAGTCTCGCGTCCAATATGTAAACTGATTCTAATCATCTACTTATCATTCAAAAGCGTTTCATTTTCCGTCAAATACCACCGAAGCCGACACCACCGAAGCCGTGTAGAACCACCCGACGGCCTTATCCTCCGGAAGGATGTTGCTGATCACGTTGGCGGGCGCGCCCAACATGGGATTGCTGCCCGACGACACGAGGATGCTGTAGACGAAATAAATGTAATCGGGCGAGATGCTGAACATGTCAGCGTGGATCGTGTCGCCCGGCGTCAGATTCGACCTGCGGAAGAAGGCGATCGGGATTTCCTTGTTCGCCTCTTGCATCTCAGGCCCGTTGATGTAGTAGCCGGCATATCCGCCCACGGGAATCGTCATGCGTTGGGTGAGCGAGTCGGAAAGCAGGGAATCGTTGATGGAAATCACTGGCATATATACAATGGTGGGGTCGGGCAGGCTTTGGAAATAAGGATAAAGCCACTCGATGGTGTCGCCGAAAATGGTAGACGGCATGGTGTCGTTTGCGCCGTTGAAATGGCTGAGCACCAAGCTGTCGATGCATTCCACATTGTTGGGCATCATACATTCAGAAAAGAGGTGGAGCGTCTCGCCATCGGCTTCGGGCACTTCGATGCACAAACGGTAAAGCGTGTTTTTGCGGCCTGCCACCAAGTCGGTCAGATAATGGCCCTTGTTCTCTTGGTCTTCAATGAAATAGATAGTATCCGCTCCATCGGTGACGAAAACGGTGGCGCCGCTCACCATCTTGGTTGGGCTGTCGTCATAAAACTTGGCGGTGTAGCTCAGAATGGCCTCGTGACGCTTCATTTCATCGGTGAACGAAGCCTCCACGCCAATCATCGGTTCGCCTTCCTCCACATCGATCCTGATGTCCTCCGTACACGAAGCACATACAGCAAAAGCAATGAAAACCAACAACTTGCACAATTGCTTCATGGGAATCAGAATTTGAAGTTATAAGAGATGGAAGGCACAGCCGAGAAGAGATACATGTTCTTGGTGACGATGCTTCCGTTGTCACCTTGGTCGAAGGTAATGGCCCAAGTGTTGTGGCGGGCGTAAGCGTTATACACCGAAACATTGAGTTCGTGCTGCCAACGGCGGCTGTTGTCGAGCTTGCCGAGCTTGCAGGTGAACGAGAGGTCGAGGCGATGGTAGTCGGGATAGCGGCTCTCGTTGCGTTTGCCGTTATAGACGGCGTAGGTCATGCCGTTGATGGTGTATTGTCCGTAGGGGAAAGTTACAGGCTGTCCGGTGTTGTATATCCAATTGGCCGCCAACGAGATACGCGGAGAAACATCATAGTTGGCCACGATGACGATGTTGTGCGGGCGGTCGTAAGGCGAGCGATATTCTTGCCCTCGGCTGATGCCCTTGATGGTGCGGAAAGAGCGCGAATAAGTGTAGGAAATCCAGCCGGTGAACTTGCCGACATTCTTCCTCACCAAAAACTCGGCGCCGAAGGACCGGCCTTTCCCAGTGCGCAACTCGCCGTCAATCAGCAAATAGCCGTAAGTGATGGCATTGTCCTTGAAGTCGATGACATTCTGCATGTTCTTGTAGTACACCTCCACCGAGGTCTCGATGGCGTCGTTGTCGAAATTGCGGAAATAGCCGAGCGCAAACTGGTCGCACTTCTGCGGTTTCACGTTGGGGCTGGTGGGGAACCACACATCGAAGGGCAGGCCGCCCGTGGCCGACGAAGCCACTTGGGCATATTGCGCCGTGCGCGAATAGGAAGCCTTGACCGACGAATGCTCATCCAAGCGATACATGGCAGCCACACGAGGCTCAGGATTGACCACCGTGTTGAACACCTCGCCCTTGCCGTAATGCAGCGTGTCGGTGACGATGTAAATGATCGGGTCGAATGAGTAGAAATCCTCTGCTCCAATGTTTTGGAAACAGGAAAGGCGCAGGCCTGCACGCAAAGTGAAACGCGGCACGGGGGTGTAATCGTGAGTGAAATAAATGGCGTGCTCCAAACCTTTTCTGGCCACCGACTTCGACTGGTCGATTCCCAGATATTGGGCCAAAGCGCCTCCACGGTCGTCGATTTCACCTTGCAAGTACGATTGGATTCCGGTGGTCAAACCAATTTTCGAGGTGTGGCTGTGGTTCCAGTGCATCGCAAGGTCATAGTTCAGGCTGAGTGCATCGGTGCCCGCCTTGATGCCGAAGTCGTAAGGGCTGTAATTCATGTCGATGCTATAACGATAGCGCGAGCCGATGAGCGACAGGTTGGAAGTGATGCGGTCGGAAAAGATGTGGCTCCAACGCAAGGTCGCGCTGCTGTTGCCATAGCCCAAGCCTATCATTTGCTGCATGTTGAATTCGTCGTGGCCGTTGTAGAACGAAAGGAACAAGCGGTCGTTTTTGCCCAACGACTGGGTCACCTTGGCATTGACATCGTAGAAGTTGATTCTCGACTTGTTCAGGTCTTCGCCGAGGAAAGGCAAAACGAGGCCCGCGTATGTCCTACGGCCAGCCAGCAGCACCGAGGTCTTGTGGTCGAAAAGCGGAGCCTCAAGCATCAAACGGCTCGTCACCAAGCCGATGCCACCTTGCATTCCGAAACGCCTCGGCATCTCGTCTTTCACCGTCACATCGAGCACCGACGAAAGCCGTCCACCGAAATTGGCGGGGATGTCACCTTTATAGAGCGTGGCGTCTTTCACCACATCGTTGTTGAACACCGAGAAGAACCCGAGGAAATGGGAGGCGTTGTAAATGGGGGCGCCATCCAAGAGGATGAGGTTTTGGTCGGTGGCGCCACCGCGCACGCTGAATCCCGACGAGCCCTCCGAGGCCGACTGCACACCCGGCAGCAGCGTGATGGACTTGATGACGTCCACCTCGCCCATCAGCGCAGGGATTTTCTTGATGGTAATCATGTCCAAGGTTTGCACACTCATTGCCATCGCTGTCACGTTGCGGTCTTTGCGCTCGCTTGTCACCTCCACCTCCGAAAGTTTTTCCGACTCTGGCTTGAGCTTCATGTTGAGGGTCTGTGGCTTGGCGGTCACCGTCACCTTTTTGGCGAGGGTGGTGTAGCCGATATACGACACACGCAAGATGTATTCGCCCAAAGGCAAATCCAGATTGTAGCGGCCTTTTTCGTCAGTCGTGGTGCCGATTTGCAGTTTTTCCTCATAAATGGAGACACCAATCAAGGTTTCGTTCGATTCGGCATCCCTGACGACACCTGAAATTTGGCCTTTTTGTTGTGCCAAAGCATTGGAAATGAATGCCATAGCACAAATCATCAATAACAGTAGTTTCCGTTTCATTTCGCGTTCAAAAATTTGCGCAAAGGTACGAAACAAAAACCATATCTCACTGATATTTCAAACAATGAGGAAGATTTTTCAACTGAGGCCGTCAGAAGCGGGTGCATTGGCGTAAGCGTCGGCCATCTCGATATTGACCGTGCCCGCGTCGATTTCGCCCTGTTCCTTCTTCAGGAAGGCGAAGGTCTTCAGCTTGAAACATTCGGCCACGGGGTCGTCGTCGATGCGGATGCAAACGCCCTCGCGTGGCACCTTGTTCTTGCAGAACGGCTCGTTTTTCTCCATGCCGAAATGCTCCACGTCGTTTTGCAGATGTTCAAGGAAAGCCATACCCCATTCGCTGCCTTCGGGCAGGTCGGGATATAGGTTGGCCACCGTGCCGTGATAGAGTATCGGTATGGGTTTCAGGCGGTTGGCGATTTCGGGATGCTCGTTCATCAGTTTCACCGTCCAGTCGTGGACCTGTTGCACGTTCCATTCCTCTTTCTTGCCGTTTTCGGGCTTCACGGTGATGCGGTAAGGCATGAGGAAGTTCTGTCCGTGGTCGCAGCGGTAGTCGTAGCCGCCCTGAATCATGCTGTCCGACTGGGTGAGGTAGCCGCAAATCTCGCCGTAGAGCGTCATACCCTTGTCCAAATACTTGAAAATCAGGTTGCCGTACTCCGTCCAAATGTCTTGGCCATAAAAGCCCGCCGTCAGCCCGCCGTATTTCGAGTCGTACTGGTTCTTGATGACCGTGCGCGACGAAAACACTGGGCCGTAGTCGATTTTGAAATCTTCTATTTTCTTTTCATTCAACGCCTTCGACTGCTTTTCTTGTTTCGTTTTGCCCCAATAAGGGTTCACTTTCTGCTTGCCCAAATGCTTGATTTCCTTCTTCACCTTCTTGTTGAACCACTGTTCGGCTGAAGTCATCGGTTTGGGGATTCGAGTAAGAACGTTGCCGATGATTACGCTGGTTCCGTGCATCTTGACGCTGATGGTGACTTTCGTCGACGGTTCGAAACGCCAGAGGCTGCTTTGCAGTTGCGCGGTGTCGTAATGCAGCAAAAACTCGCCAGGAATGATGCGCTTGAAGCGCTTGATACCACGGTCGCGGCGCAGTTCGCGCTTGGTTTTCGGGAACTGGATGGGCGGCACGTAGGCCTCGGCAAACAGCTCGCCCGCAATCGTGTCGAACGAAAACGGGTGCTCGATGCCGTTCTCGTCGGTGGTGAAATAGCTTTCGAGGTCTTCGTCGGCCAATTTCTTCTTCCAGCGCACCAGCGACTCCTTCTTGAATATGCAGCCATACGACGGGCAGCCGCGCAGTTTGATGAGCTTGACGCGCCCGTGCTTGTTGAAGAAGCCCACGAGTTTCTTGGCCTCGTCGATGTTGCCTTCCTCCTTCAGTTTGAGCACCTCGGCAGCGTTGGCATTGAGTTCGGCAAGGCCGAGTTCAAACTGGTTGTTGGCGGCCAAAAACTCCTTGTTGAGCGCGGTTTCGTTCATACAATAAATCACCGGCTCGCCCACAGTGAACTGACCTTTGGAGACCACGATGCTGAAGCCGTCCACAAAGGTCTGCACGAGGAAGTCAGAGCCTTCGATGGGTTTCATCTCGCCGATGCGCACAATCTTTGCGCAATATTCCTCTTTCATATATTCACTTGCTGTGAAGAGGCGTTTTTCTGATTTGTTTTCTCCCATTTCTTTTATTGTTTTAAATATTTCTTTTTCAACAATTTGATTTCCTTTTCAGAAATTGTGCTTTGTATCGACTTGTCATAAATCGACAGCAACACAACTTCTCCCTCTTTCAATTCAACAATAAGGTTGACAGTAGAAGTTATCACCCTCGCTCCACCGCGCTTGCCTTTCCCTTTGGAAGCAATCGCCATCCTCACTTTCCTGATCCCGTCACCTAAATCGTCACCAATCAGCGGATTTGCTTTAAGTTCCTTAAGGAAATCCTCAAAATCATCATTAAATGAATGGTAATGCTTGGCCAACTTCTTTGCCTGACGGTCAAAGTTCTCGATGGTCCTGATTTCAAAGCTCATTCAGCAGTTCCTCCACTTTTCTTGTCGTGCGTTTGCCTTCCCTTACTTCCTTCAACTGCTGGAAAGACACGGCAATGCCAGCCCTGATTTCTTCGTCAGTCATAACACATTCGTCATCAACTTTTTCTGCGTTTTCCAACAATCTCTCAGCCAACCATCGTTGGTTGCTTGCCGACAAGGAAAGCCCTTGCAAATAGTTCCACAAATTGTTCATCGAAATTGCATTCATAGCTTTTCTTTTTATGTTTTGTGACTGCAAAATTACACTTTTTCCACAATATGGCAAGAGAGCCTTGCATTTTCATTTCTGCAAGACATCTGTAATCTTCCGGCTGCAAACCGCCTGCACCACGCCCGAAGTGATCAAGGAAAGCAATAGGAATGCAGCAAAAACGGACACCAAAGCCACCGTCAAGACAAGGGGAACAGACAAATGATAGGCGAAGTTTTGCAGCCAGTTCAATGAGAAATACACCGAAACGGCAGTGGCCACAAGAATCGGCAAGACATACAACCGCAACTTGGTTTTCAGGTAATGCCCCATCACTTCGCGGTTGGTGGCACCATACACCTTACGCACCGCCATATTGGTTTCCTCCTGATGAAGATGATAGGAAATGACCCCGAAAAAGCCGAACAGCGAAAGCAGCATCGCCGCAAGGAAATACAACAGCGAAAGATGCCCGACCTGACGCTCCTCGCGGTAAAGTTCCTTCTCGCCCAAAAACGAACAGGAAAACACATCAGTAAAATTGAACGGACGCACCACTTCTTGAATGTATGCCAAGGTCTGTTGCAGGTTTTCGGGTGCGATTTTCACCACAATATTCGGCTGTGCCTCTGGCGCATATTCCATAATAAGCGGGGATACGACATTGCGCATATCGGAGAAATGGAAGTCTTTCACCACGCCCACGATTCTCCCTGACGTCACGGTCAGCGTCAAATCCTTGCCGATGGCTTCCTCTGCGCTCCAGCCCATCGCCTTGACCGCCGCTTCGTTGACCACATATTGCCCATTCTCTTCGTATTTGCCCTCAAAATAATCAGCCAAATTCAAGTCCTTGCTCAAATAATCGCCTGCCAACAACTCCATCTCGGCCATTTCTTGGAAATAGCCATCAGTAAATAGCACCTGAAATACAGCATCATTCCCTTCTTCTCGCCCTTCCCAGTCCACATCACGGATGAAGCCATTAGGTTTGGAAAAGTCACCCATACAAAGACCGACGCTGTAGATGTCGGGGTTCTTCATCAGTTCGTCACGAATGAGACCCACTTTGTAGCAGGGCGTTACCAAACTGTTGAGCGACACGATGTTGGAAGTATCGACACCTTTGTCGGAATGGCGCATAAACGAGAGTTGCAATAAGGTGACCACAGTAAATACCGCCGCTAACGAAGAGAGACCCACCTGAAGCATCGAACTCGCATTGCTGATGCGGATGCCTTTCAAGTGGCGCATCTTGCCTTTCAGCACATCGGCGAAGGCCACGCTGCGCAGGCAATATTGCCCGAAAAGGCTTGAAGCTATAGGCAACAGCGCCAAAAGCGCAAGGCAGAAAAAGAGTAGCCATTTGTCGAAACGCAATTGCACAGGCACACCTATCCACGACTGGAACGCGGGAAGCAATCCCCACACTACCAACAAGGAAAGCCCCATCGCCACAAGGGTGATGAGCAGGGTCTCCAATATGTTGCCCGAAAAAATCCTGAACTCGCTGCACCCAAACACCCGCTTGACGACCCTGTTTTTGGTTTGCTGCACCGAATACGACACATCGAGCGTGGCGCAATTCACGATGGTGACCGCCACGATGAGCAAGATGCCAAAGATGATAATCCAAACATACGAGGCATTGCCGTTACCCACACTTTCTGAATCATTGTAATCGGTGTGCAGGTGGATGTCGCGCAAAGGCTGGAATTCCAACCATTGCTGCTTATCGTACCTCTCCGTTTGGATATTGGCCAAGCGTTTCATCTCCGCCTTGCTGAACAGCGCGTTTTCCCTTAATTTGACATAAATCGTCTGGTTTTCAGTGATGTTGCGGTAAAGATTGAGTTGACGGCTATCCATCGGCATCACCACCTCGAAAGGCAGATGCGTGTTCGTTGGCACATCCACCACCAAGGCAACGGTATAAACGGTTTCTACGTGCATATAGGAACAGACCAAAGGCTGCCCTATGGCCGAGCCGTCAAAAAGTTTTTTCGCCATCTCTTTGGAAATGGCCGCTTCGTTGGGCTGGAGAATGTGATGCGGTTCGCCTTCCACAACGGGATAGGTAAACACGTTGAAAAAATTGTCGCTGGTCGTCAAAGCCGTCACCTCAAAGGATTCGTTGCGTTCCATATCCCTGACCGTGTTGGGATTCTGGTTGGCATAGTGCGAAATCACGCTCACACATTCCTCCACCTGCGGCACGGCATCAGGCAAATCATAGCGCAACTGGCAGACTCCACCGGTGTATCTTGTGCCAGTGGCCTTATCCACCGAAACCAAGCGATAAATCCGGTCGCCGTCCTCAATAAAACGGTCGTAGGAAAACTCGTGTAGCACCCACTGGAACAGCAAGGTAGCGGAAGTGATGCCAATGACCAAGCAAAAAACATTGATAAGGAAATGCTTGCGTTTTGGTTTCAGAACTAATTTATTCATTTTGTAATTATATTGATTAATTTATCGCTGCAAAAATAAACAAATTTTGTTTTCATTACCTATCTATGAATAAAAAATGTATCTGCAAAAAGAAAAATCCGTTTATAACGTGCTCAGAAGCATAAAAAAACATCGTTCCAAGCACGGTATGAGCAGATTTTCTGTAAATTTGCAGTCTGAAAACAAACCTATTCAGAGATGATAACTGGCAGAAAAACAGAAAGAAACGAATTGATAAGGGCTTACGAATCCGAATATTCCGAATTTGTCGCCGTAACGGGCAGAAGGCGCGTTGGAAAAACATTCCTGATAAGAGAGACTTTCGGCTACAAATTCGCCTTCCAACATTCGGGCTTGGCCAACCAAAAAACGCAAGAGCAATTGAAGGAATTCAGGCTGTCGCTCCTCAAAAGCGGAATGAAGAAATGCCGCGTGCCTACTGACTGGTTCGATGCTTTCTTCCTGCTTTCGGAACTGTTGGACAAAAAACGAGGCAAGAAAAAGGTGGTTTTCATCGACGAGCTGCCGTGGATGGACGCGCCGCGCTCCAACTTCGTCTCGGCCTTAGAGCACTTCTGGAACGGATATGCCTCCGCCCGAAAAGACATTCTCCTCATCATCTGCGGCTCGGCCACTTCGTGGATTATCAACAATGTGTTTCGCAACCACGGCGGGCTTCACAATCGCGTTACACATCGCATTAATCTTCAACCGTTTACGCTCAACGAATGTGAGCAATACGCCCAAAGCCGCCATCTGCGAATGAGCCGTTTCGAACTGTTGGAATGTTATATGGTGATGGGCGGAGTGCCGTTCTATTGGTCGCTGCTCGAACAAGGGCGAAGCGTGGCGCAAAACATTGACAACCTGTTCTTTTCGCCCAAGGGAAGGCTGCATTTCGAGTATCGGGAGCTGTACGATTCCCTGTTCAAGAACCCCGAACCTTACCTGAACGTGGTTTCCACGCTCGGCACCAAGCGAATGGGTATGACGCGCGAGGAACTGATAACGGAAGGCCACATCATTAATAACGGGCAACTGTCAAAGGTGCTTGACGACTTGGAAAACTGCGGCTTCATCCGCAAGTACAACTACCAAGGCATCAGGCGGAGCAAGGCCATCTTCCAGCTCATCGACAATTTCACCTTGTTCTATTACAAGTTTATGCACGAAAACGAAGGCACCGACGAGGCTTTTTGGAGCGTGAACGCCAACACGCCCATCCGCAACACTTGGGAAGGATTGGCCTTCGAGCGGGTTTGCTTCGAGCATATCAGGCAAATCAAGCAGGCCTTGGGCATCAGCGGCGTTTCCACTCGCTTGTACTCTTGGCGCGTGGAAAAAGACCCCGTTTACGGAGCTGGCGCACAGGTCGATATGGTGATTGACCGCTCCGACCAAGTGACCAACCTTTGCGAAATGAAGTTCTCGACCAAGGAATACGCCATTGAAAAAGACGATGATGACGACCTGAGGCACAAACTCGGTCGTTTCGTCCAAGCGCAAAAGACACACAAGTCCATCCACCAAACCCTGATAACGCCTTTTGGCGTGAAAAAGAACATATATCAGTTTAGCGTCCAGAATGTGATAACGGCGGAAGATTTATTTAAAGAGTAAAACAGTTGCTTATCCCAATAAATACAATGAATAAGCAATGTTTTTATAAAAACATTTTTCCGTTTATAGCCAGCTTGGAAGCATTAAAATTTATGGTTCTAAGCACGGTTTGAGCAGATTTTAATCATCCCAACGCTCTATACCCCATCCTCTCCATCTTCTCCACCTGCAAAGAAGCCTGCCCGAATTCTTCCGTCACTTTGCCCAAAAGCAGATACACGCCATCGCCTTGGAACGGCCATTGTTTCAAGGTTTGCGGGAAATGAACCGTGTCAAAGGCCTCGCCCGTGGCATCGACAAAGGTGGCGAGGGCCATCGTGTCGCCTTTGCAGGTACGCACATACTTGATTGTCACCAACTTGCCCAACATCCGATAGCGACTTCCAACGAAATTCAGCATCTGCGAAGCCATCAACTCGCCCCGAAACTTGGTTTTCAGCATATCGAACCAAGTCAAGGAGACGGGAAAACCGTACAACTCAACCTCATCGTAGGCGTTTTGCAAGGCGTTGGCCGTGAAATCTGGGAACTCAAAATGCTGGTTTTCAAGTTGGAACAAGGTTTCGGGCTGTTCCTTTTTTCCATCGCCCTTGAGGAGATGCGCCTGCCACAGCAGTTCGGCTTTGGGTTTTCGCGTGAAGTCGAACGCGCCGCCGCGAATGAGCAAAACGAGTTGCTCCAACGAAAACGGCACCCTCGAAACGAAGTCGTCCAAATCGGCGAATGGCCCGTGAGCCTTGCGCTCGGTGATGAAACGCTCAACAAATTGTTGTTCAATACCTTGCAGATGAACAAAACCCATAAAAACCGTCCGACCGTTCAAAGTGGTAAGATATTCGCTGCGATTGACGCAAGGCAGATGGATTTTCGCGCCCATACGCCGCGCCTCGTTGAAGTAAAACCAAGTCTGGTAAAATCCACCGAAATTGTTGATCACAGCCACCTGAAACTCAAGTGGATAGTGGCTTTTCAGGTAGAGGCTTTGGTAACTTTCAACGGCATACGAGGCCGAATGTGCCTTCGAGAAGGAATATCCTGAAAACGACTCTATCTGCCGCCAAAGTTCGCTCACCAAGACATCAGGATAGCCTTTGGCCTTGCAATTGCCGAAAAATCTGTTTTTAACTTCCTCAAATTCAGTCTTGTCGCGCATCTTGTGACCCATCATTCGACGCAGCACATCGGCTTCGGCCAAATCCAAACCTGCAAAATAATGCCCGACTTTCAAAACATCCTCTTGGTAAATCATCACGCCGTATGTCTCGGCCAAAAGTTCTTTCAAAACGGGATGCTTATAATCCACAGTATCAGGATGATGGAAACGATTGATGTATTCGCGCATCATCCCCGACTTGGCCACGCCCGGACGGATGATGGAACTGGCCGCGACCAAGGTTTTGTAGTCGCTGCAACGCAACTTGCGCAACAGTCCGCGCATCGCCGGACTTTCGATGTAAAAACAGCCGCAAGTCTCGGCCTTGAGCAGTTGGCGGCGAATCAGTTCGTCTTGTTTCAGCGCGTTAATCTGGTGAATGTCAATGCGCAAGCCGCGACTTTGCTCCACCATTTCCACCGCGTCACGGATGTGGGCAATGCCCCGCTGGCTCAAAATGTCGATTTTCTCAAAGCCCAATTTTTCGGCGGAATACATATCGTATTGCGTGGTCGGGAAGCCTTTGGGTGGCAGGTCGAGGGCGACAAAATTGGTAATCGGCTCCTCCGTAATCAGCACGCCGCCCGCGTGGATGGAACGCTGGCGCGGAAAGTCTTTGAGCCGTTCCGAAATGGCCAGAATCTGCCGCCCGATTTCGCTCTGTCGGGCGAAAGTCTCTGGATTGCGTTCCATCTGGTCAATCTCGCCCTTGGGCAGACCGAACACCTTGCCCAACTCGCGACACAGCGAATTGCTTTGGAAAGTGACCGTCGCACCGAGCAAAGCCACGTGCTCCCGACCGTATTTCTCAAAAATGTGTTCGATGACCTTGTCGCGGTCGCGCCACGAGAAATCGAGGTCGAAGTCGGGCGGACTGCTCCGCTTGGGGTTGAGGAAACGCTCAAAGTAGAGGTCCAACTCGATCGGGTCCACATCCGTGATTTTCAAGCAATAAGCCACCACGCTATTGGCACCGCTGCCGCGCCCGACATGATAGAAGCCTTGCGACATGGCGAATTTCACAATCTCCCAGGCGATGAGGAAATAGGCGCAAAATCCCATCCGCTCGATGATGTCCAATTCCTTCTCGATGCGGCGGTAAACGGTCTTGTTGGCTGCGCCGTAGCGGTACATCATGCCGTCGAAAGCCAGCTTACGTAGCAGTTCGCGGTCGTCGTAGACATTGCCCGTGAAGGTGCGCTTGTTTTTCACGCTATTGTCCAAGTTGATTTCGCACTCGTCCAAGATACGCTCTGCATTCTCAATCAGTTGCGGATAAAGCGCAAAAGTGGTTTTCAGCCTTTCGGCGGGCAAGAGAATCTCGTCGGGAGTGGCACAGGCGGCAGGCTCCAGGCGCGAAATCAATACGTTTTCATCGATGGCGCGCATGCATTGGTGCAATTGGAAATCGTCGGCCTCGGCAAAGGTCACGGGTTGCATGGCGACCAACTTCTCAAAGGATTCGCAGTTGTATAGTTTGGTCAGTTGGGAAAAACGCACGCCAAGAAATTCATTCTCTTTCAGCAGGTTTGGTTTTCGTTTTCCAAAGGGGTAAATCACGAAAACCTGTTTCCAATCCGGTGCGATTTCGGGGAAAGGCTGTTTGGTGAGGTTGTGCTGCGTCAAGAAGCGGTTCAGCTCTGCGAAGCCTGCGTTGTTTTTGGCTAAGGCCACATAGAGCAGTTCATTGCCGTTGCGCAACTCCACGCCCACGACAGGCCGCACACCCTTCCGCTGACATTCCACCACGAAATCGGTAGCACCCATCGTCGTGTTGATGTCAGTCAAAGGCAAAACGGCATAGCCCATCGCAGCGGCCTTCGAGACCAAGTCCGCAATCGGCATCGTGCCGTAGCACAGGCTGTTATATGAATGGACGTTGAGTTGCAAATTAACAATTGAGAATTGATAATTGAGAATTGATAATTATTGGAGATCACCCCGCCGCCATGTGTATGATTTGTTCCCCAAACCTCATTTTGATCTTATCCATCGCGGCATAGAGGCTTGTCAGTTCGGCATTGTCGTCAAACAAGGCCAGTTGCGGCGCACCGCTGACCAATTCGCTGAAGCGCACACCGACGAGCCGAATCATCATCCTACGGTTGTAGAGGCGGTCGAAGATGCCGTTCACCGTTTCGCGCAACACATGGTCGAAGGCGGTGTAAGGGATGCGCTGCTGCATGTCGTGCGTGTCGAAGTTGGAGTAACGAATTTTCACCGACACGCAGCCCGTCAGCTTGCCTTGCGAGCGCAGGTCGAAGCCGAGGCTCTCCACCATCCGTGCAAAGCATTGTTTGATGGTCGTCACGTCGATGGTGTCTTGTTCAAACGTCCTTTCCTTGCTGATGGACTTCCGCTCCTGATAGGGACACACGGGCGTGCTGTCTTGTCCGTTGGCCTTCTTCCAGATGTCGAGGCCATGCTTGCCCATGGCGCGTTCCATCGCGAGCGGCGGCAGCCGACGCAAGGTGCCGATTTTCTCCACGCCCATCGAGCGGAGCAAAGCGTAGGTCTTCTCGCCCACCATCGGGATTTTTTGCACCGACAGCGGGTCGAGGAACGTATTAATATAAGGTGTAGGCACTTGCAACTCACCATTGGGCTTGGCTTGCCCCGTGGCAATCTTCGCGACGGTCTTGTTTTCCGACAGCCCGAACGAAATTGGCAGCCCTGATTCCTTGATGATGCGCTGCCGCAGCTCGTGCGACCACAGCTGGCAGTCGTGGAAGCGGTCCATGCCCGTGAGGTCGAGATAGTGTTCGTCAATCGACATCTTCTCGTAAACGGGCGCACTATCGGCAATGATGTCGGTCACGAGGCGCGAATAGCGGCTATAGAGTTCCATGTCGCCACGGATGAAGACGGCCTGCGAGCACAGCTGTCGCGCCATCCGCATGGGCATGGCCGAATGTACACCAAACTTTCTTGCCTCATAACTACAAGTCGACACCACTCCCCTATCCGACATGCCTCCCACGATGACGGGCTTGCCCTCCAGCGAAGGGTTCACCAGCCGTTCCACCGACACGAAAAACGTGTCCAAATCCAAATGCAAAATCGTCCTTTCCATCATTTTTCCTCCTTTTTTTTGCCCAAAATACTTGCATGTTCCAAAAAAGTTGTACTTTTGACGAGTTTTTAATCAAATATTTCGCCGTAAATTTAATCAAATTATCAATATGTACTTCAATTCGAACATAAAATTTTTGCGCAAGCACAGGAACCGCACCCAAGACGACGTGGCTTTTGCCCTGCAAATGAAACGTTCCACGCTGAGCGGCTACGAAAACGGCGTCTCCGAACCCAACCTTGACGCCTTGGTCGCCTTCTCCAAGTATTTCGGCATCGCCATCGACACTTTGGTGAAAGTCGACTTGAGTACCATCAGCCCGAGCCAGCTCTTGCAACTGGAGCGCGGCTACGACGTTCACCTAAAAGGCAGCAACTTGCGTGTGTTGGCCACCACCGTCAACAACGACAACGACGAGAACATCGAACTCGTCAACGAGAAAGCCAAGGCAGGCTATGCCACGGGCTTCGCCGACCCTGAATATATTAAGGTGTTGCCGACCTTCACCATGCCCTTCCTCTCGCACGACCGCAAGTACCGCACCTTCCAAATCAGCGGCGACTCGATGCTCCCCATCCCCGACGGCTCCTACGTCACCGGCGAATATGTCGTCGACTGGACCTACATCCGCAGCGGCCAGCCCTACATCGTGCTCACGCAGGACGATGGCATCGTCTTCAAGATCGTGGACAACAAAATCGAGCATGAAGGCAAACTCACGCTCAGCTCGCTGAATCCGCTCTACCATCCCTACGACCTGCCCGCCGCCGACATCAAGGAGGTGTGGAAATTTGTGCATTACATCAGTGCGGAAATGCCACAACAGCGCGAGAACCACTTCCGCGAGGAAGAGCTGATGCGAACTGTGCAGGAACTGAAAAAACAGGTGGAGGAAATCCAACTGCGGTTGAATATCTGAACACCCCTACATCATTAGGCACAATTTTTGTGGTAAATATACGTTATGTAATAAAGACAACAACCCAAAAATCATTTTATCATGAAGAAAGTGTTTTTAAGTTTGATGCTCTTCTGTGGCTTGGCCCTGATCAGCACCAGTTGCAACAAGAACAACAACAGCAATGTGACACCCGAAGTGCAATCCGGCGAGATGAGTGTCGGCAACAACACCTTCAACATCGTCACAGCAAAAGCCGTGAAGTACGGACAAAAGAACGCCATCGTCCTCGCTAACAAGGAGATGACCGCCGCCGACAACGAAGGCATCGCCATCATCTTCAACGGCGACATCGTCACTGGCACCTACACGATGGGCAACAACTCGAAAGACCCCGTCCCCACCGTGGTCGGATTCCACGAGTTCAACCTCGGTGAGCTGCCCTTCATTATGGGCGCCGACACCGTGTTTTATGGCGACACCTACTATTGGATGAACGGCTTGCTGTCGGTCACCGAAAACAATGGCACCTACACGGTCGTCTTGTCACAAAGCATGGGCACCAATGCCAATGGGCAAAACGTCAACTTGGCGCTTAATTTCAACGGCACCTTGCCGCCCTACACCTTTGACGCCGACAACAAATTCAAGATTGGCGATAGGGAAAGCCACATCGGACTGGCAGGCGTCACCACTATCAGCGGAATGGGCATCCTCGGTGACGGTGTGAAATCCATGCTTTTCATGTCGGCCGACCGCAAGCGTTTCTACATCGTCAGTTACTTGGGCGGACAACTTGTCGACGGCGAGTACAACCTCGGTTACATCGGCACGCCGTGGGTACCCAGATTCCCTTGCGTCCACGTGGCTCTCGACAGCGACTTCTGGACCTTCCAGCCTCAGACGGGCTACATCGCCAAAGAAGGCACCTTGAAGGTCGTCACCAACGACGATGGCACCAAGACCGTCACGATGGAAGACCTCAAGCTGAAGAACGTCGAACACGACAGTGAGTTTTTATGGCCCCTCCTCGACGGATGGCTGCAGTATCACGGCTATATGTATGAGTTGAGTCTGTAGATTTCTTCGGATTTTATCGGCATGTCATACCGAGCCTTTGGGCGAGCGTATCTATGCCGATAAAATCCTCGAAATGACATATCAAATATCAGTCCGGATGCATGCATTCGGACTTTTTTTGTGTATTTTTGCCGCTCGATGATTTACCCGACCAACTACGAACAAAAAATCGGCTTCGCCAGCATCCGACAGATGCTCTCCGACCACTGCATCAGCCAGATGGGACTGGAGAATGCGGACAAGATGGCCTTTTCGGCCGACAAGGCCCGTATCCTCGAGAGCTTAGAGCAGACTGAGGAGTTCATCGGCCTCTTGCAGACCGGCGTGCCTTTCCCCATGCGCGACTTCCACGACCTGCGCGAGGCCTTCCATCGCATCCAGATTGACGGCACCTGCCTCAACGTCGAGGACCTTTTTGCACTGAAGCCATCGCTGAATGTCGTGGAGGCCATCCTGCGCTACGGCCACTCCGAGAGTGCCGACGCCACACCGCGCCTCAAGTCACTGATTGAGGACATCTTCATCGAACGCAGCGTCTTCACTGAGGTGAACCGCCTCGTCGACGACAAAGGCGAAATCCCCGATAACGCCTCTCCCGAGTTGGCCGAAATCCGACAGAGCATCCGCCGCAAGCAAGGCGGCATCGAGAAGCGCATTCGCCAAATCATGGGCGACGCCAAGACTGCGGGTTGGGTCGACCCGAAAGCGGAGCTCACCGTGCGCGACGGTCGCCTAGTCATCCCCGTGAAGGCGGGCGACAAACGCGCCATCCGCGGCTTCATCCACGACGAGTCGGCCACGGGACAGACCGTCTACATCGAACCCGCCGAGATCTTCGACACTTCCAACGAAATCAAAGAATTGGAATATGCCGAACGGCGCGAGATACACCGCATCCTCATGGCTTTCACAAGGTTGCTGCGGCCTTATCTCTCCGAGCTACGCAAAGCTTGGAACCTTTTAGGCGAACTCGACTTCATCCGCGCCAAGGCTTTGTTGGCCAACGACATCGGCGGTGTGAAACCTGAAATCAAAGACACACCTTTCATCAACTGGCAGCAGGCACGCCATCCCCTGCTCGAACGTAAGCTGAAGGCACAAGGCAAGCAAGTCGTTCCTTTGGACCTGAAACTCGATGAACACGATCGCATTCTGGTCATCAGCGGTCCTAACGCGGGCGGCAAGTCGGTATGCCTCAAGACCACAGGCCTGCTGCAATACATGCTGCAATGCGGACTGATGCCCTCCATGCGCGTCGACTCGCAATGCGGCTTGTTTGAAAACCTCTTCATAGACATCGGCGACGAGCAGTCCATCTTGGATGACCTCTCCACCTACAGTTCACACCTTATTAATATGAAGGCCCTGCTGGAGCAAGCCGACGGCCATACCCTATTCCTCATCGACGAGTTCGGCACGGGTACGGAGCCACAGTTGGGCGGTGCCATCGCTGAAGCCATCCTCTTGGAACTCAACAAAAAACAAGCCTTCGGCATGGTCACCACGCACTATGCCAACCTGAAGCTCTTGGCCGACAACCACGAGGGCATCATCAATGGTGCGATGCTGTTCGACACCAGGTTTATGCAGCCCATGTACATCATGATGACCGGCAAGCCTGGCTCATCGTTTGCCTTCGAGATTGCGAAGAAAATCGGCTTCCCGCGACAGATCCTTGACGATGCCGCCAACATCACCGGCGACCAGCACCTCAAGTTCGAGAAACAACTGCAGCAGCTCGAAGTCGACAAGAAAGCCATCCGCAAGAAAGAGCAAGACCTGCGCATCGCCGACCAGCTGCTCACCGAGGTGGTAGACAAATACAAAGGCCTGCTTTCTGAGTTAGAGAGCAAGAAAAAACAATATCTCCGTGAGGCCGCTGCCGAGGCGCAGGAACTGATTCAAAAAGCCAATAGCCAAATAGAGCGCACCATCAAGGAAATCAAGGAGGCACAGGCCGAAAAGACCAAGACCAAGGAAATCCGACAAAACCTCGAAAAGACCAAGGAAGAGATAGCGCAGAAAGCCAAGGAGGTGGCCGAGCAGAAGAAAAAGGAAGAGGCCGAAGTAGTGCTGAAAGTGGGCGACACCGTCTGCATCGACGACATGCAGGTGGTAGGCGAGATC
>CACXQV010000018.1 GCA_902769875.1 uncultured Bacteroidia bacterium
TCGGGTCCAGATTGGTGATTTTCAAGCAATAAGCCACCACGCTATTGGCCCCGCTGCCCCGCCCGACGTGGTAAAATCCCTGCGACATGGCATAGCGAACGATGTCCCACGCGATGAGGAAATAGGCGCAAAAGCCCATCCTCTCGATGATGTCCAACTCCTTCTCGATACGGCGGTAGGCGGTCTTGTTGGCCGTGCCGTAGCGGTAAACCATGCCGTCAAAAGCCAACTTGCGCAGCAGTTCGCGGTCGTCGTAAACATTTTCGGTGAAGCAACGCTTGTTTTTCACGCTGTTGTCCAAGTTGATTTCGCACTTGTCCAAGATACGCTCCGCATTTTCAATGAGTTGCGGATAAAGCGCAAAGGTCGTTTTCAGCCTTTCGGCGGGCAGAAGAATCTCATCGGGCGCGGCACAAGCGGCAGGCTCAAGGCGCGAAATCAGCACGTTTTCATCAATGGCGCGCAGGCTTTGATGCAGTTGGAAATCGTCGGCTTCGGCGAAGGTGACGGGCTGCATCGCGACCAACTTCCCAAAGGATTCGCAGTTGTACAATTTGGTCAATTGGGAGAAGCGCACACCGAGAAATTCGTTCTCTTTCAGCGCATTAGGTTTCCGTTTTCCGAAGGGGTAAATCACGAAAACCTGTTCCCAATCGGGCGCGATTTCGGGAAAAGGTTGTTTTGTGAGGTTGTGTTGCGTCAGGAAGTGGTTCAGTTCGGCGAAGCCTGTGTTGTTTTTGGCCAAGGCCACATAGAGCAACTCATTACCTTTGCGCACCTCCACGCCCACAACGGGCCGCACACCCTTCCGCCGACATTCCACCACAAAATCGGCCACGCCCATCGTCGTGTTGATGTCGGTCAAAGGCAAGACGGTATAGCCCATCGCGGCGGCCTTCGTGACCAAATCCGCAATCGGCATCGTCCCGTAGCACAGGCTGTTATATGAATGAACCGCGATCAGCACAATACTTTGATTAGTTTTTCGTCAAAATTTTCGCCGTAAATTTAATCAAAGTTTTTGAGATGATAGTCGGTTCGGGAGCAAAATTGTCATAAAAATAGCACCAAAAACTTGCCAATTTAGGAAAGTTACGTATCTTTGAAGCATATTTGAAAATCATTATGGATTACACAACTCTTGACCAAATGATTGAAAAAGACCTTGGCCCAGTCGGAACCACGGAAAGGGATCAGTTTGAGGCCGAAGCAAAAGAACGGATTGAAGCGTGGCGGCTTGGCGAGAAAGTCAAGGAAGCGCGCAAGGCACAGAACCTTACCCAAAAGGAACTCGGGGAAAGGATAGGGGTCGGCGAGGCGCAAATATCGAAAATAGAGAGTGGCCGTGCCGCAACCTTCACCACCATCAGCCGCGTGCTGAAAGCCCTCGGCGCGAAATCCGCCAGCCTCGACCTCGGCTCATTGGGCCGAGTCGCCCTCTGGTGACGAAACAGTCTTTTTTAGTGCAATTCCCGTGGCGTGACCTTCGGTGAGGTCAAGTTCTTTCAAGAACTCGCCTAAACGGCGGTTGCTGTAATGATGCGAGTCATCCGCTCGCCTTCCACGGCGCGACCGCAGAGCAGTTCCTCTATGTTGATGGGGAGTTTCATTGCTTGAGTTTTATGCTGCAAATTTACTACTTTTTCCCAATTGGCTTATTGATTGCTTGACAAAATGACCCCGAGAGCCCTCCAATGTTGAAATAGCGGAGAAACGTAATGGTTTAGATTTTTCGTCCCAATTTGTGGTACACAATCAAAATTTTCGCCGTAAATTTAATCAAAGTTTTTGAGATGAATTGGAATTGGTGCCATCGAAAGTCTCTTTTTTTCGATTTATTTTGCCAATTCAGAAAAACAATCTATCTTTGCGCACGATTTTGATTGAAAATATTGGATAGCATCCTCGATTTTCAATGAAAATATTGGATATACATAAAATAACGATACGACATCGGCGTGGCCAATCATTTATTACACCGCAAGGAAATGAGCAGAGGCAGCGTCGATTACGGACACGCTTTCGAGCACTTGGTCATTCAAGAGATTTATGCTTGGCTACATTACACCCATTCGGAAGAAACCTTGTCGTATTGGCGCACTTATACGGGAATTGAGGTGGACGCTGTGATTGGAGACGCACGAGTGGCCATTGAAATCAAATCGACCGAAGAGATACAGCCGCGCCACACCAAAGGATTGAAAGCGTTTGGCGAAGAACATCCTGACAGTCGTCGTATGGTGGTTTCGCTCGACAAGTTTAACCGCCGAATTGGTGACATTGAATGTGTCTATGTTCTCGATTTCTTCAAGATGTTGTGGTCGGGAGGGATTTAACTGAACACATACTTTGTTTTTGTATTGTTTGTCGCCTTGAGTTTAATCAAAGTTTTGAAAATGAATTTATTTCATACACAAAATAACTGCAATTTGTTATTTTTGTTGTAAATAACTATTGAGAAAATTTTAACAATGTTTAACCAATTTTCTTGCAATCCATCCAACTATTCTTTCTACTTTTGCGGCAAATTCTAAACACAAATGATATGGAAACGTTAATTGAAAGTCTAAAACAATTCGAAGAAAAAGCCAACACTGTTTCTAATGAAACAGAACTTCAGAGCATCTTTAAAGAGCTCGCACCAGCATTCCTTTATGGCGGCTATATCCAGGTACACGACGAATACAGGGTGTTTATTCGAACCGTAGAGTTCTATTTCCACAGCGAAAAAGAAAATGGGATACACGACCCAATCGTATATCATCGCAATGGAAAAGATTTTGTAAATGTCCCATACTTTCCTCTAATGACTTTACACGCACATTCTTCAGGTTTTGATATTACCTTTGAAAGTGAAGCAGAACAGTATAGAGCATCGGCTTTGATACGAACTTATGAGGTGAAAGATAAGGATGGAAAGTATTTGGTTTGGAATAAAGAAAAAAGTATGTTCGAAGAAACCACGGAATATGGATATAACACTCAATCCACATATCTTTATGCTTTGATAAATGGGTTTTCTCTTGGGAACAGCAATAATGTCAAATGGATTGATGCACCAAGAAAACAATCATCATCCACTATGGAGAAGAAGCGTCAGAATGTTTATCAATTTGATTCTGAAAGAAACAAAGTTAAATGCAATCGAAACTGGAGTTTTACGAGAATAGAGCAAGTATAACAAAATCGCTTCGCTATGACCACCGACAACCTCACCAACACCGTCTATTTCTCTGACCTTCTACCAAAGAAATGTCCGATCTTGAACCAGCACATTGTTGAAGCATTGGAAACGAACAAGATTCGCTATGTCTATCTTTCTGAAACCAAGGATATTTGGTGCCGCGACTTTATGCCAATCCAAATAGAAGAAGGCCATTTTGTGTTCTACAAATACACGCCCGACTATTTGCAAACTCCCTACTATCGCCGTATTCAGACCAATCCTGAAAAAGTGTTTCAAGCACCACAGAATCGTCTGGAACAAGTAACGCGAAATGCCATCACGATTGACCTTGTTATAGATGGCGGCAATGTGGTGAAATGCGGCGACACCATTGTAATGACGGAAAAAGTGTTTGTCGAGAACAAGGACAAAACACGTACCGAAGTGGAAAGAATCCTGAAAGATGCTTTCCGTTGCGACATTCTGTTTCTGCCGTGGGACCGAAAAGAAACCTTCGGCCACAGCGACGGTATTGTCCATTATGCGGGTGACGGCAAAATCCTATTGACGAACTATGACGACAGTTCGCTTTATTATTTCCGACGTTTCCGAAAGGTCTTGGAAAAACACTTTGAGGTTTTCCCGTTGAAGTATGCAACCAAAAGACGACACGCTCGCAGTTGGGCTTACATCAATTTCTTGCAGATTGGCAAGTTGGTTCTCGTCCCGCAATTAGGGCTTGAAGAGGACGGGCTGGCTTTGGAACAGATTGCCAATGCCCTGTCCGATTTTGAAGTGATAGGCATACCAGCATTGGAAGCGGTCAGGAGAGGCGGGGGACTTAATTGTATTTCGTGGAATGTTTTGATGCTGCACCACTAATAGCAGCAAACCACATCACCTCACAATCCAGTCCTCAATGGTCTTGCTTTCCGTCGAGAATTTCACGCCCACTTTCACCACTTTGCGGCCATCGGTCAGGTAGGGGGTGGCATAGCCTTTCTGCTCTATCTGGTCCAAGGCTTCCTGCGCCGTGCCATTCACCTTCAGTTCGATGACATAGATGGTGTCGGGCATCCTCACCACCAAGTCGGCACGACCTCCGGCACAGCGCACTTGGGTCTGCACATACACATTCAGCATATTGAAAATCAGCATCATCGACCACTCGTAGAAGCCTTCCACGTTGGAAACATCCTCCAATTTCTTCTTGAAGCCTTCCACGTAGGGCAGCCCAGCAAAGAAGGTCTGCATCTCGCGCAAGGCCAAGTCGAGGTCGTTCTTCTTCAGGGCTCGCCAGAATTTCAGGGCAAAGCCGGCACGGACGTCGTCTCTCCGCAAACCAACATATATGGGCAACAGGCCGTCGGCCAACCCGACACGGACTTCTTGGTTGGGAATGCCTAACGTGTAAATGAACGATTCTCTGTCGTATGACTTAATTGTCAGATAACCAGTTTGATAGAGCAAAGGTAAGGCGGTTTCCATATCCTCTGTCGGGCTGTAAAAGGAATACTCCGAGGCTTCCACACAATCCAACTCTGTAATGTCAGTGCGGTACTTTTTCATCTGCTGGAAAAGGAAAGTCGGGGTGCCGCTCTCAAACCAATAGTTCCCAAGTGCCTTATTCACAAAGGCTTGCATCAGGCTATAGGGGTTGTAGACTTTTTCTCCACGGTCGGCGAACAAATAGCCGTCGTACTTGAGTCGGAGGCGTGCTATGGTTTCTTCTTTCGAGTAGCCAAGTTCCTCGGCAAGCATCTCAATGTCCGCCGACATACAGGTCTCAAGCTCCTCCTCCGTTATCCCGCAAATCGCTGTGTATTTTGGGTTTAGCGACATATTTGTCATATTGTTCAATGTCGAAAAGATGTTCATCTGGCTGAGGCGGGTGATGCCAGTGAGGAAGCAAAACTTGATCATCGCCTCGCTGGCTTTCAAGGGCTGGTAAAACTCCTGCATCACTCGGCGGTACTCCGGCAACTTCGCCTCATCGTGAAGCACATCCAAAATGGGCGCATCGTATTCATCGATGATGACGGCCACTTGTTTGCCGGTTTTCTCGTAAGCGCGACGAATCAGGCCGAAAAGCATTTCGCCTGGCGTAAGTTCCTTGTCGTTGCTTCCATAGATGCCCGTCAATGGATCAAGCAGCAGCATTAGCGCACGCCTCAACTCCATTGCCGTTTCCCTGCCCTTGGCCGCACTCACATCCACGTGGATGACGGGATAACGCTCCCATTCCTTCTCCAATTCCATAATTTTCAAGCCTTCGAAAAGGTCTTTGCGACCTTCGAAATAGGAAGCTAAAGTGGTGGATAGCAGGCTTTTGCCGAATCTGCGCGGACGGCTGAAGAAGATGTATTTGGCTTCGTTAGCCAATTCCCAAACGAGGTCGGTCTTGTCAACATAAACATATCCTCCTTTCCTGATTTCCGAAAAGGTCTGAATACCAACGGGATATTTGCTTGCTTTCATAACAGTGGCGTTTTAATGGCGCAAATATATACAAAAAAACCGAATCACCCCGCCGCCCGATGGATAATCTCCTCCCCGAACCGCATTTTGATTTTGTCCATCGCGGAATAGAGGTTCGTCAATTCCGCATTGTCGTCAAACAAAGCGAGTTGCGGCGCACCGCTCACCAATTCGCTGAAGCGCACACCCACGAGCCGAATCATCATCCGGCGGTTGTAGAGGCGGTCGAAGATGCTGTTCACCGTTTCGCGCAAAACGTGGTCGAAGGCGGTGTAAGGGATGCGCTGCTGCATATCGTGCGTGTCGAAGTTGGAGTAGCGGATTTTCACTGTCACGCACCCCGTCAGTTTGCCTTGCGAGCGCAGGTCGAAGCCAAGGCTTTCCACCATCCGCGCCAGGCATTGCCGGATGGCAGCCACATCAATCGTGTCTTGCTCAAACGTCCTTTCCTTGCTGATGGACTTCCGCTCTTGGTAAGGGCACACAGGCGTGCTGTCTTGCCCGTTGGCTTTCTTCCAGATGTCGAGGCCGTGTTTGCCCATCGCGCGTTCCATCGCCAAAGGTGGCAGTCGGCGTAGCGTGCCGATTTTCTCCACGCCCATCGAGCGGAGCAAATGGTAGGTCTTTTCGCCCACCATCGGGATTTTCTGCACCGAGAGCGGGTCAAGGAACGTATTAATATAAGGTGTGGGCACTTCGAGTTCGCCGTTGGGCTTGGCCTGTCCCGTCGCAATCTTCGCAACGGTCTTGTTTTCCGACAAGCCAAACGAAATCGGCAGGCCTGTTTCGTGGATGATTTTCTGGCGCAGTTCGTGCGACCACAGTTGGCAGTTGTGGAAGCGGTCCATACCCGTGAGGTCTAAATAATGCTCGTCGATGGACATTTTCTCATAGACGGGCGCGCTGTCGGCGATGATGTCGGTCACGAGGCGGGAATAGCGGCTGTAGAGTTCCATATCGCCACGGATGAAAACGGCCTGCCCGCACAGTTGCCGCGCCATCCGCATCGGCATAGCCGAATGTACGCCAAAACGCCGTGCCTCGTAACTGCAAGTGGAAACCACACCACGGTCGGACATACCGCCCACGATGACAGGCTTGCCCTCCAACGATGGGTTCACCAACCGCTCCACCGACACGAAAAACGTGTCCAAATCCAAGTGCAAAATCGTCCTTTCCATAAAATTTCCTCCTTTTTTTGCCCAAAATGCTTGCATATTCCAAAAAAGTTGTACTTTTGACGAGTTTTTAATCAGAAATTTCGCCGTAAATTTAATCATTTATCGCAAGACGAAACAAAAAGAACAGAATTATTTTTATCTCAACCCAAAATATGTGTGTATATCAATCACTTAAAAACAAGACACTATGAAAAGAACGACTATCAATGCTGAAGGTTACGAAATAGAAGTCAGATTTGGAGGGAAAAATGGCGATTTCGTTTCATTAACCGATATTGCCCGCTACAAGACCTCGGAAAACCCAGGGTATGTCATCCAAAACTGGATGCGAAACAGGAATACGGTTCGTTTCCTTGGCCTTTGGGAACAGTTTCACAATCCGGTTTTCAATTGCCTCGAATTCGAGGCAATTGAAAACGAAGCCGGGATGAATAGTTTTGTGCTGACCCCAAAACGATGGATAGAAGCAACCCAAGCCATCGGAATAGTCTCAAAACAAGGACGTTATGCATCGACTTTAGCCCATCAAGATATTGCTTTCGAGTTCGCGTCGTGGATTTCTCCCGAATTCAAACTTTACATCATCAAAGACTACCAAAGGCTGAAATCCGATGAAAACGGGCGGCTTTCTCTTGGCTGGAATTTGAACAGAGAACTGACAAAAATCAATTATCACATTCATACTGATGCCATCAAGGAGCATCTTATACCCGAAAATATTTCGGCAAAGGCACGTTCTTTCATTTATGCTGACGAGGCGGATGTCCTTAATGTGGCTTTATTTGGCATGACCGCAAAAATGTGGCGAGAACAGAATCCTGAGAGCAAAGGCAATATTCGTGACCACGCTTCTTTGCACCAGTTGATTGTACTTGTAAATTTGGAAAGCATGAACGCCGAACTAATCAAGTCTGGACTCTCGCAAGCAGAAAGAGCCATCCGATTAAACCAAATGGCTATCAACCAATTGCAAGTCCTTAACGAGCATCGCTCCATAAAATTACTGGAGTAACTCATCTCACTTCTCAACCTCATCAGTAAAATCCGTTTAATCCGTAGTTAAAAAATCAATTCTATGTACTTCAACAGCAACATCAAATTCCTCCGCAAGCACCGCCACCGCACACAAGACGACATCGCTTTTGCGCTCAATATGAAACGCTCCACGTTGAGCGGCTATGAAAACGGCGTTTCCGAGCCTAACCTTGAGGCTTTGGTCGCCTTCTCGAAATATTTCGGCATCGCCATTGATACTTTGGTGAAAGTCGATTTGAGCGGCATCAGCCCGAGCCAACTTTCGCAATTGGAGCGCGGCTACGACGTTCACCTGAAAGGCAGCAATTTGCGCGTATTGGCCACCACGGTCAATAACGACAACAACGAGAACATCGAACTCGTGAACGAAAAAGCCAAAGCGGGCTATGCCACAGGCTTCGCCGACCCCGAATATATCAAGGTGCTGCCGACGTTCACGATGCCCTTCCTCTCGCGCGACCGCAAATACCGCACCTTCCAAATCAGCGGCGACTCGATGCTGCCCATCCCCGACGGCTCTTTCGTCACCGGCGAGTACGTCCTCGACTGGACCTACATCCGCAGCGGCCAGCCCTACATCGTGCTCACGCAAGACGACGGCATCGTCTTCAAGATCGTGGACAACAAAATCGAGCACGAGAGCAAACTCACGCTCAGTTCGCTCAACCCTTTGTATCAGCCTTACGATTTGGCCGCCTCCGATATTAAAGAGGTGTGGAAATTCGTGCATTACATCAGCGCGGAAATGCCCGAGCAGCGCGAAAACCGCTTCCGCGAGGAGCAACTTCTGCAAACCGTCCAAGAACTGAAACGGCAGGTGGAGGAGATACAGTTGAGGCTGAATATTTGAATTGTCTGGTTCAGTGGTAGTCGCAAAATTTGCGAATATCATCAAGCGTTATTTTAATACCTTATCGACAAAATCAGTTGGTGACAACACTTCAACAAAAGATTCTTGAACATTCGAGAAATCGTTGATGTTGATGGTTATAAGATAGTCGCATCGATTTCGCAAAGCGCATTGATATTGAAAACTGTCTTCAATGTCGGAAAACGCAGTGTCATCAACTCCAGTAATCATGTCGTCGTAATCCATGTTTCCAACGGGAACAAGGTAAAGCATACTACGAACAATCTTTCGAGTCTGTTCCGTCAATTCTGGACGATGAATGCCTTTGTGTTTTAACATCTGTTCAGAGAGGTACGCCAAAGTGTAAAATGTGGCGCATGAAGTGATTCCCTCAATTTGTTTGTTCCTTAAGGCTTGAAATATGCGCTGAACAGATGCGAATTGCTCTCTTTCGAAGATGTATTCGACAAAAACATTTGTATCAAGAAACACTTTCATAATGCAATGCCATATTTATCTTGGAAATACTCGGCTTTTAAATCCTCAAGATGTATTCGACAAAAACATTTGTATCAAGAAACACTTTCATAATGCAATGCCATATTTATCTTGGAAATACTCGGCTTTTAAATCCTCAAAATCCGGCAATCCTCTATGGATGCTTTTCAGAAAATTCAATCCAAACATAGGGTCGATGTCTTGCTCTTGAAGGGTGTTCTCTTTCGCTCTCATTTGCTCCAATTGTAGTTGTAGAAAGCGAATTATCCATAAAGTATCCGACTTGTCAAGGTGAGATAATTCGGGGATAATGCCGCTTTCCTTGAGTTTGGTGCTTGATCCATAATACAATGCGGCAGATGGTTCTGCGGCCATGCTGACAGGATTGTTGTTTTCTCCGTATTCCATTTTGACTATCATTGTTCGGGCGCAAAAGTAGCAATAAAAAACGAATCGTAGTATTTTTTGAAATTTTATTACAGCTTATGCTTCAATCCAGCACAGGTTTTTGTTTTCTTTGCAGCGTGAAAACAAAAGCGGTCTGAACAATATGTCAATAATGGTTGTGTTTGGGAAAAATGTTTACCTTTGCAGCAAATTCATGCAAGTATCATTCTTGTGTGAGTTGACATATTGCATACTTGCTGACCTTTCGGCTCGGTTAAATCTGGTAAATTCAACCCTTGAAGCACGAATAAGTCATTGCAGGTTTGTAGCCTTTTGGGAGGGCACAGACCGCTTTGCTTGTTTCGCTTCAAGGCCCACCAGAGCCGAACCGAGGAAACGACAAAGGGATTTCGTGTTCTCCCTTTTTATACTTGAGCACGACGGAAATGCGGAAACCCGTTAGCGGAAGCATATAAACAAGAAGTTGCGCCCGTGACGTATTAGGGTATTAAGAAATGATTGCAGACATTGTTTACAAAAACAAAATGTACTATGTTTTAAATGAACAAGGAAAAGAAATTTCCCGCAACTGGGAAAGCACTTTAGGTGAACTAATGGGTTTCAGTGGAACTTTTATCGTGTTCAGAAGAAACAAAATGTTCTACACGATGGACGACAGGCTAAAAGAGATTGCACGCAACTGGGAATCAACACTCGGTGAATTCCGTAATGTGGCAGGAAACTCCGTCAATTTCCGTCGAAACAAGATGATTTACACCTACGACAGCCGTTTAAAAGAAATCAGCCGTCGTTGGGAATAGGAGGACAAGATTATGGAAAAACAAAAAGAAAACAAACTGACTCCCGTTTTGTATTTCATAGGCATCTTTCTACTCATCGCCTTTATTCTATTGGCGTGGATGTCACATTCATGGCAGGAGTCGGAAATTGCCTCTCAGCTTTTTGCAGCCTTGGCGGGTGCTGTTATTGCAGCTTTCATTACATCCATTCTATTGAGGCTCCAGACTCAAAGCCAAGCAAAACTCATAGAAGGGCAAGCAGCTATTGAGCAAGAAAAGGAAAAAGAGGCCAAGGTGTATGAGGAAAAACTGCGCATTTATCAGGAGTTTCTTCACAAACTCAATGAAATCATCCGCGACAACAAAATTGACAAGGAAGAGGTGATAGATCTCCAATTTCAAGTTTCCTTCATCGATATGCATACCTCATCAGAGCATATCAAAGAAATCAGTATGCACGTTGCAAACATCGTAAGAAACATCAACAATCCAAATGAAAACTTCAACCTTTTGGAGGAAATGTTTGCCATCAATGAGACCTTTAGGGAGGAGCTTTACAAGAAAAAAGAGACGGAACTCGCTGATGGCAACAAGCAAAACAGAATAGATGCCGTTGATAATTTCAAATCCATAACAGTATATGAAAAAGGTAATAGTGTGGAAAGCATCAACATCTATGAATGGATTAAAAAGCTCAAGCAAAATATTAAAGCTCCAGGCTTCCGCCAATGGATTTATGGCAAACGCACTTTGGTTCACGAATTGTATCTGAACTATGACGGCGAAGCGTTTCGGAAAGACCCTGCCGAAAATTCCCTTTGCTGTGATTCGGTGTTTAATTCTGACGAAACCATCAGTGTTCTACTTTTCTTAAGGAAGAACAAAAAAGAAGCAACTAAAAATCTTCTTAGTGATGACATCTGGAAAGAATACCAAAACCTTCCAATAACCGATGATGGAAGGTGCGAAATTAAGGTATTCGGTAAAAAAGATTCCGAAAACGACATCAAAGAATACTTTGAAAAAGAAATCTTCCCCAAAATGAGCAACTGGAGAGAAAAACATAAAGACGAGTATAGAATTGGCTAAAACAAATAACAATAACTATGGAAGCAAAAACAACCATCAATGATCTGTTTTCTGGCAACCGAATTATGGTACCAGATTATCAAAGAGCATACTCGTGGAATACGACCGAAAAGAATGATAACGGGCATGTAAACACATTCCTCAACGATCTGTTGGACTACATCAAATCGGGCAGCTCAGCTCCTTATTATTTCGGGCATTTTTTGTTTGAGCAAAAAGACGGACACAATTTCGCTGTCATTGACGGACAACAACGCCTTACAACAATCAGCATTTTCCTCTCGGTTGCATTTCGCGTTATGAAGGAGAATCGCGACTTGAAAGAGGAAGAAATCGAAATGTACGAGGACATGGTAAAACGGAACAGCACATACCGTTTCTCGACCGTGGCATACGACAACATACTCATGCGTGATTATGTGATAGACCAGACCAAGCATGATTTGTATGGCATCAAGACGACTTCAGGGATGCGGATAACAAAAGCCTACGACTATCTCTATTTGCAGCTTGTGCGACTTGGATTAGATACGACAATCGAATTGGTAAAAGCCGTGGCAAAAGCCGCTTGCACCACCCATATCGTTAATTCTGAGTCGGAAGGCATACAGATGTTCATTTTTCAAAACAACAGAGGAAAGAAGCCCTCGAATCTTGAGATAATCAAGGCCCAGTTCATGTACAACCTACACCTTTATGGCGGTTCAGATGCCGAAAGCATGATCCAAGAAGTGAAAGAAAGGTTTGAGAACATCTATCTAAACATCTCAAAGATTGAGGATTTTGTGGACGAGGATGACGTTTTGTCAAGAACAATGCAAGTGTATTTCAACTCACTTTGGCGCGACAATGCCATGGACGAGGTGGACAAAGCCTTGAAACAGCCCAGCCGATTGGTATTCATTATGAACTTCACCCATGCCTTGGCCAATACTTTCACCAATTTGGAGCAACTGCTCGAAGACAGCAAAAGAGATGTCAATATAGAAAGTGCTTTGCTTTGTGGTCGATATTACATTGTTCTGCCTTTTTTTATCAAGGCATATTCAAACGGCATGACCTTATACGACATCAGCCGTATGGCAAAAGCACTTGGAGACTTGGTTCTTCGCGATTCGATAGTGGGTACCCGCGCCGATATGCGTTCTCGACTGAAAGACGTGTTTGAAAAACTCAACAAATCACCCGAAGACGTTATTGGAAGAATCAATTGGATGAAGACAAACGAAAACTGGTGGTGGCACTATTGGAACAACGATGAACTTCGTAATGCAGCATCGGGAAATTGGAATCAAAATAGCCATTGGTTAGCGAAAATCGTCCTGTGGAGATACGAAAACCACTTGATAGACCTTGCTGGAAAAGGCTATTCGCCCATTCAGTTCCATAGCATCAAGAAGCGCGATTTGGAACATATCGCTCCGCAAACCCAAAACGACGAAAAAGAGGCTGCTGGCTACGACACCTACGACCAAGATTTTTGGGACAATTACATGTACCATTTGGGTAACTTCCTTCTGCTTTCCGCTGCACATAACGAATCCATCGGCAACAAGCCTTTTGTGCTAAAAAGAAGCACATACGAGCACCTTTACCAACAACGCGAGATAGTTACATTAACCGAAAATGACCTAAAATGGGACAAGCCTAAAATCGAACAGCGTACAGAAAAGATAATAGGTTTTTTAGTAAAAGAGTGTTGAACAAATCAGCCTGCGCCCCAATTCGGCACAGGCTTTCTTTTTCTTTGCAGCGTAGTAACTACAACACAACACACTATGCTAACGAAATCCAGTAAGCCGTTTGATACAACAACCATCGCCCGCCTGCTCAGTCACGAGGACGAGCACGGCATGGGGCGTGTCTTTATGTATGCTTTCCTTAATGAAGTGATACGACAGAAAAGGCCATTCCCATTCGATTGTGAATCCGTTCAAGTAAGTTCCGACTTGATGATTGTTGACAAACAAGGTAGAAGTGTCGCCGTTGAGCAAAGGCGCAATCGGCTTAGTTTAACCCTCAACGACCAACGAAGTGAAGCTTCCGCACTCATCGAATACCAAGGCAAAGCCTATCGGCAAGTCATTCTTGCTTGGCTTGCCGCCTGCATCCAATACACTTCGTTGCAACCTGAACTTCGCAAAGAGCTGACAAGATATGCCCAATCCATTCAAAGAAGAATTTAGCTTACAAAAGTTTTACCTGTGCGTCAATTCGGCACGATTTTTGTAAGGTTTTTCCATATTGTTAAACAACAAACACATCAAAAATCATCATTATGAAGAAAGCATTTTTTAGTTTGGTGCTTCTCTGCGGCCTCGCACTGATGGGCACCAGTTGCAAAGACAACAACAATGGAAACAACAACGGCAATGGCAATGTCACTCCCGAAGTGCAAAGCGGTGAGGTGGCCGTCGGCAACAACAAGGCTAACATTGTCACAGCCAAGGCCGTCAACTATGGCCAAAAGAATGCCATCGTCCTCGCATCCAAGGAGATGACCGCAGCCGAAAACGAAGGCATCGCCATCGTCTTCAACGGCAACATCGTCCCCGGCACTTACAGAATGGGCAGCAACTCGAAAGATCCCGTGCCCACCGTGGTCGGTTTCCACGAGTTCAACCTCGGCGAACTGCCTTTCATTATGGGCGCCGACACCTTGTGTTATGGCGACACCTATTTTTGGATGAACGGCGAACTTTCCGTCACCGAAAACAATGGCACCTACACCGTCATTTTGTCACAATGTATGGGCACCAACGCCAACGGCTCCAATGTCCATTTGGCCTTGAACTTCAACGGCACACTGCCCACCTACACCTTCGACACGGAGAACAAGTTCAAAATCGGCAACACCGAAAGCCCTGTCGGACTGGCGGGCATCACTGCGCTCAACGGTCTGAGTGCGCTTGGCCTCGATGTAAAGTCGATGCTCTTTATGTCGGCTGACCGCAAACGTTTCTTCATCGTCAGTTACTTGGGTGGTCAGGTCGTCGATGGTGAGTATAGCCTCGGGTATCTCGGCACACCTTATCTGCCCAAATTCCCTTGTGTACACGTTGCCCTCGACGGCGATTTCTGGACCTTCCAACCGCAAACGGGTTACATTGCAAAGGATGGCACATTGAAGGTCGTCACCAACGACGACGGCACCAAGACCGTCACGATGGAGAACCTCAAACTCAAGAATGTGGAACACGAAAGCGAGTTCTTCTTCCCCATCCTCGATGGCGAGTTGCAATACCACGGCTATATGTATGAACTGAGTTTGTAAGGGGTTATTCCTCCATAAATCAAGCCCGGATGCTTACATTCGGGCTTTTTTGTGTACCTTTGCGACCTAAAAAAACGACCAGTGATTTACCCGACCAATTTTGAACAGAAAATCGGCTTCGTCAGCATCCGAAAAATGGTTTCCGGCCACTGCATCAGTCAGATGGGCTTGGAGAAAGTGGACGAAATGGCATTTTCGACCGACAAAGCCCTTATCCTCAAGAGTTTGGAGCAAACTGACGAGTTCATCCGCTTGCTGCAAACGGGCGTGCCTTTCCCCGTGCGCGATTTCCACGACTTGCGCGAGGCTTTCCATCAAATCCAAATCGAGGGAACCTGCCTCAGCGTGGAGGATTTGTTCGCTTTGAAACCATCGCTGAATGTTTTGGAAGCCATTTTGCGTTTCGGCCATTCGGAAGGCTCGGTCAATTTCCCTCAACTCAAATCGCTGATTGAGAACATTTTCATTGAACGAAGTATCTTTACTGAGGTCAATCGCCTCGTTGATGATAAGGGCGAAATCCCCGACAACGCCTCCACCGAATTGTTGGAAATCCGCCAAAGCATCCGCCGCAAGCAAGGCGGCATTGAGAAGCGCATCCGCCAAATTATGGGCGACGCCAAGACTGCGGGCTGGGTCGACCAGAAATCGGAAATCACCATCCGCGACGGTCGTTTGGTCATCCCCGTGAAGGCGGGCGACAAACGCGCCATCCGAGGTTTCATCCACGACGAGTCGGCGACAGGGCAAACCGTTTACATCGAACCTGCCGAAATTTTTGACACTTCCAACGAAATCAAGGAGTTGGAATATGCCGAAAGACGAGAAATCCGTCGTATTTTGATGGCTTTCACACGCTTGCTGCGGCCTTATCTTTCCGAATTGCGCAAGGCTTGGAATATGCTCGGTGAACTTGATTTCATCCGCGCCAAGGCATTGTTGGCCAATGAAATAGGTGGCATCAAGCCCGAAATCAAAGACATACCTTATATTAATTGGATTCAGGCGCGGCACCCGCTTTTGGAGCAAAAACTGAAAAAGCAAGGCAAACAAGTCGTTCCGTTGGACTTGCAACTCAATGAAACCGACCGTATTTTGGTCATCAGCGGGCCCAACGCTGGCGGCAAGTCCGTGTGCCTGAAAACCACTGGCCTGCTGCAATATATGCTGCAATGCGGCCTTATGCCACCAATGCGCATCGACTCTCAGTGCGGCCTTTTCGACAGCCTCTTCATCGACATCGGTGACGAGCAGTCCATTTTGGACGACCTTTCCACCTACAGTTCACACCTTATTAATATGAAGGCCCTGTTGGAAAACGCCGACGGAAAAACGCTGTTCCTCATTGATGAGTTTGGCACGGGCACCGAGCCGCAATTGGGCGGAGCCATCGCCGAGGCTATCTTGTTGGAACTCAACAAGAAACAGGCTTTCGGTATGGTCACGACGCACTATGCCAACCTGAAACTTTTGGCCGACAACCACGAGGGCATCATCAACGGAGCAATGCTGTTCGACACGCGCTTTATGCAGCCGATGTACATTATGCTCACAGGCAAACCCGGTTCCTCTTTCGCTTTTGAGATTGCCAAGAAAATCGGCTTTCCGAAACAAATCCTCGACGACGCAGCCAACATCACCGGCGACCAGCATCTGAAATTCGAGAAGCAGCTGCAACAGTTGGAAGTCGACAAAAAGGCCATCCGCAAGAAAGAACAAGACCTGCGCATTGCAGACCAACTTCTGACCGAGGTGGTGGAGAAATACAAAAAACTTTTGGCTGAACTTGAGGGCAAGAAAAAACAATATCTCCGCGACGCAGCGGCTGAGGCTCAGGAACTTATATCAAAAGCGAACAGCCAAATCGAGCGCACCATCAAGGAAATCAAGGAGGCACAGGCGGAAAAAACCAAAACCAAGGAAATCCGCCAAAACCTTGAAAAGACCAAGGAAGAAATCGCGCAAAAAGCCAAGGAAGTGGCCGAAGCCAAGAAAAAAGAGGAAACAGAAGTCGTGCTGAAGGTGGGCGACACGGTTTGCATCGAGGAAATGCAAGTGGTAGGCGAAATCCTCGCCATCAGCGACACCGACGCCACCATCTTGTTCGACAGTATTCGCTTGCGCACCTCGCCCGACAAACTCCGCAAGGTGAGTCGTGCCGAAGCACGCAAAACCCAACGACGCTGGCAGTCTGGCATCGCCGAAGACCTCAGCGAAAAGGCCGAGCATTTCGACCTCACCTTAGACGTGCGCGGCAAACGCGCCGATGAAGCCTTGGACATCGTCGACAAGTATTTGGACGAAGCCAAACTCCTCAGCATCAAGGAAGTGAGCATCCTCCACGGCAAAGGCAACGGTATCCTCCGCAAACTCATCCGCGAAAAACTCAGCCACATCCACGAGGTGGAACGCTTTTGTGATGCCTCCTTGGAAACAGGTGGAACGGGGATTACGCGAGTGTATTTCAGATAGCACAAAAAAAGCGAAGCCAAAAGCTCCGCTTAACTTATTGACGTTGGTCAGACTTACTTCTTATTCTTAATCCTGGAAACAAGCCAAAGCAGCACCACGGAACCAACAACGCCAACCAAAAGCTGACCCCAGAATGTTGTTTTGGGTGCAGCACCCAACAAGCCAAAAAGCCAGCTGCCCAAAAAGCCGCCGACAATACCGACAAGGATGCAAATCAAAAGACCCATACTTTTGTCCATGATTTTACCGGCAACAAAACCAGCAATCGCACCGATTAAAACAGATACAAGAATACCACCCATAGCAATAATTATTTAGTTGATTATTAATTAGTTAATAGTATCATTTCCTGTTCATCAGGTTAGACATTTCGGCGTTTTGCTGCTCGATGTAGTCAAGCACTTCGTCGCGTCCGGTCTTTTTTTCCGCCGAGGTGATGAAAATGGGCGGCAGTTCCTCCCAGTCTTCCAGCAATTTCGCCTTGAACGCTTCCACGTTCTTGTCCAACTCAGCCTTCGAAACCTTGTCGGCCTTGGTGAAAATGATGCAAAACGGCATTTGGCTTTCGCCGAGCCACTCGATGAAGCCCAAGTCGTTGTTTTGCGGCTCGATACGCGCATCGACGAGGACAAAAGTACACACCAAATTGCGCCGCCGCGTGATGTAATTATTGATCATCACCCGCCACTGTTCACGGGTCTTCTTCGAATGCTGCGCGTAGCCATAGCCCGGCAAATCAACGAGATACCAAGCGTTGTTGACGATGAAATGGTTGATGGCCACCGTCTTGCCCGGCACCGACGAGGTCTTGGCCAAGCCTCTGCGCTGCACCAGCATATTAATAAGAGAGGATTTGCCCACATTGGAGCGACCGATGAAGGCATATTCAGGAATGTTGTCGTTGGGCAAGAACTCGAAACGAGTGTTGCTCATCAGGAATTCGGCTTTGTTAATTTGCATAAAACGGCATTTTCAAGTGTTCAGGAATTTCATTCATATCGTAGATCAGATGGCGTTTCACCTTTTCCTCAAACATGTCGCTGATGGTGATGAGGATGCCCGTTTCTTCCACCTTGCCGAAGCCGGGGTTGAGCGCCGTGCCAAACGAGCGCAAAGTAGGCGAAAGGTTCATGTAGGCATTCACCAAAGGCGGCACGGCAGCGCCACGCTCACGCACCTGACGCACCAAAATCTTGTAGTCGTCGCGATAGTTCCCACCAACGAAAACCGACTCGAGCCACTCACGGTCGGCCTTGATGGGCAAATCGAGTTCGGGGCGAACCGTCACCAGATGTTCCTTGTCGGGGAAATGCTTCTGGATGAAAAACAGAATCATGTCGCGCGAGGTCCGTTCCAAGTGCGGATACATCGTCACCTTGCCAAAATAATACTTGGCCTCGGAATAGATGTCGAGCAGCGAACCCAATCCATCCCACAGATTATCAAGCGAATACATACCTTTTGACAAGCTCTTGGAAGGTTGGTAATTGGGCTGCACGAATGAACGGCCCAGCTCGATAGTGTCAGGCAAATAATCTTGCACAAACCGCTCAGAATAATGGAAGAGCTCGCTTGTGGGCGTATCCACCTGCCCGTCGTCGTCGAGCGGAAGGCCGTCGCAAAGCAGGAAGCGGTAGCCGCCAACGATGGCTTTGTCGACCGGATTCCAAACGATGAGCTGGTGGAAATAATTCTCCTTGCGGACGTCCCAGTCGTCGATGTCGCAGTCGAGGCCAGTGCCACCGCCCGAGTCGCGGAAACTGATTTCGCGCAAGCGGCCGATCTCTCGCATGATGTTGGGCGAATCGTGGGCCGAAAGAATGTAAATCTCGTTTCCGGCATTGTTCGTCTTGCGGAAAAACTTGTCTTTGGTCAGCTCATCCATAATGGCCTCCAAGGGCACCGGTGCAATAATGTCTTTCATCATATCGTGTATTCTTTTTGAGGGTCAAAAACCGAATCGGGATCGTTGGCAAGCTGGTAGGAGAACCTGCGCAGCTTCTCGGCCCATTGCGCGTCGGTGAAGCGGCGGTCGAGCGTCTGGTAGGGAACAGGTTTGCCGAAGGTGATGGTCAGCTGTTTGTTGCGCTGCTTGAAGAACTCGTCGACGAGGAAAGCCATCTCTATGTTCACCTTGATACCCAATCGTTTGCGCCACATGGCAAGGTTGTAGAAGAAGTTGGAGTTGCGTCCTTCGATGTGTACCGGGACGATGTCGCGCCGATAGGCTTTCGATTTGGTCACGAAGGTTTTCTTCCAGTCCAGATCCATGATTTTCCCGCCTTTGGTCTTTCGCGAACAGAGGCCGAAGGGGAAATAGCAAATCGTGGCGTCGCCCGCGAAGGTCTCGTTGAAAAGGCGCAAGTTTTCCTCGCGATTGGTCGTCGCGCTCCCCACCTTGCTGACCGGGATGAAAATCGGCTGAAGGTTCTTCACGAACATCAGGAAATCGTTGACCGGGGTGAGCACCTCTCCCCTATTGTTCCCGATGGCGCCGATGAGCGCGATGCCGTCGAGGCCGCCCAAAGGATGGTTGGAAGCCACCAAGACGCGGTCGGGAGCCATCAGGTTGTCGACACCTTTCAGCACCACTTCGAGGTTGAAGTCGGCCACCACCGCATTGATGAAGTCGATGCCTTGTTTGTCGGCATACTTCGTCAAAATATCGTTGATGTCGTCCTCGTGCAGCAGGCGCTGGATTTTCCTGAACAGCCATTCGGGCATGTGTTTCATCAACTTAGGCACCTTGGCGGTGAAAATCTTCCTGAAATCGATGAGATTATTTTGTGGCGTCTCCATAAAACGTAACCCTCCAATTCGAGGCAAAAATAGTAAAAAGTAAAAAGCCGACATTTGTTTTTGCCAAAAATCGCGACAAAAACGGGACAAAGCCCTCTGTCATCAACAATTATGGACATTGATACCATTTTGTAAAATAAAGAATTAACACAATGTCAACAAAGTTATGAACAAACAATGCCGAGTTATGAACAAACAATGTTGAAAACTATTTTATGATTAAGTGTCAGGAAGTGTCAAAAAATGGGAAAAAGTGTTTACCTTTGCAGCTGAAAAACGACGAAACGAAATGAGTTACTTGGTAGGACATTACAACTGCAAATTGGACGCGAAAGGGCGCATTTTGGTCCCCAGCGAGTTCAAGGAGCAATTGGGCACACAGGTGGAGGAAGGCTTCGTGCTTCGCCCCGGCCTGCACGCCCACTGCCTCGAGCTCTACACGCGCAAGGACTGGGACGAAGTGCAAGACCAGCTGCGCTCGGCCTTCAGCCAATTCAAGGCCAAGCAGGAAGCAGTGTTGCGCAAGTACAACGCCGGCGCGCGTCTCGTGAAACTCGACGCGAGCGGGCGACTGCTCATCACCAAGGACCTCGCGGAAAAGGCCTCGCTTGCCAAGGACATCGTCATCACCTCGGTGACAACGAAGATGGAAATCTGGGACAAGGACCTCTACGAACAGTCCATCAACGGCGACCTCAGCGACGAGGAATTTTTCGAATTGCTCGACGAAAACATCAAATAAGGGGAGGGCCAAAAATGTATCACAATCCGGTCATGTTGGATGAATGCATCGAGGGGCTTAACATCAAGCCCGATGGCGTGTATGCCGATGTCACCTTTGGCGGCGGCGGCCATTCGCGTGCCATCCTTGACCGCCTCACCACGGGCCATCTCTACGCCTTCGACCAAGACGAAGATGCCGCCGCGAATGCTTTCGACGACGACCGTTTCACCTTCATCCCACAGAATTTCAAGTATTTCAAGAACTTCATCCAGCTCTATCAGGGCGGCCAGATTGACGGCGTCATCGCCGACTTGGGCGTTTCGTCGCACCAATTCGACACCCCGGAGAAAGGATTCTCGACGCGCTTCGACGGGCCTTTGGACATGCGCATGAGCCAAATGACCTCCAACGACGCCGCCACCGTGGTCAACACCTACGACCACGCCGAACTGACGCGCATCTTCCGCCTCTACGGCGAAATGCAGCAGCCCCAACTCTTCGCCTCCGACATCGTCATAGCCCGCGAAAACGAGCCCATAGAGACCACCGAGCAGCTGAAGGCCGCCGTCGGACGCCGTTTGCCACGCGGTCGCGAAAACAAGGTTCTCGCGCAGCTCTTCCAAGCCTTGCGCATCGAGGTGAACCAAGAGCTGGAAGCCCTCGCCGCCTTCCTCGGCCAATGCCCCGAAATGCTGAAGCCGGGCGGACGGCTCGTGGTGATGTCGTACCACTCATTGGAAGACCGCCTCGTGAAAAACTTCATGAAGACCGGCAACGCCGAGGGCAAGGAAGAGAAAGACTTTTTCGGCAACCTTCTCACACCCTACACCATAATCACACGCAAGCCCATCACAGCCTCCGACGAGGAGAACGCGAACAACAGCCGGGCCCGCAGCGCGAAACTCAGAATTGCGGAAAGGAAAAAACAATGAAAGAGGAAAAAGAAAAAAACCAGAAAAAGAAAGGCGGCAAAACCGTCATGAAAGTGCTGGGCGGGACCTTTCTCGTGAAGGAAAGTTTCTCGAAGCAGTTCCCCTTCATGGTCTATGTGACCCTGCTGCTGATGATCATCATCACCAACACTTACATTGCCGAGGAGCACAACCGCAAACTGACCGACACCGGGAAGCGGCTCTACGACCTTCAGGTGGAATACGTGCAAGTGAAGTCGGAAATCATGGAAGCCTCAAAGCAGTCGGTGCTGGCCAAGAAACTGGAAGGCACCGGGCTCAAGGAAGCCGTGGAGCCGATGCGCCGCATCAACATCGAAGACGAACCCTCAAAATCCCCGCAACAATGAAGATCGACCCGAAAACCGACATGCTTTGGAAGACCTACTTGGTCTATATCCTCACCTTGGTCTTTGGCGTGGCCATCATCGTGAAAATCGTGATTGCCCAAACCAAGGACAACAAGGAGCTTTTGGCCTTGGCCGAGCAACGAGAATACCGCGTCAGGACATTGGAGGCTTCGCGCGGCAACATCTTCTCGAGCGACGGCCAGCTGATGGCCACTTCCATCCCACTCTACGACGTATTCTTCGACTACAAGACCGTGGATTCAACACTCCTTGCCGACAACATCGACTCGCTCTGCCGGCAAATGGCAGGCCTGTTCCCCAAAAGAAATGCCGCACAATGGAAGGCTTTCTTTGCCGAAGGCATAGCCAAAAAGAACCGTCACTACAAAATAGCCCTCAACATCACCCAGCCGCAGCTGCGCCAAATGGAGAAATTCGTCATTTTCAAGGAAGGCATATACAAGGGCGGAATGATTGCGGAGAAAAAAATCCGTCGCGAGCATCCCTACAAGGAACTTGCCAGCCTCATGCTTGGCATGGCCAACGAGCAAAAAGGCTATTATTTCGGGCTGGAAGGCGCCTATAACGACTACCTCAAAGGGCAAAACGGACGGCAGTTGGTGCGCCGCATCCACCATGGCGACTGGATGCCCGTAGGCTCGGAAGACGACCTCGACGCCAAAAACGGCGACGACGTCGTCACCACCTTCGACATCAAGCTGCAAGACATCGTTGAGACCGCGCTCAACAACACCTTGACCACCAACAAGGCCGAGCAAGGCTGCGCCATACTGATGGACGTGGAGACGGGCTATGTGAAAGCCTTGGCCAACCTCAGCCTCAACCACAAGACCGGAAAATATGAAGAGCTCTACAACGTGGCCCTCACCGAGCGTTACGAACCCGGTTCGGTGTTCAAAATCGCCTCGATGGTGGTGCTGCTCAACCACAAGGAGGATATGCAGCTCACCGACTTGGTCAATATCGGGACGGGTCCCATCAAGTTCTCGAACCGCACGATGAAAGACGACCACAGTTTTGCCAAGGGCGGCATCTGCACCGTTCAGGAGGTCATCGAACAATCGTCGAACAAAGGCACGGCGGTATTGGTTACCAAAGCCTTCGCCGCCCACCCGGAGAAATATGTCGAAGGTCTTTACGCCTTGGGGCTGAACAAGAAAATCGGGACGGGCATCGCCGGCGAGGCACAACCCGTCATCAAGCACCCAAACGACAAGACCAAGGACGGGCACAAGCTCTGGTCGAACGTTTCGTTGCCTTGGATGTCAATCGGATACGAAGTCAACGTGACGCCCATGCAGCTCCTTATGCTTTACAACGCCATCGCCAACAATGGCCGTCTGATGAAGCCTCAATTCGTCACCGAAATCAAGCGAGGCAACCAAACCATCGAAAAATTCGACCCCATCGTGCTTAACGAGCACATCGCTTCGACCGAATCCATCGAAAAGTTGCAGACCATGCTGGAAGGTGTCGCCATCAGAGGCACAGCCCGACGGCAGTTCCAAGGCTGTGTGGTCAAAGTGGCGGGCAAGACGGGCACGGCACAATATTATGACAAGGTGCAAGGCTACGCCTATCATGAGCCGGGCATCGGACGACGACTGTACAACACCACTTTTGTTGGCTACTTCCCCACCGACAAGCCACGCTACAGCTGCATCGTGATGGTGAGCCGCGCCCGTGGAGCCAAGTGGGCAGCAGGTGGCGTTTCGGCGCCCGGATTCAGGGAAATCGCCGAAAAAGTCTATGCCACGCGCATCGGCATCCAAGAGGACGACACGACAATCATGGGCAAAAAGACGTTCATCGCACCTTATCTCGTCCGTCGCGACAAAGAGACGCAATACCTCAACGGCATCGCCAAGCCATACAACGACTTCGCCATCAACGGGGAATGGGTCACAGTGGAAAACACCGAGACAGGCGAGACCCATATCCGCGAGGCCAAGCTCGACAACCAAGTCGTACCCAACGTGGTCGGCATGGACATCACCGACGCCGTCTACCTGTTGGAGAATATGGGCATCAGCACCAACTTCAACGGGCAAGGCACCGTCAAAGAGCAATCGCTGCATGCCGGCGACACGCTCAAACCCAACAGCATTATGCACTTAACATTGGCAAAAAAATGAAAATCAAAGAGATATTAGTCAACTGCAACCTCTTGGACATCGTAGGCAACAAGGACCTCGACATCCCTAACATCACCTTCGATTCGCGCCAAGTGGAACAAGACACCCTGTTTTTTGCGGTGAAAGGCACGCAAGCAGACGGTCACGACTACATCGACAAGGCCATCGAGCAAGGCGCATCGGCCATCGTATGCGAGAAAATGCCATCGAAGAAACAAGACAATGTCACATACATCAAGGTCGACAACTCGGCCTACGTCCTCGGCGTTGCCGCCTCGAATTTCTTTGGCAACCCTTCGGAAAAAATGCGCTTGGTTGGCGTGACCGGCACCAACGGCAAAACCACCATCGCCACTTTGCTCTATAGGCTTTTCACCGATGCGGGCTACAGTTGCGGACTGCTCTCCACCATCGAGAACATCGTCGACCGCAGCGTCATCCCTTCCACCCACACCACTCCCGACCCCATCGAGCTGAACGGCTTGCTGCACCAAATGGCCGAAGCGGGTTGCGAATACGCTTTCATGGAAGTGAGCTCACACAGCGTGGCGCAAGACCGCATAGCGGGGCTGCACTTCGCGGGCGGCATCTTCACCAACCTCACCCATGACCATCTCGACTACCACAAGACGATGGCCAACTACCGCAACGCCAAAAAGAAATTCTTTGACGACCTGCCCCAAACGGCCTTCGCACTCACCAACCTCGACGACAAAAACGGGGAGTATATGCTGCAAAACACACGAGCCCGCAAGCTGAGCTACGCCCTGAAGCACGACGCCGACTTCAAAGGCATCATCATGGAAAGCCATTTTGACGGCATGATGCTCAAGGTGAACGGAAGGGAGATGTTCACCCGACTCGTGGGCGGCTTCAACGCCAGCAACCTGTTGGCCATCTATGGCGCGGCCATCGCTTTGGGCTTCGACAAAGAGGAACTCTTGGTCGAAATCAGCAAGCTGCGCGGCGCCAATGGCCGTTTCGACATAGTGCATTCAGCGAATGGCATCGTCGGCATCGTCGACTATGCCCACACGCCCGACGCTTTGGAGAACGTCCTGAAAACCATCAACGAGGTGAGAGGCCATAAGGAAACGCTCATCACCGTGGTAGGCTGTGGCGGCAATCGCGACACCACCAAGCGTCCTGAGATGGCTGCCGTGGCTGTCAAGCTGAGCGACAAGGCGATTCTCACCAGCGACAATCCCCGCTTCGAAGACCCCGACGAAATCATCCGCCAGATGAAGGCGGGCATTGCCGACGAAGACCGTCACAAAGCGCTGAGCATCACCAACCGGAAAGAGGCCATCCGCACCGCCGTGGCCCTTGCCAAAAAAGGCGACATCATCCTCTTGGCCGGCAAAGGGCACGAGAACTATCAGGAAATCAACGGAATCAAGAACCATTTTGACGACAAGGAAGTCTTGTCGGAAGCTTTTAAGGAGGCCATGTAATGCTGTACTATCTGTTCAATTATTTGCACCAACACGATTTTCCCGGTGCAGGCGTGTTCAACTACGTCACCTTCCGTGCGGCGGCGGCCATCATTTTGGCCCTCATCATCTCGGTGTGGTTCGGCAATTGGTTCATCAAATTGCTGAAACGCAAGAAAATCGTTGAAACACAACGCGATGTGGCCACCGACCCCTACAACACCAAGAAAGTGGGAGTGCCCACCATGGGCGGTGTCATCATCATTGCGGCCATCCTGATTCCCGTATTGCTCGTCTGCAAGCTGCACAGCATCTATACCATCCTTATGATTGTCACCACATTGATTCTCGGCATTTTGGGTTTCTCCGACGACTACATCAAGACCTTCAAGCACAACAAGGAAGGCCTCAAGCCGAAAGTCAAGTTGGGCGGGCAGATACTTTTGGGCCTCATCGTCGGCCTCACCCTGCGTTTCAGCCCAGCGGTGCATATCAACGAAACCGTACAGCTGAAAATCGAGAACAACAAGGAAATCGTGGTGAAAAGCCCCGACGTGAAATCGACGCGGACGACCATTCCCTTCGTGAAGAACCACAACCTCAACTACGCCGACCTGTTCAAATGGGCAGGCCCGAAATGGATGTACAACCTCGCTTGGGTCTTCTTCGTGCTGCTCACCGTTTTCGTGGTGGCTGCCGTCAGCAACGGCTCCAACCTCAACGACGGGATGGACGGCATGGCCTCGGGCAACTCAGCCATCATCGGCCTGACCTTGGTCATTTTGGCCTACATTTCGAGCAACGCCGTGACCGCCAGCCACTTCAACCTCATGTACATCCCCGGCAGCGAAGAGTTGGTTGTCTTCATGTCGGCATTCGTGGGTTCCTTGATCGGCTTCCTTTGGTTCAACTCCTACCCTGCCCAAATCTTCATGGGCGACACGGGCAGCCTGACCATAGGCGGCCTCATAGCGGTGTCGGCCATCATCATGCACAAGGAGCTGCTGCTGCCCTTGCTCTGCGGCGTGTTCCTCGTCGAAATCCTTTCCGACTTGGACGTGAAACGTTTCGTCAAGACCGGCAAGAAGCACCGCATCTGGAAGAAAGGCCCCGTCCACGACCACTTCCGCACCAGCTACAGCGACTTCAAGAAGGCTTGGCCCAACTCGACCGTCACCTTCAAAGGGCAGGGCGAGGGCTACAACATCGTTCACCACGAAGTGAAAATCACCATCCGTTTCTGGATCATCACCATCCTTTTGGCGGCATTTACGCTCATCACATTCAAAATCAGATAATCAACAAGACAACAGAATACCATGAACTACCTTCAAGAATTAATCAATCCAAGACCGAAGCAATCCAATTCGATGGTTGCAGGAATCACATCGAAAGTATTGCAAATCAGAAAAGAAAGCATCAAAGAAAGCCTTAGCGACCTGAACACCATAGGGCATAGGCAAGACTATGTGGCCACCATCGGCAACGTGATGTATTACGACGATTCGAGAGCCGAGAGCGTAAACGCCACTTGGTTCACCTTTGAGAACATCGTCCGTCCTGTGGTTTGGATTGCCGGCGGCTACGACCGCGACACCGACTTCAGGGAGCTGAAGCAAGCGGTCAGGAAGAAAGTGCGTGCGCTGATTTGCATCGGGAGGTACAACGCCAACCTGAAAAACACGTTCCAAAAGGACATCAAGGAAATCTACGAAGTGAAGAGCATGGACGAAGCCGTCGATTTGGCGTCGTTTTTGGCCAAGGAAGAGGACATTGTGCTGTTTTCGCCCGCTTGCAAGTCGGAAAACGAAGACGAGACTTACATCGAGCGCGGCAACCTGTTCACCGACACCGTCAAGAAACTGGAATATGAATGTCTTCAATAAAATATTGAGAGGCGACAAAGTCATCTGGATCGTGGCGTTGTTGTTGGGCATCATTTCGCTCATCGTGGTGTATAGCGCGACGAGTGCCTACGCGACCAACAACTACAAAGGCGACACGGGCAAGGTGCTGATGCGGCATCTCGGCACGTTGGTTTTCGGCTTCATGATGATGTATGCGACCTACAAAATCAACTACAAGCATTTCGCAAAAGCCGCCTTGCTCTTGCTGATACCTTGCTTGGCTTTGTTGGTCTACACGCTCGTCTTCGGACAGCACCTGAACGAGGCCAACCGTTCCATCAACATCGGCGGTTTCTCATTCCAGCCAAGCGAGATGGCCAAAATCATCCTCATCACCTATCTGGCGCGACAGCTCATCATGATGGAAGGCAAGGTCTACAATTTCAAGGACTTCCTCATCAAGTTGGCCCTGCCCATCTTGTGTACCGTCGGCCTGATTTTCACCGAGAACCTCTCCACGGCCCTCATCCTCACCGCCGTTTGCATGGTGCTGCTTTTCGTCGGGCGTGCAAGATTCGTCCATATCCTGTCGCTCGTCGGGCTTTGCGTCGTTGGAATGGGGTTCTATCTTGCCTTGGATGCCATCAGCACCAACAGGCACAACAGGCATGCATTGAAGGCCCAGCAGGTGGCCATTGCCCAAGGCGACACCTCCAAGGAGTACAAGGAAAAGCAAAGCCGCGTGATGACTTGGGTGAACCGCATCAAGACGATGGGCGAAGACAAGGAGAACATCGACCCCTTCGACGACCGCCACATGCAGCGCACATACGCCGACATCGCCGTGGCTTCAGGCTCCATCTTCGGCAAAGGACCCGGCAAGAGCGAACAACGGAACTTCCTGCCCCACCCCTATTCCGACTTCATCTATGCCATCATCATCGAGGAATACGGCATTGTCGGCGGCATCATCGTCTTGCTGCTTTATGTCATACTCTTCACAAGGGTGATACGCATCGTAAGCCGGCGAGCCGTCACCTTCGGCGCGTTGATGTCGTTCGGCCTGGGATTCCTCGTCGTTATGCAAGCCATGGTCAATATGGGCGTATCCATAGGCTTGTTGCCCGTCACAGGCCAGCCTATGCCCTTCGTCAGTATGGGCGGCACCTCATTGATGGCCACAGGAATCATCCTCGGAATGATTTTGAGCGTTACGCGCACCATGGAGGACGAAGCCATCAGCGACCAGCAAGAATTGGAAATAATCAAGGAAACAATTGATACAGAAGATGAAAGAGAACTTGAAAGTGGTGATTAGCGGCGGCGGCACGGGCGGGCACATTTTTCCAGCCATCGCCATCGCGGATGCCTTGAAGCGGAGATTCCCCAAGGGCGACATCCTTTTTATAGGTGCCAAAGGCCGCATGGAGATGGAGCGCGTGCCCAAAGCGGGCTATCCCATCGAAGGCCTGTGGATCAGCGGATTCACCAAGGACATACGCTCGCTCACGCTGCCACTCAAACTCGTTGACAGCATCAATCACGCCATCGCCATCCTGAAACGCTTCAAGCCTGATGTGGTGATTGGCGTGGGCGGCTATGCCAGCGGCCCCACGCTGAAAGCCGCCAACTGGCTCGGCATTCCCACAGTCATACAAGAACAGAACTCGTATCCCGGCAAGACCAACCGCAACGTGGGCCAAAAGGCCAAGGCCATCTGCGTTGCCTACGACCACTTAGACCAATGGTTCCCCGCCGAGAAAATCCACTTCACGGGCAATCCGCTGAGAGCCAACATCAAGCTCAACTGTACCCGTGAGGAAGCCGCACAATACTTCCACCTCAACCCGGAAAAGCCCGTTGCGCTGCTCGTAGGCGGAAGCCAAGGCGCCTTGGGCATCAACAAGGGCATCAGCGCCCAGCTCGCCGCCTTCAAGGACAGCGACCTGCAACTCATTTGGCAAACCGGCAAAAACTACATCGACCAAGCCCAAGCCGAAGTGAAAGCCTTAGCCCTTGAAAACCAAGTGAAACCCACCGTTTTCATCGACAGGATGGACTTGGCATACGGAATTGCCGACGTGGTCATTTCGCGCGCCGGCGCCATGTCGATTTCGGAGCTTGCATTGGTGCAAAAGCCTGTCATTTTCGTGCCTCTGCCCACAGCCGCCGAAGACCATCAGACCAAAAACGCACAGCAGCTCGTCAATGCCGGAGCGGCCATCATGGTGCGCAACTCCGACACAGAGAAAGAGCTTGTGCCCACCCTGTTCAAGTTGGCACAAGACAAGGCACTTCAAGAGAAAATGAGCGCAAACATCGGCAAGTTTGCCCGACCCAATGCCGCTGACGACATTGTGGACCAAATCGTTAAAGCAATAAACACAAAATAAAGATTATGAAGAGCGGAGAAGGACATACGATTTATTTTTTAGGTATCGGTGGCATCGGCATGAGCGCCTTGGCACGTTATTACCACAGCGAAGGCTACTCGGTGGCCGGTTACGACCGCACCCCTTCTCCGCTGACGAAGCAATTGGAAAATGAGGGCATGGCCATCCATTATGAAGACAATCCGGCTTTATTGCCTGCCCTCATTGACTTCGTCGTCTACACCCCAGCCGTGCCTTGCGACCTCAACGAGTTTGAGGCATTGCGCCAACGCCAGCTTCCCATCCTGAAACGCTCGCAGGCTTTAGGCCGAATTTCGGAAAGCCACTACGCCATTTGCGTGGCTGGCACGCACGGAAAAACCACCACCACGGCCATGGCAGCCCACATCATGCACTCTTGTCATGTGGACACCTTGGCTTTCATTGGCGGCATCGCCAACAATTTCGACAGCAACCTTGTGTTGGGGAAGGGCAACGACAGCGTCATGGTCGTCGAAGCCGACGAATTCGACCGCTCGTTCTTGCAGCTTCGCCCCGACATCAGCATCATCAATTCCATCGATGCCGACCACTTGGACATTTATGGCGACAAGCAGCATTTGGTGCAGAGCTTCAACGACTTCGCCCATCTCACCACCCAATGCGTCATCGTCAAGGAAGGGCTCGGCATAGAGGCGGCAAACGCCATCCGCTTCGGCTTTGGCGAGGAATGCGACTATCGAGCCATGATCCACAGTTCGGAACGAGGCACGACGCGTTTCGGCATCGTCCACAACGGGCAAGCCACCGAAATCACATTGCCGATGGCGGGCCGCCACAATGTGCTGAACGCCACGGCGGCATTTGCAGCCGCCTGCGAAAAAGGCCTCAAGCCAACCGACATCGCCCAAGCATTGGCCTCGTTCAAAGGCGTGAAACGACGCTTCGACATCCGCGTCAACAACGAACACCACTGTTACATAGACGATTATGCCCATCATCCCGAAGAAATCAAATCGTGCTTGTTGGCCGTGAGAGAAGCCTTCCCCACAAAGCGCATCACGCTCGTCTTCCAGCCCCATCTGTTCAGCCGCACCCGCGATTTCATGGACGGTTTCGCCGATGTTTTGGCTTTGGCCGACGAATTGGTCCTTTTGGACATCTATCCCGCCCGCGAATCGCCCATCGAGGGCATCAGCTCGGCGGTCTTATTAGGAAAAGTGCAAATGACCGACAAGAAACTCGTTGCCAAGTCGGAGCTCATCGCACTGATTGACAGCGAGAAACCCGAATTGCTCATCACGATGGGCGCAGGCGACATCGACCGTTTTGTTGAACCCTTGGAAAACCTGATAAAGAAATGGCAAGGAAGATATTAAGCATAGTGTTGTGGGTGGCCACCGCCGCCGCCTTGGTTGTGCTCTTCATCTTCGCAAGAGAAAACTACTTGGAGGCACCCGTGAATGGCATCAACTTGATACCCAATAGCGACAGCGGTTTTGTCAGGAGGAACGAGTTGCGCGACGAAATCGGCGGCTTTTGCAGCCACAAAACCATCGGCACCGTCAACATGGTGGCCATCCAACGTTTCCTCGACGGCAACCCGTGGATTGAGAGCAACACCTCCTACATCGACCTCGACGGGATGCTCCAAGTCAACTACAAGGAATACGAGCCCAGCTTCAGGGTGTTCGGCAAGAACGGCAACTCGGTGTATATCACCGACGAAGGCATCGTGATCCCTTCGAGCCATCGTTACATCCCTTACGTCTTGATAGCTAGCGGCAACTTCGACCTGCAAAACGACTCGACCGCCTACAAGCTGAACGACACCTTGCCTGACGGCCAAAACCTCATCGACGCGCTGCATTGGTACAAGGCCATCGAAGGCAACCCCTTCATCCGCAATTGCATCGGGCAATTGTATTGCAACAGCAAAAACCAATTCGAGCTCACCGTGAAAGGCATCGACGCCAAGGTGACCGTGGGCGACACATGCGATGCCGCCGACAAGCTCAACCGCTTGGAAATCTTCATAAAGCAAAAGGCGGACAGCCACGAGACACAAGCATTGAAAAACATCAACTTGAATTATAAAAACCAAATAGTCTGCACTAAACGATAATACTATGAGCGAAGGAAAAATCATCGTCGGATTAGACATCGGCACCACCAAAGTGGCCTGCATCGTGGGCCGAAAGACCGACAACGGGAAAATCGAGATACTTGGTTATGGCAAGACCATCTCCACCGGTGTGAGAAGAGGCGTGGTCACCAACATCTTCGACACCGTCGAGGCCATCAAGACGGCCGTCAAGCAAGCCTCCGACCAGTCGGGCGTCGAAATCAACCGCGTCAGCGTGGGCATCGCCGGACAGCACATCAAAAGCCTGCAACACAGGGGCGTGCTGATGCGCGACAACCACGAAGCCGTGATTTCGGAAGCCGAACTTGAACGCTTGCGCAACGACACCTTCAAAATCAACATGACCCCCGGTGAGGAAATCATCGACGTCATACGGCAAGACACCTACGTCGACGGCGAGTTGGCCACCAACCCCGTGGGCATGTTGGGCAACAAGATCGAGGCCAATTTCCACGTCATCATAGGACAGACTTCGGCGGCCAAAAACATCATCAAGTGCATCCAAAGCGCCGGCTTGGAAATGGACTACATGATTCTTGAGCCTATTGCCTCGGCACAGGCGGTGCTCGACGAAGAAGAGAAAGACGCGGGCGTGGTACTCGTCGACATTGGCGGCGGCACCACCGACATCGCCATCTTCAAGGACAAGAAAATACAACACACCGCCGTGATTCCTTTCGGCGGCAACATCATCACCGACGACATCTGCTCGGGCTGTTCCATCATCAAGCACTATGCCGAAGAAGTGAAGGTGAAGTTCGGGTCGGCCTTGGCCAGCGAAAACCGCGACGACGAGGTGGTCTCCATCCCCGGCATCCGTGGCCGCGAGCCTAAAGAAATATCTTTCAAGAACTTGGCCCACATCATCCAAGCCCGTTTGGAGGAGATTTTCGAGTTGGTCAACTACGAAATCCACAAGGCCAAGACCGAGAACCAGCTCATTGCCGGCATCGTGCTCACTGGTGGCGGAGCCATGATGCGCCACATCCAGCAATTGGCGGAGTTCAAGACGGGTTTGGAAGTGCGCATCGGCTATCCCAACGAGCACCTCAACCAAACCCAGATGAAGGAGCTTTCGAGCCCGATGTTCTCGACGGGCATCGGCATCGTCATCGAAACCATTGCCCGAATGGAACACGACGAATATCTCGAAGCCACCAAAGCCTCAGCCATGCCGAACCTCACCCCCGAAAAGCCGTCGCCCAGCCCCGAAATTCCCGAAAAGGAAGAAAACGGCGATGAAAAGGAAGAATCAGGCAACCAAAAGAAAAAGAAGAAGGGAATCGATTTGAAAAAAATCGTAACTTCGTTGACTGAATTTTTCACACCAGACAACATTGAATAACGTCCAAAAAACCGGAAAACCATGGCAGAAGATTACTTGACAAACAATGACAATCGAGACGAGTTGTTCAAGCCCGTTGATGTGGAAAAGCCCAACTATATCAAGGTCATTGGTGTGGGTGGTGGAGGTGGCAATGCCGTCAACCACATGATGGAAGAAGGCATACAGGGTGTCGACTTCGTGCTGTGCAACACCGACCATCAGGCCCTGCTGAAAAGCAAGGTGAAGACCACCGTCCACCTCGGCAAGCGCGAACTTGGTGCCGGCAACGACCCCAACATTGGGCGCGAAGCCGCCGAGATGAGCCGCGACGAGATTGAGGCCCTGTTGGACGACGAAACCAAGATGCTGTTCGTGACCGCCGGAATGGGTGGAGGCACGGGCACGGGTGCAGCCCCCGTGGTGGCCAAAATGGCCAAAGACAAAGGCATACTCACCGTGGGCATCGTCACCATGCCGATGGAGCGCGAAGGCCGCCGCCGCAAGCTGCAAGCCTTGGCGGGCATTGAGGAACTCAAGAAATGTGTGGACACGCTCATCCTCATCAGCACCGACAAGCTCCGCGACCAATATGGCAACATGAAGCTCTCCGAGGCCTTCAAGAAAGCCGACGACGTGTTGGCCACCGCCGCGCGAGGCATCGCCGAAATCATCACCGTGCCCGGCTATGTCAACGTCGACTTCGAGGATGTCAAGACCGTGATGAAAGACAGCGGGAAGGCCATTATGGGTTCGGGTGTGGCCGAAGGCGACAACCGCGCCGAAAAGGCCATCAAAGACGCCATTCATTCTCCTTTGCTCAACGATTCCAACATAGAAGGCGCCAAAAACATCCTGCTCTACATCACCTCCGGCACCGATGAAGTCTCGTTGGACGAGGTCGACGAGATCCTCGAAATCGCTCAAAACGCCTGCGGCAACAATTCCGACGTGATTTGGGGCAACGGAATGGACGAAAGTCTCGGAGAAGCCCTCAGCGTCACCCTGATTGCCACTGGATTCAACCACGATGCCAAGCCTTACAGCGCCGTCATCAGCGAAAAGCAAAATCCCACGCCTGCGCCACAGCCCAAAAAGGTGTACGACCTCAATGGGCAAGTGAAAGGCGCGGAACAACCCTTGGCCGCCCATCCCGTTGAGGCCACGGCTCCACAACCGAAACCCGCCGTCCACCCGATTGCGGAGGAAAAACACGAGGAAAAGACCATCCATCCCTTGTTTGAGCCCGCTGTGCCAAAAGCTGTTGAAGAGCCCAAACCAGTGAAGGAAGTCGCGCCTGTCGAGGCCGACGAGCCCGTGTTTGAGCCCACCAACCAGCCCGCCCCAGCCGCACAGCCGGTCCGCGAGGCTCCTTCTGCCCCTCGCTACCAAGAAGAGCGTCCCGTGGTCAGGACTTTCGACAACCCGTTCCGCACCGGCGGCAACGACGACGAGAGCTTCGAAATCACCTCGCGCATCATCACCCACGAAGAGGTCAAGGCTCGTGCCGAACAGGAGATAGCCGTCATGGAAGCCAAGAAAGCCAAAGAGGCCGACCCCAAGGAACAGCTGAAGAAGCAACGCCTACGCGCCTTGAGCTTGAACTTCAGGACCGCCCGAGGACTGGAAGAGCTTGAAAACCAACCGGCTTACCTTCGTCGCAACGTCGACCTCAGCCATACCGAAAACGGCGAAGGCATTTCGCACTACTCCACCTCGCAAAGCGGCATCAGCAGCGAAAATTCATTCCTTCACGACAACGTGGACTAAATGGCCTACCTGAAATCGAACGACCTGTTCGGCAAGCTCAGCCCTGAGAGACTGTATGAGCGCGTGCCCAAGCCCATCATCATTGCCGACCATCTGATGACGCCCGACAACATCGGGGCGATGATACGCTTGGCCGACAACATCGGGGCTTCTGAGGTGTGTTTCCTCGGCAAGCAAGACGAGCACCGCCTGAGCAAGATACGCCGTGCCGCCGCCTCAAGCCGCGACAACATACGATGGTATTTCAGCGAAACAACCCACCTGCACGACATCGTTCCCGAAGGCAAGACCATAGTGGCCATCGAGACCTCCGACAACGCCACTTGCATCTACGACACTACGCTTCCCGCCGATGCGGCATTCATCGTAGGCAGCGAGAGCCAAGGCCTGAGCGACGAACTGTTGGCGCAATGCGACATAGTCGTCTACATCCCCGTGCCCGGCCCGACGCGGTCGCTCAACGTAAGCCACGCCGCTGCGGTAGCGCTTTTCGAATGGCAACGACAAATGCTCATGAAATGAAATCATGCAAACACATCTTCTTCGACCTCGACCGCACCCTTTGGGATTTCGATGCCGCCGCCGAAGTGGCCTTTGAGCGCATCTACGAGAAATACCAGCTCAAAAGCCTCGGCATTCCGAGCGCACACGATTTTCACGAAGTGTATCATCCTCTCAATGAACAGCTTTGGGTGCTTTATCGAGCCAACAAAATCACGAAAGACGACCTCAATCGGACACGCTTCGTGTTGCCTTTGGAGCATTATGGCATCCACGACACCACCTTGGCCGACCACCTCAGCGAGGATTATGTGTATTGGTCGCCACGCATCGTGCGTCTCGTCCCAGGAACCTTGGAACTTCTTGACTATCTGAAGCCCAAATACCATTTGCACCTGATTACCAACGGCTTCCAAGAGGTGCAACACACCAAGCTGAGCGGTTCGGGGATGGAGCCTTATTTCGAGACACTGACCGTTTCGGAGGAAGTCGGGGTGAAAAAGCCCGACCCTGAAATTTTCTACCACGCCCTCGCCAAAGCCCATGCCAAGCCCAGTGAAAGCCTGATGATTGGCGACGAAATGGCCGTCGACATCGATGGGGCAAGGGCCGTCGGGATGGACACGGTTTTGTTCAACCCAAAGAATGAAACGATTGAAGGAGAGCGGACGTTTGAGGTGAGAAACCTGAACGAGATTCGGGAAATCCTATAATACTTAAGGGCATTTCCAAAAATTGCCTGCAATTTTTATCCCAGATTAACTACGTTGAAATCTCCGATTCGGCGAAGCCAATCTTCGATTTCGATAAAATTCAAATAATCAACAAAATAATTCTTGATAATTAGAAATCCCATTAAACTATTTCAGCATAGCCAAAACCGTCTCCTTGCTCACCATCCTGTCACCGATTTTCACCTTCACCTCGGCATCCAAAGGGAGGAACACATCCACCCGCGATCCGAAACGTATCATCCCTAACTCCTCGCCCACTACGGCCTCATCGCCGACCTGAAGGTCGCAAACGATGCGCCGCGCCACGAAGCCCGCAATCTGCCTAACCAAAACCTCGCGCCCTTTCTTGTCGCGCAAGACAATCGTATTATGCTCGTTTTCGGTCGACGACTTCGGCTTGAAGGCCAACAGGAACTTGCCGGGATGGTATTTGTAATAAGTCACCGTGCCATCAAACGGGAAAACATTGATGTGCACGTCGTAAATCGACATGAAGATGGAAACCTGACGGCGGCGGTCGTGGAAATACTCGTCTTCCATCGTCACCTCGTTGGCGGCCACAATGCCATCGGCGGGCGAAATCACGGCATCCTCGGCAATGGTCGTCTTTCGCCATATAGGGATGCGGAAAAACCTAATTGTCAAGACAATAACCAAAAGGCAAAAAGCATACAGCAGGCAATGCCAAAGTGTTTGCAATGGCCAAAACCAGTTGACAAGAACAATTGTTGCCGCAACCACGGCAAGCGCAATCAGGATGGCTTTTGTGCCTTCTTCGTGCAAACGTTTATGGATCTTCATAGCAGCAGCAAATAAACGAAAATAAACGGTACGCTAAACATGACTGAGTCGAAACGGTCCAAAATTCCGCCGTGGCCTGGAATCAGCTTCCCCGAATCCTTCACTCCGGCCTGCCGTTTCAACATCGATTCGCAGAGGTCGCCCAAAGTGCCAAACACCACTGCAATGGCGGCCAAGCCCATGCCCACATAAATCGACAGCCAAGCTGAATAATGGCTGAAAAGCATCATCGCGGCAACCGTGAAAACCAAGCCTCCGATGCTTCCCTCGATGGTCTTGCCAGGCGAAATCCGCGAAAACAGCTTGTGCTTGCCCAACAGCTTTCCCGTGAGATAGGCAAAGACATCGTTGACCCACAAAAGGCAGAACACCATGACAACCAGCCCCGAACCGGCCAAACTGCCAAACAATTCCTCTCGATACATCAACAGCATCAGCATGGAGGGCAAAACCAAAAAAGCAAACGAAGCGTACATATAAGTGAAAACGTGCTTGGCATCGTGCTTTTTGGAAAACAAGGCAAAGAGGAACGGCGCCATCAGCAACGGCAATTCGAGAAACAACCACCGCTGCGCCACAGCCTGCAAGGCCACCAAAGCCGCCAAGCCGAAAGTACACAAGGCGAAAGCCTCGCCAATGGCAATTCCCGCCGTGGAATCCATCTGCAACAGGCGCGACATCTCAAAGGTGCCGACCGCGACGATGAACAGCAGCAAAACGGCACAAGTGTAGGGCGAAACCAACACACAAGCAAGGATTACGATGCACAGCAGCAAGCCCGAAACCGAACGAACCAATAACTCTTTCATAACGATTGCGAAATGATGTGCAAAAATAAGAAAAAGAATCATACGATGGACACCACAACCCAACGCGACACCGGCTTTGGGGCGAAACACGTGTAATCGGCTGGGATTCTTTCATTTGCGGGAATTTACATCGGCAGGGGTTTACACCTCCTGCCTACATTGCTGCCACCTCTACGAGGTTCCCACGCGCCCGCAGCAAAGTCACGGAGTGACGTAGGATATTAGGCAGGGGTGGAATGCAATGAAACCCCTGACGATAATAAACACAACTGCCAGCATCGAATACATTGCCAACATCCGGTTCCCTCGTGTCGCCAAAGTCCTGAAAGGACGGCCCGAGCCCAAGCAGGCGACGCCAGTCCCTGCTTGCAACGGAATGAAAACACGCATTCCTGACGAAAACGATAAAAAAGGCGACCCTCAAAAATTGAAGGCCGCCTTTCGTCTTGTTTTCATACTATTAGGAAATGATAGCCAATGATGATTAGTTCGCGTTCACCACAGTCCAGCCATAGGGAATGCCGCTGCCACCGCTTCCCCATCCTGTCATTGAAGCAGCTTTCACAAAGGTACCACCAGAGCTCATTAAATTTTCAAGCCATTCATTAGTGCAATCCTCTGCTGAAATATCGGTGGCAAGACACTTGATGTATTTCACAGTAGTATCATAAAACATTCGTTCATAGCAACCCGTTACCAACGTTGGGGCGGGCAGTTCGGGAGTAACATTCTCAAAGAAAGGATTATTACAACCCAAGAACATTTCTTGATAGCAATAGTCTGCCAGTGTAGTCGCAGGTAGAGCAGGTACCGATTCCAAAGAAGAGCATCCGTTGAACATCTTTGAATAGCAATATGGGGCTAATGTTGTGGCAGGCAATGCAGGAGCCGAGGTCAAATACCTACATCCGTAGAACATACATGAATAGCAATGGTCTGCTAAAGTTTCAGCAGGCAGAGCAGGAGCCGAAGTCAATTTGCATCCGTGGAACATTTCCTCATAGCAATAATCTGCCAGCGTAGTGGCAGGCAATGTAGGAGCCGAGGTCAAATATGAGCATCCGGAGAACATGTTTGAATAGCAATAAGGGGCTAACGTTGTGGCAGGCAGCGAAGGAGCCGATGTAAAGGACTTATTGCTACAACCAACGAACATACGAAAATAGCAATAAGGGGCCAACGTTGTGGCAGGCAATGCGGGAGCCGAGGTCAATTTTGAACATTCTTCGAACATATTTGAATAGCAGCCATACGTTAGCGTGGTGGCAGGCAGTTCGGCAGGAGCCGAGGTCAAATTCATGCATCCGTAGAACATAGATGTATAACAATTGTCTGCTAATGTTGTGGCGGGCAACATAGGAGCCGAAGTCAAATTCCTACAGTTGATGAACATTTGATAATAACACATGGTTGTCAGTGTGGTGGCAGGCAACACCAACGCCTTGGAAGAATGACTATAGATATTCGTGTTTTGGGAAAACAGACTGCAGAATGTGTAATCACCTATCAGGGTGGTTGCTGTAGCATAGTCATTTGAATAGAGGAGACTCATGATATTGCCGTAGATGAAACACTTGCCAGTAGTAGAGAATTTGCTCGAGCCATAAGAGTATGGTTCTGAGGCTAAAGTATTATTGTCGCCTCTGAAGGATACCTTGTCACCAGTAGCGGAGAGGGTAATGGCTGTGCCAGAGGTGTAAGGTTTCCAGCCCGTGCCATCATAAGTGTTGTATTGCATGGTGATGGCCGGAGTCATTGACGTAGCCGTAAATGTAACCTTGGAATTGGCTTGGTTCGCCTCGAAGGTGAGGGCCATATAGTTGATGTCGAAAGTGCTCACGTCCAAGTCATCAGCAACTGTGGTGATATATTGGTTTGAAGCAATCGCATCCAGTGCCGGACGATTACCCTTATATCCGTCATAAGTATATGCCGTGCCTACAGCACCTGCTGGCAAAGCCTCTTGCGGAAGCACGATGGCCCAAGTTTCATTATTGGCATCTTTGGCAGGCATCTCTATCAGACCGCCGTCTTCTGCGTTTATGCCGTATTCGAAGCCGCTGTCAGTTGGATTGTCAAAGTGTACGGTAACCTCGTTGTTCATGCCTAAAATACAAATAGGCTGGTCGGAATCCGTGGTTACATCAAACTTCATTAGCGAGCATTTGTTGTAAAGTCGGGAAGAGTAGGAATTGTTAGACGAAGGATAGTCCTCGGTGGACTTACCCATCGAAATTACTGGGAGTTCTTGCGTCTGGTCGCTGATATTCACAATGCATTCATCGGTTTCTCCTGCTGTAAGGGTTGTAACATCAATCTTGTTGCCGAGGAAGTAGAAATACAACTTCTGGCCTTCCACAGGATTGGTGATGCTGCCGGAGAAAACACCACCTGTACGGGTCAATGTACCGACATATTTACCACCGCTGGCCACCAAAATCTGGTCGCCGTCTACAAAAGTGATTTGGGTTGTTGCATCCGGGTCCACATTTGCTCTTGAGCTGTTGTTGTTGTCACCCACATTCAAGGTAATCATCACACCTTCGCTTTGGGGTGTGGTGGTCTGTTCTTTCTTGCATTGCGCGAGGCCAAGCACCAAGGCCATGGCCAATAAGATTGTGCTGAGCTTTCTCATGGCTTAGTCCTCCTTCTTCTTCAGTGCGACATAGCCGAGACCAAGGCCCATGAGGATGGCGATGCCGCCGCCAAGTGGGGCGGGGTCGGATTCACCAAAGTTGCCGTTGGTGAAGTTGAACGACTCACTTTCGCGAGCGCTTTGCGGGGTTCTGCAAAAGCCCGTGGTTGATCTGGGCTTCCAGTGTGGCCGGCGCCATCAGGGCCGCCAGCCCGAGCGAAAGCGCGACGGCTTTCAAAGTCTTGGTCTTTCTCATTTTTTATTTTGATTATTTATTGAATATCAATAATTTACTGTTGTTTATCATAGGTTTCGCGCCCTTTTGAGGCTGCAAAAGTACGCAAAAAACGGAAACGGTCCCAACAAACCGACGGGAAAAAACGCGCGAGTGGAAAAGGAATCCAAAGCCCGTGGACTACGGGGACAAACCGAGGGGCTGGCGGCGGATTCCAAGGTACAGGCAAACCCTCAAGGGTTCCCACGCGCCTGCAGCAAAGTCACGGAGTGACGTAGGATATTAGGCAGGGGTGGAATGCAATGAAACCCCTGCCGAAAGACACACACATCCCAGCCGAAAGACACACACATCCCAGCCGAAAGACACACACATCCCAGCCGAATATAGTTCATCCCCGCATTGCGAATGCCCATATTCACGCCTTCCGAATTGCAAATTCGGAAAACGGGTTGTCAAGTTATCCCTAATTAGACGACGATTTCGTAATAGTTTTGGCTCAACAAGTCGCCGAAGGCCTTGATCAACTGCTGTTTGTAGGGATTGTCCTTTCTGAAATAGATGGATAGCAACAATTCGTAATCGCCTTCGCCCACCTCAGCATTGATAGTGGTCAATGTCCCGTCGTTGTAATAACGGAACCAATGGTCGAACAGGTTTCGACGCTTATGTTGTTTGCCGTCGGTGCTGTCGCACACCATAATCATAGCGTTCTCAATAGTCTCGAAGAAACGGCGCAATATATGGACGACAGTAGCGGCAATACGAAGGTCGATGGGGTGAGGATTCGTACCCTCTCGCTCGATGTTGAACGAATAAGTGTTCACCAAATCGGGATATATGCTGCTTATCGGGGTAAAATACAGGTGATACCTAATGCTGTCCCTGTTGACAAACTCGTAGTTAAGTTCGTCAATCTTCCGATACTCATACGGGAGTTGCGAAGGTAAAACCATACTTGTCAGCTATTCGTTTCATTTCTTCATGATCGGCCCCGTTCTGGATGCACTCTCTCATCTCCCGCTTGAACTGAAGCAGGCGGGGAACGAAGTTCTTCGGCTTTGTCGTGGTTGCTTCCATTTCCTTGTGTATTATGAGTTTCTGGGCGCAAAGATACATATTATTTCCTAAACGTCAAGGCTTTCCTGACGAAAACGATAAAAAGGCGACCCTCAAAAAACGAAGGCCGCCTTTTCTGGACTTGATTAGTTTGGTCTTATTTCATTCCCGCCTTCCGAATTGCAAACTTGCAAGAACGGGGATTATCGAAACAGTCAACCCAAATCAGGAAAAGGCAAAGGAATCCAAAGCCTGCGGGCCACGGGGGCAAACCGGGGGCGGCAGGCGGATTCCAAGGAACAGGCAAACCCACAAGGGAGCCACAAGGGAAGGACGGGCGGATCCACAATAAAGCAAGAAACCCCTCACCGGTGGATGGTGAGGGGTTTCCGCTGTGGGTGGGCGGCGAGCTACTTTCCCACGGTCTCCCGCAGTATCATCGCCGCGGCGGGGCTTAACTTCTCTGTTCGGAATG
>CACXQV010000019.1 GCA_902769875.1 uncultured Bacteroidia bacterium
CAAGAGAAGCCTAAGGAAAAGGCTCTTCAAGGCCTCCCTCGACCCCAATTATCTCATCGAAATCCTCGCAAATTATCGCATTTGATGCGGTTGCCCTGACATTTTACCTCCTTTATAACTTTCTAAATTGAATTTACATCCTTGTTTGAATCCTCCAATATCGTCGCAATCATTTGGGAATACTCCTGACCCAAAGGCAATTCCATCTCCAAATACAACGCTTGCCTAACGAAAAAGGTGGTTTCCTTGGTCTTGGGATTGAAGCCCTGACGCTGTTCGTCACGGTAATACATACCCACGCCGCGCTTTTGCCACAAAGGAAGGTCGTTGTAGTTGATGCCCCGTTCAAACAGGATTTCGTTCTTTTCGCCGTTTGATATGCCCGACATACGTTTCTGTGCCTCATCAGCCGAAACACCTTCTTTCCGCAATGTCCAGTAACAGTATGAATTGAGCGAATTACGGTGGGCATCCTCTTGCCGCCATCTGAAATAGTCAACCACATTCTCGGCGGTTGGCAACGGAACAAGACGGCAGTCAAACACGGCGGCTTTACCCATTTGCATAGAGAACGCCACCGACGCTTCGGCGGCAAGTATGGATATCAACTTTCGTTCCTTCCTCCCGAAAGTATCATCTTTCAGATGGAACAACAGCGAGATTTCGTCACTTTGGGTGTAGCCATACACCATACGAAAACCACAGTCCATCAGGTGCTTGGTGGTTTCAATCATTGCATCGCGGAACTTGGTGTCGAAAGGCTTCTCCAAGTTCCATTCCTTTTTGGTAAGCCGCGTAAAGCCGTGGCCATCAAGGCGTGCCACGACATATATTCCTTCCAGCATCGTCCTGTCAAGCGACTGCTCGAAGCGTCTCATCTGTTTGTCAAGGGTGTCGAAGTCCATAATTATTAGGCTATTGGGGATAAACTCATACTTCGTGTTGAGAACAAACCATTACTACACAATCACCTCAAAAATCCGCTTTCCGTTCCATTCAATCCATTGTGGCTCTGTGTTTTGCTTGTTTTTCGAGAAGTCGAAAGTGACGAGGTAGCCTTCATCCATTCCGCGAGTGGCAAGATAGCCTGAAAGCTGGTCGCGGCCAAGTTCCTCGTATTTGTCGCCGTGCCAAATCTTCAATTCCACGATGAACTCTTGCTTGTCGTAGGTCACCACCAAGTCCATACGGCGGTTGTCGCGGGTCTGCGGCTCCACATAATAGAAGCCGATGCCATTGATGATGGGCTTCAGGAACGACAAGAAAACCAATCTGCCCTGCCGCTCCAAAAATTCCTCGTCGTTTTTACGGTACTCTTGGTGCATCAAGTCGGCAAACCGCGTGACCACGTGTTCCATATTGAGACTACCATTTTGCACATAGTTCAACTGGAACGGTGAGAGCTTCGTGCTGTTTTTAATCGTGTAATCCAACGTGAAATAGAGGAAAAGAGCCTCCTCAAAAATCAGGTTATGAATCACTACGCGACCGTCTTTGTCCCGAATATAGGAAAACATATTGCCCATATTCACCATCGGATTCAATAAGGAGAATGAATAAGACACACTATTGACCGAAACAGAATACATAAACTCCCGAAACTCAGGATTGTTTTCCAAGTTTTTGGACAGGTCGTCCATCAAAGTGCTTCCACCTTGCACAAGCACCTTGACAGCCTTCACTATGCTTTCCGAGGTCCATTCTTGGTCGAATTCCTCGTCAATCTTCTTGCAGATATAACTCACCAAGAAAGGATAACCTGTCGTGTATTTGTAAATCTCCTCGCTGACGGCCTTGATGTCCATACCCGTATGCACGTCGTTCTCGTAATCGTTGAGCATCTGGGCGATTTCTTCGGGATGAAAAGTCATATCCACGTTGAAGTCGGCGGCAATGTTCCAAGGCGAATTATATTTCTTTTCAGCGTCGGGACGAAGTTTCAGTTTGAGGTTTTTTACATCATATACCCCTGCAAGCACCACACTGAAGAAGGTGCTTTGCATCCCTTTTCGGTTGCGTTCCAGATATTTGTTTCGCAACATGCCAAGAAAGTCAAGAAAAAGTTGGTTATCAAGGCTCTTATCCACCTCGTCTATCGTCACCACGACGGGTTTCCGCACCTCCTCGCAGTATGAGCTGATGACATTCGACAACTCTTCTATCGATTTTGCTGTGCAATTCTGCCATATTTCTGCGGCGGCATCGTCGCGATTGAGCGACAGCAGGTTTTCTCTCATCTGCCGGGCGAACATTGCAGCAAACGCCTTGTGTGATGCGTAGGCGGTGCTGTCAATCCCTTCAAAGCTCAAAGACACCACGAGGTAGCGGTCGGACAAGTTCCGCCAAATCATATCCAAAGTTGTCGTCTTCCCATACTGCCTCGCACGGTTGATGGTGAAGTATTCACCCATCTCTATCAATGCTTCCACGGCTTTGAATTGTTTTTCCGTATCCACCATATAGTGCCTTTCAGGGTTGCAACTGCCTGTGACATTGAATCTTTTTCTCATATCCAATCTTTGATTAACTTTGCAAAAATACACATTTTCATCCATCTTTCATCAAATCAATCTTTTTTCACTAACTTTGCGCCTGAAAAAAAATGAATATGTCACAAAACCTACAAAACTTTCAAAACCATCATTTGACGTGGGCGGCTACGCAACCGCGTCGCCGCCGGAAATCCGCCGTTCCGAATCAAGTTCGGAATGAGAGTCAGGCTTCCCCAAACCCATAATGGGGTTTGTGTGGTTTTGAATGTTTTGTGATTAAAAAGCAACACATTATGAACAACGAAGAAAGAATCAAGCAAGCTGCCGAAATCCTCTCCAAGGCGAAGAACATCGTGGGCTTCACAGGCGCAGGAACATCCGCAGAGAGCGGCATACCACCTTTCCGTGGCGAGGGCGGCATCTGGAACCAGTACGACCCCAACTCACTCGACATCGACTTCTACTATAGCCACACCAAGGAGTCGTGGAAGATCATCCGCGAGGTGTTTTACAACTTCTTCAGCAACAAGGACATCAAGCCTAATCCCGGACATCTCGTCTTGGCCAAATGGGAGAAGGAAGGCCGCCTGAGCAGCGTCATCACGCAGAACATCGACGACCTGCACACCGTGGCGGGCAACACCGTGGTGTATGAGTTCCACGGCAACATGTCGCGCTTCGTGTGCACCAAATGTGGCCACAAGGTGGATGCCAAGAGCCTGACACTCACCGAGGAGCCACCCCGTTGCACCCAATGCGGCGGACTGATGAAGCCCGACTTCATCTTCTTCGGAGAGGGCATCCCTGAAGACGCTTATTATGGCTCGGTGCGCGCTGCCGAAAACTGCGATGCTTTCGTCATCATCGGCACTTCGGGGCAGGTCAGTCCAGCCAATATGATTCCCGGCATCGCCAAGCGCAACGGTGCGAAGATCATCGAAATCAACATGGAGCCTTCGACCTATACGAACTACATCACGGACATCTATCTCGAAGGCAAGTCGGGTGAGATTCTGCCAGCGATTGATGCTCTTATGACTCGGTGATTTTTGGGATTCGCTTCGCGAAGAAATCTTTCAAAAATCAATCAAAAATGAAATTGGTTTTTATAGGATTTTGAAACGATTATGAACGATTTCTTGCGAAGCAATTCCGATAAAAAGAAATAATGATTGACTGATTTCTTGCCTATGGCAATCCCATATCAGCAACCAACCACCGCCTCGAACATCCTGCGATAGGCTTCAACCTTTTTGTCAAATGCCAAAGGATAAGCGCGTGAGGATGAGGGCAATCTGTATAGAGTAACATTGTCGCCCAAATCAATGTGGTTGTTCGGCGATGGGATGGTAACGGCATTGAAACAAGTGCATACTTCAAGTGTCGCCTTCTCGCCCGTCGTGGCGATGGCAAGGCATTGTGGCATCTTGGCAAGCAAAGCCCGAATATCGGTATGTTCAACAATTTCCAAAAATGCATCAGAAGCGTTGTCTTTCAGCCTATTGACAGCAGTTGCAGTGTCGAAAAAGGCTATACCTTTCTCGTTCAAAAATGCAATAATCTCGTCTTTTTTGAAGCATTTATGCTCCAAATCGATGAAATGATTCTTGTCGTCAAACCAAATCTGGCCTTCGATGCGCCAATGGTCGTTGATGAAGTTGGGGTAGAAAAAGTCCATGCACCAGCGTTTCTTCGGAGGTGGAAAACTGCCGAGGAATAAGACTTTTGCGTTCTTTGGGAGAAACGGTTTCAGTGGATGATATTCTATCATTTCTATTTTATCAAGAATTTGAGAATGCAGAGAAAACTGAAGTCATATTATTGAATTTGAGACAAAATCGCAAGCGATTTTTTTTCATTATTCGACCATGTATGCACCTACTCTATTAATGCACAAAGTCCCCTTAAACACCTTGAACCTGATTCTCAGCTTTTCTGCTCTAACGGTCGGGAAACGAAGAAGTCGCTTGTAGCCGATTGTGGTCGTTGGCTCGTTCACCTCGATAGGCAACCATTTACCATTATTGTAATAGTCCAAACAAAAAGACTCAACATTCTGTCCTAAAGGGATATACTCTTGCAACAGCATACGGTTAAAAGCCGTAGTTTGATGGAAATCGAAAATGAGTTCGGCACGGGTTACGCCGTCTTCGGTAGCCCAATAATGGGTGAAATCATTGTCCAACACATATTTTGGCCTGAATCGCCTTGAACGGATATTGCTTGCCGTCACCTTGCAGTTTTTCAACAGGTTTTGGGAAAAATCCTTTTGCAGTTTTTGATACCAATTCACGGCATTGGCCGAATCAATCGAAGGAATCCTACCCTCTTGATTGACAGGGAAATTGAGCAAGAGATTAGTGTTATGGCCAACACTTTGATAATACAGATCCATCAATTGCTCCACGCTTCTCACTTGATTGTCCTCGCTCTCGTGATAGAACCACCCCGGACGAATCGAGACATCCACCTCGGCGGGCAGCCAAGCGTCGCCGTCCTTGAAGCCTCTGACAAGGCTTTTTTCGTCGTTAAGCGACTGGAAATCTGTTTTGTACATACACCATTGAGTAGCCTCAGCAAAGCCTTTTTCGTTGCCAACCCAGCGCAAGGTGGGCACCGTTCCACCGAAAATGGCCGCATTGGGGCTATGGCTCCAAACGATTTCGCGGGCTTTCTCGTAATTGTAGTATTTTTCGGCAACAATGGAACGCATCTCATCGGCACCGCCATACCAGCCCGTGCCGCCGTTGGCTCCGTCGAACCAGAACTCGAACAACTCGCCGTAGTTGCTCGTAAGTTCCTCAATCTGTTTGTGATAGATGTCCACATAGCCTTGATAGCCATACTCGGCTTGATGCCGGTCCCAAGGCGAGACGTAAATCCCGAACTTCAAGTCGTGTTTGCGGCAAGCCTCAGAAAGTTCGCGCACCAAATCCCCTTGCCCATCTTTATAATAGGTGTTTTTGATGGAATAATCGGTGGTTTCGGTCGGCCAGAGGCAGAAACCGTCGTGGTGCTTGGCGGTGAAAATCACGCCTTTCATGCCGGCGGCTTTCAAGGTCAAGACCCATTGCTCGCAATCCAAATTGGTGGGATTGAAGGTGTGGGAAGGCGTGTTGCCGTAGCCCCATTCCATATCGTTGAAGGTGTTCAGCCCGAAATGGATGAAGGCGTAGGTTTCAAGTTGTTGCCATTCAAGTTGTTGGGCAGTTGGGATGGGATAACTTGGTTCAGGGTGATGGGCGCAAGAAACCAGGATCAGGAAACCAACAAACAAGGATGCCTTTTTTGGATTGAGTATCAAGTTTTTAAAGCTCATTTCAAATATATATTTATTGTTTCAAAAACTTCCGCACCTCGCCATTCGCACGAAGCATATACACACCCTTCGGCAAGCCGCTGATTGAGATTCGGTTTACCTCGTTTTTGAGTTGGACTGTCATCACCACCTTTCCGTTCAAGTCGATGATTTCAGATTGGCCATATTCTTGATTTACAAACACATCGATATAGTCAGTGGCGGGATTGGGGCACACACGAAGCGAGGGTTCAGCCTGCATGTGCTCCGATTTCACCGAAACTGGAGTGTCGGAATGTGCTTCTATCACGGCTTCAATCGTCCTGTTGCACACGGCGCAAAAAGGCGCGTAGTTGCGCATCATGCAATTGAGTTGCGGACGATACATACCCGATGTCAAATAGCCGCCTCCCTCAAAAGCTCCTACCGTATTGTAATACTGGGAATTGTTTGGTGTGGGTATCGGGATGCCGGGCTGGACAAGGTCGGCCCATTTTGAGTCAAAATCCATCAAAGTGGTTATGTTTGGTTCCCAAGGCTCAACGTTCAGGTTGTAGAGCAAAGCCAGCGGATTGTCAGGCTCTTCGTATTCGTCGGCCAAGCCTCCGAAAGCGTGGCCAAACTCATGAACAATCACACTGGAAGTCGACATATTGCCAGCCGTGCTCATCGAGTAAAAGTTATAGAATCCGCCGCCGCCATATTGGCTGCTGTTCACCAAAATGTAGATTTGGTCGTATGGCGCGTTGGCCGCCACGTCCTTCACCGCGAAATAGTTGCGGGTGGTGCAATAGCGGTCGATGTAAAAAGTGTAGAAATGCGCGTTGAGGATGGTGCGCACCCAATTGTGAGTGGCGGGAATGTCGACACCGCTCTCCTCCGAAGGGGCAAGCACGGCGCGGAAATTGAAGTCGTTGATATGGCTTGCAAACGGCTCCGCTTGGGCGAACACATTGGCCAAATTCTGGCAATCCTGAAGGAATTGCGACATTTCGTCGGCGGTGTAGCCTTCGGGCAAAATCACGATGTCAACCTTGCTTTCGGGCGAACCGTTGACCATAATGTCCTCAACAGGAAACACATAGCGTTGCTCGGTGGTGTTGAAGATTTCGTCAGGCTCATACAATTTCGAGAAAATTTCCTCAAACTCGCCATCGAAATTCCTGATTTCGAGGATGATATAGGCCTCATTGCGCAGCAGCGGAACGCTCACCGATTCCTCATAGCAGCGTTCCATCACACGGGCTTCGTCGGTGGTTTGCCATTCGCGGAACAAGGTGTTGTAGCCTCTCGAATAAATCAAGGTATTGGTTTGTGCATCAATGACTTTCACGCGATTAGTGCCGAAATTGAACGGGTCAATCAGATTGACTTTGGAGCCACCGAAATGCGGCTCTATGACGAAACGCTCAAACACATAATGCGAGCTGTCGGACGTGCCGCATTGGAAAACATCCATACGCAACGAGCCTTCATCAAGGAAATACTGCCCGAAATTGATGTTTTGCGCCCTCGAAAACAGCGAAAACGCAATGGCAAACAGGAAAACAATGGTCTTTTTCATCTCTAATTAGGTTTATTTTGTTAGGAATCTGAAAGTTTGAAAGGGCAAAAATACAAAAATATCCGTCAGTTGATGTTGGGTATCATTGTTTTTTACTAACTTGCGCCCAAATTAATCGAAAGTATATGAACACTGAAGAATTAAAGACTATTTTCAATCAACGCTTTGAAAATGAAGGAGTTATCTACACTTCTCCGGGGCGTATCAACCTCATCGGCGAACACACTGACTACAACGGCGGCTTCGTTTTTCCGGGGGCTATTGATTCGGGCATCTACGCTTGCATCCGCCTCAACGGGACGGACAAGGTGCGTGCCTACTCCATCGACAAAGAGGATTACCGCGAGTTTGGCCTGAACGAGGAAGACAACCCTCAAATCCACTGGGCCAACTACATCTTCGGCGTGTGCCGCGAAATCATCAAGCGAGGCTACAAGCTCGAAGGCTTCGATACGGTGTTTTACGGCAATGTGCCGATTGGCGCGGGAATGTCGTCGTCGGCAGCCTTGGAGAGCACTTTCGCCTTCGCGCTCAATGAATTGCTGAACCTCGGCATCGACAAGTTCGAGTTGGCTCGTATCGGTCAGGCCACTGAGCACAACTATGTCGGCGTGAAATGCGGCATCATGGACCAGTTCGCCTCCCTCTTCGGCAAGGCAGGTCACCTGATGCGCCTCAACTGCGCCACGATGGAGTTTGAGTATTTCCCCTTCAATCCCAAGGGCTACAAGGTGGTATTGCTTGATACCGTGGTGAAACACGAGTTGGCTTCTTCAGCCTACAACAAGCGCCGCGAGTCGTGCGAGAACGCTTGCGCCCACATCGCCGCCAAGCATCCCGAAGTGAAATATTTGAGCGACGCAACGATGAGAATGCTCAATGAGGTGAAAAACGAGATTCCCGCCGAGGATTACATGCGCGCGGAATATGTAATAGGTGAAAAGCAGCGCGTCCTCGATGTGTGCAATGCCTTGGAAAAAGGTGATTATGAAACCGTTGGCGACCGTATGTATGGCACACATTACGGAATGAGCAAGCTCTACGAGGTGAGTTGTGAGGAATTGGATTTCCTCAACGACATCGCCAAGGAATGTGGCGTGACAGGTTCGCGCGTGATGGGCGGCGGCTTCGGCGGTTGCACCATCAATTTGGTGAAAGAAGGTCTGTATGAGGCATTTATCGCAACAGCAAAGGAAAAATTTGCCGCCAAATTCGGACACGAACCGAAGGTTTATGATGTGGTGATTTCGGACGGAGCGAGAAGATTATAATTATCACAAAACATTCAAAACAATGCAAAACTTCAAAGGAATTGGTGGGCGGCTACACAACTGTGTCGCCGCCGGAAAGCCGCCGGTTGGCAGGCTTTCCCCAAAATTTGAAATTTGTTTTGTATGTTTTGTAGGTTTTGTGACCAAACAACAATTAAACGATTCAACAACAAACAATTAAACATACAATGAAACCAACATTATTAGTATTAGCAGCAGGCATGGGCTCGCGTTATGGTGCCCTGAAGCAAATGGACGGCGTCGGACCCAACAACGAAGCCATCCTTGATTATTCCATTTACGACGCCAAGCGCGCCGGTTTCGGCAAGGTGGTCTTCGTCATCCGCGAGGACTTCGCCGAGGCCTTCAAGAAAGTGAACAACACGGAGAAATTCGGCATCCCCGTAGAGTATGTGTATCAGTCACTTGACAAACTGCCGGAAGGCTTCACAGTCCCCGAAGGGCGCGTCAAGCCGTGGGGCACTTGCCACGCCGTGCTGATGGCCAAGGATGTGATCCACGAGCCTTTTGCCGCCATCAACGCAGACGATTTCTATGGCAAGGAAGCCTACGAGGTTCTGGCCAAGTATCTCACTGAATGTGAGGGCAAAACGGGTGCTTACAGCATGGTTGCCTACAAACTGCGCAACACCATGTCGGACTTCGGCACAGTGAGTCGTGGCATTTGCACTGCCGACGCGGAAGGCAACCTTCAGACCATCGTCGAACGCACGGCCATCGGCCACACCGAAGACGGTGGCGCGGCCTACACCGACGAAACTGGCTCGCATCCGCTTGATATGGATTCTCTCGTTTCGATGAACTTCTTCGGCTTCACCCCTGATTTCTTTGCCTATTCAGAGAAGGGCTTCGTAGAGTTCCTGAAAGGCCCTGCCCAAACCAACATCAAGGCGGAGTTTTTCATTCCGCTGATGGTGAACCAAAGCATCCACGATGGCTCGGCCAAACTGAAGGTGCTGTCGAGCAACGCCTCTTGGTTCGGCGTGACCTACAAGGAAGACAAGCCTGAAGTGATGCGCAAGATTCGCGAATTGATTGAAAAGGGCGTTTATCCGAATAAGTTATGGAGTTAAAAATGCGGAATTATGAATGCGGAATGCGGAATACGCAATGCGACGCGGGGCTTCGCCCTATTCCGCATTCCGAATTCCGAATTAAACAAAAGCAATGAACATCGAAGTAAAAACTTGGGGCAGAACCCCTGACAACAAAGACATCAAGCTCTACACCCTGACCAATGCCAACGGTGTGAAGGTGCAGTTGAGCGACATCGGCGCGGGGATTGTCAGCATCGTCACGCCCGACCGCTACGGCCACATGGAAGACATCGCCCTCGGCTACCCACATCCATGGGACTACTACAACGACGGCCCTTGTGCAGGCAAGATTCCAGGGCGTTTCGCCAATCGCATTGCCAACGGCCGCTTCAAGATTGACGACAAGGAATACCAACTTGAGCTGAACACCAACGACGGCAAGCACCACCTTCACGGAGGCAGCATCGGCTTCGCCAACCAGAAGTGGGCCAGCCGCATCGTGGGCGAGAATGTGGTGTTCACCTACCTCAGCGCCGATGGCGAGGCAGGTTATCCCGCCGAACTCGTGGCCAAGGTGCGCTACACCCTCAACGACGAAAACGAGTTGAACATCCACCTCACCGCCTATTCGTCAGACACCACCATCGTCAACCTGACCAACCACACCTATTTCAACCTGAAAGGCGAAGGCAACGGCGACATCCTTGACCATAGGCTCAGGCTGAACGCTTCGCGTTTCCTGCCCGCCACCGAGGAGCTCATCACCACGGGCGAAATGCGTCAAGTGGCCGACACCCCGATGGATTTCACCGAAGGCAAACTCATCGGGCGCGACATCAAGGAGCCCTATCCCGACCTCATCAACGGCAAGGGCTACGACAGCTGTTGGGTCATCGACGGCATCGAGAAGGACAAACTTTGCTTTGCCGCCGAGTTGTCGCACGAAGGAACGGGCCGAATGGTGAAGATTTACACTACACAGCCCGGCATCCAAGTGTATACCGGCAACTGGCTTTCAGGTTGCCCTAAAGGCAAGAACGGCCACATCTACGAAGACTATTCCGGCGTGGCCTTGGAGTGCCAAGCCCTCCCCGACTCGCCCAACAAGCCCAACTTCCCGAACACCATCTTGCGCTCAGGCGAGGAGTATTTGGAAACGATTATCTTTAAATTTTCAACACTGTAATGAAAGAAAACTACGGATTAAACGGATTTTGCGGAAGACGGTTCGGAATTTTGCAACTATATTGCTGATTGTTAAGGAAATCCGTATAATCTGCAACGAAGTTGCCACATTCAGGACTCAAAAAATCTGTTTAATCCGCGAAACCCGTAGTTAGAAAAAACATAGTAAAATCCTTAAAATAAAAAACAATGAGTACTAAAACGAAACAATGGGGTGCCATCATTGTGATGATAGCCCTCTTTGCCATGATTGCCTTCGTGACCAACCTCTGCTCACCGATGGCCGTCATCGTGAAAAACCAATTCGGTGCCAGCAACTTCCTGTCGCAAATCGGCAACTATGGCAACTTCATCGCCTACCTGATCATGGGTATCCCTTCGGGAATGCTCATCAAACGTTTTGGCTACAAGAAGACCTCGCTGATGGCCCTCGCTGTGGGTATCATCGGCATTTTGGTGCAATGGGCCAGCGGCAAGTACGGCTTCGGCGTCTACCTCATCGGCGCGTTCATCTCCGGCTTTTGCATGTGCATGTTGAACACCGTCGTCAACCCGATGCTCAACCTCCTCGGCGGCGGCGGCAACAAGGGCAACCAGCTCATCCAAATCGGTGGCGTGTTCAATTCGGCCGCTGCCGTTGCCGTCTACATCATCATGGGCGCCCTCATCGGTGAGGCCACCAAGGCCAAGATTTCAGACGCCACCCCAGCCCTGCTGATTGCCTTGGCCATCTTCGTCATCGGCTTTATCGTCATCCTCTTCACCAAGATTGATGAACCACAACAGCCTGTCGAAGTGAAATCGGAAGTGAAAGACAAATACAGCGCTTTCTCGTTTCGCCATTTCAAGCTCGGCATCCTTGCCATCTTCCTCTATGGCGGCATCGAAGTCGGCACACCTACTTATATTTTGCAATACCTCACCTCCGAGCCTACGGCTGCCACGCCCGGCATCGGCATGAGCGGCACCATTGCGGGACTTATTGTGGCCGTTTATTGGCTGATGATGCTCATCGGACGTTTCATCGGTGGTGCCATTGGCGGCAAAGTCTCGTCAAAAGCCATGGTCACGACGGTTTCCATTGCGGCTATCGTCTTGGTGCTCTTTGGTATGCTGGCTCCGCAGAGCTGGCTCGTCAAAGTGCCCGGCATCGACTGGGCCAACCTGAAAGTGATTTGGGCTGAGGTTCCAGTGGGCATTTTCGCCTTCATCCTCGTCGGACTTTGCACCTCAGTGATGTGGGGCGCCATCTTCAACTTGGCCACCGAAGGCTTGGGCAAGTACACCGCCATCGCCTCGGGCGCCTTCATGACGATGGTCTTCGGCTTCGCCATCATGGTGGGCCTGCAAGGACTTGTCGCCGACTGGACGGGCAGCTATATGACCAGTTATGTCGTCGTTCTGTTCTGCGCCGCCTACATCCTCTTCTATGCTTTGGCCGGTTCAAAGAACGTCAACAAGGACATCCCTGTCGACTGATTTCGAGCGCAACCATAACAGCGACAGCCCGTTGGAGCAAATCCGGCGGGCTGTCGTTTTTTTCATCCAATTCGTTCAATTCATCTCACCCGGAGTTTCTTCCCGGCATAAAGCCGGTCGTTTTTTTTCAACTTGTTGAGTTTCCGAATGATGGAAACAGTTGTGCTGTTTTCGACGGCAATCTGTTCCAAAGTGTCGCCCTTTTTAACGATGTAATACTTCTTTCCGTCATAATTGTAGGGAGAAGAAGCAAAATCCTTGACCACCAACCTGTTGACATTTTCAAGTTTGTTATAGGCATCGGCCAAAATGGCATCCGACATCTCGAAACTCTTGTTGACCGTCCGATCCGAATCGGCCAAAGTATGCGAAAACAGCCAGTCGTAGGTCTGTTCAAGATAGAAAACCCGAGCCAAGCGTGTATGGTTCACTTTTGGTATCTTGTTGAATATCAGTCGGCTCGTATCGCCACAGGCCGCCATCGCTTGAACCACTTTTTCAGAACGGCCAACGGGCACCGCCCTATCGGCCATCCCGTGGATAATCCACAAGGGGACTTCGGTGAGGCCACACAAATCATGAGCCGTCGCCCCACCACACAAGGCCATCGCCGCAGCCACCTTGTCGGGATAAGTCGCCACGAAATCCAAAGTGCCGAAACCACCCATGCTCATCCCAACCACATAAAAACGATTCGTATCGACCGCGTAATGCGCCCTCACCCATTCGTACAGCTTATCAACCTTGGCGGGATCCCAAGCATGCTGCGCTTGGGGTGCCACCACAATGGCATCAATGCAAAGCCCTCGTTCCAAAGCGTTGATGCAGCCATAATGACGCACCAATGCGAGGTTCTCACCGCTGAGGCTTCTGCCATGCAAAAACATCACAACAGGCTTCGGATTGTAAGCATTGTAATCATCAGGCAAATACAGCCAAAAATCGTAGCCATCCTCAACGACATCCTTACAGGCAAACAATTGTGCCGAAGCAAACATTGGCAACATAACGAACCATAAAAACAAGAATCTTTTCATTTGTTGAGAATCAATGTTTTTTGAAAGAGCGGCAAAATTAGTAAGTATTTTTGTATTTTTGCCAATTATTTTGATTTGGGCCATAAAATGTTCAAAAAGATACTTGGAACGGGGGCGGCGCGGGCCGTCAATGTGCTGACGCAGTTGGCCACGCTCATTATGGGCACCAAATTCCTCGGCGCTGCCGAATGGGGCAAAGCCTTCATTGCGCAGACCGACATCACATTCCTATTGATCGGCATCGAACTCATCGCAGGCAGCGGATTGGTCTATTTCACGCCACGCAAGAAAACAGCCACACTGATGAAAATTTCCTACGGCTGGATTGCCTTTGTGATGATGGTTTATTTCTTGTTGTTCAATATTTTACATTTTTTCCCCAACTTCTTTCACACCATCGTCCCCGAAGGCTACGCGACATTGGTTTTAATAATGATTTTCGTCTATAGCCTGCACGAGTTCAACCTCAACCATTTCCTTGGAAAGGAAAAAGTTTCGACATATAACTGGCTGTTTATCATACAGATACTCACCCAAGTCGCGATAATGGCCGTCTTGATTTTCGTTTTGGACATCAGAACGGCGAAGGCCCTACTCTATTCGCAATTAAGCGGTTACACGTTGGCGACACTCATTGGATGGATTTTGCTGTTCCCCAATTTGAGACAAGAAAGCCACGATCCATTGAAAGACAGCTTCAAGGAAATGCTGCATTATGGCGCGTTTCTGCAACTTTCCACATTGGTCAGCACGCTCAACAAACGCCTGAGCCTCTATCTGTTGCGCACGAACTGCACTGAATCTCAAATTGGCGTTTACGCATCGGGAACGCAAGTCACCGAAGGCGTGAACATCGTGGGTCAAAGCATCGGATTGGTGGCGTTTTCCGCCTTGAGCAACACCGAAAACAAGAACCGAGCCTCACAACTCACCTTGCGCTTTATGAAAGTTTCCATCTTATTGACTTTCACTGCATTATTGGTGATTTGTCTGTTGCCTACATCCTTCTTCGAGTGGATTTTTTCTGGCGAGTTCAGCGACATCCGCACGGTCATCCTGCTGATGGCACCGGGCATCGTTTTCTTCTCAGCACACACCATTTTGGCCAATTATTTTTCCGGCACCGGCAAACCGAAATACAACCTCTATTCTTCACTTATCGGATTGATTGTCACACTGATAGCAGCGTTTATCCTGATTCCAGCATTAGGCATCCGAGGCGCAGCCATCACCACTTCGCTGACTTATACGGCGTTGTTTGTCTATCAGTGGGTTGTGTTTCACAAGCATACTGGGAGAAGGTTAATCCAACTAATTCCAAATCAGGAGGATTGGGAATGGGTCAAGGCGGAAATCCGTGGTTTTTGTGGGAAATCAATCTGACATTTTTTGCGACTGCCACAATGTGACAGCCCTACAGCCTATTGTATTGTAGGGCTGTCGTACCAAGGCAGCCGAAATAATTATCCCAGACCCTCCATCAGGAACTTTCGCAAATGCAGGTGTGGAACTCTAATTTTATGAAAGCAATTCTCAGGAAAAACGGAAATATTTCTTTTATGGAAGCAATTTTCAGTGAAACCAACAGAAATTTCTTTTATGAAAGCAATTTTTCAACACGAATTATCATCGATTTGCCACGAATTCCCCCAAAACAATTTTTTGGAAATTCGTGTTACATTCAAAAACAGGGAATGCAACTCAACCGTTTTTTTCGTAATTTTGCACTCAAATAGGCTTTTATGGACAACGACATCAAAGACGAACTGCAAGACGACATCTTCACGCAGAGCGAAGACCCGGCACCAACCACCGAAAACTATAACGACGACAGCATCGTACACCTTGAGGATATGGAGCACATCCGTCGCCGTCCGGGAATGTACATTGGCAAACTCGGCGACGGCGCCTCGCAAGACGATGGCATCTATGTACTTATAAAAGAGGTGATTGACAACTCCATCGACGAGTTCACTTCTGGGTTCGGTAAGAAAATCGAGGTGACGGTTAATAAGGCGGAAAAGAAAGTCAGCATCCGCGACTATGGCCGAGGCATCCCTCTTGGAAAGTTGAAGGAAGCCGTTTCACAACTCAACACCGGCGCGAAATACGATAGCAAGGTGTTCCAAAAATCCGTCGGCTTGAACGGCGTGGGTACCAAGGCCGTCAATGCGCTTTCTTCTTATTTCAGGGTGCAAGCTATTCGCGAGGGCAAGACGAGGATTGTGGAGTTTGCGCAAGGAAAGTTGATCAGCGATTCTGGAATCATTCCATCCAATGGCGACACTGGAACAATCACCGAGTTCATCCCCGATTCCGCTCTGTTCGGCAACTACCACTATGTGGACGAATACATCGAGAAGCGCATTTGGAACTACGCTTATCTCAATCGCGGCTTGAGCTTGATTTACAACGACAAACGCTACTATTCCAAGAATGGCCTCCTCGACCTTCTGCAAAACAATATGGAAGGCGAAGGCCTCTACCCCATCATCCACATCAAGGACGGCGACTTTGAGGCCGCTTTCACCCACGTCAACGGGCAGTCGAGCGATTATTTCTATTCGTTTGTCAATGGCCAACACACCACCGAAGGCGGCACTCACCAGTCCGCTTTCCGCGAAGGCTACGCCCGCGTGGTGCGCGAGTTCTACCAAAAGGAATACGAGCCTGCCGACATCCGCCAAGGCTTGATTTGCGCCCTGTGCGTCCGCATACAAGAGCCTGTGTTTGAGGCTCAAACCAAGACCAAACTCGGCTCCACCCACCTCGCGCCCAACAATCCCGACGGCACCAACGACAGTCCCTTCCTCAAAACCTACGTCTTCGACATCCTGAAACGCCATTTGGACAACTACCTGCACAAGAACCCTGATACGGTAAGCGTTTTGCAGGCCAAGATCCAAGCCAACGAGAAGGAACGCAAGGAAATCGCTGGCATCAAGAAAGCAGCCCGCGAGAGTGCAAAAAAAGTCAGCCTGAACAACCGCAAGCTCCGCGACTGCCGCATCCACCTCAACACCAACCACGAAAAACGCTTAGAAAGCACCATCTTCATCACCGAGGGCGACTCCGCTTCGGGAAGCATCACCAAGAGCCGCGACGTGCAGACCCAGGCCGTGTTCAGCCTGCGCGGTAAGCCGCTCAACTGCCTGGGAATGACCAAGAAAGTGTGCTACGAAAACGAGGAGTTCAACCTCTTGCAAGCCGCCCTGAACATCGACGAGGACATTGAGAACCTGCGCTACAACAACATCGTCATCGCCACCGATGCCGATGTGGACGGCATGCACATCCGCCTGCTGATGCTCACCTTCTTCCTGCAGTTCTACCCCGATCTCGTGCGCAACGGTCATGTCTACATTTTGCAAACGCCATTGTTCCGTGTACGCAACAAGAAAGAGACCTACTACTGCTACAGCGACGAGGAACGCATCGCCGCCAAGGAGAAATGCGGCAAGCAGGCCGAAATCACCCGCTTCAAAGGCTTGGGCGAAATCTCCCCTGACGAGTTCCGAGGCTTCATCGGCCCCTCCATGCGCCTTGAGCCGGTCATCCTTCGCTACGACTTCGGCATCAAGGAGCTGCTGGAATACTATATGGGCAAGAACACCATAGAACGGCAGAAATTCATCATCAGCAACCTTCGGATTGAGGATGACTCAGAGATGGATAAGATGTAAAGCAATCTCAGTTATCGAGTTTTTCCCAACTACTGAGAAACTCCCTTAGTGTGGTTATTTCCATTTTGGAAAATACCACTAATCCATTTCAACGGCAGTTATTGCAAAATTTGCAACAACTGAAGATAAATCGAAATTTCCGATTTTTCTACTAAACAATTGAATGAACTTGTCGGAATTTCCGACAGCTTGCTTTTCCTCAACTCATCAAATGACTGTTGCATTTTTTGCAATGGTCATTGTTGTCAGTTATTTCCATTTTGGAAACAACTGAATTTTCTATCAGTTCACCTTCTTCCAGAATATTACTCAAGTGTTTGCTGACGGCAGGCACTCCAACTCCGAAAAGCTGAGCCATAGCCTTCTGTGTCGCCCAGATTGTTTCGTCTTTGACAACCACTTGAATTACGCCTTCCTCATCGGGAAGCTGGTATAATATGAATTGGGTTTCGTTGGTCATAAATCATTCTTCCTCACTATAATACACCTTATAATATTTGCCTCTTTCGTCCTCGCCTTGCTCCACATTCTGCCGGTTGCCGTTGATGATGATTTGAATTTTCTTGTCAAGATTGATAATACGCTTGTAACTTCGCTGTTGCTTCTTAAAAGCATGATTAGAGATGGCAAATGTATCGTCAATGGTAATGTCATTTTCCGATTCGTAATTACGTCTGAAACTATGGAAACTTTCTATCACTTCTGGTTGTTCGATAACTTCATTGGCGAAATCTTCAATATCAAATGTGTCTTTCTCCTTGAAGAATTTCAACGACTTGTTCAGCAAATCGATTTGGTCTGCTTTTGAAACCTCAAATTCTTTGGGCAATTCCTTAGTAACGAAGTTCTTGGCCATTGCCATCACATTTTGCGTGTTAGCATATTCGTCCTTGCGTTGGCGGATGTGCAAGAAGTCATCGATCCAATATTGCGCGTCTTTATTGTTTTTATCTATCACAAATATCCAAGGCTCTCCTTTTGTGAAAACAATCAGACATGCTTTATCAATATTTTTAGACAATATTCCTGAAAGGATTCTCATAGATGAAACATTTTCATTATTTAAATCAATCTGTAGAAAAGATTCTTTTTGTTCAATTTTATATATACCTAATGCTTCATAATAAGAATCTTTGATTTGAACATCTTCAAATTTGGCAAATACTAAATCACCGTCTTTAATTTTCGGATGAATCGCAACATCTTTAAGGTAATAGTATATCTTTTTTGATGTATTTAAAAGATCTTCCTTATCCCAAAATTCCTTCACAATTTTTCTAAGTACATTCAAATCTATATCTATATCATGAACAAACTCATAAACCTCATTATGGGAAACAAAAACATCTAATAAGATGTTCTTCAACAAAAAATTATCTGCTTTTTCTATACTTGTATTGCGGCTCGAAAGTATGTTGTGAGAATTATCAATACAAAATCTATGACAAATTATTTCACTTATATATGTATCAGTTGTAACTATCATTTTATGCTTTTTTTAGATTAATTACATTGGTTAAACTTGAAACTGCGAAAAGTGTGTTGTAAAAAATTCTAATCATCCAAAAAATAAAAAGAAATCTAAACGTTAAATTGATTACTATTTTGAAAAACAAACACACCGATTCTAAACTCTTTTGTGACACAAAAGTGTAGTCGAACGGGTTGTATGATACACCAATCTGCATAAGAATGAAAATAACGATTAGACAATAAACAGATAGTATTGTTGTACGTCCAATCATAAAACTGAATTGTTTGTAAAAATTAAATAATTGTATTTTCTTTGTTCGTTCTTTTCCTGATGTGTTTTCGTTTTTCTCTTCTTTGTCTGGTATTTTTTCAGATACAAACACTAAAATCGTAATAAAAAGACCAATTAATATTGATAGCGCAGATACACAGTACTCGAGCAGTTTTTCAGAAAAACCATTTCTTGAAACAAAAAGTAGTAACAATGAAATAAATACAAACACAAACACACGAAAATAAAACTTTAACGGTTTTATTTCATTGCCATTAATATCTATTCGTTCATATTTATGGGCTTTTTTTCTTACTATTTTCAAATACTTAATCAACATATTTCATCTGTAAATCTGGTCTTAACTCTGGAAGAATCTGATCATTGAACAAATCATTACAATACTTTTTCAAATCTTCAAAATCAGGACTATTGCTACCCGTCATCTTAACCCTACCTTTGAGATAAACAACTGGTGTAAACTCCTTATCTTTTGTATTCCACTCAAATGTATTAGAAGAATTAGTGTTAGTGTTTCTCGTACCAACTTTAATCTTATTGAAATCTTTTAATTCGTTTGTTTTCTTATGACCCTTAAATGAACCTTTTGAAAATACATCTATTATTTTATTTCCAAGTTTCGCAAAATCCATAGATTTGTTTTTTGGTGTAATTGTTATACTGACATCATAACCGTCCATATCATACAAAAAAGGATCGTCACTTGGAATATCATTCAAAATGGTAGTTTTAAAATTTAGACTATATATTGTTGCTCCTTTCCTAAACTCATCTTGAAATTTTTGGGGACAAAATCTTTCAACGATAGGCTTTTTGTAATCACCATATTTGAAAAGCTTTGTGACATAATCACGTAATAAGACAGTAATAGTATCTTCAGAATTGTCAGAATGAACCATAAAAAAGCCTTCGGTAAAATCGACAGGAAAATAAAGAAAAATATAATAGTACTTAAGTACAGAATTATCACGTTTTAGTTTTTGACTAACCTTTTTGTTGGTTATGTCTGATAAAATAGAATCCTGACTATAGGGTCCAGCATTAAGAACGCCACTAATTATACAGGTGGAAGTATTAAATGATGGTTTTTTGTCATAATGGACATTCACGGTTTTATCGTCAATCCATGTGAGCACTTTTTTCATTCGCTCATTTATTTCAAAACCTTTTTCTGGGGCATTCATAAAATGAGCAAATAATTTTGTAAAAACTTTGGCATCTGTTGCAGATTTATCCACCCCTAATACTTCGATTGCAAAATCCTTGAAGGTTTTATTCTTGTCTGTTTTGTGATTAATCGAGAATCTAAAGAATTCCAATTTAGGATTGTTGCTTTTTGCCATATTCTTTACTTTTTATCATTAATAATCTCGTTCATAATTAAAACCGCCTCCCGTTCCTTCAAATACGCCTGATAGCGCAATTCGTTTGCTTTCAACACTTTGCCGTTTATCTCTTTTTGCTTCGATTCATTTTTGAGCAATGGAATCTCTATTTTTGCCAACTGACCTGCATCAATTTCATCAATTACTGCACCGAATGTATTACGCTTGATGAGTTGCTGCGCATAATCCGTATTCAGCCAACAATACAGATAGCCTGCAATATCATTGTCGGCAGGGATAATCCTAAATATATGGTCGCTACCAATCCAATTTTCCCAATGCTGAGGGACTAATGCAACCTTGCCTATCGTTCCACTTCGTGTAATCAAGACACTATTAGCCACAAATTTCAGTTCAGAGTCCAAACTTGAATGTGCAAGATACTTTTCGGAACTGGGATTCAGTTCGTTTATTTGTTTTCCACCAATGAATTTCAGACCAAAACTTGAACCGACATAAGTCCTTTTAAAACGTGTAGGCAAAACAATTGCTTCGGAGATTTCCGGACTTCCACAAGGAACAATCTTTGCAGCACTTGTTTTCAATATCCCGATTAATACGTCATAAGCTGTTGAATGGTATGAGCAATCCAACCTCCAGTCCGTTCTGCTCAACTTTATCGAATAATTCCTCAAACCTACATTTCCGTCAAAATACTTGGGTTTCAGTTCCTCAATCGGTGGCAATCGAAGTTCTTGGAACAGAATCTGTTCGGCCTCGTCCATCAAGGAATTGGATTGGTCGCGAAGGTCGTATGATTCCATAACCAAATTGTGTATCTTTTCCTTTATGGATTCGGGGGCATTGGGTATGACGATGTTTCTAAGATGCTCTGGTTCGATATGCTGAATGACTGCGCCATAATTGTTGTTCTGAACAAGTTGCTGTCCTGTCGAGGTGCAGAAAAACGCATAAATGTAGCCCGTATCAAATGGACCTTTGCCATACAGACGGAGCAAATCATGACTGAACACAGCATCGTTCAAATAATCACCCACAATGCTGCATCGTCCTACTGTTCCAGAAACGGACATAAGCAACATTCCTTTTTTTACCCTTAGTGTGTCAATATCCACATTAGTTCTGTCCGAAATGTATTTGGATGGTTTGGGATAAACATCCATTATCACCGATGGCAAATAAAAGGGTATGGCTTCTTTGCTTTTTTCGACATAAACCCTTTTGAACCTGTCACAAACAAAAGCGTCCTCCACCAATCCATTTTCTCCCCACAAATATACATATCCGTATTTGCAATGCTCCACGAGGTTTTTGGCGGCTTTGGCTTCAAGGTTGTAAGCGTCTGCCTCCAATCGGATGTTGTTGGAATACACCTCCGAAAGCAACACGGAAGTGTATTTCAAAGGATCGGGCAACAATATGGGATTCCCGTTTACCATTGTATGCCCTCCTCACGTTTCCATTTTTCAAAAACATCGGCCACTAAAACGGTTTGGTCGTTGACGACTTTTTCTTGCTGCATCTCTGTACGATAGGCAAGACTTCCGTCCAAAGCCCGTTCAGTTACCGTTTTTTCCTCCGCCTTGACAATGACATTGCCTTCCTCGTCGCGCTTGTAGATTTTGTTGCCGCGCTTGTCGTGCCCAATATGGTCAATCATAGCCATAAAAATGCTGTAGTCGATGATTTGTCCGCTCTTTTCCTCCTCATCAATCTCCTTTTGGGTTTTCTTTTGCAAGAATAGGATTGAGCATTGCGTTCCGTTGTGCGGCTGGAATGTGTCGGCGTGAAGGTCGATACTTGCAACAATCCTTGTCTTGCGTATCAGCCATTGGCGAATGTATTCCAATCCCGGAGAGCCAAGAATGCTGTCAGGAAGGACAATAGCTGTCCGTCCGCCTTCTTTCAGCAATTGAAGCACTCGTTCAATGAAAAGTTGCTCAGGCGGCACACTCGATTTCAGTTTTTTCTGCATCGCCCATCTTCCATCTGGTTGTTTCTCCCAAATATGGGCAAGTTCGAATTGTTCAAGAATTTGCTGGTCTTGAATCGGTATTTTTGTTCCGAATGGCGGATTGGTGACAATCACATCGAAGAATCCTATCGACTTGTAATTGGTGATGCTGTCTGCGTTGATGTGTAAAGTCTCCGCCAAGTGCCGTTTTGTTTCTTCACTCCATTCGTGAGGCGGAAGCAATGTGTTCATCTGCATAATGTTTCCGCTTCCGTCGTTGTTCATCACCATATTCATCTTGGTGGCCTTAACAAGGTCGGGATTGATGTCGAAGCCGAAGAAGTTTTCGCTTGCAATCTCGGAAATCCTGTCATTGTAAGCCTTGGTTATATCGTTGTTCCAACCGTCTTTGGGGCCATATTGTTCTTCCATTCTTTTCGTCAAGCGGTTCACGACGCAAGTCATAGCATTGACAATGAATCCACCCGTTCCACAACTGCTGTCCAACACTTTCTCGTCGTCTTTGGGATTTATCATCTCCACAGCCATTTTCATCACATTTCGTGGAGTGAAAAACTCGCCACGGTCGCCGCGAAGATTCGACCCCACTATTTCCTCGTATGCCTTGCCTTTGATGTCGATATTAGTGTTGAGCAAAGTGTATTTCTGCAACTCGGCCACAAGGAATGTAAGAGTACGCGGATTGAGTTTTATCTCATCGTTGGCATCAAAAATTTGCGGATGGCGCTTTTTAACCGCCTCGAAGATTTTATCAATACGTTTCTTTACGGTAATTTGTCCGTCGCGATTATTGCGTTCCTTATTGGTGGTGTAGAACTCAATGGGATTGAGCAGATTGCGCTCGTCTTGTATTTTGCAGAAAATGACTTTCAAAAACTCGAAAAACGCTGGTTGTTTCTGCAATCCCTCATTGCTGTAAATGATATTGTGGCAAGTGCGGAACGTAAACAAAAGATTGTCGTCAGAAGCCTTGGTCAATGTGTTGCGGTTAGGCCGACCATCCTCATCAGTTTTGCCGTCGGCTGAGGGAATGTCGTTGTATTCCACAAATGCGAAAGAGCCGTTTTCATCTTTCAGTTTGCGGTAAACGGTCTTGCTAATCCCGTTAGTCCACATTCCCCATTCACAATTGGCACAACTCGACATATAAGTCTTCAGTTGCTCAATACCATTATCTTTGTCGGAGGCTTTAACCGACTCCTTCTTACATTCTATAATTAACCAGATTTTATGCTGGTCTTTTTTGTCGTCCGATGAGGCACCGTCAGGAAATATCACAATATCTGCACGTTTCTTTCCCGAACCCATTTGCACGGGATATTCCACCGCAATGCGTTCTTTGGCATATTTGTGTTCATTCACCAGACGTTTTTCAACGGTCTGTCGCACATATTCTTCCGGAGTGTCGTTGCGGATTGTCCCGTCCACATAGTCACGGATTTTCCCTTCGGGAATGACTAATATTGTTTCCTGATTATCCATCACTTAGCGTATAAAATTTTTATTTTTTACGCTGCAAAATTAGCAAAAATCCAATCAAAACGCAATTCTTAATAACATAATTCCAAAATTTGAAATAATATAGACTTTCATTGACTAAATTATCGTACTTTTGTCCCCAACAATCTTAAATCAACACAATAATGAAAAAACTCACTTTATTAGTTATGGGCACCATCACCCTTTTCGGCTGCAACCAACAACCAAAGCAGCCTGAACGCTATTCCGTCAAGGCTTACCCCGAGACGAGAAAAGACACCACCGTCGTTGACGACTACTTCGGAACGAAGGTCGCCGACCCGTACCGTTGGCTCGAAAACGACACCTCCGCCGAGACCGCGAAATGGGTCAAGGCGCAGAACGAAGTCACGCAAGACTACCTGAGCCACATCCCCTTCCGCAGCGCCCTCAAGGAACGCCTGACGCAGCTTGTGGACTACGAACGCTACGGGATGCCTTCGAAGAAACATGGCCGCTACATCTACTCGAAGAACGACGGCCTACAGAACCAAAGCGTAATTTATATGCAAGAAACGCTTGACGGCGAACCTACCGTCCTCCTCGACCCCAACAAACTCTCCGACGACGGCACGGTCTCGTTGGGCGGCATCAGCTTCTCCAACGACGGCAAATACATGGCCTACACCATCCAACGCAGCGGCTCCGACTGGGTTGAAATCTATGTGAAGGACATGGCCACCCTCGAGCTACTCCCCGACCACATCGAATGGGCCAAGTTCACGGGTGCATCGTGGTACAAGGACGGCTTCTTCTATGCCGCTTACGACCGTCCCGAAGCCGGCAAGGAGTTCAGCAACGTGAACGAAAACCACAAAATCTACTACCACAAACTCGGCACGCCGCAGGAACAGGACGAGCTCTTCTACAGCAACCCCGCCCAGCCACGCTATTTCCACCAAGTGGATTTGACCGAAGACGAGCATTATATGTTCCTCTTCGAGAGCGGTCAAGGCGCGGGCAGCACGCTGTGGATCCGCGACATGCAAGACCCGAAAGGCAAGTTTGTTCAGATTGCCGACGACATGGACTACCAGTACGGCCCCATCGACGTGATTGACGGCACTTTGTACATCTTCACCAACTACAACGCGCCGAAGGGTCGTATTTGCAAGGTTTCGGCCAAGACCCCACAAATGGAGAATTGGGTGGACGTGATTCCCGAAAGCGAAAATGTCATCGCTGGCATCAGCCTCGCCAAGGGCAAGATGATTGTCACCTACGACAAGGATGCCGCCAACCACGCCTACGTTTACACCATGGACGGCAAACAGCTCCACGAGATTGCCCTGCCCACTTACGGTTCGGTCGGCTTCAGCAGCGAATATAAAGAACCCGAAGTGTTCTATGCCTTCACCTCTTTCGTCTTCCCGACCACGATTTACCAATACAACATCGACGACAACACCTCCACCGTGTTCCGCGCTCCCGCCATCGACTTCAAGTCGGACGACTACGTCACCGAGCAGGTCTTTGTCACCTCGAAGGATGGCACCAAAGTCCCGATGTTCCTGACCTACAAGGCTGGCTTGCAGAAAGATGGCAACAACCCGACCTTCCTGTACGGTTACGGCGGCTTCAACATCACCCTCAACCCCGGCTTCAGCACCTCGCGCCTGCCCTTCATCGAGAATGGCGGCATTTATGCCCAGATGAACCTACGCGGCGGCAACGAATATGGTGAGGAATGGCACATTGCAGGAACCAAGTTGCAGAAGCAGAACGTGTTCGACGACTGCATCGCCTGCGCTGAATACCTCATCAATAACGGCTACACCTCGCCGAAATATTTGGCTCTGAACGGTGGCTCCAATGGCGGTCTGCTCGTCGGCGCGGTAGTGAACCAGCGCCCCGACCTCTTTGCCGTGGCCGTGCCGCAAGTCGGCGTGATGGATATGTTGCGCTACCACCTCTTCACCATCGGCTGGAACTGGGCCAGCGACTACGGCACCAGCGAGGACGACGAGGCCATGTTCAAGGCTTTGTATGCCTACTCACCATTACACACCATCAAGAGCGGTGCTGACGTACACTATCCCGCCATCATGGTCACCACTGCCGACCACGACGACCGTGTGGTGCCCGCCCACTCGTTCAAGTATGCTGCCACCTTGCAAGCAGCCCAAACTGGCGACCAGCCCAAGATTATCCGCATCGACACCAAGGCCGGACACGGCGGCGGCAAGCCCATCTCCAAAGTTTTGGAAGAACAAGCGGATATTTATTCATTTGTGCTTTACAATATGGGATTGACTTATCCGAAGGAGGCGAAGTAATTGCCTTACCACTGATAGTGGAATCGCCCGTCAGGAGTGTTCTTGGCGGGCGATTTTATTATTCTTTCGACAATTCCATCACAAACTCCTCTATGCTTCCTCGCGCCTCGGTCATGCCGAGTTTCTTGCGGATGTTGGTGCGGGCCTTGCCAATCATTGCGGACGAGACATCCAAAATGTCGGCCACTTCCTTGACGCTGAAAGGCATCATGGAAAGGACGCAGACCTTGGACTCGCTTTCCGTCAAGGCGGGTTGGTTGTCCTTAATGCGCTGAACCACATTGGGATAGACCTTGTTGTATTCCTCAAAGATGGCATCGTAGGCATTGTCGACATTGCGTCCGCAAACGCAAGACTTCAACTTTTGGAATGAAGCCTTGTCGATGTCTTTGTTTTCGCCTATCAGGAACACCTTGTAAATCATCATCACCTTGCGAATCAAGTTGTTGCGATTGGTTTCGGCCAAGGTTTCAGATTCTTGTTGCAAACGGGCAATGTCAAGGTTCAGTCCGGCTATCGTAGCCCGTTTCTGCGAGGCACGATACAAGAGGAAAAACACCAAGACAATCGCTGCAACCAACACCAACGAAATGATAACGAGCATTTTGCGCCGGTGCAAAAACACGCTAATCATGTTCTCGCTATGGTCCAAATCGCCGTTTAAGGTCGAGATGGTAGTCTGCACCTTTTCCATCAGTTTGATGTCTTCGGAGGAACGTGCCAAAACAATGGCCTCGTTCAAAGCAGACATGGCGGAATCAAAATCGTTCTGCTGCCAATAGACGCAGCCGCTGTAAAGTGCCGACAAGGTCTTCATCTCGGCATCGTCGGTGAGGTTGAAATAACGCCGCGCCTGAAAGATGGAGGTGTCTTGCGAGACATCCTCTCCCCTGCTGAATTTGCCTTCAATCTCCAACACCGTCCGCTCCATGTTGTCCATATCGGATTTCACATTGCAAGCCGCCAAAAGGCATATCAGCGCGAAGGCCAACCAACATCTTGATTTATAGAGTAGTTCTAACATTTCCATTGTTTTTCACTGCAAAAATAGTTTTTTTTCCACAAAACCATCAAAACCCACAAAACCTTTTTTATGTTGTGCGGTGGTTCCCAACCGAGTCGCCACCGGAAAGCCAGCCGGTTGGCGTGGCTTTCCAACTAAATCTTTGTTTTGCTGGTTTTGTAGGTTTTGTGACCATATTCATTGCCCTCCTTTTTCGCCAGCCGTCTGGGCTTCATTCTCCAGCTCAACATTCCCGAAACGCAAGGTAAACCCCACACAGAGGTAGGTGGAATTGCTTCGGCTTGAATAACTTCCGCTCGATAATGGATTCGTATAGGTGTTGCTGTAGCGCATCAGGCCGAAAAGGTCGTTGCCATTGACGAATACTGATAATTTATGGTTGAAGAAATCGGTGCGCATCCCACAATCGATGAAATAATTCGCCCCGACTTGGTTGAACAGCGTCTGCATAGGCGAGTTGTAGCGAGCCGAAGCGTGGACTTCCAAACGGTTCCACAGTTTTGCCCACAAACTTAATTGCAGGCTATACGACCATAAATCATTCTTTTCCAAGGTTTTCAACACGCCATAATCGGTCTCAAGATAGGAATCGTACACGTTGGCGTAAAACCGCAAGTTGAACATTCCGCTTGGCCGGTACATCATATTGAACTCGCCGCCAGCCATATAGGAACGTCCCACATTGACCGGCCTCGTGAAGAGAACCACCCGACCGTAATGCTCGTGATAGCCCGACTCGTTGATGGTGTTGATCTCGTTTTTCTTGCCCTTGTAATAAGCCGTCAAGCCCACCGAGCCGAAGTCGTCCCAGTATTTCGTCCAGCTGGCTTCCATATTTTGGGTAAAAATGGGCTCCAACTTGGGATTGCCCGTAGTGTACATCTCCTCATCGTAGTGGTTGAAAGGGCTGAGCTGCGTCGCCGTGGGACGGTTCACCTTCATGGAATAACTCATCTTGAAGTTGTGCATCGACTTGGTGCGATAAGAGAGATGCAGCGAAGGCGTGACATCGAAATGGTCGTCAACGAAGTCATAATCAGGTGCTTCGGGAAAGGCAATGCCTGTCCGGAAACAATTCGCGCTGATGCCCGGCTGCACGGTGAAATCGCCAAAACGATGCTGAACCATGAAATAACCGCCCCAATTCTGGTTCCTATAGTTATAGTCGTAGCTCATCACGGAATCCCTCACATAGCCGTTGTTCGTCAAGGTGTCCACCACATTCCGATTCGTCCCGTCCTCCCAACTGCCTCTCAGCCCCATGCTGAACTCGCCGTTTTTGGAATACGGCAGGTTGTAATCGACATTTGCCGAAATGGGTGCATTGGAAGACAGATAATCCATCTTGAAAACCCTTTCGCGTGGCGAGGGCAAGGTATAGGTGGTGTGGTCTTCCAAGGGCATAGCTTGGCGGTTCAAAAAACCATTCGTTCGGGCGGTCAGGTTATGGCCTTCCTCGTTGAACTTGTGCTGGTAACGGAAGCCCCCATTGAGATAGAGGTAATTGGAATTTGAGTTATTGACAAACATGTACTTATAAATGCCCGCCTGCTCCATATACTCCGTGCGTTCCCTTTCGGTTGTCACTTTCGTCGGGCCGAATGAATCCCAGCAGTTCAGCCAAAAGGCATAGGTGTTCTTCTTGTCAGGCGAATAAGTGATGTTCACGGATCCTCCAGGACTGTAGGTGAAGTATTTGGTGTGTCTTATGCTATGGCTCTGGCTGGCCTGAACGAGGCTGTCGTTTTCATCCTTCCGAAAGAGGTTTCGGTCGAATTCCATATCGTTCTCGCCGTGATAAAAATAGGTGCTGACGTATGCATTCACCGTCCATTTGTCGTTTTTCCAAACGTAGGATGCCCAAGGCATCACGAAAGGCTGCGAAGATGCATTGGCTCCAAAGCAAAGGAACTCGTTCCGCTTGATTTTGCTGTTCATCACGATGTTGATGATGCCGTCGGCGGAGGTGGCGTAGCGTGCCGATGGGTTCGTGACGACTTCAATGCGGTCGATGGCATTGGCGGGCAAGGTCCGAATGTAGCTTTTGAGGTTCTCTCCCGTGAGGTTCGAAGGCTGGCCGTTGATCCAGATTTCCACCGAGGAAGTCCCGCGCAAGGTGATGTTGCCTTCCACATCCACGCTCACGCCGGGTGCGTTCTGCAAGGCATCGGAGGCCACACCGCCTTGCACGGTAGGGTCGTCGGCGACTTGGTAGAGCGTTTTCTCGCCTTCCACCGAGAACAATGGCCGCTCCGCCGTGATGGTCACACCTTCCAAAAGCAAAGTGTCCACCGCCATTTGGAGGCTGTCGGCCTTTGGTTTGACTTCAGGGATTTCGACTTGGGCAAAAGCAGCCGTGGCAAAAGCCGCAAATGCAGCTGTGAGAATCAGGTTCCTTGTTTTCATTGCATGGTACAATTTTAGGTTTGACCATGCAAAAGTATAATGAAAAATCGGGCAATTCGCAAGGCTCGGCTCATGGTAGAGACCTTTGCGGATTACCCAATTTTAATTATTTATGATTCATCGGATTACAAAACTGATGGTAGAGACTTTTTCATTCCATTTCCAGTCCCTCATACTCATAACTGACCTTCTCCCCAACTGTCAGCACCAAATAACTCGGCTTTCCGCCATCGTTGAGGTTGTCGGTCATCACATATTGCACGCCGCCGAAATGACGCTGTTCGCGCATGTGGAAGTGACCCATAATGACCATCTCCACATTGCTGCGGCTCATCAAGTCCATAAAGGCGTATTGCTCGTCTTGCGGCAGGTTGGCAGCAGGAGTGGTGGTATAGTTGTACGACGTGCGGAACAGCCAATTGTGGCTGACGACGAAGCAGTGACGATAGTCGGCACGATGCTCAAGTTGTTCTTTCAGCCACTCCATCTGTCGCTCGCCAAAGGTGCCGTTGCCCGAATCCAAAAGGATGAACAAATCTTTATGGCCACCAACGGTCTTCACCGTCACGGTGTAGGTCGAGGTGTGGAAATGTTGCTTGTAGAATTTGGCGCAATCATAATACAGGTCGTGGTTGCCAAGGACGGCAAAACACGGGTCGTTTTTGGCTTGGGTCGCGGCATTGAAACGCAGGGAAGAATCCACCCTTATGTAGCCTGCCTCACCGCTTTGGTTGGCCAAGTCGCCCACAAGGAGGGAGAAGATGGCCTTCGGGTCGTTGCGCTCAGTGGTCACATATTTGTACAAACGGTCCTTGGGGCCTTGCAGTTCAAATCCGTCGCGATCAGAATAGTGTGAGTCGGAAGTGGAATAGATGCGGTATTCGTCAGGTACGTTCTCGATGACGGGCATCGGATTCTGGCTGTTGTAGTCGAGCCAGTCGGCCACGCGCTCCTCGGTGTCGCTGCGGTTGATGACCATTGCGGCGATGTCCAAACGGTCGCAGCCCGTGGCAATAATCATTGAAGCCAATAATATGAGGTGTGTCTTTTTCATTTTTATCAAGGATTAAAGAATTTGAGAATAATGATTTCTATCTGAATTTTAATGAATTAAAACAAAATCGCTTTGCAATTTCAGGGTTTCCAGATGAGACCGACATTGCCGAACCAGCCGTTGTATTGTGCCGACAGGTTGAGTATACCGCAGGGATGCACTCCCGCCTCGGCTGTCAGGCGAAGGCCGTTGCCGAAGTCGTAATAGCCATTGAGGCTATAGAAAAACAAGGTGAAACGCTCGATGACGAAATCCCTGTAATTCGAGATGCGTCCACCCACATTCCACGGATGCTCTTGGTCGAACAAATTGCCCTCGACGCAAAAAGTAATGTTCATCGGCTCGAAAGTCACGTCCATGCCGCCGTTCTTGCGCAATGGAATGGGAGCCGTGTAGCGGTTGGTCAAGCCCAACTGGAAATTGAAATGGCGATTGCGCCAGCCCAAATCCAGCAAGGCATTGAATTCCTGAAGTTTGTAGTTCGGAAACAGGCGGTACAGGTAGCGGTTTTCCAAATAGAGTGTGCCACTTTTTGCTTTGAGCAAGTTCACCTGATATTGCAGATTCAGCGAATAGCGACCCAAGGTCGTGGCTTGCAATCCGAGGCCGATATTGAAGTTATCGGCAAGCTGGCAGTCACCTTTGAAGGCGAGCGATGCCGAGCTGCCCGAAGTGCGGGTGTAGTCGTACTCGCCATAGGTCTGCAAAGTCCATTGTGCCCTTGCGACAAAAGCGAAGAGCAACAGACTAAGTGTGAGAATGGTTTTCTTCATTTGTTTATAGATTAAAAGTTAAATGCGAAAAAAAAAGCCTCGCATCATCCGACGCGAGACTTTGGATTTCCCGAAAAATCACTTCTTTTCATTGGGAAGGACCTCAAATTTGAATATCGAAATCTGGTGGTACTCCTCGCCTGCATCAAGTATCGGCATTGGTGCCAGGCTTTCATGGTTGATGGCATTCGGGAAGAACTGAGGCTCCAAAGCCAGACCTTCGCGGTAAGCCAATGCCTTGCCGCACTTGCCCTTGCTCTTGCCATCGAAGAAGTTGCCGCTATAGAACTGCAAACCCACTTGGTCGCTCCACAATTGCATTCCACGTCCGCTCTTGGGCTCGGTGAGGGTGGCGCACCAAGTATAGGCCTTCGGATTGCTCTTGTCGATAATCCAATTGTGATCATAGCCTTTGGCTTTCTGAAGCTGTTCGTCGGCTTCGTTGATGCGCTCGCCAATGGTGTGTTTCTCGCGGAAGTCGAAAGGTGTGTTCTTCACGCCTGAGAACTTGCCGTCGGTCAGCAATTGGTTGTCGATGGTGGTCATATAGCGCGAATTGATTTGCAGATAATGGTCGAGGATGGTGCCGTTGCCTTCACCTTTGAGGTTGAAGAAGGAATGGTGCGAGAAGTTGCACAAAGTGGTGGCGTCGGTCGTGGCTGAATAACGCACTTGCAGCTGGTTGTCGCGCGTCAGGGTGTAGCTCATTGTCACATCGAGGTTGCCCGGGAATCCGTCTTCGCCATCGGCGAACAACGTGTGAAGCCGGATGGCGCTATCGTTCACCGAAACCACGTCCCACACCCGCTTGTCGGCCCCAATCAGGCCACCGTGAAGCGTGTTCCCACCCTCATTTTTGGCCGTATGATACTCAACGCCGTTGAGCGTAAAAGTCCCATTGGCGATACGGTTGGCGCACCGACCGACAACTGCACCGAGATAGCGTTCGCCATCGTTGTCGAGGTATTTGTCTATCGTATTGTAGCCCAAAACGATGTCGTCGAAACTACCGCGACGGTCGGGCATCCAGAGGGCTACGACCCTGCCGCCGTAGTTGGTGACCTGCATCGTCAGGAAACCATTGTGCAGCGTATAGAGCGATACTAACTTTCCGTCCACTTCCTTCGCGAAGTTTTCGGTTGGAATCAACTTGACTTCTTTCTTTTGGTTGCAACCCACTAAAAATAAGGCGATTGCAAAAAATGGCAATATTTTCTTCATTCCTTTCAAGACGAATTTTTCGATTTTTGAACCTGCAAAATTACAAAAAGGGATTATATCCTGCAAACACATTTTTATTTTGTTCTCACTACTCCCTGATAATCAACTTCTTTATGTCTCTTCAAAAATTCAATCACCATTTCCTCCGAAGTCATGAACTGGCTTTGGCCCTCATCGACGCTCTCGATGTCAACCGTTGAGGCCATATAACTATTCATCGCTACCTTATATGTCTTGCCGGTCGAGAATTTTCCCCCTTTCATATTGACCCACACGCTCTTGCCATCGTCGCCGATGGAATAAGTCATGCCGGAAACGTAAGACGGGAAGCCGCCGTTCTTGCGGTAAGTGTTGAGGATGTATTTCTTCACTTGGGCACCAGTCATCTGATACACAACCACTTCATTGTTGAACGGGTCGATGCTGTAGACATCTTTCACCGTGATGGGGCCCTTTTTCAGGTGCTTGACGCGCACGCCTCCCGTGTTTTGGAAGGCGAAGTCGGCACCCGAAATCTCGCAAAGCGCATCGGTGATGAGGCAACCCAACTCTTCAGGATTCCCAAACTTCGTCTTGGCCACGGCGATGGCCTCGTTCAAGGCAGGCGCATCATTGAACTCCTCCACCAATTCCCTGATCTCGCTTTTTTCTTTCCTGACGTTATTGACATTCAGCACAACGGCTTCTTTATTTATCACTTTATGGCCTTTCACCTTGATTTTCACCAAAGTGGCATATTTCAGATGTGAGCCCGACTGGGTAATCAGCACGCCGTTGGTCTCGGATGGATGTTCAATCAAAGTGTGGCTGTGCCCGCCAATGATGGCATCGAGCCAAGGATTGGATTGAGCCAGTTCCATATCGTCCTCAAGGCCGCAATGCGAGAGCAAAACGACCACATCGTTCCCGTTTCCAAGGAATTTGTAATCGGGCAGCACATCTTGAGGGCGTTTGAAACTCACTTTGGTCAAATTGTTGGGATGAGCACCCGGAATGCCGTCGTGGCGCACCTCAATCAATCCCACCACCGCCATCCTGACGCCTTGCAGCTCCATCGTCACGAAAGGCTTGATGTCGAGGTTTACTGTGTCGGGGACGAAAACATTGGCGCAAATGAAAGGGAATTGCGCCCGATCCATGTCGTTTTGCAAGGCCGTAATATTGCCATCCCACTCGTGGTTGCCGACGGCGCAAAGGTCGAAGCCCGTGCGATTCATCAGCTCAATCATGGGATAGTTGACGGGTTCGTACTGGTCGTTGACGGGATTGCCCGTGCGATTGTCGCCAGCCGAAAAAAGCAGCAAATCAGGATAGATAGCCCGCAGGCTGTCGACCATCGTGGCAAACTTCGGGAACTGGTCGATGCTGGCGTGCATATCGTTGACCGAAAGGATAACGATTTCGGATTCATCAGCATTTACGGCAGTTTCGGATTGCCGTTTGGCAAGCGTTTCCTCTTCGGGCTGATTGCGAAGGACGAGGAACAACACCACCGCCAACAAGGCGAGCAAGAGTAATAATTTCTTCTTATTCATAATTTCAATAGCTATTCAAGAATTAAACTGCTATATCTTTTGACTACAGGATGCGGGACTTTTGGGGGTTACGATTCTTGTTCTTTCAATCGTTCCTGCAAAGCCATCATCTCATCGCGATATTTCGCCGCGCTGAGGAAATCCATTTCCTTGACGGCTTTTTCCATATTCTTCTTGGCTTGCTGGATGGCTTTTTGCAACTGTTCTTTCGACATATAGACCTCAAGATTCTCAGCTGCCATCGTGATGGAATGGCCCTCAACATACTGAACAGGCGTAGGCTGATTGTTCCTCAACGTACCCAACGAATTGTCGATGGCCTTGACGATGGTCTTTGGCACAATGCCGTGCGCTTCATTGTAAGCCATTTGCTTGGCGCGGCGGCGGGCGGTCTCGTCGATGGTCTTGCGCATGGAATCCGTAATCGTGTCGGCATACATGATGACCTTGCTCTCGGCGTTGCGGGCAGCGCGGCCTGCGGTTTGCGTCAGGGAACGCTCGGAACGGAGAAAGCCTTCCTTGTCGGCATCGAGGATGGCCACAAGGCTCACTTCGGGCAAGTCCAAACCCTCACGCAAAAGATTCACGCCAACCAACACGTCAAAATCGCCCATACGCAAGCCTTGCAAAATCTCCACGCGCTCCATCGTGTCCACATCGGAATGAATGTACCGCGTCTTGATTTTCAAGTTGTTAAGATAGGTATTCAATTCCTCGGCCATACGTTTGGTCAATGTGGTGACGAGGACGCGCTGGTTCTTCTCCACCACCTTGTGGATTTCATCGATGAGGTCGTCAACTTGGTTCAAGCTGGGACGAACCTCAATTACAGGGTCAAGCAAACCCGTGGGTCTGATGAGTTGTTCCACATACACGCCTTCGCTCTGCTGCAACTCGAAGTCGGCAGGCGTGGCACTGACATAGATGGTCTGCCCCGTAAGCGACTCAAACTCATCGAATTGCAATGGTCTGTTATCCAAAGCTGAAGGCAAACGGAAACCGTATTCCACCAAGGTTTGCTTGCGCGAGCGGTCGCCGCCGTGCATCCCACGAATCTGCGGCACGGTGACGTGGCTCTCGTCTATCACGGTGACGAAATCGTCGGGGAAATAGTCAAGCAGACAGAAAGGCCGCGTCCCGGGACTGCGCCCGTCAAAATAGCGCGAATAGTTCTCAATGCCAGAGCAATAGCCCAACTCCTTCATCATCTCGATGTCGTAATTCACGCGGTCTTCCAAACGCTTGGCTTCCAACGCCTTGCCGATTTCTCGAAAATACTCCGTTTGCTTGAACATATCATCCTGAATCTCGCGCACGGCAGCATTGAGTTTGGCTTGCGAGGTGACGAAAATGTTGGCAGGGAAAATGGTCAGTTCCGAAAGTTCTTCCATCCTTCTGCCCGTCACAGGGTTGAACATTTCAAGGCTGTCGATTTCGTCGTCCCAAAACACGATACGGTAGGCATAATCAGCGTAAGCCGGAAACACATCCATCGTCTCCCCTTTTATCCTGAATTTGCCTTGCGTGAACTCGATTTCATTGCGCACATACAAGGAACTCACCAATGCTTTGGCCACATCGTCGCGAGTGGTTATCATACCGCGTTCCAAATAGATGATGTTCTTGCCGAAATCATCAGGATTGCCGATGCCATAGAGGCACGACACCGACGAAACCACGATAATGTCCCTCCGCCCCGAAAGCAAAGCCGAAGTGGTCGCCAGTCGCATCTTGTCGATTTCCGAATTGATGGCCAAGTCCTTCTCGATATAGGTGTTCGTGGCGGGAATGAAGGCCTCGGGCTGGTAGTAGTCATAATACGAAACGAAATATTCAACCGCGTTTTCGGGAAAAAACTGCTTGAACTCGCCGTAAAGTTGCGCCGCAAGGGTCTTGTTGTGACTCAACACCAAGGCCGGACGGTTCAGTTGCGCCAGCACATTGGCGATGGTAAATGTCTTTCCCGAACCCGTCACACCGAGCAGCGTTTGGGCACGGTCGCCGCGCCTAATGCCATCCACAAGTTCCTTGATGGCTTCGGGCTGGTCGCCGGTAGGGGCAAATTCGGAGGTTAGTTTGAAGTTCATAATGCTTTTCGCAGAAATGCAAAAGTACAATTTTTCCACGAACTGCAAGGTGATTTTTTCAATTCATTCTTTCGTTTGTTTTAATCCAATTATGTGGAAAAAACGAAATATACACGATTTCTGCAAGAATTGTTTATTTTTGCAGTCGGATTCCAACTTTAGAATGCTATGACCAAATATCCCATCGGCATACAGACCTTCTCCAAAATCATCGAGGAAGGGTGGGCTTACATCGACAAAACCGCCTTTGTCTACCAATTGGGCAAAAACGGTGGCTATTATTTCCTCAGTCGTCCACGCAGGTTCGGCAAAAGCCTGCTGCTCTCCACCATCGAAGCCTATTTCCAAGGCAAGAAGGAACTCTTCAAAGGTCTGGCCTTGGAACAGTTAGAAAAGGATTGGAAGGTTTATCCCGTGTTGCACTTGGACTTGAACGTTGGAAAATTCGATACCCCCGAAGCGCTCTATGAAAGGCTTGACCATTATTTGTCTGGCTGGGAGAGAACTTACGAGTTGATTCCCGAAACATCGCAATCACCCGCCACTCGATTTGAGAACGTCATCAGTCGGGCCTATGAAAAAACAAGACAAAAGGTTGTCATTCTTGTGGACGAGTACGACAAGCCACTTTTGCAAGCCATTGGGAACAAGGAACTTCAAGACGAATACCGAGCCATATTGAAGTCGGTTTACGGCGTGGCCAAAACAATGGACGGACACATCCAAATGGCCTTTTTCACTGGCGTGACAAAGTTTTCAAAGGTCAGTGTCTTCAGCGACTTGAACAACCTGAAAGACATCACATTAAGTCATCAATATGCCGAGATTTGCGGCATCACCGAAAAGGAAATCAGGGAGAACTTTGATGAAGATGTGGCACGAATGGCTGAGGCCAACCAATTGACCAAAGACGAGTGTTATGCCAAACTGAAAGAGAATTACGACGGGTATCATTTCAGCAAAAAATCCGTTGGACTGTATAATCCTTTCAGCCTAATCAATGCTCTTGACGACCAAGATTTCAACGACTATTGGTTTGAGACCGGCACACCTACTTTCCTCGTCGAGACTCTGAAACGAACCAATTACGAGCTGGAAAACCTGACCCGCGAGGAAGTCACCGCCGACCTTTTGGGCAGCCTTGACAGTATTGACCAAAACCCGTTGCCTCTACTCTATCAGAGTGGTTATCTGACCATTAAAGATTACAACCCAGATTTCTGCACCTACACTTTGGGCTTCCCCAATGGAGAAGTGGAAAGAGGTTTCACGAGATTCCTGTTTAGATATTATGCACCCATAAAAATATACGAATCCGATTCGTTTGTCAAAAACTTCACCATTGAGGTGCGTAACGGCCAGCCCGAAAAGTTCATGCCGCGTCTCGAAGCCATGTTTGCCGGTCAGGATTACCAAGTTGTAGGTGATGCAGAACTTTATTTCCACAATGTTACCAGCCTTGTTTTCAAACTGTTGGGCTTCTATACTGACGTAGAACGCCACACCACCGACGGAAGGATGGATATGCTGGTGCAAACGAAAGACTACATTTACATCTTCGAGTTCAAGATTGACAAATCCGCTGATGAGGCATTGGGGCAAATCGAGGAAAAGCAATATGCAAAGCCGTTTGAAGCGGACTTGCGCAAACTATATAAAATAGGTGTGAACTTTTCCTCCGAAACGCGCCGCATCGAGAGTTGGAAGGTGGTTTCGTAACCAAAAGCGGCATCAGCACACAAAAAAATCCCAGCCTCGCAAAAGACTGGGATTCTTTTTGTTATCGCAGCGATTACGCGCTTTCTTACTTCACTTGGTCGACGATGGCCTTGAAAGCCTCCGGGTTGTTCAAGGCGAGGTCGGCGAGGACCTTGCGGTTCATCTCGATGCCAGCCTTCGTCAGCTTGTCGATGAATTGGCTGTAGTTCATGCCATACTCGCGCACGGCGGCGTTGATACGCACGATCCACAGGCTGCGGAACTCGCGCTTCTTGTTCCTACGGTCGCGATAAGCGTAGGTCTGACCCTTTTCGTAAGAGTTTTTCGCCACAGTCCACACGTTCTTTCTCGTGCCGAACTGACCTTTGGTCTTCTTCAGGATTTTCTTTCTTCTGGCCCTTGAAGCCACTGCATTGACTGATCTTGTCATTTTGTTTGATTTTTTCGTCCAGCGCCTCGCTCCTTTCGAGAACTTTTCTGCTGAGACAAATTACACA
>CACXQV010000020.1 GCA_902769875.1 uncultured Bacteroidia bacterium
GAAACTACCAACCAAGATGCCCCTGTAGGCAGCGGCATCGCAGTGTTGCTCGGCCTTGGCGCGGCTTACCTTGTGGGCAAGAAGCGCAGGGAGGAGTAAGTAGTATAATTACTTTACTTTTCATAACCCGTTCCTCAGATGAGGAAGAAAGTCGGCAGCTTCGGTTGCCGGCTTTTCTTTTTTGCCGAAAGACAATCCCTGCTGGATCGCACCATCTTTGCAAAATCTTGTTGAAAGACGCTGTTGCTTTTATGTGGCAAGCCGTAATCCACGGATGAAACCGCAATCGGTTGAATTTCGATGGTATTTATGTCAAGAAAATTATTTTTCCAGCATAATTCCAATAAAATAATTATCTTTGCCGCCGAATAACAGAAATATCATGGCTTCAAAACAGAAAAACCCCTTCATTATCATGGGAAAAATCCCGACAGAACTCTTCTGTGACCGCGAGAAAGAATCGGATAAACTCATTCATTATCTGACAAATGGCAACAATGTAGTGCTGATTTCACCCCGTAGGATGGGCAAGACAGGACTGATACACCATTGCTATGATGATGTGCGTATCAGCGACGAGTATTTCACTTTTTTTGTCGATATTTTGCATACCTCAAACCTGCGGGAATTCACCTATAATTTGGGAAGAAGTATCTATAAAGAGCTTGTTCCGCGAGGAAAAAGGCTTGCAAAAGGCTTCATACAGGCCTTGAAATCGCTGAGTGGCACCATCAGCATCGACACTTTGAACGGTAGTCCTTCGTTTGGCGTGGAATTGGGCGACATCGCCAATGCCGAACTCACTTTGGAGGAGATTTTCGACTATCTCGACCGAGCCAACAAGCCTTGCATCATGGCCATCGACGAGTTCCAGCAAATCACGCATTACCCCGAAAAGAATGTTGAAGCGTTGCTGCGTGGCTATATCCAGCAGATGCAAAACTGCAACTTTGTGTTTGCGGGCAGCGAGCGAAGCATTATGACCCAGATGTTCAGTTCGTCGGCGCGACCATTCTATCAAAGTGCCGACACGCTTGAACTTAACGAGATTCCTTTTGATGTCTATTCGACTTTCGTCAGCAGATTGTTCCACGAATCGCGTAAAAGCGTTGACGACGAGAGCCTTCGTTATGTCTACGATTTGTTCAAGGGCCACACTTTCTATATGCAAAAGGTGTTCAACGAGGCTTTTGCGCTCACGGGCAAGGGTGGAACTTGCCGGCTCGACACCATTATGGAGGCCATCGACCGTGTTTTGAGCGACAAGGAAACCACCTATATGGAAATCCTCTCCGCTCTTTCGGAAAAACAAAAGCCCTTGCTTTACGCCATCGCCGCCGATGGCATGGCCTCACGGGTAACTTCCTTGGCTTTCATCAAAAAGCACAACTTGGAATCGGCCAGCGCGATACAGTCAGCCATCAGGCAACTGCTCAACCAGAATCTCATCACCGAAATCCATAGGGAATACTCCGTCACCGACAAATTCTTCGCCCTTTGGATCAATCGGATTTACAATGAAAAGGTATTGGCACTTAACTGAATTTTACTTTGGCTGTTGGCTATTAGCCATTGGCTTTTGCGGATAAAGCATGGCCAATAGCCAATGGCCAATAGCTAACAGCCATATCATAATGCAGGCTACATCCCGAAACTACTCAAGAATCCAGTCAGCCGCCACCTCAATCACGTTGTCAACGCCTTGGGCGGTGCAGGCAGGGTCTAACAAGACGCGCACATCAGGCGGCACGCCGTTCTCGTAGTTTCGGCCATTGATGGCGAGGGTGCGGGTCGTACTGAAACGATAGGTCCAGCCGTTGGGCAAGGCGCCGCCGTTGGGCAGGCCGAGGCCGCCGCCAGTGTAGTCGCCGAAAAGTCGGATGTTGTCGTAAGCCATCGTGCAAATGGCAAAAAACGAAGTCGCGCTGTAGGAGCCACGGTCGATGAGCACCGCCACGGGCTTGGTGTAGGCGTTGTGATTCCCTAAAATGCTGCTGTCGGCGGCATATACCGATAAAGCCTCCGAAAACGCATCATGTTCTGGTCTCGATTTCGCTTGGGATTGATACAAAAGTTGCTTGTGGTTGTCGAAAATGCCAAGCATGGCATCGACATTGCCCATGGAGCCGCCGCCGTTTTGGCGCAAGTCGATGATCATTCCCTCACAATTCTTGTAGTAGGAAACCAAATACTTCAGAACCGACTCGCCAACGGCATCAGAAAAAGAGGAATAACGGAGATAGGCAACCTTGCCATTGCGCAGGGAGTTGTGCAAAAAACTTCCCGTAGTGTGGTGGTCGACAGTCAGATAGTTGAGAAAAACGACATTTTCGTCTATGTTTTTCTCCGCATACATTTTGTAATACACCGAGTCGTTGCGCGACACATCGAAGCCTGCAATCAAGTTGGTGTGGCCGTCCTGCAAGATGTTGAGCATGGCGGCGCACACGCGGAAAAGGCTGTCATTCGACATGTTGTCGTTCACCATAGGGCGATACACTTCGCGCACCGAGTCCCAATCGATGCCTTTCACGTCGAAGAAACTGTATTTTTGGTTTACTTGGTTCCAAAGGTAGTCGAACACATTGACGGGGTTCGAGGGTTCGTCTTGCTCCATAAAGGCACGCTCGCAAGAGGTGAAGGCGAAAGCCAAAACGATGAGGATAAATGGTTTTTTCATAGTTTCAATCAATTGATTCTGAACATAAAGGATAAGTTGAGGCTGTGGAGGGCATTGTCGTAGCGGTAGGTGCCTTTTTTGCCCGTGCTGAGGTAGTTCCAACGGTAGGCGAGGCCAATACGGTTATCGTTGGGCAGGTTCAGGAAAAGGCCCAATTCGGTGGCAGCACCCGAGAAGAATTTGGCAAAAGTCTCGCTGCCCTCCAACCAGTCATCGTTGTTGATGGTTGGGTTGCCGATGTAGGCAAAGCCCGGACGGTTCGCGGCGCCCACCAAAGGCAGGCTCAGTTTGGCATAGGCAGTCAGCAGGTTACGCAAATTATACATACCTTCGTGGATGTAAGCGAAAGGATATTCCACCAACCCCGTAGCACAAAGGTTGCCGAACAGGGAAATGCTCGATGAGGCGTTCATCAAAGCGGGAATCTCCTTGTTGTCCATAAAGCCTTGCAGCGTGCCACCCGCCCAAAAACTGAAACGCTTGACGATGGCGCATTGGTAAAGGAACTCGGCAGAAAGGCTGACATTATATGCCGTTCCTGACACTGAGGCAAGCAAGGTATAAAAGCCTTGCCCTTCGACATTCACTCGGCAGCGTTCCCACTCGATGGTGACGCCGCCTTGCACATTCGCGCCGAAGCCCGTATAGCGGAACGGGATGGTGCCTTTGTCGAAACATTCGGCATAATTCGCGCCCGCCGACAAATCCAACCAAATGGGCACTTTGCTCTTCCAAGGGTTGTACAAGTGTGGCTCCAACGGTTGGAATTCTTGGGCGATTATGGGGATACCTGTCGAGTCTTCGCGGGTGGGTTGTTGGGCGAAGGTTTGTAGGGACAACAGGAAGATAGCCAATAAAAACAAAAAGAAGTGCTTGTTTCTCATAAGGTTTAGATTTGGAATTAAAAATATATCATCACTGCCAAAGCGGTTCTTGCAACCAACCTTTTGGAAAACCCATAGCGGCTGCATCGACGGTCGGATACTTCGCCAAAACCCTCTTTAGGTCAGAAACAAAAGTGCTTTGCACATCGATGGAACGAAGCCAGTAAGCAATGCAACAAAGTTGGGGATAGAGTTTGTTCGGGTTGAATGTAAAGTCGACAATCCAGGCATTAGGCATAATTTCGGGAACTGTTGGCGGAACAGGGAAAAGACGATTCCAAACTCGGGCATGATGGGCACAATAGTTGCGCAAACTGGCAATACTGATCATCCAACTTCGCAAAATGCGATAGTGCATGATGCCCATGCTCCGTGCCACGATATGCTTCGTCGCAGGAATCTTGAAGTTGCTATATAAACGGGATAGCAGACCGAAGGTCGTTACTTCCAGCGTTTTCCAGGCTGGAGGCATGGTTGGTGTGTCGTAACGCTTGAAATGCTCAATGATGTATTCCTCGTTGGATTGATGAAGGTCGCGCCGAAGAATATGCAGATGCTGTTCGTATAATGTCTGGTCGCGAAACAAACTGGCATCCATGAACCAAAAAGCCCCATGTTGCAGTGAGAAATGATGGATAATCCTTGTGCGCATGGCAATCTCAATCTCTTGAATGGCCCGAAAGAGCAATACTTTCAGTTCTGAATCAAATTGATAGAGCATAAGGATTTTGTTAAAATGAACACCCTCGCGGAAACGCCGGGTAATGGGGTCAATTTCCATCGGTCGCCAGTAATCGGCCAGCCGGAAATAACTCACACGATACAGCGTATCCCGTGCCTCATGAATATCGTCAATGATTAGCCCACGCTCTTGCAAGATGACCAACTGTTCGTCTATCGATATGGCTGGTTTTGAATATTGCATCGTTCATTGTCAGTAAATGAAAAGTCCCACCGGGTAGGCTATTCTATGGGAAGCTGGTGGGAACTCTCTAAGTCGTTTCTAAAAAGATCTGCCTTGGTTCGCTGGTCTTTCAACGGGAAGCGTGGCAAATTCTGTCGCTGCAAAAATACGAACATTTCCCCATTCCGCAATGGTTTTGACGAAAATTTGTTTTTCCCCTCTGAAAACCAAAAAAATCGTACCTTTGCACCCGTTTTTCAAAATCATAAAACTATGGAATCAACGAACAAACCCTCAATCCGTGAAAACGGATTCAAGCGTTACACGGTAACCACTGCACTTCCTTACGCCAACGGCCCCGTCCACATTGGTCACTTGGCCGGCGTTTATATCCCTGCCGACACCTACGTCCGCTATCTCAGGATGCGCGGCGAGGAGGTCTTGTTTGTCGGTGGTTCCGACGAGCACGGCGTGCCGATTACGATTAAGGCTGAAAAAGAGGGCGTTACGCCTCAAGATATTGTGGATCGCTACCACGAAATCATCAAGAAATCATTTGAGGAACTGGGCATCAGCTACGATATTTACTCGCGCACTTCCTCAAAGATGCATCGTGCCACGGCGCAAGAGTTTTTCAAGAAACTCTACGACGAGGGCAAGTTCATCGAAAAGGAGACCGAACAATATTTCGACCCTGAGCGACAGAAATTCCTGAGCGACAGATATATAGTCGGCACTTGCCCGAAATGCGGCGCCGACGGTGCCTACGGCGACCAATGCGAGAAATGCGGCTCTTCTTTGAGTCCCGACGAACTGATTAATCCTCATTCGCAACTCAGCGGCGCGGCCTTGGTGAAAAAGCCCACCAAGCACTGGTATCTGCCTTTAGACCAATACGAAACCTGGCTACGCGAGTGGATTCTCGAAGGCCACAAGGAATGGAAACCCAATGTTTACGGTCAGGTGAAAAGTTGGCTCGATGGTGGTTTGCAGCCTCGTGCCGTCACCCGCGACTTGGACTGGGGCGTACCCGTCCCGCTCGAAGGTGCCGACGGCAAGGTGCTTTACGTTTGGTTCGATGCGCCCATCGGCTACATCAGCAACACCAAGGAGATTTGCGAACAGCGCGGCGAGGATTGGGAGAAATGGTGGAAAGACCCTGAAACAAAGTTGGTGCATTTCATCGGCAAGGACAACATCGTGTTCCACTGCATCATTTTCCCGTGTATGTTGAAGGCCTACGGCGACTACATCGTGCCCGAAAACGTGCCCGCCAACGAGTTCCTCAACCTCGAAAACGACAAGATTTCCACTTCGCGCAATTGGGCCGTTTGGCTGCACGAATATTTGCAGGAATTTCCTGGAAAACAGGATGTTCTACGTTACGTTTTGACCGCTAACGCCCCTGAGACCAAGGACAACAACTTCACTTGGAAGGACTACCAAGACCGCAACAATAATGAACTTTTGGCCATCTTCGGCAACTTCGTGAACCGCACTTTGGTGCTGACGCACAAGTATTATGAAGGTGCCGTTCCCGCCTTGGCGAACCTCAACGAAGCCGACCAAGCCGCCATCGCCGAGATGAACGCCTACCCGAAGAAAATCGGCCACTTGCTTGACACTTACAAGTTCCGCGAAGGTCTCAACGAGTTGATGAACTTGGCCCGCCTCGGCAACAAGTATCTCACTGATAATGAGCCGTGGAAGCAAATCAAGACCGACCCCGAAAGGGTGAAAACGGTGATGGCCGTGTCGTTGCAAATCGTGGCGCATTTGGCCATCTTGAGCGAGCCATTTCTGCCTTTCAGCGCGAAGAAGTTGCAGCAGATGATCGGCCTCGAAGTGAAAGGATGGAACGATGCCGAAAACACCGTTTTGCTGCCCGAAGGCCATATCATCAACCAGCCCGAACTGCTGTTCGAGAAGGTCGAGGATAGCGTGGTCGCGGCGCAATTGCAAAAACTGGAAGACACCAAGAAGGCCAACCAACTGAACGCTTGGAAGCCTGCCGAGGTGAAGCAAAACGTCAGTTTCGACGACTTTATGAAGGTCGATATTCGCGTGGGTACCATCCTTGAATGTCAAAAGGTGCCAAAGGCCGACAAACTCTTGCAGTTCCTCATCGACGATGGTATGAACAAGCGCACCATCGTGAGCGGTATCGCCAAGTATTACACTGAGCCTGAGAAACTTGTGGGCAAGCAAGTGTGCTTCATCGCCAATTTCGAGCCGCGCAAGTTGAAAGGCGTGGTGAGCGAGGGTATGATTCTTTCCGCCGAGGACAAAGACGGTCGCCTCGTGCTGCTCACGCCGAGCGATTTGGTTGCGGCGGGGTGCAGCGTAGGTTAAGGAACAAATCGATTTTTTCAACGGCGAATTAAGCGAATTAAACGAATTACGGTTGTTGCAAAATCAAATTCGCAAAATTCGTTCAATTCGCCGTTTGTTTGTTTTCGCCGTTGTTAATGCGCTTCGAGCCAGTTGCTTCCAGTATTCATCTCCACCACGACCGGCACCGACAGCGGCAAGGCGTTCACCATCTTATCGTTGACGATGGCTTTCAGCGCGTCAAGTTCGTCCAAGTGCGCGTCGAAGACCAATTCGTCATGCACTTGCAGCATCATTTTCGACTGCATTTCCAGCCGTTGCATTTCCTTGTGGATACCAATCATCGCGATTTTGATCATGTCGGCACTACTGCCTTGGATGGGTGCGTTGATGGCGTTGCGCTCGGCGAAACCGCGTACTACACTATTTGCCCCGTTGATGTCGCGCAAGTAGCGGCGGCGACCCAAAATGGTCTCGGCATAGCCGCGTTCACGCGCCAAGGCTATGCTACGGTTCATGTATTCCTTGATGCCCGCATATTCCTCGAAATACTTCTTGATGATGTCGGCGGCTTCGCTGCGCGAGAGTTCCATCCTTTCGGCCAGGCCGAAAGCCGACATGCCATAAATGATGCCGAAATTGACCGCCTTTGCCCGGCTGCGCTGCTCCTTGGTGACCTCATTCATAGGCATATGGAACACCTTGGCAGCCGTGGCCGCGTGGATGTCGTGGCCTAAATTGAAATCGTTCACCATGGCGGGGTCTTGGCTCAAATGGGCGATGATGCGCAACTCGATTTGGCTGTAGTCTGCGGCAAGGAGCGTGTATTGCGGACTACGCGGCACGAAGGCGCGACGGATTTCGCGGCCTTGCGCGGTGCGCACGGGTATGTTTTGCAGGTTCGGGTTGTTGGAACTCAGTCGCCCAGTGGCCGTAACTGCTTGATTATAGGAAGTATGTATCAGCCCGTCCTTCGGGTTGACCAACGCTGGAAGCGCGTCAAGGTAAGTCGATTTCAGTTTGGTGAACGACCGGTAGTCCAAAATCTTCTGGATGATGGGATGCTTGTGCAAGAGTTTCTGCAAAACCTCCTCGCCCGTGGCGTATTGTCCAGTCTTGGTTTTTTTGGCTTTCTCGTCGATTTTCAGTTTCTCGAAAAGGACTTCACCCAACTGTTTCGGCGAAGCTATATTAAAAGGTGTGCCCGCCAAAGCATAGATTTCTTCCTCGATTTTTTGGATTTCGCCGCCAAACTCATCGCTGATTTGCTGCAAGTTCTGCGTGTCGATTTTCACGCCGTTGGCCTCCATTCGGCTCAGCACGGGCACAAGCGGCATTTCGATCTCGTAAAACAGTTTTTCCACTCCGTTTTCCTTGAGCAGCGGCAACAGTTTTTCATAGAGTTGCAAGGTGATGTCGGCATCCTCAGCGGCGTATTCCTTGACGGTTTCCACGGGCACCTCGCGCATGGTTTTCTGTTGCCGGCCCTTGCCAATCAGGTCCTCGATGGGGATGGTGATGTAGTTGAGATACACCTCTGCCAAATAGTCCATGTTGTGGCGTTGTTCGGGCTCCAAAAGGTAATGCGCTAACATCGTGTCGAACATCTTGCCTTTCACGTTGATGCCATATTGCGCCAGCATGGAGATGTCATATTTCAGGTTTTGCCCGATTTTCAGGATGGTTTCATCCTCAAACAAAGGCCTTAGCAATTCCAGTTTTTTCTGGCACGCCTCGCGCTCGGCGGGCATAGGCAGATACCAAGCCTCGTGCGACTTTATCGCAAACGAAACACCCACCAATTCAGCTGAATACACATCGACGTTGGTCGTTTCCGTATCAAAGACGAATTGCTTTTGCTTGGATAATTGCTCCACTAATGCTTTGATGTCTTCATCGGTTTCCACCAGTTTGTAGTCGTGCTGCACCGTCTTTGCGGAGTTCTTGTCGCTGAAATCCAGCAGATTGCCTTCATTTTCACCTTGGCCAAAAAGGTCGATTTGGCCTGAAATGCTTGGCGTTTCCGATGAGAACAGGTCGGGTGTTTGACTCCCCCCTGCCCCCCTCTCAGAGGGGGAAGCCTGCCGGACGATGGTTTCGGTGTCTGTATTAGGTCGCTTTGCGTTCCCCCTCTGAGAGGGGGGCAGGGGGGAGTCAATCCCACCCCTTTTCTTGTAATCATCCAAAAACCGTTTGGCAAACGTCTTGAACTCCAATTCCTCGAACAAGGCCATCAGCGCAGGCAGGTCGGGTTCCTTGGCTTTCAATTCCTTTTCATCGAACTCGACGGGCACCTCCAAGTTGATGGTTGCCAGCATCTTCGACATCATTCCTTGTTCGGCAAAGTTGATGACGTTCTCTTTTTGCTTGCCTTTCAGCTCATCGGCGTGGGCGATGAGGTTTTCCACGCTGCCGTATTTCTGCACCAACTGCGCGGCGGTCTTTTCGCCAATGCCCGGAATGCCAGGGATGTTGTCGGCGGCATCGCCCCAAAGTCCCAAAATGTCAATCAGTTGCTTAGGTTCTTGTATGCCGTAACGCTCACAGACTTCCTTAGGTCCCCAAACTTGAGCCGGCTCGCCGAATTTGGCGGGTTTGTAGAGCAAAACCTTGTCGGTGACCAATTGCCCGAAGTCTTTGTCAGGAGTCATCATATAAGTGATAAATCCTTGTTGTTCAGCCTTTTTCGACAAAGTTCCAATCACATCGTCGGCCTCGTAGCCTTCCACGCCGTAAATCGGAATGTTGAAAGCCTCGATGAGCCTTATTATATAAGGTATGGACTCGCGGAGGTCGTCGGGCATCTTCTCGCGGTTGGCCTTGTATTCGCTGTATTCGGCCTGCCGTTGCGCGGTGCCGGCCACGTCGAAGGCCACGCCGATGTGGGTGGGTTTCTCGTTCTTCAGGATTTCATAGAGCGAGTTCAAGAAGCCCATCACCGCCGAGGTGTTGAGACCTTTCGAGGTCATCCGAGGGTTCTTGTTCATGGCGAAGAATGCCCTGTAAATCAGTGCGTATGCATCCAAAAGGAAGAGTTTTTTCTCTGTGTTTTCCATCTCTGTTGAATTATGGTGTAAAAATACACATTTTTCATATTACGTAAACTTGTGTAACACAACATTGTATAACACAAACTTGTGTTAATCGTAAAACATTGATAATTATTTATATACATAATAATTATACAGAGAAAAGAAGTCGTTTTTTGTCGTTTTAGAAAAACTTCATATCCAATAGGCTTCTGCCCGCGACCAACCAAAAAAACGAAAAAATATGCCGATACAAAAAAAGTCGTACATCTGCCGCCGTAAATCGGGATGTTGAAGGCCTCGATGAGCCTAATGATATAAGGTATGGAGCCGCGGAGGTCGTCGGGCATCTTTCTTGCAGTTTTATGGGGCTAAAATACGAAAAATAGAAACAACGGTACAAAAAGTTTTTCACTACTTTTGCAGGCATGAAACGGACGGTCTTCATAGGATTGCTTCTGTTGCTGGCTTTGGCCAGCTGCCACGGCCCTTGGGAAACGCAATCAAAAGCGTCTTTAGACATAGTCGTTTCCCCAGAACCCCAAAGCCCTCAACGAAGCCAATTGATGGCCATCGACAGCTTGCTATGGCAGCAGCCCAACACCGCTTTGGCCGTGTTGATGGAATACCTGTATGAGGGTGGCGACACGGCGCGCCCCGTCATTACGGAAGAAACCTTCAACCGCCATTACGCCAACCTCTTGCTCTCCGAATTGCTCTACAAGAACGACTACGCCCAAACCAACCGCCCGGCATTGCGGCAGGCCCTGGCGTATTTCGACAGCCTTGTGCGTCAGGCTCCCCCAAGTCCCCCTTTGCAAAGGGGGGCGGGGGGATTCAAAACACGCCCCGGCCAAATCGACCAAACGGCCTTCCTCGCCGCCCGCGCCCATTATATTAATGGTGTGGGCTACTACGAAAACGACAGTGCCGTGCCCGCCTGCCGCGAATACCTGAAAGCACTGGAAATCATGGAAGGGCGGTTTGAGGAGAAGGAAATGATAAAAGAAAAAGCCAATTTCATGGCAATGACCTATACAAGACTGACGGTGCTTTTCTCCAATTTGTATCTCAACAAACAGGCGATTTATTTCGGCAAACTTTCCTTGCCTTATTATGAGAGAAACAAAACCTCACCTTGGCATTTGCCGTGGATGTTGAGCAAGATTGGGGCGCATTACAATGTAATGGATGAATTGGATAGTGCGGATTATTACTTCCAGCAAGCCAAAGTCTGCCTGTCCGACACGATGAGCCAAATGTATAGGGATATTGTCGTGCATCAAGCCCTTTTGTCATATCAAATGGAACATCAGTCTGCAAAGCCTTTAATGGTTCTGCATCGCATAGCCGACCTTGCCGTATCTGACGACGAAAGATTGGCCCGATACCTTTCCATTGCCGATATTTATTATAATGAACGGTTATTCGATTCAGCAAAGATTTATTTCGAACAAGTGTATTGCAACACCAAGATTCCTGACAGTAAAATGTTTGCCTTAGACATGTTGCGAAATATTTCGATGACCGAAGGCGACACCCTGAAAGCAAACGAATATGCCTTGGCTCGTTCACAATTCACCACCGAAAAGGATAAAGAAGGCAGACTACATTCGGATTTGACAACATTATGTCAAAACCATGAGCAGAGCAGACAAGAAGCCCAACACAGACTAAAAACCCAAAAGGCCGCAAGGCGTTGGGGCATTGCCTTGGTCTTGGCTGCTTTTGTTGTATCCGTTGTATCTCTTCTATTGGTCATTCTCAGACGAAGGATGAGAACCGAACAATACTCACATAAAATGGAGCAAGCCGCCCTTTCGGGCAGGCTGAAGCGGAGCAATGAAGCACTTCGTGATGTTACTCAGCAATTTGAACAGGCCGTTGCAAAAACTGCTGTGGCTGAAGAAACAGAAACTTTCGATGATTACGTCGCCTTTATGAATGTCCCAGTTTGCCAACATATCATCAGGCTTGTCCATAAGCAACAGTTCAAGTCGAAGGTGGATTACCTGAATTACAAGGACGATGCACTCAGCAAGGAACAACTTTTGGCCTTGCGCGATGCTGCCGAGAAGCATTTGGTTCGGTTCACCTCCCACATCCGCAAACAATTCCCCAACCTGACGGAAGGCGATATGGATTATTGCTACCTCTTTCTGCTCGGACTGAAAGAAGCTGACATTTCCGCACTGATACAGCGGGCTTATTCTACGGTTTGCGAAAGAAGCAGAAAGATAAACCGCATCATAGAGGCAAAAGGAGACCTCTATCATACCCTCCGCAATATGCTTTTTGAGTGAATAACAAGTTTATTTCCAAGATATTACGGAAATAATCCATACCAATCCATACCCTAATTTCCTTGACAGCAATCGTTTCTTTGGAATACTTTTGGACCATAAATTTCAAAACCAATTCAGTATGCAAAAGTCCATCAACGTAAAACAAATGATCCTGCTGATTGGCCTCCTGTTGCCAACAGTATGGTGTAGTGCTATTAACCTTGGTATTGCCGATGGTCTCAGCGGTATTACTATTATCCAAGGAAGTGGGACACAAGGAGAACCCAAAGGCTCTGCCATCCAAGCCTCCATCAACGGCCACTTGCTAATAGTGGTTTTTACTGAAAATCTCGGGCAAGTTTCCATTGAAGTGGCCACTGCCACAGGAACGCCTGTTGAGTGCCTTTCCACCCAAACGCCCAATGGCGTGAATCTCTACGTATCCCATGCCGGGGATTACATTATCACCTTCACGCTCCCCAACGGCGACGAGTATTATGGTGAGTTTACCGTTACGGATTGAAAAGACAAAAAATTAAGGATTGAAAAGACAAAAAAAACAGATTTACTAACCATTCAAATTTCAAACACCATGATAAAGCGATTTTTAACTTTAGTTATCGTGCTTTTTGCCATGTCGGCGCAAGCGCAACTCAAAATGCACTAGAACGGACTGGTCAGTTTGGGCACCCTTTCCCCTTCCCTAAAATCTGGAGTCCAGATTCTGCCTTCTTGCAGCTATTTCAACAGTTCCGTTTCTCAGGCTTGGAGTTGGGTCTCTCTATCGCAACCCAAGGATGACAAAGCCAAGTCATGGATTGTGGTCAATCCAAACTCCAACTGGCATGTGTTCTCCGTCACAGGTGAAGGTTCTGTATATTACGGTTGCCTCCTTTTGAACAGAAGCCAAGATGGTTCATTGGACGAAGAAAGAAACAGACACTCGGAAAAAATCGACGCCGAGCAAGCCAAGGCCGTCATCAACAGCATTTCCGGATTCTACTACAAGCCTGACAATACGGAGTTCCCCGACTTCGAAGGCAACGAATTTGTGGAGCCTGAAGCCATTCCTGAGCTGATGGCTGATTATGGGAAACGCATCGTAGGGCTGTCGTCGAGGGAACTCTGCGAAGCATTCCCTGACGCCGTGCGCTCCGACGCAGACGGCCACAAATGCATCGACTACAACGCCGTGGTGACCATGTTGGTTGAAGTGGTGAAGAAACAGGACGAAGAAATAGAGCTTCTCCGCGAGACCCTCGTAGAACACGGCTTGTTGGAACCTCAATAACAAAAAAAAACTTGCAATTATGAAAAAGTTTGTATATCTTTGCTGCATGATGTTGCTGAACATGAATATAATGGCGCAAATTGACCCTTATGACAGGAACTGGGACACGGTTGTTTTCGATGATTTTTCTATTCCTGGACGGACATGGACACCTTGGTCGTTTATGAGTTCTGACCAACAATGGAGAGCCTATCCAGGGTTTGGTGTCACAAACGGAAAAGAGCTACAAGTGTACCAATTCAACAACTGCGTTTTCAATGACACTGTCATGGAAATCGTTTCCATTTTTGATGAAGGAAATGACATTCCCAATCATAGTTATTATTTACCCTCATGGATGAAACCTGAACATAATGGTCCCGGCTTTCCAGACAATGACAGCCTTTTCTTCTTTTCGGGCGAAATAGACTACTATAACGAGCAAATGCCTGATAGCGGTAGGTTCAAATACGGCTATTTCGAAATCCGGTGCAAACTGCCAATCCACACGGGAGCCTTCCCTGCATTCTGGCTTTGGTATGCCGACTCCATCTCTCCCTCGAACAGGTATTACGAAGAGATAGACATTTTCGAGTATTCGTGGAGTTTTGAAGATATTCCTAACGCTCACCACAACCCTCACGCTCATGGAGCAGGCAACCCTTATTGCTTCACGACAGGCATCTATTACACCGACACCACCAACCATCACCATTGGCAAAACTCAAGGGCGAGGAACTTCCCCATGATTGGCGACTCCCTTTCCAATTGGCACACATTTGCCTGTGATTGGCAGCCTGAGCACATCATTTGGTATTGCGACGGAAACGTGGTCAACGAATACCATGACCCTGACAACATTCCCCGACATCCTTTGACACTGAAGACTAACTATGCGATCGACAGATATGCATTGAAAAGGCATAAATTTGGCAATCCCCTAATTTGGGAAGGCAGCGACAAGATGGTAATCGACTACATAAAGGTATGCCAGTTAGGTTGGCAATGCAACACTGACGAAGTAATCACCCGCCAATACGATTTGGATCATTTTGACTATGCAGTCAAAAAAAGCATAAGTATCTCTTCTGCTATTGAGCCTGTGAGCGTCGGAAGCACGGATAAAGCAACCTTCCGAGCCACAGATTCCTTCGAAATCACCGGCCCCTTCCAAGTGGACAGCGGAGGGGAAATGACCGTAATTATGCAAAACTGTCCTGAATAAAAAAGTCAAACCCTAAATTACAAAACAAGATGAAAAGACACATTGTTACGTTGATTGCCATACTTTGTTGCCATATTGTGTTGGCACAAACCGAACAAACCAAAGGCAGCCTAATCGTCAAGGAAAGCCAAAGCCCCTGCTATGTTGATATGGATGACGATGGCGAGTGGGATTTCGAATATTATAAAGATGTCAGTTCTTTTATGATGAGTTACCCTCGGATATTTCCGAGAAATAGTAGCTGTTTCCATGGTATTAGTGATGAGTATTATCTTTACTACGACAATGTTTATCCTGATTTATATATTCCATTCAATGATAGCACATTAAATTGGGGGGAAGAAGGAGACGAAATATACCCAGAAATCGTCTACTTAGGCGAATATCACCTCGACACCATGACATTCAAGGCCGGAATAAGGAATGGACAAGAAGGTGAATACTATTATGGCTGGATGGAGGCATACGCTGTGGTCACTTATAATTATGACTCCGTGTGGTTTTACCACTGGCCTTGTCACCATCATTGGCAAGGATCTAAAACAGGCCGAAGTGCTTAACACACTCGGGCAGCACGTGGCCACCGCCACTGGCAAGGGCGAGACGATGCAAGTGGACCTCAGCGGCCTGCCCATTGGCGTCTACTTTGTCAATGTCACCGACAGCGAGGGACGGAAGTGCGTGCGCAAGGTGGTGAAGGAATAGTAGGATTCCTTCGAAATCACCGGCCCCTTCCAAGTGGACAGCGGAGGGGAAATGACCGTAATCATGCAAAGCTGTCCTGAATAAAAGTCAAACCCTAAAACAGAAAAAAGATGAAAAGACACATTGTTACGTTGATTGCCATACTTTGTTGCCATATTGTGTTGGCACAAACCGAACAAACCAAAGGCAGCCTAATCGTCAAGGAACTTATGTTGACATGGATGACGATGGCGAATGGGATTTAGAGTATTCTAAAGAAACAAGTTCTTCCTTGATGAGTGCGCCATGGCTTTTCGCGCGAGAGGGGGCTTGCTTTCATAAAATCGATATCCCGGGGTTTGAATATAACTATCCCGATGACTTTAATACGTTTACAGATTTTGACACGCCTTTCAATGACAGTACGTTGATTTGGGAAACAGATTTCTATGGTCCAAGAATTTTTAGTGAGAAAAACTGGGTAGGAGATTATCATTTGGACACACTGGTTTTTAAGTCAGGAATTCGTAACGGACAAGACGGAGAGTATTATTATGGATGGATGGAGGCATACGCTGTGGTCACTTATAATTATGACTCCGTGTGGTTTTACCTTGCCCGCACCGCCTATTGCACCATCCCAAACTATCCCCTCCGCTGGGGACAAACTATCCCCTCCGCTGGGGACAGACCAGCTTCGACTGGGGCGTGGACGAAAACGAAGCCACCGCCTTCGCCACCGTCCATCCCAACCCAACCACGGGCCTCGTAGCCATCAATGGCAAAGAGCTTAGGATTGCCGAAGTGTTCAACCCGCTCGGGCAGCGCGTGGCCACAGCCAAGGGCGGGGGCGAAACACTGCAAATCGACATCAGCCACCTACCGGCAGGCGTTTATTTCGTCAGCGTCACCGACGAGGACGGGCGCAAGTGTGTGTGCAAGGTGGTGAAGGAATAGGGCAACCCCAACTAAATTTCCACAAAATCGCTTGTTTTCAAAAAAAGTCGTACCTTTGCTGCCGAAAACGAGTAATTATCGGTCGCAAGAAACGGCCAAGATTCTTTCTTAAGCATTTGGTTTTCAATCTGTTGATTAATCATTTTGCTTTATGGAACGAAAAAAGACCTATTTTTGCGGCTCATTTATCAACTAAAAAAAGAGAAAAATGTCAGAAATCTTGAATGAAATCACTCCGATCATCGCCGAAAAATTGGGCGTTGACCCCTCGGAAGTCACTATGGAAGCCAGCTTCACCAACGACCTTGGCGCCGATTCATTGGACACCGTCGAACTGATGATGGAATTTGAAAAGAACTTCAACCTCTCCATCCCGGACGACCAACAAGAAAGCATCCAAACCGTTGGCGATGTCGTGAAACTCATCGAAAAGATGCGTGCTGAAAACAATTGATTTTCAGTTACAAAAACCTAAAATAAAGCATGTATGGAATCGAAACGAGTGGTCATCACGGGCTTGGGTGCCATCACCCCCATCGGAAACACCGTCAAGGATTTCTGGGAAGGGTTGGTGAATGGCAAAAACGGTGCCGGTGAGATTACCCGTTTCGATTCAACTTTGTTCAAGACCCATTTCGCCTGCGAGGTGAAAGGGTACAACCCCGACGATTACTTCGACAAAAAGACGGTCCGCAAGTACGACCTTTTCGCGCAATTCGACCTCATCGCTGCCGACGAGGCCATATTGGACTCAGGCATCAGCCCCGAAAACACCGACTATGACGAAGTGGGCGTGATGATTACTTCGGGCATTGGCGGTGTCAACCATTTCTACAACGAGATGATGGAATATGCCGATTCCGGGCGTCTTCCGCGTTTCAGCCCTTTCCTCATCACCAAGATGATCGTCAATATGCCGGCGGGTGTGGTGTCCATCAAGTACGGCTTCCGTGGCCCCAACTACGCTACGGTGTCGGCCTGTGCCTCATCGGCGCACTCCATCATCGATGCGTTCGACAACATTCGCTTCGGCAAATGCGATGTCGTGGTGGCAGGTGGCGCCGGTGCCGCCATCGGCGTTTGCGGCATCGGTGGCTTCAACTCGATGAAAGCCCTCTCGACGCGCAACGACGACCCGCTGACCGCCTCGCGCCCCTTCGACCTCAACCGCGACGGCTTCGTCATGGGCGAAGGCGCGGGCTGCTTGGTGCTTGAGGAATATGAACACGCCATGAGACGTGGGGCGAAAATCTATGCCGAAATAGTGGGTGGTGGCTCATCGGCCGATGCTTATCACATCACCGCGCCGCATCCCGAAGGCAAGGGTGGCATCCTGAGCATGCAACGCGCCCTGAAAGACGCCAACTTGGCTCCCGAAGCCATCGACCACATCAACACGCACGGCACTTCCACGCCGGCGGGCGACTTGGCCGAACCCATCGCCATCAAGGAAGTGTTTGGCGAACACGCTTACGACATCAGCATCAATTCCACCAAGTCGATGACAGGTCACCTTCTTGGTGGCGCAGGCGCCGTGGAGGCCATCGCCAGCGTGCTGGCACTCAAGCACGGCGTTATCCCGCCCACCATCAACCATTTTGACGACGACCCTCAAATCGACAGCCGCCTCGATTTCACCTTCAATCAGGCCCGCAAGCGCGACATCCGTTACGCTCTCTCCAACTCTTTCGGTTTCGGCGGACAAAACGCCACCTTGATCTTCAAAAAGTTTGAATCATAAGATGGCCCTTTTCCCGCTTTCACGACCCAAAGCCCCCAAAGACAAGGAACTTTACGATTACATCCACGGCATTTTCGGTTTCTATCCGAAGAATATCGTATTGTATCGTGTGGCGTTCACGCACAAGTCGATGAGCGAGTCGATTGGCCATTATCACGTCAGCAACGAGCGCATGGAATATCTCGGCGATGCCGTGTTGAGCCTTGCCGTGGCCGACTACCTTTTCCACACCTATCCCACCCAAGCCGAAGGCTTCCTCACCGAAAAGCGGTCTCGTATCGTCAGCCGTGTTTCGCTCAATAAGCTATCGCAAAAACTTGGTTTCGAGTCCTATATCCGTCACGCCCCCGATATGAGCAACAACGCCCGCTCGGTGGGTGGCAATGCATTTGAGGCACTGATAGGAGCCATCTACCTTGACCGTGGCTTCGAGTTCGCCAAACGTGTCATCATCGAGCGCATCCTCAAAGTCCACGTCGATATGGATGAGATGCTGAACACCGACATCAACTTCAAGAGCAAGTTGCTCGAATGGTCGCAAAAACGCAAGAAGAAACTCGAATTTCGCCTCGTTGACGAAAGCGGAGAGGCGCACCGCAAGCTATACCATGTCCAGATTTTCATCGACGAAAAGCCTTACGATGATGCCAGCGACCGCTCCATCCGTGGCGCCGAACAGCTCGCCGCCGAAAAAACCTATCACGCTTTGACGGAAAAGGAGAACGAATGATGGGCAGGGACAAGCGGATACAGATTGCCTCGTTTGCCGACACCACCGTTGTTGGCATCAATTCCGGCTTGGTCGACTACAAGTTGGCCTGGAATCTCAACAAAGTGCTCTCGTTGGACCTTGCCCGTTACGACGACCTTGTGTTCGAAGGCACGCCATATTCCTTTTTCTATTATACCATCGGCGAAAACTACGATGTGTATAATCTCGTTTCATTGGTCTACAAAGACCGGATTCTGTTCCCCTTCAAGCCCCGCTTGGACTATCTTTTCCTCATCCAAGGCAACCTTTCCGCCGAGCGGCAAATCGACATTATGGGCCGACTTCGCGGCATCGATGGCATCGGACACGCCTTCATCCTCGAAAAAGGCAAAAACCTCCGGCAGGTGCTTGAAACCATCGCCGAGTGTGAGTTGCAAATGATCAATAGGAAAAAGAAGCAAAACAACATTAACGAAGTGCGCAAGCAGCTCAAGGCACAGCAGGCCGAGATGGAGATGCTCAGGGCTGCCCAATCATAATGTCAACGGTTTGACCCGCCGTCGCAAAGGTGGCAATCCTGTCGCTGATGCCCAAGGCGATGCTGTTTTTCCCCAGTTTTATGTTTTCGCCGATGATGGCCGAAAGATGGCCTTCGTAGGTTTGGTGTGACTCCAATTGGTTGATTTTCTTGTGTATAGTGTAGATGAAATCGTTGGTGTTCAGGAAAATTACCTTGAGGTCCATATCGAATTCCTTGTGGCTGAAACTGATGGGCTGGTCGTAGGGATTGTGGATGGAGAAGTCCATTTCGATGGTGTCGCCAACATTGAAAACGGGTGTTTGGCTGATGCCGGCATTGGTGATGTTGAACTCGGTCACCAGCCGGTTGGCGGTTTGGAAGTGCTCGGCAAGATAGCCACGGAATTCCACTTTCCCGACCACGAAGTTCTCGGAATTGTTGCCGTCGCCACCACAAACGAGCACGGGTTGGCCAATCCAGTCGCGGTCGAACTGCCAGAGGTCGTATTGCGTCATCCTATCGTAATAGCATCGCAGGGTCGAGCTGGGCTTGCCCGTAAAGTAATGATACAAGGCAGGCCGCTGGAACGAGCCACGAAACACCACGGGACGGTCGCCCGCAACGGTCTCGATGGCTTCGTACAGCTCTTTTTTGTCGTTGAAGCCAAAGCGTGAGGCCAAAGGTGTCATCAAAATGATGCGTGCCACCAAGATAAGGGCAAGCGAAGGCAGCACGAAACGCCGTATGTATTTTCTTAACTTCGCATCGGCCAATGCTTTGCGATAGACCAACACCACTGCGGGAATCATACAGACGATGGTCCAATGTGGCTCCACATGACCCCGGAAGGCCGTCATCCAGAAGAAGAAAAAGAAGCCCACGAGAATAAAACGCAGGCCGCGCTCGAACACTCCGGCTGGTGTCCCACTTTCGCGGGAGGCAGGGCGAACCAATACATACACCACCGCCCCAAAAGTGAATGGATTGAAAATCAGTAGCTGGTTAGGAAGATATTCCCAGAAATAGCTCCATCGGAATGGCTCGTTTCGTTCCGAAATATGGTAGCGGATGCTCGGAAAACCGGCTTGGACCTGCCAAAGGATGTGTGGCACCAGCAGGACCAAGGCCAACAGACAGGCCACATAGAACTTGCCGTCTTTCAGCAAACGCATATTAGAAAGCACGACCAAGCCTAAAAGCAAGAAAGCGTGATACTTGCTGTAGACCATGCAAGCCATCATCAAGCCCATCAAAAGGGCGTTTTTCCACGAATTGTCGTGCAGATAGCGCTGATAGGCCAACAAAAACAAGGCGGAGAACAAAATCAAACCCACATCGGGCGTGGTGACGAAGCCGTAGATGTTGAACATCACCACCGAGAAGGCGAGGGTGAAGAAGATGAAGATAGTCTGATGGGTCGGCGTTTCGACAGGCTCAACGACCTTATTTTGTGTTGTTGGTTCAAGGCCCCTGAGCCTGTCGGAAGGTCGGCCATCAAAGGTTGCCATCCTCCAAATCACAAATAGCGACAAACACGAGGCAACGATCGTGAAAAACCTCACTCCCAAGCTGCCCGAGAAGAAAATGCTGCTCAGGAAGGTCATCAAACCCACCATGGGCGGATGGTCGAAATAGCCCCAAGCAAGGTGTTCGCCGTAAAGGGCATAATAGGCCTCGTCCTCTTGGATTTCGGTGAAGATGCCCTGCAAAAGGTTGACAATGAACCAAATGAAAAGGCCACAACAAAGGCAAAATCTCCAATTGAATTTGTCCTTTGTCATGGCCGTTTTTGTTTGTAGGGCTGTCACACTGTGGCAGCCGCATAGGAAACCAATCCAAGCGGCTGCCATGATATGACAGCCCTACAGTTGATTATCCCACATGGATGTTATCCTTCACCAATTTCAGGATTTTCTCCGTGTCGTTGCCCAATTCCTTGCGGAGGTTGGCATCGTTGAAGTTGGTGAGGAACTTGATCATATAGTCTACGATGCTGTCGGAGAACACGCCCTTGGCGGTGTAAATCTCACGATCTTTGGCCAATTCCTTGGCGGCGGCCACGCAGCTGTCGGGCAGTTGCTCGAGGCTTTCCTGCAATTCCTTGTTCTTGTCGTCGTGGATGTTGACGCCGAGGCCGACATAAGTCTTTTCGGCGATTTCGAGGGCATCGGGCATCTCGAATCCATGACGTGCGGCGCAGCAGAGGGCGGCCATCAGCAGGTACATGTCGGCGCAGCCGTCGGAAGCACGCCATTCGAAGGTCTGCTTGTCGCTGAAGTCCTTGTTCGACTTGCGCTCAAGCGGGTTGGCATTGGCGGCCATGTCCTTGCCGTTGTTGATCCAGCCGAGCGGCACGCGCACCAAGGCGCTGCGGTTCGAGTAGGACCAGCACAGCGAGGTCGGGGCTTCCTGATGGGGCACAAGGCGGAGGAACGACAGCGGGTTGGGGTTGCCGAAGGCGGGCAACGAAGTGCCGGCCACCATATAGCCAGCGATGGCTTTCTTGCCATAGTCGCTGAGTTCGCCCTTGTTCACCATCACGCTCTTGCCGTCTTTCATGAACTTGCAGTGGACGTGCATTCCCGAACCGGCCTTGCCCACCGTAATCTTCGGGGCAAAGGTCAAGGTGACGCCATATTCGTAGGCCAATTGGCGCATAATCCATTTGGCCACAACGAGTTGGTCGGCGGCATCCTCGATGTTGGTGGGCAGGAACTCGATTTCGTTCTGCTCATAAATCTTGCCGTCCAAGGTGAAGTTGCCCACTTCGGAGTGGCCGTACTTGATCAGTCCGCCGGCTTGGGCGATGAGGCGCATGGCTTCCACGCGGTATTGCGTGAACTTGTTGAACGGAGCGCTCTCGTGGTAGCCGCGTTGGTCGGGCACCTCGTAGATTTCCTCGTCGTCGGCGATGATGTAATACTCCAACTCGCCCATGGTCTCCATTTGCAAGCCCGTGGTCTTCTTGAACACTTCGTGGGCCTTGTGGAGGATGTGCTCAGGTGAGCTCTCGAAAGGCTCGCCGTCACGGTTGTAGAACGAGCAGAGGATGTCTAAGGTCGGGATTTCCGAGAAGGGGTTGAGGAAGGCTGTCTTGTACTTCGGCACCACATAGAGGTCGCTCTTTCCGGCTTCGATGAAGGGGAAGAGGCTCGAGCCGTCGACGCGCTCGCCGGCGGTGAGGATGTTCTCAAGGTGCTCCAAGCTGTGGATCACGAAGTTGAGGGTTTTCAGTCTGCCGTCCCAGCCACAATAGTGGAAGTTGACGAATTCGATTTGGTTTTCCTCGCAATAACGGATGATGTCGGCGCGAGTGAATTCCGATGCAGGCTTTTGGAGGTACTGCACCAGACGATTGGGGTTCATGGCAATTCTTTGGTCCATTACGATTTTGTTATTTAAGATTTAAAGATTTAATATTCAAATATTTAACTACGGATTTGACGGATTTTACAGATAACAGAGTTTGAAATTTTGCAACTTCGTTGCGGATGGATACGGATGTTCGCAAAATCCAAAACTTTGGCTGCCAAATTCGAGCATCGGCATCCGTTTAATCCGTATAATCTGTAGTTTTTTTGTTGCCAATTCAATGTTTTTGTATTTTTGCGCAAAGATAGAAATAAAAGTTCAACATTCTGCGAAAACAGGAAAAATAAAGAAAATATGGCATTAAGAGACTGGATGATTTCATTCAACAACGCCAAAACGATGGAGTCGAATGGCGAGGAAGGCATGGAACTGATTGAGGAATACGAGCGCGTGCTCGAAAAATTGGGCGAAGGGCCTTTCACCGAGGCCGAGAAAAATGTTCGCGAGGAGGTTTGCCGCAACCTTTACGAGTTGTACCTTATTAATGATGATGCGGCGAAGGCGGAGGAGTATCGGAAATTGTCTGAATGATATGGCTTTGTAGAGACTCGCCAGGGCACATCTTTACAAATAATGTGCGTAAACCGGCGGAATCGCAATTTTTTTGGCACGTTCCGCTGGTTTACGAACAAATCGAGTTGTAACTATCAACGTTTCAGCATATTAAAATAAGCATCCAACAACTTCTGCGCCCCAATGTAAGCACTCGTCCGTTGGCCACACACGTTGTTTCTATTTTGCGATTCGTTCATTAATCCATCGTTTCAGCAGAAATATTTGATCCATAAGGGTTTATGTTGCAAATATCACAAACTTCCAACTGTTTTTGTCCAAAAAATCACAAAATTCCGAACCAAACAAGAGAAAAAATCACAAAATTCCAAACCTAACAAAAACTTTCCAAGGCGAATCTCATATTTTCAGCAATCCATAACGCCCTTGAACACTACTTCCAGCATTCGAGAACCGTACCCTTCGGAAGGTGCAATAGGATTCTTCTGTGTTGTGTAGATGCCCAAAAAGATGGTATTTTGGCCTGACATTCATAACGCTTTTGAAAAGGTGATAATCGCCGAAATTGATGCCATCCGACTCGTCAAGAATTCCTTGAGGCGGCTGATGCGTCAATAGAACATCCGTGTCGGCTGGGATGCGACCAAACAATTCGGGGAAATTGCCGTCAAGGTCGTCTTGTAAAAACATGGGCACACCGTAAAACTTGATGCCGTCAATGGTGATGCCGTCATTGCAGAGATAATGCACATCGTCTGGCAAACCTTCAATGTTGGCTCCATACAAGCAATCGTCGTGATTGCCTGCGATGAAAATCTTGTGTTTGTAAGGCAAGTTGCCAAACCATTCGATGAAGTCTTTGACTTCTTCTTCGGTGCCATCTTCGGTGATGTCACCTGTATGCACAACCACATCGGCTTCAGGCAAGTCTTTCAATTGATGATGCTTGCCGTGAGTGTCGGAGATATGTAGGATTTTCATGTTTATTCCTTTGCGTTGATTAAATCTATGGGCGTTTCGTCTGTGACATTGAGGACAGTATAACTTGGGAAAAGCGTTTTGTACTTTTCGGGCATTTCTGTGTGCATGGGAACGATGCATTTCGGCTGAACATGCTCGACAATCTTTTGCAGCGATGCCACATCAGCGTGTCCGCTGGTGTGGATGTCAGGCAGTTTCTGTCTAAGTTCTGGCTTTTCTGTCAACCATTCCTTTAGCCGATTGATTTCAGGCTTGTCTTGTTCCCAGTATTGCGCCCAGATAGAGTTGGTAAGACATACTTTCGTGTCGGCAAGATACTTTTTCAGGTCACCAAGCAGTTTCGGACGAAACAGCAAAACATATTTCGAAGGATTCGTAGCCAAATCTGCCAGATCCATCTTTTTCTCCTTTGAGTACGGTCCATAGATGATGGTTTTGTCTCGCTCCATCATCATTGTGGTCAGCCTGTGGGGGTAGTAAATCATCAGGTTGGGATGGGTCTTTGCGGTGGGTATGGTCGGATGAACGCTATAGGCAAACTCCAAAACGTAGGCCGTATAGGGGTCGATGCATAACGTGCGGCCAGTTTTGAGGCTCGCCCTGTACAAAGCCACTAGTCTGTCAATGTTTTGCGAGGAGCACCAAACCAAGTGCGCGTTGTCCTGATAGGATGAAAAACGCTTGACAAATTCATTCTCAACGGTTCTTTCTGTCTTTTGCTTAACGCCCCTGCCCAAATTCGTGCCTTCCAAAAAGAGGTAATCCACATGCTGTGGAAGGTGTTTGTACAGGATGCCTTTCTTTCCGTGAAGCCTGATGTCGCCGCTGTAGAGCAGGGTTTGACCGCCCATCTCGAATAGAAAAGCACAAGCTCCGTATGCCGAATGGTCCACAATATACTGAGTGATTCGGAAATCTTTGAAAGTGATAACGCCGTTTTCAAAGGTGTGTATATCCAAGCGTTGCGTAAGGTCTTCTCCGAAGATTCCTGACAATTCCATCAACATAGCAGTCTCATCCGAAGTAAAGACCTTTGTGCCGAGGGGAGCTTCGCAGAGTAGCCCGTAGTGGTCGCCGTGATAGTGGCTGAGGAAAATAGCGTCGCAGTTATTGAGCCATTTTCGTGCATTTTCACGAATCTCCTTTTGAGTCTCAGGGTCTTGCTCGTCATAATCCAATGGCAATCCGCAGTCGATAAGAATTCTTGCGTTGGGACTGACAAGCTCCACACAGTTCCCACCGATTTGGTGTGAACCTCTGAGGATGATAAACTTTATATTGTTTTGATTGCTATTCATGTTTTATCTCTAAACTGGTTCGTTTAATATTTGACTTTTTGTTCTTTCTTTGTTTTGATTGAATTCGATGGTTTCTCCTACATATTCTTTGAACTTAGAATATATATCTTCCCATGTAATAGTATGTGTTTCAAACCCATATTTGGCCTCCGTGCCTAAGTTAATATTAGTTCTTTGTTTCGGAATGATTGCTATATAATAGGCTTGTTGACAATCTTTGATTGTGCTGACCATTCTCTCTACTACAACATTTTCTCCAATCTTTCTATTCCTGCCTCTACTTTGTTTCAATCTAAGTTGAGGGTCATTATCAATGACCATACTCTTTTGTTTTTGCTCCAGTGATTCTCCATAGAAGTCATGTAATAGTTGGAAAAAGTAGTTTTTTAGTCTTAATTGAAAATACAAATTTGAAGCATGGTCTTTGTCGTACATATCACAACCATTCATATAAACCTCATGATGAGTTTTTTGATCTTGAAGATTGTAATACTTGCAGCAACTAGCTTTAGCTTCTATGAAAAAGACAACATTCTGTCCTTTTTCATTCTTAGCTTTAATCATCATGTCTGGGTCACCGAAATCTGATAATGAAAACTCATTATACAATTCAAAGTCGGTGAAGTTACCTTCAATTTTTGCCAAGTCTTTGATGAATACTCTCATCGATTCCTCTCCGCGTTCTTTGTCAAGAGCCATTCCATAAAACAGTGCATTCATCGCACCACGTTCTGAATATCCTATTATTTTCATGGTTTGGATTATTTTAGAATTATACTTATGATTCTCAAATTGCTAAACTAAACAACATTTCCAGTTATTTCCAAATGCCCTTTTCTTGATAGATTAAAACACAATTCTTGGATTGTAATTCCCGTGAATAAAGGGGCGCAGAAATGCCACATGGTGGATTTCCTCTTGTTCCCATTTCCAATAGAGTTCTGGGATTTGTTTTACCGCCCAGCAAATGGCGCTTAACGTTTCGCTGCCGTAGAGTTTTTCATCGATTGCAATAAGGCATAGTTCCTTGATTTTTTCTGGTGACAAACCGCCACATATAGTCATGCTTCCATAAAATCTCACCCTGTATCTGTTACAGATTCGAGGCATTAGTTCTGCCAAAGAGCCGTTGATTTCATCTTCCGTAAAAGGATTGTTGTCTTGTTTCGGGAGCCGGTCATAAAGCCATACTTCAGCAGCACTATAAACGGTGGTTCGAATTTCATCGTAGGTTTCCCAGTCAAAATCACGCTTTAATTCTTTGATGTAAGCTTTTGTCAGCATTTTTAGAGCCTTTAGAGCATCCATCTTTTCGCCTTCTTCGGCATACTTTTCAAATAGTTCTTCAGTTTCTGTCATATTGATGATTTTGTATTAACAATGAATTTCATTGGTAGTGTTTCAACCAGTGTGTCCGAAGTCTGTAGACTTCAGGGATGCGGTGCAAAGTTAGACAAATATTTTCATTTCAATCATTAGGATTTCATCCATATTAATACGAATGAGAATTTTTAGATAAGTGCTTTTTGAAGTAAGTTTCACTTAAAAAGGCAAAAATCTCTACGAAAGCATCGAAAAAACAATATCAAACAAAATTCCGATATTTTTTCGGCAAAATTATCACAAAATTCCGAACCAAACAAGCGAAAAAATCACAAAATTCCGAAAACGAAGGTTGTGTTATTCCCTCTTCAGCATATTAAAATAAGCACCAAACAGCTTCTGCGCCCCAATATACGCACTCATCCGTTGGCCGCGCACGTCGCTTTCGACCAAGGGGAGGAGGTCGGAAACGAGCTGGTTTTGGATAATTTGCTTTTGTAATCAAAAGAAAACCAAGTTTTTATATTATGAAATGTGCGTAAACCAGCGGAATCGCAATTTTTTTGGCACTTTCCGCTGGTTTACGAACAAAACGAGTTGTAACTATCAACGTTTCAGCATATTAAAATAAGCATCCAACAACTTTTGTGCGCCAATATAAGCACTCATCCGTTGGCCGCGCACGTCGCTTTCGACCAAGGGGAGAAGGTCGGAAACGAGTTGGTTTTGGATAATTTGCTTTTTGTAATCAAAAGAAAAACAAATTTTTATATTATGAAATGTGCGTAAACCAGCGGAATCGCAATTTTTTTGGCACTTTCCGCTGGTTTACGAACAAATTGAGTTGTAACTATCAGCGTTTCAGCATATTACAATAAACACCTAACAACTTCTGCGCCCCAATATACGCACTCATGCGGTGGTTGAATATAAACACAATTTTTCAGGGTGACTGCTACTCCATACAAGTCGCAGTTTGTTTTTATTTATACGATTTCAACTCAAACTTAACCTTATATTTTCGGTCGGGATACGATGCTCTAACATCACTTTTATAGTATGCATAACTTTCTCTGTGGCCGTAACCATTCAGTGAGAAATTCTTTACCATACCAGGTTCTATCGTGATAGACTTTGTGAAGTCTTGATAATCCAGCATATTACCGTTCATGTCGTAATATATCATTCGTCCTGCGACATAGGTAATTGTACGGTTTGTGTTGTTTTGCAACGCTACCGTTGCTTCGGATTGTACCCAATCGTGATGATAATTTGCCAACGTAAGAGCATCTGGATCTATTGTTGTGCTTGCAGTTTCTTTTGTTTGAGATGTTTTAGTAGAGGAGGGATTTGCTGGTGTTGATTCCCGTACTTCAATAGTGCTTTTTGCCGCTGGTTTCGATGGTTGCGGCGGTGTTAACTCATTTTGTATTGTGGTCTGTTTTGGTGTGGATGTTGTTTTAGGTTTAGCCGCTTTTAGTTGTTCCACCTCCTTACGCAATTGTTTGACCTCGTTTTGAAGGTTCTCCCAATCCGATTCTGAAACCATAAAACCAGAATTTGGGGTAATTGTCGATTCTTTTTCAACAGTGGCAATTTGTTCGTTTTGCTCCTCGGGCGACTGCTCCCAATGAATCAATCCTTGTTTCCATAGAATTGCTATCAAAAAGGCGATGCATAGGACTACGAGAAGAATCACTCTCGTACCGCTTTTTCTTTCTTTTGTTTCGTCGTACATAGTTGTGTGGTTTGGTTGTATTACAATATAAAATGTCCGAAAATCTAAGCCATAGGGGCAACTTGTTTCAATGATGCAAAATTATGATTATTTTTGACAGACTTTGCTTTTTCATTTGGATTTTTAAAGCATAACTCATTAGAACTAACAGTTGTGTGATGGTCTTTCTTTTGCTAACCATTCTAATTAGTGCGTTGTAAACCTACAACGGGGATAGTTGGAGCATCCGTAGAAGTTGCCGTATTTGCCGTGGCGGAGAACGAGGGTGCCGCCGCATTGGGGACAAATGCCGGAGGCTATTTTGCTGTCAGTTTTGTACTTGGCGGCATAGACGTTGCTCACATGGGTTTGGTCATCCACTTGGTCTCTGACGTTTTGCTGGGTTAGACGGTTGACCACTTGGGCAACCTCGGCATCAGAGAGGCAGGGATAGCTGTAGCTTTGGATGGTAGCCAGCAGCTGGTCGTCGTAGACGACATGATGCTGCGTGGTGACGTTCTGAAGGACGGCACTGCCAGCAAACACGACGATTGGCACCACTTTAAGGTTAGGCCAGGCGTTTAAGGTTTTTCTAATTGCATTGGCATGTGACACGGACTGCTTCACAGGATTGTAAAAACGGTTCTTTGTAACATAGCTATAGGTCTTGTACCACTTCTTCTTGTATGTGACATTCGTCACAATTATTTGCGTCCATTGTTGGCGGTCGTCACTACCATAAATCTCACCACGATAGTTTTTGGTTTCAATGGCAAACACTCCATATCTAGATACAACTATATGGTCAATTTGTGTGGTGCCGTTAGTAGTTTTCAGTATCACATCGTCAAATACAATATATTCATCTGGAAGATGTTCGAGAATGTTATGGACGTGAAGTTCTCCTTCTCTCCCTTTGTGTTCTGGAGTGTTTCTGGATGCCTTGAGAATTACAAAGGCAACGATTAACACGATTAGGATGATGCATAGTACCATTTCAACCTCAATTCAAAATCTTGTGCACAAAAAGCAGGTTGATAATAAACCGTTTATTTTATGGTTGCCTACCTTTTCAGCATATTAAAATAAGCATCCAACAGCTTTTGTGCGCCAATGTAAGCACTCATCCGCTGGCCGCGCACGTCGCTTTCGACCAAGGGGAGAAGGTCGGAAACGAGTTGGTTTTGGTAGAAATCGTTTTTCAGGGCACTGTCCATTGAGTCGTACATCATCTGAACGTCCTGTTGGGCGCGTTTGCGGTAAAGATAGCCGTTGTCGCGGATGGCTTGGACGTGGTCGGCCACCATTTGCCATACTTCGTCGATTTGGAAGCCCGTCAGGGCGGAGCAAGTCAGCACCTTGGTTTCTTGTCCCGATTCGGGCAGGGGGAAGAGATGCAGTGCATTGCGACATTCGGCGGCGGCACGGTTGGCGCGCATCACGTTGTCGCCGTCGGCCTTGTTCACCGCTATGCCGTCGGCCATTTCCATGATGCCGCGCTTGATGCCTTGGAGCTCGTCGCCGGCACCGCTGATTAATATAAGGAGGAAAAAATCGACCATGGAATGTACCGCCGTTTCCGACTGGCCCACGCCCACGGTTTCAACGAAAATCGTATCATAACCCGCTGCTTCGCAAAGGATGATCGTTTCCCTTGTCTTTCGTGCCACACCGCCCAAAGTGCCTGCTGAGGCCGAAGGACGAATGTAGGCGTTGGGATGCACGGAAAGGTTTTCCATGCGGGTCTTGTCGCCCAAGATGCTGCCTTTGGAGCGTTGGCTCGAAGGGTCGATGGCGAGGACGGCGAGTTTTTGTCCCTTGTCGCAAAGGTGAACGCCAAGAGCCTCGATGAAGGTACTTTTGCCCGCGCCCGGAACGCCCGTAATGCCCAATCGCAAGGCCCTTCCCGCATGGGGCAGGCAGGCGGCGATGATTTGTTGCGCCAAGTCCTGATGCTTGGGCAAGGCACTCTCCACCAATGTGATAGCCTTGCTCAGCGTCACGCGGTCGCCTTTGAGGATGCCTTCAACATACCATTCCAACGGCATGAGCTGCTGTTGGTTGCGTTTCATGCGTTCCAAAGCGTTAGGGTTGACTTGGATGGGACCATCAACGCCTTCGGTGACTTTGAGGTTCGAATCCCATTCATGTTCTTGATTTTCAAAGTGTTCGTGTTCCATAGCGGGCTGCGGTTTGTGTTTGCAAAGGTAGGGTTTTTTATTTTTATTTGCGTTATTCCAAAAAAAATGCGTAATTTTGTAGTTTCTAAGCAAAACTGTAGCCCATGACTACCAAAACAAGAGTATTATTTGTCCATCAAGAAATCGCACCCTATTTGCCGGAAACCCCGATGAGCCTCGTCGGTCGTTATCTACCCCAAGCCACACAAGAAAGCGGAAAGGAAATCAGGATTTTCATGCCCCGCTACGGCGTCATCAACGAGCGTAGGAACCAACTCCATGAGGTGATTCGCCTTTCGGGCATGAACCTCATCATCAACGACACCGACCACCCGCTCATTATCAAGGTGGCCTCCATCCAGAAAGCGAGAATGCAGATTTATTTCATCGACAACGACGATTTCTTCACGAAGAAAAAATACTTGATGTATGACGAGAAGGGCGTGTTTTGCGAGGACAACGACAGCCGTTGCATCTTCTTCACCCGTGGCGTCATCGAGACGGTGAAGAAACTCAACTGGTCGCCCGACATCATCCATTGCCACGGCTGGATTTCGGCCCTGATGCCGGTCTACATCAAGCGGGCCATGAACGTGAGGGACAACCCGCTTTTCAACGAGTCGAAAATCATCTATTCGATTTATGACGATGCCTTCGATGAGTACTTCAAGGCTGGTTTCGACAAGAAAATGAAACTGCCGGGAATCACCGCCAAGGACATGAAATATTTCAAGGAGGCCAACTATGTCAACCTGATGAAGGCCGCCATCGACTATTCCGATGGCATTGTGGTCAGCACCAACAAACTCAATCCGGAGATTGAGGAATATCTGGTGGCCTCGAAGAAGCCTTTCCTCACCTATCAGGATCAGGTACACTACGCCCAGGCTTGCAACGAATTCTACGATTCGTTGTTGGAAAAACAATAAGGGCCGCTTTTCGGAGTTATCTCACAACGATAGAAACTGCAATTTTTTTTGACCTAATGAAAAAACATCATCCATTTGCCCTGCCGCTGACAGCTTTTGTGGTTGCGACCTTGGCGTTGGCCTTGGCCTCTTGCAAGAAATCGCCCGACACCATAGGCAACAACCTGATTTCGAATGACGACTATTTTGAGATATACAAGACCGATACGGTCGAAGTGGTTTGCCATTCTTATCTCGACTCCGTTTCGACGGGCAATGTGATCAACGTCCTTTTGGGCTCGATGAACGACCCCGTCTTTGGTGGCTCCGAGGCCGGATTCTACACGCAGTTCCGTCCGTCGGTGGCGGGTCAGAGCTTTGGCAACAACCCCGTTCTGGACTCATTGGTGCTGCAACTCAGCGTCACGAACTACTATGGCGACACCACTGTATTCCAAACCGTTCACGCTTTCGAGCTGTCGGATACGCTCTCGGTGCTCTCCACCTATTACAACACCTCGGAAGTATCCACTTTCGGCGTTGACCACGCCAATGGCTACCAGTTCCAACCGCGCCCTAACACCAAGATGCATATCTATGGCACCGACACCGTGAGGCAGGCCGTCATTCGCATCCCGCTGAGCAATGAATTGGGCAATTACCTGATGTCGCTCGACACCACGAGCTATTCGCGCCCCGACCTTTTCAAGGAACATTTCAAGGGCCTCCGCCTGTATTGCGACCCCGTGAGCTATAGCGGCGCCATCTGCACCATCGACCCGACCAACAACACCTACACCTTGCTGCAACTCTATTATCACGCCGCAGCAACGCCTGAGAAGCCGATGCGCTACGACTTTTATACCACATCTTCGGATGCCTATTTCAATAGCATTGAACACGATTATTCGATTGGAAGCCAAGATTTTGTCAGCCAACTTCTGGATGGGCACACCGAGCTTGGGAAGCAGCAGATCTATCTGCAATCGATGGGCGGCGTCAAAGCCAAGATCTTGTTTCCGAACCTCACTCATTGGGCCGACACCTTGGAAGACAGCCATATAGTCATCAACGAGGCGAAACTCGTTTTTCCCGCTTCGAAATTGGCCACCGACTCGATTTACAAAGCCCCGACCAACTTCTTCCTTTTGGGCTTCAATGCCGATAGCACGACCTTCCTCTTGCCCGACTATTTCGAAGGAACGAATTATTTCGGAGGAACTTACAACTCCAACAGCCAATCGGTAACCTTCAGGATTTCGGAATATGTCCAGGAAGTGATTATGGGGAAACGCGAGAACTGCGGACTTAACCTTGGCATTAATGGCGCGGCCTATAACGCACAACGGTTGGTCATCAACGGCCCGGAATCCGATGTGGGTGGGAAGCTCCGCCTCGAAGTGATTTACTCCATTGTAAATGAATGAAATGTGTGAATTTTTGAATTTGGATATTTAATAAACCTAAGAAATATGAAAAGACTGATTTTAGCCGCCTTGGTGTTGGTCGGACTGACCTGCCAGGCACAAAAAGCAAATGAAAAGGAAACCGTCGTTGCCATTAAGACCAATATGGGAACCATCAAGGCCAAATTGTATAACGACACGCCTCTGCACCGCGACAATTTCCTTAAATTGGTGGACGAAGGCTGGTATAACGGCTCGCCGTTCCACCGCGTCATCAACCAGTTTATGATTCAGGGCGGACAAAACAAGGACGGTCGTCTCGACCCGGGCTACACCGTTCCCGCCGAATTTAGGGACAATCATTTCCACAAGAAAGGCGCCCTTTGCGCTGCCCGCCAAGGCGATCAAGTGAACCCCAAGAAGGCCTCCAGCGGCTCGCAGTTCTACATCGTGCAGGGCAAGGTGTATGACGACAAGGCTTTGGATATGTTCGAGAGCCGGATGGGCAAGGTGTTTAGCGCCCGTCAGCGCCAAGCCTATCAGACCGTGGGCGGCACCCCGCACCTTGATGGCGACTACACCGTGTTTGGCGAAGTGACCGAAGGCATTGAGGTGGTCGACAAGATTGCTGCCGTCAAGACCGGCCGTATGGATGTCCCCGTCGAGCCTGTCACCATCATTTCCGTTACGATTGAAAAATAAGGCTATTGGCTGTTGGCTATTGGCTTATGGTATGAACTGCCAAAAGCCAAAGGCCAAAAGCCAAAGGCCAAAAGCCATATAAAATGAAAGAAAAAGTTGAAGAAATACTTAACCAAGTGCGTGATTTCCAAGCTGAAAGCAAGGAGGCTTTGGAGAATTTCCGCATCACTTACCTGAGCAAGAAAGGTGTCATTCCCGCCTTGTTCGCCGACTTCAAGTCCGTTGCCCCTGAACTCCGCAAGGAGATGGGTATGCGATTGAACGAGTTGAAGAACGTTGTGCAAGACAAGGTGGAGGAGCAGTTGCAGAAGTTTGAGAACCAGCATAGCAACGACGCAGGCTTCGACATGAGTATGCCCGCCGCCGAGATGAAAGGCGCAAGACATCCTTTGTCCATCGTGCGCCGCGACATCAACGAGATTTTCTCACATCTTGGCTTCACCATTGCCGAAGGTCCCGAAATTGAGGACGACTATCACGTTTTCTCGGCCCTCAACTTCCCACTCGACCATCCCGCCCGCGACATGCAGGACACTTTCTTTATTAATAAGGAGCCCAATGTCAACAAGGCGACGGATGTGCTGCTGCGTACCCACACTTCGAGCGTGCAGGTTCGCGTGATGGAGACCCATCAGCCGCCCATCCGCATCATTGCCCCTGGCCGCGTGTTCCGCAACGAAGCCATCTCGGCCCGTGCCCACTGCATCTTCCATCAGATTGAAGGCTTGTATATCGACGAAAACGTTTCCTTTGCCGATTTGAAACAGACCTTGTATCACTTTGTGCAAGAGTTCTTTGGCGAGGGTACCAAGGTGCGTTTCCGCCCGTCGTATTTCCCCTTCACCGAGACTTCGGCGGAGATGGACATCTCGTGCAACATTTGTGGAGGCAAAGGCTGCAACATTTGCAAGCACACGGGCTGGGTCGAAATCCTCGGCTGCGGTATGTGCGACCCCAACATCCTCATTTCGAGCGGCATCGACCCTGAGAAATATACGGGCTTCGCCTTCGGTATGGGCGTGGAACGCATTGCCATGTTGAAATACGGCATCAACGATTTGAGGCTGTTCTTCGAGAACGACTTGCGATTCTTGGAACAGTTTGAACTGGCATAAGGATTACAGAAACAACAGATTATGTTTGTGGAGACGGTGCATGCACCGTCTCTACTGTTTTTATTCTCCTTTCACCGTCCGATTCAGCCACTGGCAGAAATCCTTGGTTTTCTCGAATTCCGAAAGCACCCAATCCACCAGATGCGGGTCGGAGAGGCGTTGGTCGGGGAGGTCTTGTACCAAGAGCCAGTCGCGCTGCTTGAAGAAATCGGCCTGCGGATGGTTCTTGGGATAGCCGTTGGGCACGCGCTTCATGGCGTGGCTGGTGTCGAGGTCGAAACCTTTGGCTTTGGCGATGCTTTCCGCCAAAGGCTCGCCGTTGAACAGGATTTCGTCGCGAATGGTCTTCAGCATGGTTGTGTCGGGCATATACATTCCCGTACAGAGCATATTATGCCCCAGATACTCAGCCTCTTTCGCCTCAATATGGAAGTAGTAGCCGCTCAGCATCGACTTCTTGCCTTCGGGGCAGACGAACACGCCGAAATGGGTCTTGTAGGGACGTTTGTCGGGCGAGAAGCGCGTGTCGCGGTAGAAGCGATAGGTGCAGTCCTTCAAGGTCAGGCCTTTGCAGTTGTCGTCGAATTTCTGCACGCCGTTGATGATTTGTTCGGCCAAGGCGTTGAAGTTGGCCTGAGCCTGCTGATATTCTTTCTTGTGCTCTTGGAACCACGGGCGGTTGTTGTTGTGGAGCACGGCTTCCAAAAATGTTACGATTTCTTCCATCGGGTGAAAATTTCGGCAAAAATAGTGAAAAATATGGCTGGAAATCATTATTTTTGCAGCGGATAACATTCAATTTGGTATGGATAAACAACAGGTACAGCAAATCGTGTCGGCTTATTTTGTCAACCAACCCGTGTTGAAAGCGTGGTTGTTCGGCTCGTTCGCCCGAGGCGAGGAAACACCTTTGAGCGATGTCGACATTCTCGTTGTCCTCGACCGTTCGAAACCCGTCGGATTGAAGTTTTTCGGGATGTGGAACGACCTTGAGAAATTACTCGGCCGTGATGTTGATCTTGTCGAAGAAGGGACGCTTTTTCCTTTTGCCGTGGAAAGTGCTAACCGTGATAAAATATTGATTTATGAGAGAGCCGCTTAAAGACCGTATCAGACTGGAACATATCGTTGAAGCCATCAACAAAGTGTTTAAATATACAGAAGGCAAGACAAGTGAAGACCTTCGGACAGGAGATATGATGTTTTATGCAGTGGTGAAAAACATAGAAATTGTTGGTGAGGCTGCATATCATTTGACAAAAGCCTTTTGCAGAACTCATCCTGACACAGATTGGGATGGGATTATGAAATTGCGCCATGTCCTTGTTCATGATTATTATCAGATAAATGTGCAAACAGTTTGGGATATTATCCAACAAGAGTTGCCACCTCTGCGTGATCAAGTGACACGCTATATTTCTGAAACAAACTGGGAAGAATGGGAGAAAAATGTAAAGGTTGTTTCGGAAACTGCCGTCCATAAGAATCTTGTCAAAGCAGCAAGCCGAATGAAAACAGACGGTATGGATACCAAGCAGATTTCAAGATACACAGGCTTGACCGCCGAGGAAATCGACGAAATTTGATTTTTACTGTTTTTCTGGGATTCCAAATATGGCTTTCCGTGCCATCAAGGTCATACTCAACCCTCGCGCCACCATAAAAAGCAGAAAAGCAATCCACAAACCATGGTTGCCGAAAGGCGGCATTAATATTAATGAGGTGGGCAAGAACACGAATAACGCTGAAATAATCATCGTATTGCGGATGGCGCGGGCTGCGGTGGCTCCAATGTAAACGCCGTCCCAAAGGAAGGCCGCAAATGTAATTAATGGAATGGCGGCCAGATAGATGTGGTAAGGCTTGGCCATAGGGATGATTTCAGGCTGGTCGCTGACGAGGCCGATGAACCAATCAGGGAAAAGGGCATAAAGCACCGTGAACGGCAAGGCGATAAGGAAACCCCACAGGAATAGCAGTTTGATGGTTTGGCGGAGTTGTTTCGGGTCGTGCGCACCCGTGAAACGCCCCACCAAGGCCTCGCCCGCGTAGGCGAAACCGTCGGTGAAGTAGGAGAAGATGTAGAAGAACTGCATCAGAATCATGTTCACGGCCAACATGTCGTCGCCGAGTTTGGCCGACTGGTTGTTGAAATAAGCGATGCTCAGCACCAAAAGGATGCTGCGAATCATGAAGTCGGCGTTCACTTGGAAGAAACGCTTCAATTTGTCGCTTTGCAGCAACAGCACCCTGCGGATGGGAATAAGATGATGGCGGAATTTGGCGAAAAGGAAGACAATCGCCGTAATTAATCCGCAATACTGCGCGATGACCGTGCCCAAGGCCACGCCACTCACGCCCATACCCATATAATTGACGAAAACGACGCTCAAAGCGATGTTCACCACATTGGTGAGAATGGCGATAACCATCGGAATAGTAGTGTTTTGCATCCCGATAAACCAGCCGTTGAAGGCATAGAGACAAAGCACCGCCGGCGCAGCCCAAATGCGCACACGGAAATAGGTGGCAGTGTAGGCCAAAACCTCCTCACTGCCGTTGAGCAACTTCATACTGAGCCATTCCACCGCATTTTGTAATGAAAGCACCAAAACCGTGGCAATCAGTGCGATGCAGAGCGAACGATAGAGCGAATAGGCGATTTCGGCGCGGTCGTTGGCGCCGTAGGCCTGTGCCGTGAAGCCCGTCGTGCCAGCCCTCATGAAACTGAAGATGGAGTACATCACGCTGAAGATGGTGCCACCCAGCCCAATGGCCCCGATGTAGGCGATGCTGTCCTGATGCCCCATCAGCATCATATCGACGAAGCCCAACAGCGGCACGGTGATGTTGCTGATGATGTTGGGGACGGCGAGTTTCAGGATGGAACGGTTGAGGGAGGTTTGGGGCATAAGATATTGTTTGATTACTTAACTTTCAAAGAAAGCAGCCTCTGAGGATGTGAAAAGCACTTCTTTTCTTCTCATCCTGAAAAGATATTCCAAGGCTTCCCGCTCCTTGTCCTGTCCTGTGCAATAGTTGATCAGGACATTGGTGTCGAGATAGATTTTCTGAACCGTATGTCTTTTCATCAGAAAACGAGTTTCGTGAAACGCTCGCGTTCCGCAGGGGTGACAAGGGCAAGGTTGTCTTTAATGAACTCCCTGCAAATCATATCGATAAGGTCTTGTTTTTTCACGCCTGTCTTTTCCAAAAGCAAGGCGAGCAATTCCTTCTCCTGACGCTTGGCTTCCGCAATGTCTTTTTCTTTTGCTGTCATAGCTTCCAAGTGATTTAGTTTGTTTTCAACTGCAAAATTACAAAAATCCGCCAAACTAATCTTGTCTTTTCATTTTTTCACTAACTTTGCCCCCAATAAACGAAAGTCTAACCAAACAAAACAGGAAATGACCGAAGCGCAGTGAGCGCAACGACAACAACAACATATTTTTAACCAAAGCATTAGCTATTATTCGCGTTCAAAACAAAAGCGTCGGAAACTCTTGGTTTGAAAAATCGGATAAAAGCAAGTTCACGGAAGCGATTGGTTCCGTTGTCCAACATAAGGTTAGTGTTCACACTTAGGTGTGGGCTAATCTAGTTGGACAGCGGGGTTCACCGACGCTCCCCGTGAACGCGATAGAAAGGTCTGCACCTTTCCTTTTGTCCGAAATAGTGATTGATAGCATTGCAAAAACTGTCAATCATAATGGAAAAGAAGAGTTTTAGAGCAGCAAAAACTGCAAAGAAAGACGAATTTTACACTCAACTTGTTGATATTGAGAATGAATTAAGGCACTATAAGTCGCATTTCAAAAACAAAACGGTGCTTTGCAACTGCGACGACCCTCGTGTGAGCAACTTCTTCCATTATTTCAGTTACAACTTCGAGCAGTTGGGGCTTAAGAAACTGATTACCACTTGCTACAAGAACCAAAACCGCGACTTGTTCAGTCAAAACGACTCGGAGAGGGCGATATGGTTGGAGTATTTTGGCGACCGCAACGGCAACCGTGTGCCCGACCCCGAGGAAATCGGCATCCATTACTTCAAAGGCGACGGCGATTTCCGCTCCCAAGAATGTATCGAACTGCTGGAAGAGGCTGATATTGTGGTGACTAATCCGCCGTTTTCGCTGTTTCGAGAATATGTGGCGCAGTTGATGAAATATGGAAAGAAATTTATCATTGTGGGTCATCAGAATGCAATTAAATACAAGGAGATATTTCCTTTGATAAAGGAAAACAAAATATGGTTGGGGTATGGATTTAAAGGAGGTGCTGGTCATTTCTTCAGCAAATATGAGGATGTTGCAACAGCGGGAGATCATAGGGAAGGAATGATTCGTGTTTCTGGCGTAAATTGGTTCACAAACCTGGAAATTAAAAAACGTCATGAGGAAATAATCCTTTTTAAAACATACAATCCCGAGGAATATCCAAAATATGATACTTATGACGCAATAAATGTTGACAAGACTTCTGAAATTCCAATGGATTACGATGGCGTGATGGGCGTGCCGATTACCTTTTTGGATAAGTACAATCCAGACCAGTTTGAGATTGTTGGAGAATTTAACAATGGTAGTGATTCAGAATTGGATTTGGCAAAACCAATTATAAACGGAGAACAAAAATATTCGAGAATAGCAATCCGTCGTCGTCAAACCAATCCAAAGCCGGTTCCATACGAGATAGGCGAGTTGCCCGTATCGATGGCGGCAGAGGGAACCGATTGAGAGTAGTCAGCCCGTCCCGAAGGGACGATACACGAGTAACCGTAGGTCGTGACCTACGGCAGCGACCTACGGCAGCACCCTGGCAGGAACATACAAAACACACGAAAATGAACATAGAACTCCACAAAATCACCGTCCGCGAACTGACGAAAGGCTACGCGGACAACAACGAAAACGGCGTGCGCGCCTACGGTGGCCTCCTTGATGTGCGCCCGCCCTACCAGCGCGAATTCGTCTATGGCGAGAAGGAACGCGATGCGGTCATCGACACGCTCACCAACGGCTTCCCGCTCAATGTGATGTATTGGGCCGTGCGCAATGTCGCTGACTGCGTCCCGCAGTCAGGCCAACCCATCTGCGAGGACGCAGATGGCGACAGGACTGATTCCATCTGCGAGGACGCAGATGGCGACAAGGCAAAATACGAAATCATCGACGGCCAGCAACGCACCATCAGCATCTGCCAATATGTCAACGGCGACTTCGCCTTCAATTTCCGCTATTTCCACAACCTCCAGCCCGACGAGCAAGAGCAAATCCTAAACTACGAGTTGCAGGTCTATATTTGCAGCGGCTCCGACAGCGAGAAACTCAAGTGGTTCAAAACCATCAACATAGCGGGAAAGGAACTCACCGAGCAAGAGTTGCGCAACGCTGTATATGCTGGCTCGTGGGTGAGTGATGCCAAACGTTATTTCAGCAAAAACGGTGCGTCGGCGGCTAAAATCGGGGGCGACTACCTCACGGGTTCGGCCATCCGTCAGGACTATCTCGAAACGGCCATCTCTTGGATTTCGGACGGCAATGTCGAGGTCTATATGTCGAACCATCAGCACGACCCGAGCGCTGCACAGCTGTGGCAGTTCTTCCAGTCGGTCATCACTTGGATTGAGACCTCGTTCCGCCCCACCAAGGAGCGCAAAAAGATAATGAAAGGCGTGGATTGGGGTATGCTCTACAAGCAATACAAAGACCAAGTGTTTGATTTAAAAGCCGTTGACGACGAGGTGAAACGCCTCATACTCGACGACGACGTGACCAAAAAGACAGGCATTTATCCCTATATCTTGACGCGGAAAGAGAAATATTTGTCCATTCGTGCCTTCACCGATGCGCAAAAACTGTCGGCCTACGAGCGTCAAATGGGTTTCTGTGCCGACTGTGGGCAGCATTTTGAACTCTCACAAATGGAAGCCGACCACATTACACCGTGGCATTTGGGAGGCAAAACTGTGGCCGAGAATTGCCAAATGCTCTGCCGCGACTGCAACCGACGCAAGAGCGGGAAGTGATGGGTTTCGGCTTGTAGGGCTGTCACATTGTGGCAGCCGACGATACGAAAGCAGCCGTTTTGACCAGTCAAGGCGGCTGCTGTTTTGTTTTTGTGGGCAAATAGGTGTTGGTTTGGAAAATTGATTATTTTTGCGGACAAATATGGAACGAAGCAGGCTTGCCCGAACCCACTTTTGTTTCCGAGCAGGGAGCTGTTGTGGTGACCATCAAATATCAAAAAAAGGCGGATGGCGAATTAAATGGCGAATTAAATGGCGAATTAAATGGCGAATTAAACAACAGCCAAAAGAGAACATTCGAATTTGTCAAGTCGCATTTGGGCTGCACGGCTGCTGAAATTTCGGAGCAACTTGGTGTTCCGTTCAGCACCATTGATAAGCATATCAGGGTGTTGATTGCCAAAGGCTTGATCGAACGGCGAGGGAGCAAAAAAACGGGTGGTTATTATGCACAAAACTTGAACAATAAAATAAACTAATTATGATATTTTACTTTTCTGGCTGTGGCAACAGCAAACACGTGGCGGAGACCATCGCCGCAGGTCTCAATGACACGACAATCTTTATCCCTGAAGCGGCTCGCGAAGGCCGTTACGAATACGAATTGGCCGAAGGCGAAAGGCTTGGTTTCGTGTTCCCCATCTATTCCTGGGCGCCGCCCAAGTTGGTGCTTGACTTTGTGAAGAAAATGATAGTTAAGGTCGGCCCTTCGACAGGCTCAGGGACCTTGCCTTATACATATTTCGCCTGCACCTGCGGCGACAATTGCGGCCTCACGGAGAAGGTTTTCCGCAAGGCCGTTGAGGAAAAAGGCTGGCATTTGTCGGCGTGTTTCAGTGTGCAAATGCCTGAAACTTACATCGGTATGGCGGGCTTCAAACTCGATACACCAGAAAATGCCAAACGTAAAATCGACAATGCAAACGACCTCCTAAAGCGAAACATTCCGCGTCTCATTAATAAGGATTGTTTTTCCGAAATAATCGTGGGCAGTTTGGCTTGGCTCAAGACTTATTTGGTGAATCCCGGTTTCAACCGCTCGGCCACCGACGACAGCAAATATCGCACAGCAAATATCGCGCCACCGAGGCTTGCATCCATTGCGGAAAGTGCGTGGAAACGTGCCCATTGAAGAATATCACCCTCGATGACGGTCGCCCGAAATGGCACGGCCACTGCACGATGTGTATGGGATGCTATCACCATTGCCCAGTGAACGCCATCCAATACGGCAAGGCCACGGTGGGGAAGGGGCAGTACGTTTTTAGGTAGGAGGTATGAAGTATTGAAGTAGGAAGTAGGAGGTTTGAGGTAGGAAGTCCCGTAGGGACGAAGGATATTAGGCAGGCGGTGTAAACCCCTGCCGACTGCCGATGTGTAACATCGGGAAAATTGGGCGGATGCCGTCAATTCAGAACATCAAGGAAACAAACGGATGCTGACAGGAAATTTTTTAGTTGTCCATTGGAAATGGAAAAATTATTATTTTTGCCGCAAATTATTCATTATCAATAAAAAATAAAAACACTATGAAAAGCAAATGCTACCTAACAAAAGCACTATTGGCCACGGTGATGGCCGTTTTCTCTTTCACTGCCACTGCGGCTGCACAATGCACAATACCCATTGCCCCTGGGCAGTCCTACATCGAGGACTTTGAATCGGGGGAGATGGAATGTTGGACGGTGGAAACCACAAGCGCCGCCACATGGGCGGTGATGGCCGGCACGGGAACCAACGTGGTGGCCTTCCAAAACGCTTCCGCTGGCGACGAGGCACGGCTGGTTTCGCCCACTTTCGACCTCTCTGGCAGCAGCAGCGCCACCTTCAGTTTTGCCTACGCGATGATGGGAATGTACGAAACCGATGAACTCACCGTGAGTTACCGCACCTCGCCGACCGACAGCTGGCACCAATTGGGCAGCTACAGCTTCAGCGACTGGTCGAACACCTACGATGAGTCGTTCACCCTGCAAGAGCTGTCGGCCACTTTCCAAGTCTCGTTTTTGGGACACTGCAACGGCGGTTACTACATTTTTATCGATGATATTGAGATTGCTTCAGCTGGCGGCTGTGCCCGTCCGGCAAACTTGCAAGTTTCTGATATTACGACGACTTCGGCACTTCTCGGATGGTCGACCACGGGCGACGAAGAGAGTTGGACGATTTCTGTGAACGGACATCAGGTGAATGTGGCTTCGCAACCTTATTTGATGGATAACTTGGAGCCCAACACCGAATACACCATTCGCGTCAGGGCCAACTGCGGCGATGGGGTGGAGTCGGAATGGTCGCAGGCTTTGATGTTCAAAACGATGTGCGACGTGATAATCGTGACGAACGAAGTGCCTTATTTCGACGACTTTGAGGCGTCAGACGACTTTGTGTGCTGGCAGAATCAGATTGAAGCTGGCGACGACGGATGGGTGGTGGACCCTGGCTATCTCATTCCCAACAACACGGCTTTCTTTATCTGGCTCGGCGATGCGGCTTGGCTCGTCTCGGCTCCTTTGGACATCACAGCGGTCTCCAATCCTTTCCTGACTTTCAAGCACCGTCAGCGTAGTTTGGGTCCCAATGTCGATGAACTGTCTGCTTGGTATGCCACTTCACCCGACGATTCCTGGCACTTGCTTGACGTTTTCCCTAATGCTTGCGAGGACTGGGAGGAGGTTACCCTTGCTCTGCCTTATGCTTCGTCCACCTATCTCATCGCTTTCAGGGGCGTATCGTATGCTGCCGATGGCGTGTATGTCGACGATGTTTGGGTGGGCAACATCCCCGGTGTCGGTGTTGATGAGCAGTTGAATCTTGCCGCCGCCGTCAGCCCCAATCCCACCAAGGGCAACATCACCATAGAAGCAAATACCGCCAACGGCGAGGTTGTCGTATTCGACTTGTTTGGCAGGGAAATCGTTTCGGCTTCGCTTCACGACGGTCGCGCCGACATTGACCTTGGCGATTGCGCCAATGGCGTTTATGTGGCTCGGGTTTCGAGTGAAGTGGGTTTGGCCACAATTAAGTTGGTGAAGGAGTAAGGGTTAGGCACATCTTTTCGAACTTTGGCTTCTGTCCTGCCAAGCATAAGACGCCCCAACGCCACGTCAAAAGCGTGAAACTGATAAAGACTACAGCCTCACCATCAGCAGATTATGGCTGAAGGAACGTTGGAGTTGATGATGAAACAAGTGGAAAATGAATAATCAGATTAATCGGTTGCGGCATAAGACCAAAGCAAAAAGCATTGTTGTCATCGGCTTGATTTATTTGGTCGCTTTTGTGGTTGGTTTTTGGGTTTTCAGGATGTTGAACAATGGCTGTCACGAGTTGTTGGCCTTGTTTGTGGCTGATGTGGTGGCCACGGTCGTCGTGTGGGGATTTGGCCTTTACTATGAAAACGTGTCGGTTTACGACCCTTATTGGAGCGTGGCACCTCCCGTGATGTTCACCGCTTGGGCTGTTTTCAAGTCGATGAATACCTTGCCGGTCGTTTTGTTGCTCATCGCCGTTTGGTATTGGGGCATTAGGCTGACAGGCAATTGGGCCTTCACGTTCAAAGGCCTTGCCCACGAAGATTGGCGCTACACCCGTTATCGCGAAACGCTATCGCCGTTCCTGTTCCATGTCACCAATTTCTTTGGCTTGAATATGATGCCGACCGTTTTAGTGTTTGCAGCCATGCTTCCCGGATTCGGCTTGTTTGAAGCATCCCTGTCGGCTAATCTGGTTACTTGGTTGGGCTTTGCGATTTGCCTGTCAGCTGCTACCCTCCAATTGGTGGCCGATACGCAAATCCACCGTTTCCGTGCCGCTCATCCGGGCCAATATTGCTGCATTGGCTTGTGGAAACACGGGCGTCACCCCAACTATTTCGGAGAGATTTCGATGTGGTGGGGCGTTTGGGTGATGTATGCCTCCAACTATGGCTTTGACTGGTTGGTTCTTGCTCCCTTGGCGATGACTGCGCTCTTCCTGTTTGTCAGCATTCCTATGATGGAACGGCGCCAGCTCCAGAACAAAGCAGGCTATGCTGCGTATAGGGAGAAGACCCGTATGTTGATTTGAGGCGTGTTATTGTCCGTAAACAGGCTGACTTTCCGCCGCCATCGTCACCTCTGATTCTTCCACGGAAGCGTATGAGACCACCTTCGGCTGGTGCAAGGCCAAGAAATTGTCGTTGAGCAGCAACTCCACGCGGAGCATGGTTTCTTCAATCGTTTTGGGCTGCAACTGACATTCCCAAACCACAATGACCTGCCAGCCGTTGTCGTGCAAAACTTGGTAATTCCGTTGGTCGCGCTCTTGGTTTCTTCGGATTTTGTTCACCCAAAACTCACGGTTCGTCTGCGGAATCTTGCAGCAAGAACTATTAACTCCTAACTCCACACTCTCAACTCCTAACTCCACGAAGTGTCCATGCCAAAAACACCCATTAACGAAAATCGCTGTTCGATACTTGCGCATCACAATATCCGGCTTGCCCGGCACCGATTTCACGTTGAGGCGATAGCGGTAGCCGTGCCGCCATAGCCATTGCCGCACCAAGAGTTCGGGCTTGGTGCCTTTGCCGTGGATGCGTGACATCACATAGTGGCGTTGCTGTGGAGTGAGGCGATCGGTCATAACGTTACCAAATAAACGGCAAAACCTTGTATTTCACGCGCTGTTTATACTCTTTATAGCCTTCCAAACCTTGTTCCAAAACGGCTTCTTCGTTGCGGATGCGTTTGGCAATCAATGGGATATAAAGCAGCATAATGGCAAAGGAAATGGGCGAGGCCAACACCAACGGCATCATCAGGAAGAGGATGGTCGTGGCCATATACATCGGGTGGCGAACAATGCCATAAAGGCCCGTATCGACCACTTTTTGATGCTCTTGCACCTCGATGGTACGCGAGAGGTAGGTGTTTTCGCGCAAGACCTCGGCATACAAAGCATAACAAACAAGGAAAACACCCGCAGCCACCCAAACCACCCAATTGGGCAGCACAAACCACTGAAAACGCCAGTTGAGGCCAGCGACGACAAAAGTAGCGATGAACAACACGCCGCTCAATGCCACGACGGTCTTTTGTTCTTTTTCTTGCTCCTTGGCGTTCAGCCGTTTGCGGAGCAGTTCAGGGTTCTTCGCCATCATCACGAGTCCCGCGACGAACATCGGCACAAAAAGGATGCCCATCAGCAGCCAGCCCTGCCAATAGTGGAACGAGCCTGCGGGTAGGAAGATGAGCAGGCCAAGAATGATGACTCCCAAGAGGAATTTGGCTATGGATTGGAGGAGGAGGTTCATGGGGCTTATTTGTTCTTGTTCAAGATAATCAGTGCGGCAATCACGCCCGGCACCCAGCCGCAAAGCGTGAGCAGAAACACGATGAGCATCGAGCCGCAGCCGCGGTCGTACACCGCCAAGGGCGGGAAAAGGATGGAAAGGAGGACTCGGAGGAAGGACATAATGGTTTATTTTTGATTATGAATTACATATTTCATTAGAGTTGCCATAGAAACGCCTTCTGGCTCGGCACTCAAATGGCCTTTTTTTATAATGCTGTCATCGGCCATCTGGGCAAGATTCCATTTTACGCCTTGAAACGCTTCTTCTGGTTCTGTGGCCGCAATATCAAATACCACATAATAAGGCAACGAAGGGGTATAGAGTTCAGCATAATGCAGTTTCATTAGAGTTTCTTTTGACATCACCCTTGGCCCTTTGTTTCCTAACCTAAGCAAAAGTTGTTTTTCGCCTTTGTGCAGTAAAAGGTATTTTGCAGAAGAAATCTCTTGTTTCAGGCGCACAGAACCATTTCCAGTGTCGGTTCTCGTATTGTATAGTTGATTGCCAAGTATCCATTTCAGATGGCTCTCGTCGCGGAAAGAGCCTAACAACACAAAGGTTTCTTCTGGTATCAAATTGCGGTCGATTCCATACGGCTCGGGCATGGATTCGCAAAGCACCGATGGTTCGCTGTTATATATTTCGTATGTGTGATACGATATGCGCTCGCGTTGGGAAGCCCTGTTCAGCATGTGTGCCAAAATATCACGCAAGAAGTGTTCGATTTCTTTCGAGTCTTTTTCTATGCTGTTTGGCGACAGACAAAATGCACCCAATCCAGGTAGCACCTCATGAAAGCCTATAAGTTTCTTGTTTTCCGAGCCAGGATAAAGAATGTAGGCTCCGCTTGTCCGGCGGATGGCGTCTTTGTAAGCGTGCATTTTCAGCAAATCCACCCGTTTGTAGATGCCTTTTTCTTCTTCCCGCTTTTCTTGGTTCATCAGCATGTCTTCTTCCGAAAGGTCTGCGTCCTCGTCTTCAAAGGTATGTGTTTCGTCTGGCTCTTTTTCGTTGAGTAGGATTCGATTCAGTTTGTATTTTGCATCGAAGTGGATGTGAACGATGATGTCTTGCTCTTCCGCTTTTTCTTCTGCATCTTTTCCAGTGATATCTCCGGGCCAAATCGATAAGGTGTAGTCGGGACGCATGGCGGTGGTCCAAGAGCCGCTTTTGTCCAATTGGTCGGATGTGCTGAAAGTTCGGTTGTAATACAAGCGCACATTCAAAGTTCGGGAGGCTTCGTGGAACTGACCGCCAATCATTTTCATGTGGCCTTGCTTGAGTTCCAGATTGATGCGGTCTTGGTCGGTTTTGACCAATTTCTTTTCGTCTTCTTCCGTCAGTTCCAAATGGAAGGTCTGTTTGACGATGTCAAGCAACTTGAAGAACACCCAATACTCGTAAAGTGCCGCCACATTCCGTTTGCCGGCTTGATATACATTGTCGCCACCTTTCCAAGTGATTTGTGCCGCTAATTTCGACATCATCCAGGCTTGCAGCACTTCTCGATAACCTTCTTTGCGTTGCAAGGCGGGACTGTTCAAGGTCATGGTCTGCAAGTTGGAAACATCAAGGAAGAAACTGCGGCTCAGCCATCCCGTCAGTTTGTTGGCCGTCAGTTCGGCCTCGGTTTTCAGCCTTGGACTGGCATTTTTGCATTGCTGGATAGTGCTGCAAAATGAAGAAAACGACTGTAACACAAACTTCACGAAACGGTTTTCCGCCACATCGACGGTGTCTTTCTTGTAGGAAACCGACAATCTTCGCGGAACGCTGTCGATATGGTCGCCGATGGTTGTTCCTTCTCCCAATGGCAGCCGATTCTTACTGGAGGCAATCTGTCTTATTTCTTGTCGTCCAAGTTTCTTTACGGAACAAATGTCTTTCTCTATGGTCGTTCCCGTCCATTTGTGGATGGGGTTGTAAAGAATCTTGTTCAAGGCTTCTTCAAACTCTTCGCTGTCCACCAACGATTTCATAAATGCAAATTGCTGGTAAAGCGTGTTGCTGTTCTCGTTAGGATCAACTTCAAACCGTTGCGTTACAGGAGCTCCCTGCATCATTACCAAATCGGTGAAATGGCTTGTGATGTCGTGGAGCATCGTTTTGTAATCTGTCCGGTAATCCATTTTGACGGAACGCACCTCAAAACTAACCTCGGCTTCGAAGCCTGCATCGTTGGTGACAGTCAAAGTTAGGCAACCGACATAGATGCCCGTTTTAATCCAACCCCGTGAAGGTGAACTTTTTGAAGGGCGAACCAATTCGTGTTCCTTGAAACGAAACCTGTTATCACTAAATTCATACTCATATTCCTCGCCCTCCACCAGTTGCCATCTCGATTCACCCAAGTCTGCAGCTTGCTCATCCTCGAATACCTTTGCATTTTGGGACAGAGGATACACCCGCAGCATTGCTTCGTGCACTACATCAATCGGTATTTCGAGAGGCTTTGTCATATTAAGACATTTTTTGTACTGTTGGTTGTTCTGTTACTATTCCTTCTCCTTGGCAAATTACCAGCAAATTAGATCGTAAATTACATAGTATTGGTTATCAGTGTTTTATTATACAAATAGCAAGTTCTTTTATTCATCTTGGCAAATTACCAGCAAATTAAACAGAGGCCCAAATCGGGACATAGCGCATATATCTTTTGGCTGTGTTTGGATCAAGAGCTTTTATCTTGTTTTTATCCACAGCATCTTTTATTAATCTCGAGATACTTCCAGCTGATGAATCTTTAAGTCCAAACCTGTCCCGTAAAGAAGTGTTTGTTAAAGCATCCCCTTGAATATACATTAGGCAAGAATGAAGATAGCACGACCACAGCTTATCATCGGCGGGGATATTCTTGAACTCCATTTCAGAGAACAATGTAACCTTTGTCGATTCCTCAAAAATCTCAATTCTCGGTGCGGGAAGAAATTGCGATTCGCAAGCAAGGACCATTCTGTCCCATCCGCGCCCCAACTCCTCACACATCTTCATTCTGCGCATTAAGGATGCCAATTTCTCGTTTCTTGATTTTGGGGGATTATCAATAATTCTCATTATGTCCACCAACGGAGTGCCAGGATTGGTTACTTCGATTCGGTTGTCAAAAACTTCCACAACCGGACCGGCTCCTGTTATATATAAGTCTTGATGGATTAAACTATTGGCTATAGCCTCTCTCACAGATGGTAAGGGATATATGCTTTTTGTGGTCAGTGCCACTGTAGCAATGTCTTCGTTGCTTGGCAAAAGTGCATTGACATATCTTACAATATTCTCAAAGCATATAGCATATCCCGTTTTGAAAGTTTCTTCTTTTTGGATAAACAATCTGTTTTTGCCTTGGTATTGAACCACTCGCATGGCTTTTCGCCCTAATCTTGGAAAGTTGTTCAAATCTTTAGCAAACAAGATTGCCCCTAAATTCGTAATCCCATATAGACCATTGTCAAGTTTGATAGCAACTCCGTCTTCCATAAGGTAGTGCATCACCTCATTTTCTTCTGTAGGTTGAGGGAGTTTTAACATAGAGAAGTATGCCCCACAATCAATCATTTGTAGTACTTCCGCATACCTTAAATCTTTAATAGGACACACGTCTTCAAATCGACTGTTGCGAAGTTTATCCCAAAGTTGAGCCATTAGTTCGGGATAATCATTCAATTTCTTGGTGTAGCTTCCACTGCGGATATATTCATTTTTTTCAAAGGCAACGGGAATGTGCAATGCTTTGTGGATTCTGATGATTTCGATATGATTGCCGTCTATCTCCGTTGCCAAGAATTCAAAATTGGCATTTCTTGACAATTGGTGTCTCAGCCAGTTTTCCAGCTCTTCTTGTCCCTTCTTCTGTAACGCAAGCCGAACAGACGTACCTATAATATCGTGTGTAGTATCGTCAACCCCAAAAATCATATAGGCAAAGTCTCTGTCTTTCAAAGTTGCCGTATTTGCAAGAGCACAGATATCCTCCCCAATCATTTTTGGGTCGTCATTATTATGCTTAAACTCCACCCAGCCAGTTTCTTTGGGCAATTTGCAGAGTTCCTTTACAAGTATGTCATAGTTTCCTTCCATAAGTTCTTAGTTGTACGTATCTCAACTATTTCTTTACGCCTCCGCAAAACTAGTAAATCCATTGTCCACAACGGCATTGTACATCCTTTGAATCTTCTCCGCAGATTCGGGATATTTGAAATCATCCTTGTTGAACTCGGCTTCTATCTCTTTGGCAACGCCATCGTTGAGACAGAGTTTCCACATTGAAGTAAGCACTGGCACAAGTTTCTTGCGGGAGCCGTGCAGTTTGGGCAGCAGCTTTTGCAGGATGGCGGTGTCTATGGCTGAATCAGCAGACAAATCTCCTTCGGCGAAATGCAAGTAACGGCTGATTTCGTTCACGGTGCGATAGCCAAATTCGGCGTTGACCTCTTTCAACTCCTTGAAGAACGAAAGCAAAACATCCTTGTTCTTCTCGTCTTTTTCAACTTGACTATTGGCTTTGTTTACAAAATCGACAGCCATGTCTGCGCATGCTGAATAGGCTTGTTCAAGATTGATGTTTACTTTTTTACCCAAATAGTCCTCCATTTCATTAGGGGCAATCTTGAACTCAATCACATTGGCGCGGTCGAGCACCTTGGGGCTGAACATATAGGTGGTTTCGTCCACATTGATGGTACCGACGATGAAGACATTCTTGGGCAATTCAATTTCTTTGGGAACGTTTCCTTCTTCATTGTCCCAAAGTTTGATAGGTTCGCCCGATTCCATAGCACTGAGAAAATCTGCAAAGTAGCGTTCCACCACGCTGAGGTTCATTTCGTCGAGAATCAGGAAATAGGGTTTGCTCTGGTCCTCGTTGGCTCGCATCAAAAGTTGAAGCACTCCGCTTTCGGGCAGTACATACTCCCCGCTTTTTAAGGCATTGGGATAGCCCAACAATGGTTCACGGTTGGTCCAATCCGCCCCGATGGAAACCGTGCAGACCTGCTCCTCGATGTTCTCGCTCAAACATTTGGCAAAAGCCAACGCCAGTTGCGTCTTTCCCGAACCCGCCAGACCGCTGAGGATAACGAAAGGCTTGGCCATCAGCGAAAAGGCGAGGCGTTTGATGAGGGTTTCGGAATAGATTAGGCCGGTGGAGAGGATAGAGGTGACAACTTGGTCGATCATAAATGAATCATTATGTAGCGAATCCTCGTTTTCTACTTTTGTTTTATTAACCATGATCAGTTGAGAGGAATACATTTTAGAATTGGCTTTTTTCACAAAATCAACAAAAAATCTTTGCTTGCTATTTTGATATATTGCCATCGCAAAATCGTTAATGCGAAGATTCTTCTTCTCTTCCGTTTCATGACCAACCCATTGATTGCTAATATAGTATTCTTTTCCATCAATCAAAAATGTTTTCTCTGTTATCCATCTTGTTAAATCTTTACCTGTTAAAGATGGGTAAATATCAACAGATAAAAACAAACGTGGTATCCTTATGCTATCAAACACATAAATCATGTAATCTAACTTTCCTGAATTATCAGGAACTATATGTTTCATGAATGATTGGAAAACATCTTGATAATGTTTTTCTAAATACGACAATACTTTAAAAGGAAAATCGCTGTAATACTGAGATTCAACCAAAATCGTTGTTTCGTATTTGGTCTTCATTTCTTTTGCTATAGATTCCACTATAGCCATAAGGTCGTTGTTTTCAGCCATATTATGAATGTTTAATCAGTCTGTTTAGTGGTTTTCGCTAAAATGTTAGTATGTTAGTGAAAGCTGCCGATGTCTGCGAGCAAATCTATGAATGTGTATTTTTTCTTTGGCATAATCACTTTATTGCTTGGCTAGGGATACTCGGCAACCCTTGTCTTTGTATATATGAAGAATACTTTTGTTGTATTCTTGTAATAAATGGAGGTAAGAGACGACCACAGCGATTGACTTTTACTTCATTCCATTTCTTGATGTCAAGTTTGCGCAAAGAAAAACGCAATATCTTTCCATCAACAAATGCCACAAAACAGTTATTGATTTTCTCTTGAAATTCTCCTTGAGAAAAAACTATTTTGTCATCCGTGTTTGAATTAATTTTAGCCTCCTCAATAACATTTCCTTTCAAAAGATACAAGTCCTTCTTTTCTCTAATTATATCACAATCAGGACGAATGTTGATATAATAATTATTGTCTATCAAATAAATGTCTCCTGCAAATGGGTAATCAGGCAACTTGTTATTTGGGATAAAACGCTCACATTCTAAAATTTTGCGTACTTCCTCTTTTGTGATGCCTTCCTTTTCCAAACCAATTATATCGTTGTCAAATTCTGGAAAAACAATACGATAAGACAAGTTATTTTGTAAGGAATTCATCAACTCCCAATTTTTGTCTCCGCCATCATCTTGGATTGCTTTTGTCAACACTGAAGGCCAAAAGGGATTCGTTGAGCTTAATTCAGAAAGCATTATAGTTTTTGCCTCTCTTGTTGCTTTTTCCCATTCTTTCAGCACATAAATAGAAGGCGTTTCTTTAACCCACTTTTCTATCTCATCAAACAGTTTGTCAACCGTGTCAAGATTTTCTTTCTTTTTTATGAAAATGGGGCAATTTTGAGGACTAATGTTTTGTTCTGATAAAGCCACCTCTATCGTATGAGGATCCTCGTCGCTAAAAATGAACAATGGAACAAAACAAACCTCAAATAATTTTTTTATGAACTCAATATTGTCAGTAATAGTAGCATCCGGAATTGGATGAAAACCACTTAAATTCCAATCTAAAATCAAAAAGCTAATAGAATGCAATCGTGATATTTCGTTATCGTTGGGCAAAACTTCATATTCAAGCACGGGGATATACTTGCTCTTAATAGATTGAACAATTTTTTGAATGCCATTCGGTGTCTCATTGTCCTCATAGATGGCCTCGTCAATAACAACGCTAATGCCAGAAAAAAGTTGAACAGTATCAGTCATTTTCGTCAGAATTTACAAAGTTAATCACAAAATTGGCACCCGAAAGGATCTGCTCGGAAGGAATTTCAGCCAAAGAAATGGAATAGCCCATTCTTTGGAGCAGTTGTCTTGCTATATATAATCCCAATCCACGACCATCCTCTTTCCCTGAATAAAAAGCCTCAAAAATATACGGTTTATCGTCCTCTCGGATACCAGGCCCGTTATCAGAAAAGATAACTTGTTGGTTATTTCCGTCAAGTGTGATGGTAATTTTCTTTTCTACAATATCAGGCATAGCCAACCAATATACGGCATTGTCAAACAGATTTATAAGTAGTTGTAGAATGACGGCATCAGTGCATTTGGCAATAATAGGTGAACCAATTTTATTTACGGAATATTCTATGTGCTCTCTGTTCAGGGTCCGTTTGTAGATTTTCTCCACTTTTTCAAGTAAATCCTCAAAACGAATCGGTCTTCTTCTTTGTTTCGAGGACTTGAACATCAATTGAATATCTCTCATTTGGTCCTTTACGAAGGAAAACATTCCCCTGATGGAATGCAATTCGTTTTCAATTTGTTCGTCAGTCAGAACACCTCCGTCAATATCTTTGATTAAATTATCAATAGCATCGACACCTTTAGTCAGCATCATAGACATATCGTGTGAGGCGGTTTCTACGGACAACCCTACGGCAGCCAAATCTTCGGTGTTATCAAGTCTGTTTTGGTAAAACTTCTTTTCAATTTGATACGTTCTGTACAAATTATTGTAAGCTGCCAAGGCTTTTGTGTTACCACCAATACTGTCTTTTAACTGTGTAAATTGGTTGTCTACAACTTTTAACTTATTGATTTGCTGTTCTTTCTGCTGCTTTGTTCTTTCTTGGTATTGCCGGTAGGCGTGTTGTCGAATGAACAATAAGAAAGAGTGTAGCAAAACGATAAAATCTCGCGTAGCATTTCCTTCTTCAATTAACCCTTCTCGATTTGTTTTATCTTTTAGTTTTGGATTCCCATGTTTGGAAATGTCAACAAATCCAACCACTTGATCGTTGCTAAGATAGTCACCCGCACGTCCTACGCCTCTTTTCTTGTCAATCTCAAGCCAATCATTGTCGGGGTCTCCGTACGGAGCAACGCGAATATGGTCTCTGTATAAATATATCCTGTGTTCTTTTATTGTTTCTTTGTCTTTTTTATCTAAATAGTATGCGCCGCTTTCCCTATCAGCCGCAAAATCAAAAACGAAAAAATTAAACTTGAAATCTCCACATGTTGTTTTTCTGATTTCTATTTCGTCAAATAGATTCTTCTCGGCAAAACGTTCTTTGAATACGGTCAACCCGGAAATTTGACTGTCTTTAAGCGATAGAGCATAGGGGACATTGTTTATTTTGTAAGTAAAACGCCCTTCTTTTTCTGAATATAAACCATTCGTTATTTTAAGAACTGCGGAATTTTCTAACAAAGATGACAATTCTTTGATGGTTTCATCAGAATATAACAATCTGTCGCCGTTGCATTCAAATCCAATTTCGAAAAGATCCTCTTTTTTCTTTTCGGAGAAAATTTTTTCGAAGATGGATTCAAGCTTTTGCGATTCGGCATTTACTTTTTTAATCTTGTCAAAAGACCACTCGCCTTTAAGATTGGAAATTTCAATAATAGTACCATGATTGTTTCCTTTCTCAAATACAGTGTTATTGACGGTCACTTTTCTGTCCACCAATAGAAACGGCGTTTGCTCAGAAACAGGAATGTTGATATCGTCAATGAACAACTGTTTATCTTTGCCGTCTTCGGTTAGGAAATCATCATCGTACTGAGACAATTTATAGTCAATGACGTATTCGGTGTTTTCATCTTCGGGTCTTGTCGTGATTTTTATATCTCTACCCAATTTAAGAATGGCAAATCGACCTATACCCTTTTCACCTTGAATAATTCGATGCTTCTTTGGAGTAGTCTTTATTTCTTCGTTTTCTCGTGTTTTTTTGTTTGGCGTGGCAGGATTCATCCAACTATCTTCAATGACTTTCAAAGTCATACCACATCCATTGTCTTCCACAATAATCTTTGAATCCTTGGTTTTGAGGATTTCTTTTTTCTTCTCATCGTAGCAGAAATTAACAAAACTAACCTTGACCCAATCAGCATCGGCGTCATACGAGTTTTTGATGAGTTCTGCCAAAGCGATTTGCTCATTCTTGATAAGTTGTTCCCCAAGCATAGTAAGCAAACGAGCGTATGGCCTTATTTTCATTGTCTTATTCATATTGGCTTACTTTTTCATTATTATCACATACTCATTCGGATACACTTTTTTGCAATTGGGATTGTCCTGTTTTGTGAACCTACCTGTGTTTTTATCCCTTAGAGTGGGCATCAATTTGTGAGGAATGCTTCGCTTTATCACATCCACTTTTTTCAAACCTGCATTTTTCAGAAACTCATAGAACACTTCTGCCGATTTTATCTGAACTTCCTTTATCTTTGTATTGCCAATCACAATGCAGGCATGTCCGTTTGGAGCAAGCACTCTTGCCATCTCTTTGGCAACTTCTTGCATGTCATTAAAGTACTGCGCAACATCTCGTGCAATATGCATGCTTTTTTCCGATAAATCATTGACAATCTTTTGGGCTTGTTTGCTGTCTGAAACTGTTAGTGAATCATTTCCAGAGTAGGAAGAGCCAATGAACTTTTTGCGGAACTCATGAATATCAGAAATATACTCCATCCAATAGGCTGTTAATTGATGGATGTCTGCATATTCATAAGATGTTACGTAAGGAGGTGATGTAATAATTGCATTTATACTTCCTGTTGGGATTGACGTATGGCGGGCATCCTCCAATAGGATTTCACATGTGGTATTCAGCAGCCCCTTCTGACTTAATTCTTCATAGAAGTTTCTGTTCCAGTCCATCATCCTCTTACAGTGACGACAGAATTCATCAAAGGGATCTTCAAGTTTCTTTCCCATATCTCTTTGAGGCTTTGTACCAGATTGCAACCACCATGAACAGTTTTTCAAAATATGAGAGATACAGACACAGAAGAAATCCTTTATATCATCGTTTATAACAGAATTGTAAACCTTATCATACAGAAAAGCAATTTTGGCTTTTTGTGGTAGAGTAAACCAATAGTCTATCCTTTCATGCTTTTCTATGGCTGTATAATCGTCCTCATTATATTCATCAAACAATGCCACTAAATCATCATATGCCAGTTTAAGAGCATCTGGTGTAATGGGAGTTGTCTTTACCTTTGTTATAAGCTGAGCCACGGGATTAATATCCGTCCCCACAGAAGCGATACCATGAACTTTTGCTTCAACCAATGTCGTTCCGCACCCAGCAAACAAATCAGCTATTCGAATACTATTTTGTGTATAGTCTTCAATAATTTTTCTAACGACATCAGGGAGAAACTTCGCTGGATAACGATGGTATCCATGAGTCCATTGTTCCGTAGAACGAACATTTTCAAATGCCCATTCTCGATTCTCGGGTATGTTGTCAAAACTTATATAACGCATAATAATTTGTCATTTAAAAAATTCCTCAACGCCCCCAAATACTCCGCATCCAAATTCCAGTGTTGTGTGTTCTCATATTCGCGGTTGGGTTCTTTGATCAACTCCTTTTGGCTCTTCGACTCTCCCAACAAGGCTTCGAGATAACCATAAATCTTGGTTTTCTTGGCTGGCGTGGTCAAGGGCGGGGGCGTTCTGCCTGGAATGTCCAATTTCACTAGTTCCTTTTCGTATCCTTCCCAACAATCAAAAATCGGCTTGTTGTTCGGATTGATGATGTTTTCCAAAAGGTCTTCCAATGCACCAGCATCTTTGTCGTTGGGCAGCAAAAACAGCTCAAACTCCAAACTGTTATCTTGTTTCCATTTGAGTATGTCGGAGCGGCGGGCATCGATGTCTTTGTCAGCGTCAATGATGACGATATTTGTGCCGCCATTGTCGGTCATGGTTTTCATGCGCTGTTGCCAAGCGGTTCCTTTGAGATTGGTCCAACCATCCAGCTTCACGATGCTATTCTCAGGAATCTCAATGCCCAACACATGATGAATGTATTGCTTGAAGAATACCACATCAGCAATGCCCTCTACATATATGTTGAACAAGCCTTTCATAACACAACGCTTCTGATTTCAATGTCATTATTACACGCTTCTGCAAGTCCTTCATAGGTATATTTATAAGCCTGATGCCCTTTCAGTTTCGTGTTTTCAATCGTATAGAGCCGCAACGCATCTTGATACTCCGAATGTTCTTCAAGCATCTCGTTCAAGCGGTAAAGTGTTTCCTTGCTGTGGGTGGTCACAAACACCTGTTTGTTGGTATCGGTGGCCAAGGCAAAGATGGCCTCCCAAAGTTTCTTGTAGGCGGAATAATGCAGGCCGTTGTCAATCTCGTCAATCAAGATGATGTTGTTCATCGGATTGGCGGAGGCAGCCACGATGTTTAGGTAACGGCGCAGACCATCGCCCATCATGTTTACCATCATCAACTGGTCTATACCATCCAGACCGATATATGCCACGTTGTTCAATATTTCCCATGTGGTGATATGGCTGTCAAAATTCGATAGGTATTTCGTTATGACCTCCTTTTTCTTTCGTTTGGCAAGTTCAACCAAATCGTTAGTTGGGACTCCCAAAGCAATGTCAGCTGGTAAAAATGCTACTGTGTTCTTTTCCAGATACCCCTCGGCAATCTTTTTGCCAGTGACTTGATTCATCTGATTAAAAGTAACACTGCTTTCATAACTGCTTTTCTTTTGATTGACTTCAACTTCAAACAGCAATTTCAAAGTGTTAAAGAAGGTCTTCGTTTCAGAGGTGGGAATATGTCCTTGGGGTAGATCAACTTGCGCCTTTTCGTCAAAGGTGTATGTCATTTCCAATGCCAAATGACGCATCGACCCATCAAACATTTCAGAGGAAATCATGGGACTTACCTTTAGATTGCCATTGTGGAACATATATTCCAAATCCGCAAAATTGCTATAGCCTCGCGATCTAATATTATTGATACTTTGAGGCAGGTCGGGGTTTGACATTCCCATCAGCAATAAAAAACTTTCCAACACGGAGCTTTTTCCCGAACTGTTTTGCCCAAGAAAAACATTCACACGCGACAAATCGTCAATCGTCAAATGCTCAATCCCTCTAAAGTTCTTGATTTCCAAATTCTTGAATCCGTCCATAATAGGATATTTGATGTTTAACCTGCAAATATACGGATTTTCAATTAATCAACTTGAATATCCACTTACTTTTCTTTTAAAAGGAAATGAAATATCTCCTTCAACCGCCCATAATCCGAAAGCAAATTCCAAAGCCCGTCCTCTGAAAGCACCCCGCGCTTCAGGTCTTTCGGCAGTTTGCCGGCTTCGTCGGCTTCAAAGTCCTTGCGCCATTGGGAGGAGGTGTAATAGGCTTCCAGTTCGGCGATGGCGGGTTGGAGGGCGGCGAAGTCCTCAAGGGCTTGGTCGAGGCGGCGGACGACCTCCTCGCTCTTGTCGAAGAGGGCTTCCATGTGGGTGATGCGGTCGATGCGGGTCATAGTTTGCGGTTTTGTTGACTTGTTGATGAGGCAAAAATAGTGATTTTTGCGAAAATTGCGGCTCAAGTGTGCCACATTCAAATTAATTCCGTACTTTTGCAGCCCGTTTTTAGGCAGATATGGAAAAGAAGAACGAATTCCTGATTCCGGTTAGTGGCCTCGCCTTGGGGAGCCATTCCTACCAGTATGAAATCAACGACGGTTTCTTTGCTGGCATGGATTATTCTGAGGTTCAGCAAGGTAAGGTGACAGTGAAGTTGGATATTGACCGACAGGAAACCATGCTGACCCTGCATTTCGACCTCGCGGGAACGGTGCGCGTGCCTTGCGACCGCTGCGCCGACGAGTTCGACTTGCCGATTGAGAGCCAGCAGCAGTTCTTCATCAAGTTGGGAACGGAGAACGCCGAAGAGTCGGACGATGTGGCTGTGGTTTCCGCCGAGTTGAGCGAATACGACATCCGCCCGTTGGTGTATGAATACATCATCCTCGCCATCCCGATGCACCGTGTGCACCCTGAAGGCGAATGCAACCCCGAAGTGCTGGCCATGCTCTCGCAAGAGACCATCGCTGCCGACGAGGAAGCCACCGACGAAATCGACCCGCGCTGGGCCGCCTTGAAAGACATTAATTTGAACGATAAATAAACAACAGGTAATTAACGATTTAAAATAACAAAGAAATGGCACATCCTAAAAGAAGACAGTCTCACACCAGAGGCGCTAAGAGAAGAACGCACTACAAGGCCGAAACGCCTAACGTGACCATCGATCCCACCACCGGCACAATGCACGTGATGCACCGTGCTTACTATGTGGACGGCGACCTGTACTACAGGGGTCAGTTAGTCATGGCTGCCAAGCAGTGATTGCTGGCGAGCGGACGCGGCGCCTGAGAGGGCTGGGGGAGGGTGGAAAATACCCTGAAAAGATACAAATCGTTGAAAAATTGTATACAAACGCCCCAAAAGTGTGCCGTGAGTGAAAAAGAATGTTTATCTTTGCACCTGTTTTTGGTGCGAGAGCATTAAAGAAAACCAAATACGGATTTTTTTCATAATCTTTATATTGTTTTTCCCCACCTTCTTCCCCATGGAGGTGGGGTTTTTTTATTCGGCAGGGTGGACAATTGTCCCTTCGGATGCAACGGCGTGGTTCAAGGCTTGGTTGCCTTGGATGGATTGTTTGCGGGATGATGAAATTCAAACCGATATGATTCCGTGCTTACTTTCTAAAGCTGGTACACAGATAGCACAAAATCTTGCGATTTTCGGCGTTTTAGGGTAAAAACATTTTGCGATTTTCGGCAATTTTCCAAGAAAACATTTTGCGATTTTTGGCATTTTAGGGTAAAAACATTTTGCGATTTTCGGCAAAGTGCGTATTTTTGCCGCGAAAAACCAACATGGAAATGGCAACGCATACTTTCAAAAGGAAGATTTATGACAAACTGCTCAAATGGAAAACGGAGCGTCAGGGCAAGTCGGCGATTCTTGTTCAGGGCGCAAGACGAGTGGGGAAGTCAACCATAGTGGAGGAGTTCGCCAAACGTGAATATAAGTCTTATATCCTGATTGATTTCTCCACTTGCGCAAAAGAGGTTTTCGACCTGTTCAACGACATTTCGGACTTGAACTATCTTTTTGTGCGCCTTCAACTGAATTACAATGTCAGTTTGCATGATCGGCAGTCGGTCATCATTTTCGACGAGGTGCAGAAACAGCCTTTGGCTCGCCAAGCCATCAAGCATCTGGTGGCTGATGGCCGTTATGATTATATTGAGACAGGTTCGCTGATTTCCATTCGCAAGAATGTCAAGGATATAGTCATTCCCAGCGAGGAAACTCGTGTCAATATGTATCCTATGGATTATGAGGAATTTAGATGGGCTTTGGACGACACGGCTACTGTTCCGTTGCTGCGGTCAATCATGGAGAAGCCTTTGCCCTTGGGGGGCACTCACAGGAAATTATTGCGCGATTTTCGCCTTTATATGCTTGTGGGCGGGATGCCTCAAGCCGTGGACGAATACCTTGCAACCAACAATCTGGCCAATGTCGATGCTGTCAAGCGCGATATTTTGGCGCTTTACGAAGGCGATTTCTACAAAATTGACGACTCAGGGACGCTTTCGATGCTTTTCAATGCCATACCCGCCGAACTCAACAAAAATGCCTCTCGCTATCAGATTTCCAGTGTCATCGAAAATGGCAGGGTTGACCGGATGACGGAATACATCGCTGACTTGAAAGAGTCAATGACAGTCAATATGGCCTACTTTGTCAGCGACCCTAACGCTGGGATGTCGTTCTGCAAAGACCTTAACCGTTACAAGATGTTTCTCGCCGACACGGGTCTTTTTGTCACTTTGGCTTTTCGCGACAAAGATTTCACCGAAAATGTCATCTATCAGAAACTTTGGAACGACAAGTTGAGTACCAACCTCGGCTATCTGTATGAAAATGTGGTGGCTCAAATGTTGAGAGCGGCGGGAAACGAACTTTTCTATCACACATTCCCGACAGAAAAGGGTAACCGAAATTATGAAATCGACTTTTTGTTGGCTCGGAAAAACAAGGTGTGTCCTATAGAGGTGAAATCGTCGGGCTACAGCACCCATGCCTCGCTTGATGCTTTCTGCAACAAATATTCCGATAGAATCCTTGACAAGTATCTCATTTATTCCAAGGACATCAAAAAAGACAAGGGTGTTCAATACCTTCCGTTTTATATGACGATGTTCTTGTAATCAAGAATTCACTATATTTGCCGCAAATTTCAAGGCTATGCAACTCACAAAAAGCCAATTGAACCTGCCGAAAAGCGGCCTCGCCCAACCCCAAAAGACCTTTGGGGAAACATGAAGGTCTTTTTTCGGCGTTTTTCAACCAAGGTAAATATGTTCAAAACCCACCTGCATAATAACTGCGGGCAATGTAAGGCGAAGGTTCGTAATAGGCACTGCCGTTGTAATTGTCGATGGTCTCGCAAATAGGGTTGTTGTAAACCCGAAGGATACCGTCTGCATAGTCTTCATCCTTCGAAAGCGTATTCAGAATCAGTCTTTTATAAACTTTTCCCATTTGGGTTGCCGTAGGAATGTGCTCGCACAATTCAGGGTCGACTTGGGTGACATCATAATTGCCTTCTTGCAGATGATACTCGTCAATCCAGTCGGCAGCCACAGACATTGGATTCTCAGAATGAAGCACATCGGCAACGGAGAGTTTCTTCACCAGCTCGTCATGTCCCATCGCATTGGCCACATACTTGTTGGGCTGTTTGAGTTGTCTTGCAATCCGCTCAATCATGTAGCAGACAAAATAGAGGTCGTTGGTTGAGACGGTGTCTTCGGGAAAGTAGAAGTTGGTCATAATTCATAGCTCCTTTCAAACTGGATGGATGAGAGTGACTTTGGTGTGCAGAAAACGATTTGATGGGTGGGATATTTGAATTTGGCCAGCACCCAGAACGCCTCGCGCGTGATGATGCCGTCCATCAAATCCTCTATGTAATCCCAAATCTGGTCATCGGCCATCGGCCCTTCCACGATGTCGAAGTCATGTGGTGTTCCTTGTCTGCAATTGATGACGAAATCAAGCCATTCTTCGGTCATTTCGGGGAAGGAACAGATTTTCAAAGTCGGATCGTGATGATAATGGTACACTGAAACGACGCTGTCGCCTTTTTTCGTTATAGCCCATTTCCGGGCTTGCTTTTCCAAGTTAGTACAATAGAATCCATAGCCGAAATCCTTGTAGAATCCCATAACGAGAATCTTAGGGTTATCGACTTTCACATTGCTGCCATGATATAGAGTCATTGTTTCGTTCATAGCCGCAAAGATAGTCTTTTTTCCACACTTCCCGATATTTTCACTATATTTGCCGCAAATTTCAAGGCCATGCAACTCTCGGAACAACAGAAAGCCATCGTGAAGGTCGCGCCAATTGGACTGATTGGCATGTTGGGTGTTCCATTGTTTAATGTATGCATCGGACGGCAAACTTGGATGGATACGCTTCGGGATTCTTTAATGAGCATAGGTGTTTGGGCGGTCTTGATCGGGTTGTTTTTGCTTGGGTCGAGGGTGCCGAAAAATGGGAAAGGAGAAGCAAAATGAGTAGAAAGGAAATAGTGTTACAAATTCAGATGCTGATGCGGCATTTGTTTCCCACTGCGGAGGTCATTTTGTATGGCAGCGAGGCTCGTGGTGAGGCAAGGCCCGACAGCGATATAGACCTGCTTATCCTTGTCGATGGCGACAAACTTACTTTGGCACAGGAAGATGCGGTCACCACACCACTCTATGAATTGGAATTGCAAACAGGCGTAGTCATCAGCCCGATTGTGATGCTGAAAAAGCAATGGGAAAACCGCCCGTTGGTAACACCATTTTACCTCAATGTAATGAAGGAAGGAGTAAGACTATGAGCGGATTGGATGACGAAAGCAGAAAAGCCTTGGTTGATTATCGCCTTGAAAGGGCGTATTCCACGATGAAGGAGGCATCCGTAATGTCCGAAAAGGAGTTCTATAATGCTGCGGTGAATCGGTTGTATTATGCGTGTTATTATGCTACGGAAGCCTTGCTTTTGAAACATAAAATCGAAGCCAAGTCACATGCAGGAGTTAAGGTTATGCTTGGACTGCATTTTGTGTCAAAAGGATTGGTGCCAGTCTCGATTGGCAAAATATTGTCAACACTTTATGAAAAAAGGCAAAGCGGTGATTATGACGACTTTATCTATTGCGACAAGGAAATGACCGATGACCTCACAATACAAGCACAAACATTTATTGACTACGTTGTTAAGTTAGTACATGATGATTCCATAGAATTGAACGATTAAACTTATATCAAATGAAAAAACTTTTCTCATTAATCGCAGCATTAACGCTGACATTGATGGTGGCCCGCGCCGACGAAGGCATGTGGCTGCCTTATTCGTTGAATGGCCAGAACTTGGCCGAAATGCAAGCCATGGGCTGCAAGCTCACGGCGGAGCAAATCTTCAGCTTCAACCAACCCAGCTTGAAAGACGCCATCGTGCAATTCGGTGGCGGCTGCACGGGCGAAATCATCTCCCCTGAAGGCCTGCTGCTCACCAACCACCACTGCGGCCTGAGCTATGTGCAAAAACATTCGTCCATCGAGCACGACTACCTCACCGACGGCTTCTGGGCCAAGAGCAAGGGCGAAGAGCTGCCCAATGCAGGGCTGTCAGTCCTGTTCTTGAACAAGGTGGAAGACGTAACCGAGGCTGTGTTGCAAGGCGTCACCGCCGAGACTTCGGAGGCCGACCGCCAAGAGCTGGTGAGCAAAAACTCGCGCCAGATTGCCAAGGAGCGTAAAGGCGACCGCAACGTGCGCATCGAGGTCGTGCCGTTCTACAGCGGCAACCAGTACATCCTGTTCGAGTACGACGAATACAAGGATGTGCGCTTGGTGTGCTGCCCGCCTTGGGGCATCGGCAAGTTTGGCGCCGACACCGACAACTGGACATGGCCGCGCCACAAGGGCGACTTCAACATCTTCCGCGTCTATACCGCCCCCGATGGCAGTCCCGCCAATTATTCGGAAGACAACATCCCGATGAAGTCGAAATGGTTCCTGCCCATTAATCTCGGTGGCGTGAAGCCCGGTGACTATGCCATGATTCTCGGCTATCCCGGCTCGACCGACCGCTATTCGACTTCCTACACCGTAAAGAACGTCATCAACGATGAAGGTCCCGCCATCATCGACTGCCGCACGACCAAGCTCGAAAACTACCGCAAGCACATGGACGCCGACCAAGAGGTGTTCATCAAATACGCCTCCAAGCAGGCCAGCGTGTCGAACTACTGGAAATACTACATTGGTCAGGTGAAGCAGCTCAAGCGCAACCATGTGTATGAGCGCCGCCAAGCCCAAGAGGAAGACTTCGCCAGATGGGTCGGCGCCGATGCCGGCCGCATGGCCGAATATGGCGACATCTTCAAAGGCATTGTCAAAAAATGGGACATCCTCGACGAGATTGAGAAGTCGTTTGTCTATCACCGCGAGGCCGGCTGGAACGGCGGTGAGGCCATCGCCTTCAGCCGCAGGTTCATTCGTTTGAACAAGATGTTTGAGGCCAAGGCCGACAAGGCCGACATCAAGGCCGCCGCCGAGCAGATGCAACCTGCCGTGGAAACCTTCTTCAAGGACTACAGTATGCCTTTGGACCAAGACGTGACGGCTGCCCTGCTCGCTCTGTTCTACAAGAACATCTCTGCCAACCTTATGCCGAGCGAAATCTTGCGCATCGGTTTGGAGACCGGTGGCGACTTCAGCAACTTTGTGGCGAAGGCCTTCGAGAAGTCCGTATTCACCGACAAGGCCCGTATGGAAAAATGGCTCAGCAAGCCCAAAGCCTTGGACAAAGACCCGATTTTCGCCCTTGCCTCCAATATTTTGGATTCCTATAATGCCTTGTATGCACGTTATTCAGAAGCACAGAACCTTGGCAACCAAGGCGAGCGCCTCTACATGAAGGGCTTGATGGAGATGCAGAGCGACCGCAACTTCTATCCTGATGCCAACTTCACCATGCGCCTGACCTATGGCACAGTGGAGCCTTACAAGGCCGCCGATGCCGTCAACTATAACTATTACACCACCATGGATGGTGTGATGGCCAAGTACGTGCCCGGCAACTGGGAGTTCGACATCCCGCAAGACGTGCGCGACCTCGTGGCCAAGAAGGACTATGGCCGTTATGCCAACGAAAACGGTGAGTTGGTCGTCAACTTCATCACTACCAACGATATCACGGGTGGCAACTCGGGTAGTCCCGTCATCGATGGCGAGGGCAACCTCATCGGCTTGGCCTTCGACGGCAACTGGGAAGCCATGAGCGGCGACCTCAGCTTCGAGCAAAAGGTGCAGCGCACCATCTGCATGGATGCCCGCTATCTGCTTTGGTGCATCGAGAAGGTCGGCAAGTGCCAGAACATTATTGATGAGCTGGTGATTAAATGAGATGATTGACGGAGGACGGAAGACGGAGGACAAAGGACGGTCCTTAAGTCCTCAGTCCCCAGTCCCAAGTCCTCAGTCCCCCAGTCCCCAGTCCTCAGTCCCCCAGTCCCCAGTCCCATTATGAGCCGAGGCTTCATAAAAGAAGGCGATCAGGAAGAGATTCCGAGGGTGCCGATGAGGGCATATCTGCCCCAAGGCGTGCCCAACTATGTCACGAAAGAAGGGCTTGAGGCACTCAAAGAGGAACTGAAAGCCCTTCAGGCTGAACGCGCCAAGGCGGGCGACAACTACATCAAGGCCAATTTCTTGGACACGACAATCAAACTGCTCGTCGACCGTATTAATAGTGCCGTGGAAGTCGACCTTTCAAAGGCCAAAAAGGGCACGGTGAGCTTCGGGGCGTGGGTGCGCTACAACGGTCGCGTGGTGCGGATTGTGGGCGTGGACGAAGCCGACGTGAACAAAGGCCTCATCTCATTCATCTCTCCCATAGCCAAGTCGTTGATAGGGAAGAGGGCGGGCGATGTCATAGAATTGAAAGGCTCGGAAAGGATAAAGGTTGAGGAAGTGTCGTTTGTGCCGATGGAACTTACGGAATTGGTTTATGACAAGCCCACAAAAACCTCGACGGCCAAGGAAAAACACCCCCGAAGAATCGCCGAAGAAAAACCCGACCAGATTGTTCAGACACAGCCGATTGTAGAGGAAAAAACCATTGGTTTACCAGCCAAAACGGATGGCTTGCGCAGGTTTGAGCCTGAAGTGAATGGCATCGATTTCCTTCCCGTTGTCAACGAGCGGGGCAACATCATAGGGCGGGCGATGCATGTGGAACTGCACAATGGAAACAGGATGCTTCACCCCGTCGTACACCTTCTCGTCATGAACGGCAAGGGAGAGACCACGAGGCGTTATTGGTGGCACGTTGCGTTTGGCGACACGCCGGAGAAAACCCTCAAGCGTAAGATGGCGGAAACCTTGGGACTTTCGGGAGCAAATCCGAAACTGAAGCGGCAATACATAAGAGAGGCCAAGACCGAGAGGGAGTTGGTTTATGTCTTCACGGTTGTTTCCGAAGGAGATTTGCCATTTACTCCTGAAGGAAAAGATTATATTGAGCTTTTTGAGAAAGATTAATCGTATAATTACAAGTTATAATTGAAAAAGTCGGGAAAGCAAAGCACTCTCCCGACTTTTTACATTCTCTTGATTCTGCGATTTCTGCGTGAGAAAAATCATTCCTTCACAAACTTCTGCGTAGCTTTTCTGCCGTCATTGAAGGTGGCTCTCAGCAGATAGCAGCCCTTGGCCAAGTTGCCCACTTGGAGGCCTTCAAAACCATTTTCAAGGTGCATCACCTGCCTGCCGTCCATACTGAAGATTTCCACTTGCCGCAAGCCCTCGGCATTGAGGCTCAAGGTTTCCGAAACGGGATTGGGCCAAATGGCGAGTTGAGTTGAGCTGTTTTCGCCAAGGCCTGTAGCAGCTGAATAATACAAAACACTCTTGATGGTCTGTTCGGGTAGACCTTCGTCGTAATCGGTTTCTTCGGCAACCAATAACTTGTTGTGAATGCTGATGATGTTCCCTTCAAAGTAGTTGAGGCCGGCAATGACACTGCTGGATACCGTCAAGTCATAGTTGAATATGACCTCGTTCTCGATCACCCAATCCTGCGAGTCCCACTCAAAATCGAATTCGACCTGCTTCACGCAATTGTGGTTCTCGTCGTAAGCATAGTTGATCTTGTCGTTATAGGTCCAGATGTCAATGTCTTTGTTGTAATAAATCTCTTCGACAAGGTCGCCGTGGTCGTCGTATTGGTATTCTGTCTTGTGGCTTTCACCCCAAGCGTTCATAGACCAATAGAATTCCATGGTGTTGACCAATTTGCCTCCCTGATAGGTGTATTCCACTCTCTCTTGGTTTATCCAAGCACCATCTTCATAATCCAATTCTGTGGCAACCAAAACGTTGCCGTCGTTGTCATACTCATAGACGGTTTTGTATTCTTCCTCCCAAACACCATTCTCGTTTTCATAATGCACATCTTCCGAAACCCAGCCTTGGTTGTTGTAGCTGATTTCGTCTTTCGTGCTGCTGCCATCATAGCTGTTTTCGATCATGCCGACGCAGCGGTTTTGGTCGTCGTAGGTGTAATCGATGGTTGAACTAAACATACCCATCAATAATGACATTTCGACTTTCGAAATGTTGAACCGCTCGTCATACTGGAAAGCGATTCTCGTCATTCCCATCTCCGAGACCATGCTGTCAAGTTTTTGGGTGTAGGCCTCGGTGCCACGGTTGAGTTGCTCCAACCTTTTGATTCTTGATTTCAACTGGTTTTCAGCCGATTTGTTCGTTTCGGTTTGTGCCTGTGCCGAAATCATAAAGCACAATGCCACTGCAAATAGTAATACTTTTTTCATACTGCTGTTGTTTAAATGATTAATTGTTTGAAATGGTTTGTCGGGGCAAAAGTACAAAAAACTTTGGAAGAGTATTCTTAAGTTCCGATGGATTTGCAAATCCGACCGACGGAGGCTTCACTTCACCTTCTTGAATTCCTTTTTCAAATTGCCTTCCTTGATAAGTTGGTTGATGTAGGCCGTATCGATGCCCATCGGATTGCTGCCATTGTTGTCATAAAGATTATAGTTGTCGGTGGCACTAAAAAACTCAATGAAAGGGTCGTCGTCAATAATCATTTGCTTCAATGTGTCAATCGAATAATTCATTACGTTTTCATTGTATTCCTTTGGACTGATGGAAAGAAACGCGGCATTGGACGGCATTTCGTGATGAAGATAATAGCCTCCATACAGCGGCATGGGAAAAATCTCAGTGTCGACGTCGTCATAGTAGCCGTAAATGTAGTCTTTTTCTTTGTTATAAAGGACGTAAGCATTATTGGTATAGTCGCCTTTGGTTTTATAGACTTGTACAAAGTCACCATTGATGCAACATTTCCATTTGATGCACGAACTTATCGAGACGACGACAAGCAGCATCGAAAAAACGACAAATCTTTTCATGACAATTTGAATTTAAACAACTTACTTCCTGAAATGAAAACTATACGCATAATGCAGAAATAAGGCAGGCTTCAAGTGGTTGTTGGTGAAGGTTAGGCACCCCCCGGGAAGGATGTCCGGCCATTCGGTACTATACGCTTTCATGTTGACGAGTTGCCCACCAATGCCAATATCGGAGTGGCCAATGGAATAGCCAAGGATGAGTTGGGAGAAGAACCCTTCCACTGAATACCAGTTAGGGTCTCCGTTTTCAGGCTTGGCGTATTTCAAGGGAAAGGCATATCCGGCACGCAGTTCAGCATAAGGTCTTGACTTTCCTGTGCCGAAGCTGTATTTGGCATCGGCAAAGGTTGGAAGGTATTGAAACGCGGGGTGTGCGCAATAATTGGCCCCTATGCCGATTTCCAAACGGTCTCCCACTTGATAGCGCAAAACAGGACCTATGGCTCCTTCAAGGTCAATTGAATTAAAAGTACCTTGATAGGGATAACAGAACAAAATGCCGGCATTGGCTTCGGCTTGAAGCACGAATTGTCCCTTTTCTTGGGCGTGGAGGCCACCTAATGCAAGTAGCAATCCAAACAAAAAGATGTTTCTTTTCATAATTAATTGAATTTTAAATCTTTGAATCTTGAATTTTGAATTCTGAATTTAATGCGGTTTAACTGCTACAATGCGGAACGTGTTGAACCATCCTTCGGCCTCGTCGGTGCCGTTGCTGATGACGAGGTGGTAGCGATTCAAGGGTTGGTCGCCCATATAAAACCGCCACGAGGCCCCAAAGTAGGCATCGATGGTGTCGCAAACGACAAACGAACCGCCCTTGTCGCCGATGCTTATCGTGCAAGTGCCTAAGTCGTCGTAGAACCCAATCCAAACCGTTTTTCCAAAATATTTCGCCACGATGTTCGGGTTGCGCATGTCGCCGTTGCTCAGCGAACCCTTGATGTCGATTTTGTCCTTGTCGTCGATGGTATTATCATTAGTAGAGGGCTTCTTACATGAAGCGGTAATCATTAAGACGATAACGGACAGCAATGCTAAAACCTTGTTTTTCATATTATTATTCGTTTGTTTTCATTTTTGAATTAAGATTTGCCCTGATTTTGTCCACATTGTAAACGCTGCAACCGAGCACATTCGCATACTCTTGGCGCGAAAGTTTGAAGTGCGAGAGCAGGCAGTAGCGGAACTCCAAATCGGTCAAGTCGGGATATTGTTTGTGTACAAAAGCGATGAAGCCTGGATGCACGCCCTCGAAAGCGGCCTCGAAACCCGCCCAATGGTCTTCGCCCTCGAAAAGCGAATGTTCCAAGTCTTTGAAAGCCATCGGATTGCTTCTGTCGCGCGAAAGTACCTCGAAGCAGCGGATGATGTTGCATTTCTGCAAGTATTCATCTTTCAGCTTGTCGCCAAATTCAGCCTGTAGCTCGCTTTGTTGCGCGTTTTGTTTCTGTAGTTTGTCGTATTGTGCTTGCATCTCGTAATGCGCTTGCTGTTGCTGCGCGTTACGTTTTTTCAGTTCAAGCAAGTTCGCGTTGATTTCGGCCTCGATACGCTTCTTTTTCAAGGCATTGAGAATCAAAATGGTGACCAAAACCAAGGCAGCAATCAAGACGATGGTGAGCACAATGATGAGCCTTTGTCGCGAGAGCATTTGGCGGTTGTGCTGGTTGGCCTGTGCCTCGAAGTCGTATTTCTTCTGGATTTCGAGGACGGAGCTTTGGGTTTGGTCGGAAAGCAAGTCCAAGGCGACTTTTTCGTGCTGTTTCTCAAACTGATAGGCCTTTTCGTAGTCGCCCACGGCAAGCGCATCCTTAATCAAAAACCCATAAACGGCGGCTTGTGTTTCGGGCCGACATTCCACTTCCTCAATCGCGCTGAGCATCCGTGTTTTGTAATAATCCAACGAGTCGCGCTCGTCCAAAGCCAAATACACCTTGGCGAGGTTGAGCAAGGCAATGGGGCGGCGTTTTTCGTCCACCAAGGGCAAGGTCTTGCGCAGGCAGTCCAAGGCGGCATCGTTCTCGTCAAGAAGTTGATAGGTAACGGAATAGTTGTTCCAAACCGAGGCTTCGGTCACGTTGTCCCCAGCGGTTTGCGCCAAATTCAATGCTTGTTCGAGATAGACAAACGCGCTGTCATATTCGTCAATGACGATGTTCATCATCGCCACGGCGTTGAGGCACTTGGCTTTGCGCGAAAGACTGTCGCCCCACAGTTCGGCGGCGGCTTTGTAGTTTGAGATGGCCTCGGCCTCGTGGCCGCTGTTGTTGAGCAAGTCACCTATATAATATTGCGCGAAGGCTGCACTCACCGAGTCGCCGACCAAGCGACCGTATTCATCCGCCTTTTTGTAGCAGTTCATGGCGGCCTCGTATTCCTTTTTGGCTTGGCGCACGCAGCCGCTGTAGAGTGCGGCGGGAGCGGCGTTTCCGTAGTCCTTTTGACGCACGAAGTAGTCGTAAGCCTCAAAGATTTGGTCGTCGTTGCTGATGTCCTCGTAGGCCTTGTATTTGGCGCGCACCTCCGCTACCACGGCTTGCATCCGTTCCGTCTTGCTCCGAGTGTTGCAAGCGGCAAGGAGCAAAACCGCCGCGAGGAGGAGCAAAAAACCTGATTTTATTTTCACCGATTCACAATTCATTGCGTGTTCCGTTTTTCGGTGCAAATGTATTACAAAATTTCGATGAAAAATACAACCGAATCGGCCATTACAAACTTTTGTAAAAATCCGATATTGAAAATCAATGAGTTATGGTTTTTGATTACAACTTTTTATTGCCTCAATAATTAACGAAATGGCCATTACCGTAATGTACATTCCGTTGCAAAGATAATTAATCTCTGACAATTGACCGTGGTTTGATCATTTTTTACTTCGACGGATTTGCAAATCCAATGGAGCCAAAGTCTAACCCAAAATGTTGCGTTTGCAACTTGAATTCGGTTTTTCGGCTTGGGGTGCTGAATTCAAAACCTATCAAGCACGGACGGAAGTCCAATGATAGCTGGAGCGGAATGGCATCGAAATGATAGTCCATACCAACTTGACCCACTGCACCTGCCGCGCCTGCAAAGCCAAATGGATGATTATAGGAGTGACCATCATAGTGGAATAGTACGAGTCTGGGACCAAAACCAAAATACCACCCAAGGTTTTTAGCGGCAGAAATATCAAAATGCAGTTGATAGACACCCGTCAAAAACAAATCGCCCATTCTGTAAAAATCATCAAACCTGTAACCAAGGTTTGCCTCAATACGGTGGGGGGCGCCCAAACTTCGCTGATAGGAGATTTCCCCACAATACCATTGGTTGCCTCCGCTAAGGCGAACACCTATGGCATTGTTCTGCGCCTTTGCCGCAAAGGCCAAACCCATAACTGCAACCGCAAGAAGAATTGCTTTTTTCATTTTAATGAACATAATAAGTAGAATTTGTGTTTACGGGAGGCAAAAATAGACAATTTTACTGTATAACCCGCCGTGACTGTAAAAAACATCTCTTTTCGTAAGGTGCTGCTTGGAATATAGGCGCAGAAATATCGGTCAAGGATTCAAGAGTGAAAAGTGGGATGCGATTTGTTGCAAAAAGGTGTCCAAATCACCGCTGTTTTGGGAAATATGCTTATTTTTGCGCACTTAACTCAGAAAACAAAAGCAAAATGAAGAAGAGACTTTATCGTTCGATGGCCGACAAGAAACTCTGCGGCGTGTGCGGCGGACTCGGCGAATACTTCGATGTGGACCCCACCTTGATTCGTCTGTTGTGGATTGTCTTCACTTTTATGGGCGGTGCAGGTCTTTTGGCCTACATTGTTTGTGCCATCATTGTGCCGCAGCAAGGGCAATTGCCTGAGCCTTAATTTGATAAGGCCAAGACAAATTATCAGTCGACGCGGTTTTCAAGTTCGAGCAAAAAACGTTTTGTGTCGAGTCCGCCGCCATAGCCTGTCAGGGTGCCGTTGCTGCCGATGACGCGGTGGCAGGGTGCGATGATGCTGATGGGATTGGCTCCGTTGGCGTTGGCCACGGCACGCACCGCCTTGGGCATCCCGATGTTTCGGGCCATTTGGCCGTAGGAAACCGTTGTGCCGTAGGGAACACGAAGCAATTCAGCCCAAACCCGTTTCTGGAACGCTGACCCGGCAAAGAGCAACGGAAGGACGAACTCCCGACGCTCGCTGCGGAAATACTCGTCCAACTGCCGCCGTGCGGTTTCGGTCGCCTCGGACGGCGCTTCCACAAAACCGGCTTTCAGCAACCTTTTCAGCCTGTTTTCGGTGGCTTGCCAATGCCAGCCGTCGGCCCAGTCGCAGAGGCAGAGCTGCTGGCCTAACGAGCCAAGCCGCAACCTGCCACAAGGGCTGTCGTAGTATTGCAGGCTGATGGCATTCACAGGATTTGCGCTGTGTGGTTTTTCGTGTCCACCTTGCCGATGGCCTCCACAATGGTGCCCTGTTCGTCGATGACGTAAGTTGTGCGCAGCGTGCCTTCGGTCACTTTGCCGTACATCTTCTTCTCGCCCCAAGCCTCGTAGGCCTTCAGGATGCTGAGGTCGGTGTCGGCAATGAGATGGAACGGCAGCTGGTATTTCGCGATGAAGTTTTGGTGCGATTTCGCGCTGTCGCGACTGACCCCCAACACGTTGTAACCCAATGCAAGGAAACGCTCGTAGTTGTCGCGAAGGTCGCAGGCTTCGGCGGTGCAGCCCGGGGTGCTGTCCTTGGGATAGAAATAGAGCACCAACTTCTTGCCGGCAAAATCGGTGAGTTTCACGGTGTTTCCGTTTTCGTCAACTCCCTCAAAATAAGGGGATTTTGTTCCTTTTTGTAGCATAGTGTGTTTGATTTATTGATTGTAAATGTCCTGCATGACCAACCCTGCAATCGTGAAGCCGAAGATGGCGGTGATGTGTGCCGTAGTGCCGTTGATTTGGGCTTTCGATGAGCACCATTCGTGGTTGGCGAGGTCGGGGTTGCCCGCTGCAATGATGGCTTTTGGGCACATGCAGGCAGTGGTGCCACAAGCGCTTGCCGCGCCTTTGTTGGGCAACACTTCGGGCGAGAACACGCAGAGGAATTTCTTTTTCGGATACTCGTCCATCTTCTTGAATCGCTTGCGGATGGCGCGTGCCAAGGGGCAGCCTTGCACCTCCCAAAACTCGGCAACTTGCACCTTGGTCGGGTCCATCTTGAGGGCGGCGCCCATGGCCGAGAAAAGTTTGCCTTGGCATTCGGTGGCGTGCAGGATGAGGTGTACCTTGTCTTTGAGGCTGTCAATGGCGTCGATGATGTAGTCGTAGGTCTCTAATTGGAACAAAGCGGCATTCTCGGCGGAATAAATCTCCTGCATCGCGTTGATTTCGGCCTGCGGGTTGATTTCAAGGAGCCGTTCTTTCAGCACTTCCACTTTGACTTTTCCGACGGTCTTGGTCGTGGCTTGCAGCTGTCGGTTCACGTTGGTGATGCACACGCAATCGCTGTCGACGATGGTGAGGTGGCCGATGCCGCTGCGCACGAGGCTCTCGGCGCACCAGCTGCCCACGCCGCCCACGCCGAAGATGATGACGCGCTTGTTTTGCACGCGCTCCATCGTTTCGTCGCCCAAAAGCAGGTTCAAGCGGTTGAATATGGCGTTTTCGAGGCCCATCGATGCCTTTTCTTAGGGGTTTTAAGGGTGCAAAAATACGAAATTTTCCTATTTGTGCATCCGTTATGATGAAGACTTTAGAAGCGATTCCACTTCCTCACGATGTTCCCAAAGGGTGCAGCCGCCCGAATGTTCCCAGCTGAGCGCGTTGGCGTTGCGAATCTTACGGAACAGCGGCGATTGCAAGGCTTTTCGCAGCCCGATTTCGGCCACGTTGCTGTCGCTGAAGGGCGAGAACGGACAAGGTTCCGCGCTGCCGTCGGGGCCGATGTGGAAGAAGCCGCGCCCCGAAGCGAGGCAGCCGCCCACATATTTTTCGTCGCCGGGGAACGAAAAGAATATCATGGCCTCGAACTCCTTGCGACGCTGCTCTACCATTTCCTCCATCTCCTTGACGTGCGCCTCGGTGAGAGCCAAGTGCCCGGTGCCTTTTTCGGTAGGCACATATTCCACAAAAAACACGATTTTGCAGCCCATCTCGCGGAGTTGCGCGATGTGGCTGGCCGAGGCGGCCAAGCGGTAGTTTTCGGTGGTCACGGTGATGCTGGTACCGAAAAACAGGCTCTCGGCTTTCAGTTTTTCCATCGCCCGCCTTGCCCGAAGGAAAACGCCATGGCCGCGACGCTCGTCGGTCTTTTCTTCGCTTCCTTCGATGCTGATGACAGGCACCATGTTGAGGTTTTTCTTCAGGAAGTCGAGGTAGGCCGGGCCGATGAGGGTGCCGTTGGTGAAGATGGGGAAAATCATCCCTTTCACTTCGGCCACGCGCTCAAGGATGTCGCGGCGCGTCAGGGGTTCTCCACCCGCGAGGAGCGAGAAGTTGATGCCCATTTCGGCGGCCTCGGCGAAGATGTCGTGCCATTGCTGCGGTGTGAGCGTAGGCTTTCTGAGGTCTTCCCTGTCGTTGGCAATGCCATTCGATCGGGCATAGCAGCCCGCGCAGTGCAAGTTGCAAGTGGTGGCGATGCTGCTGATGAGCAGGGGAGGCACATCCAAACCCTCTGTCTCCTTCAGCTTCTTGCGGAGCCTTTCGGACTTCCGGAACTGCTTCTGCATCCGAAACACAAACTCGGCCTCGCGCGGGTTTGACAACACGTTTTTATAGGCATTCGCCATCATGTTGCGGATGGAATTGCCCATATATTCGGCTACATCAATCATAAACGGGGTATCATTTGAGGCGGCAAAAATACGACAATGGGCTTTGCAAATGCCAAAACGGACTGAAAATCAGCTTTACTTTCATCAAAAAGCCGTACTTTTGCCGAACGAATCGAAACAACACACAAGATGAAACGAATGTATTTGGCCTTGCTTGCTGCCATCCTGTTTTGCGGTAGCCTCATGACCCAAGCACAAAACGACGGCGTGACGTTGTATTTCAGCACCGATGAGATGCCCGACCTCATCAAGTGCTTGCCACCGCCGCCTGACACCATCGGGGAAGATTTTGCCCACGACATCATACGTTACATGTGGGGCAAGTCACAGCGTGCCGACTCGGCTCGCGCAGCCATCGTGTTCCGCGACGCGGTTTGGAGCTTTGATGCCTTGCTGGCTGAATTCAACGTGCCTTTGGGCCTGACAGTCACGAAAGAAGGTACGCCCGAAATCTACAAATACATGGTGAACAGCTTGGCCACCATCGACCAGATGCGCGTGGCCCCGAAGGCTTATTATCACCGCAAGCGCCCGTTTGAGCGTTTCCATGAACACATGCTCACAAGATACGAGGAAAAAGAGCTTTCGGGCGAAGGCTCCTATCCTTCGGGACACAGCCAACGCGGCTATGCGGCGGCATTGCTGCTTTCGGAAATCAACCCAAATCGGGCCGATACCATCATGGCGCGAGGCTATATGTATGGCGAAAGCCGCGTCATTGCGGGAGCCCATTGGCAAAGCGATGTCGACGCCAGCCGTCTTGCAGCGGCCATCGGCGTTTCGCGCTTGCACACCAGCCCCGATTTCCTTGCCCAGCTCAACAAGGCTCGAAACGAGTTCAAGTGGCTGGCTGGTGGATTGCCGCCGACCGACGATGCCTCGCAGTTCGTCAATCTGGCCGAGGCCGTCCCCGATGCCATCTTGGAAATCCGATACTATGGCACTTACAATTTCGTCGGAGCCCGAATCGACGGCTATTTGGAGCCCACGGCATTGCTCACCCGCCAAGCGGCTGACAGCTTGCGCGCCGTCAGCGACGACTTGGTGAAGCAGGGCTATCGCCTGAAGATTTATGACGCCTATCGTCCGCAGTGCGCCGTCGACCATTTCGTGCGTTGGGCTGCCGACATTGAAGACACGTTGATGCGTCGTTATTTCTATCCTGACGTCGACAAAAGCGAGTTGTTCGAACGGGAATACATTATGGAACGAAGCGGCCACACTCGCGGCTCCACCGTCGACCTGACCCTTTTCGATATGGAGACGGAGAAGGAACTCGACATGGGCGGCACCTTCGACTGGTTTGGCCGCGAGAGCCATCCCGACTTTGGCGGTGACCCAATGAAAGGCGAATGGAAACAGGGCGACAACATCACCCCCGAACAGTTCCACAACCGTATGATCCTGCGTGAGGCCATGATGCGCCACGGCTTCAAGCCTTTGGACACGGAGTGGTGGCATTTCACCCTGAACAACGAGCCCTTCCCCGACACTTATTTCACTTTCCCCGTGCGGAAATTGGAATAAGCCGAATGGCCGCAAAAACCTCTTTGTTTCAAAGGTGTTGCCGTCACACGCCCTTTCCCAACCTGCAAGCCTCCTGCAATTTCCATGTTTTTGTCTTTCTGATTAACGTAAGATCGCTACTTGACAAGGCCTCGAAACTCGCGGGTCCTTCACCATGTTCTTGATGAAACAGAGGCTTGGAATGCTGGGATTCGGCCTGTTTTGTGTCATAGTCAACAATGGGATTTATCTATATGCTTTTCCCTTTGGACGAACAAGATTCTGGCTTGTAAAAGTGCTCTTGGCAAAAGAGTCATTTCGTGAACTCCACAATAGCACTCGCCTCGCTACCAATGGCAAGCGCAATGACGAAGCCGTTTTCCATCTCGAAAAGGGTAGGGGTGAGGCAGTCGCCTAATTTGGCGGCCACACGGTATTCCACGCGAAGCCCCCTCACGGCGAAGTCCTCGGGCAGCAGTTCCATCGCCATGCGGATGTAGTTGGCGTTGTTGACGTGGCGGTTGTAGTCGATGTCGGCGCGCATCACACGGATGGGCGCAAAGGTTGTGCCTCCTTCTTTTGGCAGGATGATGCGGCGGTCTTTGTAGTTCATCTCCAATTGCGGCTCGATGAGCAGGGAGTTGGCCACGGCATCGTCCACACGTTTCAGCTTGCCGTTGGCCTTGTCCACAAAGGCGCCCATGCTCCAAGTGCGGTAGCAGGGCTTGCCTTCGGCATCATAGATGAAGGTGTTGCGGAAGCCGAACATGGGCTTCATGCCATACACCGAGGTCGTCACCGTCAGTTCTTCCTTGAAATCGGGCACTCTGACAATCTCCACTTGCCTTGAGGCCAACAGTTGCGCCATGTTCTCGCGGGCGAAGTGTTCCTTCACCTGCGGTTCGCTGTCGATCCACATCTCCGAGCAGTCCTGCATCATCTGGAGGGCAGAAAACAGCTTGAGTTTGCCCTCGCTGTCGCAGGTGCTGGTGGTCACTTTGTAATTCAGGCTGTACATAAATTCCAATTTTCGGCAAAGGTAGGGAAATTCTTCTTAATTTTATACTTCCTGTTTTTTACTCACCTTCCACCTCAAGGATGCCTTCGTCCACGAGTTGTTTGAGGTAGTCGCGGGTTCTTGAAGGTTTGAGTCCGATGGCTTTCGAAATGGTTTTTGCGTCTGAAATCCCGTTATCGGCGATAAAATCGATGATTTGTCGCCGATTTTCCTCATTTCGATTTGGTTTTTCCGTTTTTATTGTCGTTTTATCGGATTCCTCTTCATTCATCGAAGCGATCAGTTCGAATACCAGATGCATCTGGCTATATGCAATTTTATCCTCGGGCATAGCCTCGCTAAGACGCGTCAACTCCTTGGCATAGCCAATGGCGCGTTGCAGGTCGCCATGCTCCGTTAAGTACTTGTATAGGTCGTTCTTCTTGAAGTAACGTGCCGTCTTTTCGTACCCAGGCATATAACGCTGCAAATCTGGCAGCACATCCTCGTAAGACACATAATGTTTGGTGGAAAGCTGAGGCAGGAAATGAAGCAGAAACCAAAACTCTGTACAAGGGTTCGTTTCTATCCAAATCACATTACGACTGCTGTTTTTTCTCAGTTTCTGATAGGTTGCCATTTCTGCGGGCAGTCTGAGCAGACGGTCCATGTCCACAAGGCACACCACGTAGTCTGTCTGGCGCTTCACATAGTCCTCTGCCAGTTTCGCCATGTGAGGAATGTCGGAATGTTGAGGGAAGTCGGGGGCCACCTTGAATTTATAGCGACAAGCGACACGGAGGGTTTCAAAGTACCACCACTCGGTTTCGCCTTCGCCTATGATTGCTATGCTCTTTTTTACTGCCATATCCAATTACTCTGTTTCAAGGTAAACACTTCCGAGGAAAGGCAGATCCACCAGCTTGCCCTGTTTGTAGGCGTTGTATGGATTCATAGTCTTGTGGAGACCGAGCGATGAGAGTCGTTTGAGTTGGGTGGCTCCCACTTGGCTCTTGTCCGTAAACCACACCACATCTCTGCGGATGAAATCTTCGTTCAGCAGGTTGATGTCGTGGGTGGTCATCAGTATCTGTGACGAGCCCTCGCTGTTGGCAAGGAACAGCTTGATGAAATACGAAAGGAGCTCATAATGGATGCTCGTCTCTACCTCATCAATGGGAATAAAACTGTTCGTGTGCAATACATAGTATAGCACCATTGACATCCCCAGAAACCGATGCGTTCCGGCAGATTCCAGTTGCTCGTGCAACTCGTATTCTCCATCCTCGCCTATGTGTCTGAACATAATGTCATCATGCTTGATGGTGCCGCGCTTGAGCATCTCTATCTTCGCCTCTTCGGATATCGGAGCACTATTGATAGCCTTTTCCATTTCGGGCGTGATGGATTCTTCAAGTTCGTTAAGTGTCATGTCAACGATGTTAAAGTCGCTTGCCTTCAGCAATTGGAGCAGGAATCGCTTTTTCTTGCCATCCTTGTCATTCCTGAGTTCGCTTTTCACATCGAACGACAAAGAATTTCTTGGACTTAAAACGGTATGTAAGCCAGAATAGAAAAACTCAAACACATCGTTAAGTTTTGAGGCACGAGCGTTTGACTGTCCGAAGGCGGCCATTACTGTACAGTTGTTGGTGGTATTTCCCGTGATAGCGCGCTGGTCGGCTTTTTTTATTCCGGCGTTGTTGCCAAAGGTCACTTCCGTGTGGTCGGACTCTGGTTGATAGACACGTTTGTAAAGTGAGGCAGGTCGAGCGCTGGTATATACAAGCAGCGACTCTTCGTAAATCCGCTTGCTATCGAATTCAAGATGTAGAATATACTTTTCTCCTTTTACCCAGAATGTCATCTGCATGTGTGAATGTTCTCCCTCGCTGTGTTTGTCGAGCAAGAATGGGAGGTATCCCATGCTATCAATCTTCGATTCGGGTTTGTCGATCATGACGCTGCGGAAGAACGACAGGGCTTGGAGCAAGGTGGTCTTACCGCTGGCATTGCTACCATACACGATGCCAACCTTAAGCAGCCCGACTCCATCTGCCACTTCATGGACATATTGCCCACGCATATTGTCGTCATTGGTTGGCACAAAACTGATGGACTGCCGTTCCCTGATGCTATAGAAATTCTGTACTTGAAACTCCTGTATCATAGTTGCCGTTGTTTAAAAAGAAATTCGGCTGCAAAGATATAAAATAAAAACCGAAAAACAATATATAATTTGTATTTTCGTGAAAAAATCACGAAATTTGTGTATAAATAATAATTTTTTAGGTTGTGAAAACAGAAAATGATTGGCGATATTTTGGGCTTGTCGCGGGTCCTTGAGGACTTGAGTCCGATGGCTTTCGAAATGGTTTTTGAATCTGAAATTCCGTTATCGGCGATAAAATCGATGATTTGTCGCCGATTTTCCTCATTTCGATTTCGATTTTTGGGTTTAGGGACGTATATGTCGTTGCGGGTTGAAACAGCTGATTAAAAACCAATGCGAATACTACTATGAATAGAAAATTTACAAGTCGATGAATAAATTATGGAAAAAAACGGTGCTGCTTTTCCAAAAGTTGTATTTTTGCATTTGATTAAGGGTAGGAGTTATAAAATGTCTTCAAGTTTATTTCGAAATAATATAGAAAGAGCACGAATCCCAACCCTCTCTGTATTGGGAGAAAGTGGTGTTGTTTTCACCAACGAAACCAATAGTGTCGGTTTTGAACCTTCTATTATTTTCGCGCTTGAACTTGCTCGTGATCGTTTTAACGCAGATGCTGTATATTTTCGCTATTTTCCAGATCGAAAGACATACATCCCACAGATGTATATTTTCGATTTTACCAATGGGGCTATTTCCGAAAACGAGAGAAGAGATGTTCACAAAAAGATGTGGAACGGGTCTCAGATTCCCACATACATGATTGTTGAAAAGACAAAAATCACAGTTTGTAATGCTCGATTTACGCCTTCAAATCCTGACTTAAGTCTTTCTGATATCCTTAAACTATCAGCAGAGGCTTTTGCCTGTTTCCCTTCTCAAGACCTTGCAAATGGAGTGTTTTGGGAAACGCTACAAAATGAAAAAAGATACGAATTTGACCAGTCTGCAACGAAATATTTGATCAAAGGGCTGAAAAACGTATTTGAAGATTTCCAAAAAACCTCTGACCTTGACAGGCACATAGCACTTCGTTTGCTCATGCAGTGTTTACTAATCAAATATTTGGAAGAACGTGAAGAATCAAGTAAAAACGGTTATTTTGCTTCACACTACTTCAAAAAGAATTTTGGTTGCGAAGATTTCTGCTCTACAATTAGAATGGGGAAATTGTTAGACCTTCTTGATTTACTTGCAAAAGATTTCAATGGGAAAATCTTTGAGTGGGATAAAGACACCCAATCAGAAGAGAGAAAAGCTATTCAGCAAACTCAAGTGCGAGAATTAGCTAAATACCTTGATGCCAATATTGAAAACAATCAATATCTACTTTGGCGAACATGCTCTTTTTCCCATTTGCCTGTGGAGGTTATTAGCTCCGTCTATGAAGAGCTACTTACTGACAGCAAAGACATTGTTTATACGCCAGAGATGATTGTTTCGACACTCATTGACGAATGCATGCCCATCGACAAACCTAAGAACAATTTCAAACTGATCGATGTAAGTTGTGGCTCTGGAATATTTCTTGTAAAAGCATATAAACGGCTAGTCCAGTGGTGGCGGTATGAACAGTGGAAACAGACGAGAGAACTAAAAAAACCTACTTTAAGCCTCCTGAAAGACCTACTCACTAATTCCATTTATGGTGTAGATATAGAACAGGACGCTGTCAGTCTTTCTATTTTCAGCTTGGCTTTAGCTATTCTTGATGAAGTTGATTTGAATCCACCCATTTGGGAGGAACTCAAGTTTCCAAATTTGAACGAGAACATTGCATGCCAAAATTTTTTTGAATATATAACCAATCAAAACCATCACGGCACTTTTGATTTAGTAATTGGCAACCCCCCTTTTAATCTGAAAAAGGAAAACGACAAAGAGCCTAATAGGAAAGAGTATTTCGCGAGAATGAAAGAAGAGTATGAATATCAAAGCCCCATACAAGTTCCCGACGAAAATCCCGCACTTCACTTCCTATGCAGTTCGATGTCATTACTAAAGAATGGTTCTATGCTCTGCATGATTCAGCCGTCTGGTCCATTGCTCTATAAAAAAGACCAAGCGTTCAAAAAATACATATTTGAGAACTACAATCTTTTGCAAGTTATTGACTTTACAAATTTGGATGATAAATTGTGGGGGCAAAAGAGAGTTGCAACCGCAGCTGTCTTTATGGAGAAAAGTAAACCTGATAAAGCAAATGTTCTTCATCTAATTGCAAATCGTACCTTTTCAAATACCCATAAGCTATTCTTGGAATTTGACAATTATGATTTTCATTTTGTAAATAAATACGACACGATACACAACAATCATGTATGGAAGTCCAACCTTCTAGGTGGCTATAGGATTGCACGATTATTAGACAGATTGTTAAATCAACGTACTATTTCAGAGTTCTTGGAAAGTAAAAAAGACTCTGGATGGGAAAATGGCGAAGGTTTTATGAAATGGACGGGATTGAGAGAATGCCATACAGCTGACTACATCACTGGGAAGCCGTATTTAGAGACTAATTCTTTTATTGGTAAACAAAAAGATAATGTCTTAACAACATGCGATGTTCAATATTTTATATATCCGAGACCTAAAACTTTGTACGAACCCCCTCATTTGCTCATTAGAAAAATATTACCTAAGGATGGTCTTATTTCATGCCTCTATAATGACTATGTGACATTTAGGAGCGGAATATATTCCATCCACGCTCCAAAAAACGACTTTAAAGAGCTCCAAACCTTGTCAGAATATTTGGACAAGAATAGTTTCTTGCTTCGGTTCCTTATCCAAACGATGAGTAGCCGAATGGGAATAATAAAAATGAATTCATTTTATAATGAGGATATCGAAAATTTACCATACCCTGAGAATGCACTTCTTGTGACACTTTCTGAGGCGGATACCATTGTTATAAATGACGCCTTAAACTATTATTCGACCCCAAGGAAACAGTCTGTTCATAAACAGCTTTTCCATGAAACGATATCTCCTAACGAACTTCTTTCTTTTGCTGATGTGTTTTGTAAAGGAATTAATTGTATCTCCAGCTCTAAAGAAAAAAGCTACTCTTTGGCAAAAATCATTGATGCCTATAACTATTACGCTCTACAATTTGAACTTCGGGAAGTAGGCAATACGCATTTTGAACAAGAATCAAACAAGGACATTTCAAATTATTTGAAGACATTGCTTCCTGTTGATACTCAACAAACACATACCACACACATCCAAAAGATTATGAAGGTTTGTGGAGATGGCATAGTTGTTTTAGTAAAGCCCAAGCAGAGAAGATATTGGCTAAAATCCATCGCATTGAGAGATTCTGACGACCTTTTTGCGGAAAACATACAAATGTTAAGATCTCATGCTTAGAGACCAGAGTACAACATATACTACAGGAACGAGTCTATTTGTTTCATGGGACGAGGTGGAACAAACTATCGTGTCTTTTGTTGACAATTATATTTCTGGTTTCATTCCGTATTATAAGTCTCAAAATAGTCCCTTGGGAGAAAATCGAATAACCGACTTGCTTTCTGTTTATTTCAACATGTGCACTCAAGGCTTCGAGCCTTTCTTTTTTCAGAAGAACCCAACACAACCAATGGGATACAGGGAAAGCGATTTAGGGGTTTATGCAAAAGACTGGAACATGACTCCTTTAGTCCCCATCTTTGAATTTGAAGCAAAGAAATTACCGGCATCAGCAACTCATGAATACGTATATGGTGAAAGAGGTGGTATGGAACGATTTAAAAGAGAACTTCATTCCCCACACTTGCCTCATTGTGGTATGCTTGGATATATGTTCTGTAATAATGCAAATTATTGGACAGGAAAAATCAATGCTTGGATTACCACTCTCGCCAGCCAATCTCCAAAAGATGGAATTGATTGGCGAGGCGATAATGAGTTACTTCACCCTATTAAATCTTTTGGTACAGTTACCAAATTTGCATCAAAGAACAAACGAGTTACACAAACAGACATTGTTGTTTTCCACTACTTAATTGATTTAACATGATTTTTCATGATTGCTGTAACTTGATTTTCAATCCTAATCGTTGTTGTCTGCTTTATACTCCTCCCTCGTAAACGGCGGCGCAGGGTCAATGACAAGCACTTCGTCGTAAGTCAAGCCGTAAAGCTGATATACAAGACGGTCGATTTCCTGCTCTAATACTTTATCTCCTCCTTTCTCTAATACTTGATTGACAAGTGAAATAATAGAAGTTTTATACTTTTCATTATATGGTAAAGGAATTGATTTAATTTGATTCCCATTCAAATCAAAGTAATTCCCAGAAACCTTGGTTGAACTATATTTATATTCAAACCAAAAGTTTGTTATCTTACTGTTGATGATGCCAATGACATATTGGTTCTCAATTGTCGTGTTATTCCTAGGAATCAGATAATAAATCCTATCAAGTAGTATCAGCCCCTTTTTCTTAATTGTAGATTTTAAATACAGAACTGTTCTAGGCATAATCACCATTTCGGGAGAGAATCTTTGAGCATAATCTGTGTCAACGTATTCTACGCTTCCTTTTATGCAATACTTATCTACATTCTTTGATTTTATGGCTGGATATATTTCAACACCAAAATCCACTTTGTTATTAGCCAGTCCTCTTGCAACATCAAAATAAGTAGATATAGAAGATTTGATCTTGTCTATTTTTCCAATAATTTTAGAGGTGTTGTTATCGGAAGGAATAATAAACAGACATTCTTCTGAATTGAAAGAAGACTGGTCAAAAGTAGTTGCATCGTTGGTTTTTAGGTTTAACACCTCTATGATTTCACTTGGTCGATAATACTTTACAAGATTATGTTGATTGTTGTTCTTTTCAAGAAGCAATACGCAAGGATAAGTCAGCGCATTCTCAAAAACAGACAACTGCGATACATCTAAAATAGATTTAATACAACTTTCACGCATTATAACCTTACGACAACCTTCACCATAATCAGAATTGAAAAATCTTATTGGATTGATAAAGCACAAATGACCATTTGATTGCAATGATTTTAGACCTCGTTCGATGAAAAGGAGATATATGTCGTATTGTTTTTTGGCACTATTATATAGTCTTTCGTAATTCGCTTTATCTTTCTCTGACAAACTTGTTCTGCGTATATATGGGGGATTGCCTATTACAATATCAAACCCACCCCTAACACCAAACATCCATTCGGCATCAAAGTAGGAGGAAGACGCATTTTGGTCAAACATGTCCCATTTGGCAAGCTGTTCCGCCTCACTATGTCCCACAAAGCCTGTGTCCTCAATGGCTTGCGCAAGGGCTTCACGAGTTGCCTTAATCTCGTTCTTCAGTCGCTGCTTGTCCACATTGCGCTTGGCCAAGAAGATCTTGTGGTTCAACTCTTTCAGACGACTCTTGTATTTTATCACATCATCGTCGTTCTCCACTAAAGTGCCGTCATACTCCACAGGAATCAGTGTGTTTGCGGCAACAAATTTCGATTCAAGGTTGGGCAATGGACGAATGCCAAAGTTGTGCACAGCATCATCAGAAGGTTTCTGATCAACTACCAAAGAGATAAAGAAACGGAGCTTGGAGATTTGCACGGCAATAGGTTGGATGTCCACGCCATAGATGCAGTTTTCTATCAGATAGAGTTTACGGGCATAGTCAGGGTCATTGACATGACGGTTGAAGGCTTCCTCGATGTCAGCCAACCGAGCCTTGCGTTCCTTTTCCACCTCTGCATTATAGGCTTTGCGCGACTGCTCAATGGCAAGGTCAATCATAAACTCCTTCCACATCTCATTGGTTGGGTCAAGTTGTCGCAAAATATGAACCATCTGCTGGAGCATACCCATTGGGAATGCACCAGAGCCACAAGCCGGGTCGAGCACCCGACAGTGGTAGATGGCTTGCATAATGTTGCGTCGTTGCTCTTTATTGAGCGTGGTTTCCTCTGTCGAATAGCTGAGAAGTGTACGATATTGTGGCTCCAGTTCGTCACCACAAACGCGCTTTAGATGCGCCACAAGACTTTCGTCTACCATGTATTGCACAATCTCGCGAGGTGTGTAGAATGAACCTGTCTGCTTGCGTGCCGAGGTCTTGGTCTCTGGATTATAGGAAGCCAGCAGGTTCTCGAAAGCCTTACCTAACAGCTCTGGGTCAAGCGAGACTTCTTGGTCGAGTGGCGTGTTTTCCTCAATGGTGAAGTTGTAGCGTTTCAAAATGTCAATGATGCCACGTGCCGATACATTGCGCTTCTTGGTGTCATCATACCACTGTGAGAGGTCGATGCCTCTGCCCACTTCCTCGCCAAAGAAAAGCCAGTCGGGCAGATAGAGCTGCTCTAACGATTCCTTGCGTTCTGAGAAACCATCATAATAGAGTTTGTTTGGCTTGTCGTCAAGGCAATCGAAAAGGCCTCCATTGAGAAACGGTACATTATTGTTGGCCATCTGTACAAATTCATCCGCTCCGCCTTCTTTGAAATCAGCTTTATAACGCATCAAGTTGTTCACATTGTATCCGTCTCGCTTTATGCCGTACTGATGGTCACCACGGAATTTGCGGTTGTTGGCTGTGTCTTTCCCCTCTTCCACAATGGGGCAGTTGAGCATGGCAAAGAACAAATTCTGAAGTATCAGACGGTAATACTTGCTCTTTTCGGGATTGTAGAGCATATTCTCGCGGTCGTGTGGGTCGAAGTTCTCGATGAAATGGTCCCGAATGTAATCCTCATCGAAAAATTCTTCAGGAATAAGATGCTTTTGTTTCAGGAACCAAACAAAGATAAGACGGGTGATGAGGCGTATGCAACTCTCGTGATTGAATTTCTCGTCATCGTCCGTAGTGTTCAAGTCGTTGGGGAATCTGACCACTTGTACGGCCCAAGCATACCAGTCACTAAGCTCAGAATAGAACTTCTTGGTAAGCAATTCGCTGGAGAACACCTGCATCCAATGCTTGTAAAGCTCTTCAAAGGTTGGATAGGCTTTGTCGCCAATGCTTTCCAAAATGTCGATATGTCCACGATGGGGATGCTCGCAGTTGATGTCGCGAAGCAAACTCACCTTGCCAAGCTTTTCACCGTCGCGCCATTGTTGGGTGTATTCGCTACGCTCACAAGTGGCCAAGGCTAATTTGTCGTTTTGCTTGATGAAAAGCACAACAGGTTGTGCAGCGGCTATTCGGTTGAAGCCACGAGTCAATGTCGCCAACTCTGTTCGTGTTAGTTTCTGCCCATCACGAATCTCAGCGGCAAAAACCATCATCCCTGTATAGCGGCCTTGAGCGGCCTCCTGTGTGACATCTTCTCCGCTTTTCACCTTGGCTTGTCCCGACAACGATGCCTCATCCACGGTACCTATAAAATAGGTGTGTTCCACTTTGCGCATAATCTCTTGTAAAGCCTTGCTCAGAGGCCCTGGATAAAGGCCATCGAACGGAACTGGAGTGCGCGTTATCTCATTGAAAGAAATGTGAAGATGGTTGAGCAATGCAGCACAAGCATCAAACAGCGGTTCATCAACAAACTTTCTTAATATGGTATTCATGGCTCCGTGCTTTATTTACTGACATATTCCCATGCAATCAAATCAAATTCTTCTTTCCTGAATTTTTCTTCGAGTCGCTTGCTTTCTTTACTTGGTGTTGGGCTAAAACCTTTGCGCGACCTCGCTATCTGTAGAATTTCGTTAGTGGCTTGTTGCGGCACTTGTTCCTCCATCCATTGCTGGACAATGGCTTGAAGTTTGGCAATGCGTTCGTTTTGATGCGTTTCAATCCAGTCGGGCAGATAGCGGTCTTTTAGCCTATTCTTGCGAAGGAAATTGAGAATTTCCGCACGGTTCATCTCAGTGAATGTGGGGGCTTTCGACTTGTCGGCAGGCTGGCACATCAGATAAATCTCGCGGTATTTCTCCTCGGATGACTCGCGCTTGGGATAGCCTATCACGGCCACGAGGCATTCCGGGATTCTTTCAAACAATGTGTCCTCGTTGCGGAATCCAGTGAAAATACCGTTGGGCATCCCTTCAAGCTGCTGCTTGTACTTCTCGAAGTAGTCAAGCAAGTCTTGACGATACACTTCAAGCGAGAAGTCTTTGAGCGACAACGCCTGAGGCGACTCAATGTCGCTGATGCTGTTGTTCTGCAATTCTTCCAACAAGCGGTCAGCGTTCTTGTCCACAAGTGGATTGTCTTTCTCCATCTGCAAATACTCATCGTTTAGCTGTTGCGTCTCTGAGCCAACCAAATTCATGGTCACCATACGGTTCATAATGCGCGACTCCAAGTTCAGATACTCCTCAAATGACGTGGCAGGCCAAAAGTTGACACATTGTATCAGTTTGTTGGGCGATCCGATACGGTCAATACGGCCAAAGCGTTGTATCAGTCGTACAGGATTCCAGTGAATGTCATAGTTTACCTGCATATCTGCATCCTGCAAGTTTTGGCCTTCGGACAAACAATCGGAGGCAATCAGGATGTCTATTGGGTCATCAAGCAGTCGAACTACGTCTGGCTCATTTGCTCTGACGAGTTGTTCCCACACGGTATATGGCACACGCCATTGACGTTTTTCGGCATCGAAATACTTCTCCGTGTCAAGATGTGTCTCTTCATAGAGCTGACTCCAGTCCCTTTCCTTATAGAGTTTGCTGTAAGGAGCAAAACTCTGCAATACTTCATGGAAGTCCTTGGTATGGTGCTGGCCAGAGGTATAGATAGCGGTGCCCGAAACTGAGGCTATGCGGCTGAAACCACGTTGCATAAGCTCGTCATACAGGAACTTGGCGGTGTCGCTATAGGCCGTAAAGATGACTATCTTCTTGTTCTTACTCTCCTGCTTTTCTTTGAGCAACTTTTCGAGCTCGTCTAATTTCACGTCTTGTTCAGAGCGGTTTCGATAGTTTTTCTCAAAGCCCTGCAAACTCAGGTAAATTTCGTTCAGGCATTTCACGTTATGTTGTAGCCCTCGCTTGAATCCGCCAAGGTTCTTCATCTCACTAAGTTTGATGGTTCCCTTGCGAAGCGTGAACACATCGTCTGTGTCGAAGTTCTCATCCTCATCAGGCACATCCACATCAATGACTCCGTTCTTCTTGTGCTCTTCAAAGTCGATGACTTTTTTAAGGGTTTGTTCATGGACGTCGAGCACCTTTTTCACGGTCAACATACATGAATACCACGAGCTTTCTAATCGTTTCATGAACAGGATGCTCATCATCTTGACCAGAAACCGCTCACGATTCACATTGTCGTTCCAGTCGTTTTGTGCGCCCTTTCTGGCTTGAACGGGTTTGTCTGGGATGTAAAGGCTGGGTTGATAGGCCGTAAGCGTGAGCTCCTCAAATGCCTTGTAGATTTCATCTGTGGTTTGGTATTTGCCGAAGTGGTCTACACCTTTGTAAATATTTCGCGGCTTGGCTTTTTCAGGGAATCCCATGTCTTCGCCTAAGGTCTTCTCAATCAACTTGCGTGTCCTTGCCACAATCAGTTTGTCCGTCAAGTTGAAGAACTTTGGGGAGAGCATGGCAATGAAACTGCCAATGGTGCGGTTTGAGTCTTTGCACCATTCGGTGTATTTACGTTGTGAATCGGCAAAAAGGTTACGGAGCGATTCCACCCCAAAGTCATCGTTGTCAAAGGCATCATCTTTGCCTCTGCCAATCAGGTTGAACTGTCCTTTCACATCGCGCAATCCTGTGTTGATAGGTGTGGCCGACAACATAAGAATCTTTAGCTGATGGCCTTCTTTCTGTGATTGTACTTTGATGATGGTTTCAAGCAAATCTTGGTATCGTCCTGACTTCTCATTGCGTAGATTATGGCTTTCATCAATCACAATCAGCAGTTTCTCGCGTTTTTGCAGATAATCGAGCTTATAGGTGTCATAGCTGGTTTGCAGCCTCTCGTTCTGCAAATCGGTATGGAAGCGAACCTGATAGTCAAATTTGTCCTTGTCGAAGCGCGACCCCGCTCCTTTCAGGTATTGTGTCCAGTTCTGTTGCAACTTCTTGGGACAAAGCAACACCGTAGTGTAACCCTGTATCTGGTAGAACTTAATGACTGCCAAAGCCGAAAAAGTCTTACCTAAGCCAACGGCATCCGCCAAAATGGCACCGTTGTATTTGCGCAACATCTTGATGAGAGAGATAACGCCTTTTTGCTGGTAGTTGAACAAGGTCCGCCAAATCTCACTCGTTTGGAGCAGCGACATATTTTCCTGATGCTCAATGGATGTGCCGTCCAATTCAAGATCAGCCTTAAACAGTTCGTAGAGTATCTTATAATAGATTTCCTGGGGGGTGTATTTGCGGAAATACTCTTCTATCATGCGAATGAAGTAATCCTTCATGCTGATTTGGCCTGCTCCTGGATTGTTAGGGTCTTGAATCTTCTCCTTGGCTGTCTTCCAAATATCCTCAAACCAACGGCAGACCTCTTTATAATCGGAGTTGGCCTTGTTGACGGAGTCGCCAATAGTCAATTCCACATTGGAAGTTTTCTTAAGCCCTAACCCTGCATCTGTGAGGTTGCTGCTGCCCGTCAAGTAATAGCCATTGTTCTGGGGAACGCTATTTTTGAACATATACACCTTGGCATGGCAGAAAGCATTGGCGATGGCACGGACTTGCACACTATTGCGTTCGAGGAACGCCTTGGCTTCTTGGGCATACTCGTCTAATTGAAACGAGCTTTCCACCGAGAAGTCGCCATTCAGCAAGTCTTTGATGTCGTCCAATTGTTTCTCTTCTCTCACCATTTCCGAAGAAACGATACGGAACTCGTCCTCCTCTGGCAGTTCGCGATAAAGCTTACTGAGAGCGCGAATGGTAAAATAACCCGTCACGATGTCGAGCTTCCCAGTTTGGCCTGACTGTTGGCCTGAATACAGATTGATGAAATCCCAAACGGTCGTTATATTTAGGCCGTCATCCGGATAACGATCCACTTTATTGTCAATGAGCATACGCTATAGTTTTGCAGCGCAAGGACTATCTGTTCGGAGGGGATGGGCTCAAACAAAGAACCTCAGGGCATGAAAAAGCGCGGATAGGCGCTTATCAATGTCCCAAGGCCCTAGGAAGCCCATTTGTAAAGATAAGTCCAGCCCGCGCTATAGCGCAGGCGCTGGTACTTATTCGTCTTACAAATGTCTTTTGAATTTCCTAGGTTCAGGGACATTCCGAATATAGCACTAACGCTATGTTATTTCCAATAAAAACGCACCGCTGTTTAGGCGATACTTGAGGGCAAAAATACAAAAACTTGGAGAATCAAAGGAAAAAAGAGAAAAAAGATAGATTTCAATCTAAAAGAATGAGAGCATTGGCACCTCGGCAAGTGACACCTACCACCGTCTGCGGGACGCAGATGATGACAATGCGCCAGGACAAGTCCCAAAGGGACAACCCTACCACACCCCGATATGCAATGTCGGTTTTTTTGGATTTTGGCAAAAAGAAAAGCCGTCGCAAGACGAAGGCTTGCGGCGGCTTTCATAAAACTTTGTTTTGGGCGATTTGGCACTCAAACGCATTTTCCCATCTCAAACGCCTCTTGTAGCTTGGCGTTTCCTTCAATCTCTTTCGGGCCGCCCACGCCGCCGCAGAAGATATGGCCTTTGAGCGCGGACTTGCCGTAGCAGTCGATCCAGCCGGTGAGGCCGCCTTCGGCGCGCTTCGGCACGAACTCCTCGTTCTCGGCAGCCGTGGTCAGCAGATAGATGTCGCGAAAGCGGTAATCCTTGGGATACATCGCGTTCATACGGTCGATGAGGGTCTTCATCTGGCCGCTCATCTCGTAGTAGTAGATGGGCGTGGCCCAGCAGACCACATCGGCGTTCAAGACGCTCTCCATAATGGCCGGCACGTCGTCCTTGATGACGCAGGCACCCGTCTTTTGGCACGACAGGCAGCCGATGCAAAACTTGATTTCCTTGCCTCTCAGCGAGACGAGTTCCACTTGATGCCCAGCGGCTTCTGCGCCCTTGGCAAACTGCTCCGCCAAAGCCTGGCTGTTCGAGCCGGGGCGGAGGCTGGTTGAGATTACGATTACTTTTTTCATATTTTGACTTATAGATTTTTGCTGAAAAACTCCGCCAGCGTGTCCCACGGGATGTAGTTGCCTTCGCCGCCGTCGTAGAGGTCGCAGTGGGTGGCGCCGGGGATGATGAGCAGTTGCTTGTTTTCGGGGTTGGGATTGGGCTTGCCGATGAAGTTGTAGCCTTCGGCTTGGCCTTCCACCATATATTTGTAGGCCGCCTCGCCGAAATAGCGCGAATGGGCTTCCGCGCCGTGTATCACGAGGACGGCGGAGCGGATTTCGTTGATGTAGTAAAGGAAACGGCTGTTGGCGTAGGCCTGCGTGCCGATGACGCGCCAGCCGTCGTTGCTGTTGCCGCTGCGCTTGTGATAGCCGCGAGGCGTTTTATAATATGCGTGATAGTCTTTCACGAACTGCGGAACCTCAGCGGGCAGCGGGTCGATGACGCCGCCTGCCATCGCCATCGGGTCGGTAAGACGCTGTTTGGCGAGGGCTTCACGGGCAGCGTGGCGGTCGGCCTCGTTGTCGTTGGACTCATAATAGCCGTTGCCGCTGATGCGGGTCATATCGTACATCGTCGAGGCCACGGTGGCTTTGATGCGCGGGTCGGCAGCGGCAGCATTCAATGCAATACCACCCCAGCCGCAGATGCCAATGATGCCAATCCTTTCAGCATCCACATTGTCCAACTTCGAGAGGTAATCGACGGCGGCCATAAAGTCCTCCGTGTTGATGTCGGGCGAGGCCGTGCGGCGGGGTTCTCCACTGCTTTCACCAGTATAGGACGGGTCGAAAGCCAAGGCCACAAAGCCGCGCTCTGCCATCTTCATAGCATACAGGCCGCTCGACTGCTCCTTGACGGCACCAAAAGGCCCGCTCACAGCAATAGCTGCCAATTTGCCTTCGGCATCCTTGGGCGTATAAAGGTCAGCAGCCAACGTCAGACCGTACTGCGTTTCAAACGTCACCTTGCGGTGGTTCACTTTTTCGCTCAGCGGGAACACCTTGTCCCACTCCTGTGTGAGGTTCAATTCTTGCTTCATTTCTTCTTTGTTTTCTTTTGCTTCTGTTGTTTGAGGTTGGTTGTTGCAGGCGGTCATAAGTGCTACCACTGCTGCAAAGATGAGAATCTTTTTCATAATATCAATGGTTTATCCTTTTTTTCCCGTTTTTAATCACAATGCCTTTGTATCCTTTGGGAGCAATTTGCCCGGTAATCGTGTAGGCTGTTCCTTCGCTATTTTCGTCAGGTGATAGTTCTTGGATCCCTGTATAGATGGGCTGCAAGGAAAGCGTGATGCTCACTTCGCCTTCGCCGGCTTTGACGAACCTACGCACCTCGTCAGCAGAAAGACCGTCGAGTTTGCCGATGCGGGTGTACGACCACGAGTTGCTTCCATAGAAAATACAGATGTTGTCGCCGCCATAGAGGACAAGGTCGCCCGCCGAAGTGGTGGTTTGGTGGTTGTCGGTCGGGAACGACTGCCCAATATAGCCCACTTTCTCGAAGTTGCCGTAGTCGTGTGCAATGTAAACGATGTTTTCGGTTTGCAGAGCGGCAATCAAGGCTCGTGTTCCGACATTGTCTTCCATTGTGACGGTATGCGTCTCCTCGCCGATGGTGATATACATTTTCTGTTCCATAGTCTGTGCAAAAGTCTCGCTGTTTTTTGTGCAACCTGTTATCAGTATTGCAGCCAATAACCAAAGAATCTGTTTCATTTAGGAATAATTCTAATTTCGTTGGCAAAAGTACGCTTGTTGTTTAAAAGAGGTATTACACAAATTGGCTGAATTAATACCAATTTCGCAGAAAATGAGCAAAAAGTATAAAATATAGTACCATTTTTATCTTATTTCATCGGAATAATCGTAACTTTGCCCCCACGATGAAGAAAATCCTGAAAATAGATAGCCCCAACGATTTTGCCCGATTCGTGGATGCTCCTGAGCTGCATCCATTGGTCAGCATTATTCATTACGATGAACTTCCGCCTTTCCGTCATAGCCTGAACAACTACGGTGTCTATGGACTCTTTATCCAACGCCAGTTTCCCAAAGATCTCTCGTATGGTATGAAAACCTTGCAGGTGAGCGATGCCTCGATTATTGCCGTCGAGCCTGGACAGATTGGCGGGTTGGAGGACAACGGCGAGCGTATCTCGTTGAGCGGATGGGTGCTTTTGTGGTCGCCCGAACTGCTGCACGGTTCCGAACTGGAGCACCAGATAGAACGCTATCAGTATTTCTCTTATTTCTTCACTGGCTCTTTGCGGATGGAGCCTGACGAATGGCTCTGCATTACGCAACTGCTCGCCCAGATGCGGCAAGAGTTGGCGGCTCACGAGGATTCGCCATCGCTCAGAAGCATCCTTTTGGCCTACCTGCACCTGATATTGGAGTACTGCAACCGCATCTACTTGCGTCAACTCTCTGAGGAAGATAATGGCAACAGCGACTTGCTGAAACGCTTTCACGACCTGCTGCAACAGTATTTCCGTGAGAATCGACAGCTTTCACAAGGCCTGCCTACTGTTGCCTATTGTGCTTCAGAGCTGGCCTATTCGCCGCGATATTTCGGCGACATCGTCCACAAGGCCACTGGCGGAACAGCCATCGGCTACATCCACAACTATGTCATCAACCAGGCCAAGAGCCTACTGATGAACGGCCACAACATCAGCGAGACTTCGCGCCTCCTCGGTTTCGATTTTCCCCATCATTTCACCCGCCTCTTCAAGAAGATGACAGGCCTCACGCCCAGCGAATATTTGGGGAAATAGTTTGATTATTAGTTTATCCCTTCTTGATTTCCCTAATCACCCTCGCTGGACTGCCCGCCACGATCATATTGTCGGGCACATCCTTGGTGACTACGCTGCCCGCTGCCACGATGGCGTTCTCGCCGATGGTGACACCCGCCAATACCGTGACATTGGCTCCAAGCCAAGCGTTGCGTTTCACGACGATGGGTTTGGTCAGCAGCGAATGGCGCGTTTCAGGGTTTTCGGGATGGTATTCCGTGGCCAACACACAATGCGGCCCGATGAAGACATCGTCCTCAATGGTGATGCCGCCCAAAGCGAGGAAAGTGCAGCCGAAGTTGACGAAACAGTCGCGCCCGAAGGTGGTCTTCTTGCCATAGTTGATATGGAACGGCGTGAAAATGCGGAGGGTCTCGTCGATTTCGGAGCCTGTGATTTGCCGCATATAGTCGCGCACTTCGGCTTCAGTATGGTAGCCCGTGTTCATCTCCGCTGCGAGGCGCATCGTGCACTGCACATCGGTGTAGAGGTCATCGCTGCCGACATAGTCTTTTCCTGTGGGGGTGTTGTTCATAAGTGGTTTACTTATAATGTTTTACCTAATGAAATTAGTATATCTCACCACTTCCTTTTCGGGCAATCCGTTGCGCTCGCGCTCGGCGGCGATGGCGCGGATGAGGAAGGCCATATTGCGACCCAAAATGCGCATAATTTGCACGCCTTCTTCGTCTTTCATCACGTCTTCGGGCGTGTGACCGTGAACCATATTCCAATAACGGCTGCTCGCGATGGGCATTTCGCTAATGGTGAAATACTTGTTGAGCCTGTCGAAAGCGGCTGTGGTGCCGCCACGTCGTGCCGAGACGACGGCCGCGCCCACTTTCATCCGCTTGTCGAAAGGCGTGCTGAAAAACAGACGGTCGAGCAGGTTGGTGAGCGTTCCATTGGGGCCGGCGTAATACACCGGCGAGCCGACCACGAGACCATCGGCCTGCTCAAATTTGGGTGCCACTTCGTTCACCATATCGTTGAACACGCAATGCCCTAGTTCGACGCATTTCCCGCAGGCGATGCAGCCTCGGATGTCCTTGTTCCCGATGTGGATGATTTCTGTTTCTATGCCGTTTTTCTGTAATTCTTCCGCCACAATGTTCAAGGCGGTGAAGGTGCAGCCGTTAGCGTGTGGGCTGCCGTTGATGAGGAGTGCTTTCATTTGTGATAAATTTGTGCAAAAGTACAAAAAATCCGCTATCCAAACCATCTCCTGATTTGCAGTTTTCACCTTAGAATATTTCGCCATCCCAAAGCATTTTCAGGAAGTCGAGGACATAGATAAGTTCCTTATCATCGGATTTACGGGTGATTGGGTCAAATCTATTAAATTCGGGAGTGTACTCCCGATTTTTATAAGAAATTCGGGAGTATGGTCACGAATTTTGCAACTTTTTTACGGCGCAAAAATAATAAACAAATCAATTAGTCAATGAACAAAATGAAATATTCTGAACATTAATTAATGCAACGGGCAAGTTTTATTCTTCCTTTGCATTAGGCACCACAAAAACAACCGTCAGCACGCCAATGGCACCAACAATGGGTACGATGACACGAGCCACCGAGCCTTGGGGAATAAAGACGAAAGTGGAAAGCAGCACCATTGTCACCATAATGCCACAAGCGCCCGCCTTTTGCGCAAAGGTCATCCCGCCGCGACGACGATAACTGCGGATGTAAGTCCCTAACCACGACTGCAACAGCCATTCTTGTAGTCGTGGCGAGGAGCGGTAGAAGAGCCACGAGGCCAACAGCAAGAAAGGCGTGGTGGGCAATCCCGGCACCACTACGCCTAAGGCGCCAAGTCCAACGCAAAGCAAGCCTAAAGATATGAAGGCAATGCGTTTCACAATTCCCTTAAGCTGTCATACACATTTCAAAGATCCTCTCCACGTCGGCCTGTTGCAGTGGCTTGAATCCGGGCAAACTTCCTCCTCCGACGGCTTTCTTGGCCATCACCCCGAAATGGGTGCGGTCGATGCCCACCTCGGGGAAGGTGCGCTTCAGTTGCAAAATGTTGAAGAGGAAGTCGCTCAACTTGTCGATGGCTTGACGGGCGATGTCCATCGGAGGCAAAGTCGGGTCGATGCCGAAGACATTAGTTCCGAATTGAACGTATTTTGACACGGTGGTTTCGTCGAGGCAATACTCCATCCAACGTGGGGTGAGGATGGCGAGGCCGAGGCCGTGGGTGATGTCGTAGAAGGCCGACAACTCGTGTTCCATCGGGTGGCAACTCCAAGCCTTGCGTTTGCCGCCGTTCACGAAGCCGTTGATGGCCCACGAGGAAGCCCACATCAGATTGGCGCGAGCCTCGTAATTATCAGGCTCTCGCATTGCAATGGGAGTGTAGCGGATGACAGTCTTCATCAGGCCCTCCATAAAGCAATCGAGCATATATAGGTCTTGATCCATATTGAAATAGACCTCAAAGAGGTGCGACAGGATGTCGGCCGAGCCGCAGGCAGTCTGATACGGACTGACGCTGAAGGTGATGCTCGGGTCGAGAAAGGATGCCTTGGGCAGCATAGCAGGGTCAAGCCGCCCAATTTTGTCGTTGGTCTCGGGGTTGCTGATGACGGCTGCCGTGTCCATCTCGGAACCTGTGGCCGAAAGGGTCAAGATGCTGATGATGGGCAAGGCACGCTCGATGGGCGCACGTTTGCTGAGGTCGAGGAAGTCCCAAGGGTCATAGTCGACGCTGGCACCGGCGGCCATAATCTTGGTGGCGTCGATGGTGGAGCCGCCGCCTACAGCCAAAAGCACGTCGATGTTGTGTTCTTTACATAGTTGCACGCCTTTCCTGACGGAGTCGATGCGCGGGTTTGGCTCGATGCCAGAGAGTTCGAACAGTTCGAGTCCGGCTTCTTTGATTGCTGTAACCACACGGTCATACAGTCCCATTTTCTTGATGGAGCCGCCGCCGTAGGTCATCAGCACGCGGGTGCCGTATTTCTTGAGTTCTGCGCCAAGGTGTTTCAGTTGGTCGCGCCCGAAGTAGATTCTTACGGGAATGTCGTAGATGAAGTCGTTGATCATAGTGTTTGTGTTTTGTTTGCCATATCCATTAAAATGCTTACATTTGAGGTTACAAAAATACGAAATTCGCAATCCACGCCGCGCTGAATAGTGAGTTTTTTATATCGCAAGCGATGTTTTGAAAAGAAATCTATATAAGAGATCAATGCTTCAATTTCAGGACAAGGTATTCAGATTGAGAGCCTATACGGAACTTTCCGCCCCAGATGCCTAACCCTGAAGTGACGTAATAATGTGTGTTTCCGCGCCGATAGGCCCCGTAAGCCTTTTCGTACAGGATGTCCGTAATCCAGTTGGCAGGCCATATTTGGCCGTGGTGCGTGTGTCCGCTGAACTGGAAATCGATACCACACCGCTCTGCCTCTTCCAAGTGATAGGGCTGATGGTCGAGGAGGATGGTGAACAGCGTGTCGGTCGGGGCCAAATCAGACAGCGCACGGCGCGAAGCGTTGCTTCTGTCGTCGCGCCCGACAATCCAAATCCCTGATGCCACGACAGAACTATCGCGCAGCAAGCACATTCCGGCATCCTCATAGAAGGCGAGCGAGGATTCCAAGCTGGCGATATACTCGTGGTTTCCCAAGGCTGCATAAACAGGGGCATTGAGGTCGCGGAACTCCTCGTCAAGCCTCCATTCCCTGACGGGTCGGATGGCACCGTCCAAAATGTCGCCGGCAAAAAGAACCAAGTCGGGGTTTTCCTCGTTCAAGAGCCGAACCCAGCGTTGCAGTTCCGCTTTGCGGTTGTGATAACCTATGTGCAGGTCGCTGGCCAGAACAATCGTGAGGGGCTTTTTCAACGGTTTTTCCGTCTTGATTTCGAGCACTTCGCGATGCTTGTGAGGGTAATGGAGCCCGCCATACAGCAACAATATCGCAATGATGCCGAGCACGGTGCAAGTGCCCGCCACCGAATGATTCAGAAAACTTTCAGGCACCCAATGCAACAACCGGCCCAATCCCAAAGCCAGAAAGATAAGCAGCGCATAGAGGAAGAAAATCATCCAAGAGGTGCCAATTTCATAGGTGACAGTGGCCACGCCTATGGGCAGCTTGTTACCTAACCCGTAATGCAGAAAAACGCTGGCGAAGCAGAGAAGATACACTGCTACGGCCAAGGTCTTTCCCAACGGGGAAAGCGGCAAAATGAGCCAGAAACGCCAACTGGTATAGGCGATGCAGGAGAGCAGAAAAAGAGGAATTAGGATAAGCATAACATTCATCAACTTTGGGTTCAACAGATTTGGATTCGGACAATTTGCTCATTGTCATTTCATTTCCTTTTTACGACATACCTTTGGTTGGGGGAATTGGGCGAATCGGGTTGTGTTCGATCAAGAAGACCTGCATCAACAAGGGTGTTAATGAACCTCTCTCTATTCTTTTGATGAGATATTACACCGATGTGTTCCAATATTTCTTTACTACTTCTTGGAAATATACAATAACGCAATACTTCCTTTTGTCTGTCAGATAAAAGCAAGCGACCGTCAGAGTTAGTATCTAAGTTGGTATCTAAGTTACTAACAGAGTAAGTATCAGAGTTAATATGTTGATTATGTGATGTATTACTTTTGTCTGTAATATTCAAAGGGGTATTAGTATCAGAGTTAGTGTCTAAGTTAGTGTCTAAGTTAGTGTCTAAGTTGGTGTCTAAGTTGGTGTCCAAGTCAGGCCTCTTGAAGGTAATCCAAACGAAAAGGCCATCGGTGCCATAGGTTGGCTCTGGTACTCCTGCATCCTTACAGGCATCAACCATACGGCTCACTCCTGTGCCCCAACTTTCCAAATATGCCGTCATATACAGGGCGTTTGCAATGATGGGATTTTGTGGATAGGAACGGTGCGGCAGTTTGATGGTCTCAACGGTCAGTTCGTTGGGCAAATGTCCCGCATTCTCTATCTCCACACGGTCATCGAAAACAGCGATACCGACACTGCCGCTGGGCGAATCCAATTGGCGGTGGCACAAGGCATTGGTCAGTGCCTCGCGCAGTGCCTCAAAGGGAATCTCCAATTGCTCTTCACGGCGAAGGCCTTTCACGACACCGCTTTGGTTCAAATGCTTGAACAGGAAGGCCAAACCAGCATCGAGCAGTTCAAAGAAATTACCGTTGACGCGCATATTGTCAATGAAATCGCGCTTTTCTGTGCCACGGAAACGCGCCATTCGAAGCAAAAACTGCGGGTAATCCTGCGGGCGTTTGGTGAACAGTGCGGCAGCGGCATTCTTTATCTTCCCGTTTTCAACCATCGCAAACTTGTCGAGCAGGGTCATCGTGTCTTCCGAGGCGGATGAGGCCGGCATTCGTCCCTTGTTGATGCCATACGTCACAGTATTCCGAATCTGTCTTTCGTCCAAATCCTCAAGACGAAGGGAATCGGGTGTTTGGCTTTCCCACGCAAATCGGGTGGGGTTGCTGCGCCGCAGTCGTTCCTCAAACATAGCACGAGGCATCTGCACCGTCGTACTCTCCACCTTGTAGTAGGCGCGACCGTCGTAGGTATAGGGCGCATCGCCGAATTTGGCCGCTTCCACGTGAATGCCGATTACGAAGTTGCCAGGCCGTTCAGGAACTTCAACGATCTCCAACGGCAACTTGATGGCAGGTTCTATCTTCGTGATTTCGTGGGCGATTTCGCGTTGTGTGTTGTCGGTGACGTTTTGTCCCAAAATCTCCAACTTCGGTGTGATGCCGAAAAACAGCCAGCCACCGTCGGAGTTCAGAAAAGCGCACAGCGTCTGCATTGCTTTTACCAGTTCGCCAGTACTCTTTTTCAACTCCAAGACACGGCTTTCGTCGTTGGCGATTAGTTTCTTTATGTCGGCTATTGTCATTGGCTATGTTTGTTTTGCAAATATTTGATTCTCGTACCAATACGGTTCGCTTTTCGCGATAGTTTAGAAGCGATGGATGTTTTTCGTTTCAATTGCAAAATTACATTTTTTTCGTTTCAAAACAAAAAAGGTGTCTCGGAGGAAACACCTTTTTTCGGTTTTGCTATTCGGGAAAGGTTGGAGGCCAAAGTGGAATGGCCATAACAGGCTTCTCTTTTAAGTTTCTTGTTCTCAAAGCCCTTTCAACCACTTCTCGACCTTAACGCGACTATTTTAATCCCAAATTTTCCCCAGCGGCCCTCATATACCTCAAGCCGCAGAGATACTGCTGGCAGTCGGTTTCCACCTTGGCGGCAAAGGCTTGTTGCCAAAGGGTTTGCGCTTCGAGGAGGTCGCTGATCGACTCCATGCCTGCCTCGTATTGCTTACGGCTGAGTTGGAGGTTCTCCTCTGCCTGCGACAGCGACTTCACAGCCAGTTCCGCTTCAAGGCGGGCCTCATCAAGGTTGTCGGTGGCTTGCGACAGTTCGAGTTGCATCTTTTCCACCAAGTCCTGACGCTCCAGTTCCACCTGCTCCATCTTGGCTTGCGCAGCCTTGACCTTGTTGGATCGACCGCCAAAATGATACAAAGGGATGCTAACATTGAGCACTACGCTGAACGAGCCGCCATCCAGTACCGTTGCATCATCAACTTTCAGCCCGAGTATGTAGTTGTAGTTTCCTTGCAACCCCACCTGCGGCAGCATCTCTGAACGCACGAGGCGCATTTGCTGGCTCGCCATTTCATTTTGGCAGTCAAGCATTTGGAACTCGGGACGGGCTTCAAGATGGGCTTCAAACGTTCTGCCAACGTCAAATTTGGGCAAAGTGCCCTCCACGGCAAAGTCTTCATCGTAGGGCTGACCGATGAGTTGACACAGGTTTTTCGCTGCAAGTCGACGAGCATTGTCGGCACGATGCACGGCCAGTTCGCTTTCATTGAGTCGCACCTGCACCTTAAGCTCGTCGTTGTGGATTTTCATGCCGTGTCGCACAGCGGATTGCACATCATGGAGCAGTTTGTCGAGCAGCGCATGATGTTGTTGGGCCACTTGTTGCATCTCTTGGGCGCGCACCAATAGCGTGTAGGCTTCGGCCACTTCAATCCAAACCGATTGTTGGGTCTGCGTTTCTTGTAGCTTCGACATTTTCTCCGCAGTTTGGGCCATACGATAAGCCGAAGTAATTTTTCCGCCTGTATAGATGGGTTGCGTGACACTGACACCGCCTCTCATTATTGTGCCGATTTCGTAGCCGATGGTCGTGCCTGGGAATAGTGCCGCTAACGAGGTCTGAATTGGTGTTCCAGTCATCATATCGTAACAAGGCAAATAGGTCTCGGGGATACTCAATAGCGTTCCCTTGCTGTTGTTCCAGTAACCGGATCCTGTCAAGGCGATGTCAGGCAGATAGTTTGCACGTTGTGCCTTCACCGTATAGGTGGCTTGTTTTGTTTGAGCCTGCCGCGAGCGGATTTGTTTGTTGTTTTCCTGTGCAAGCCTGAAACATTCGTCGAGGCTCAAGGGTTGGGCTGTTGCTGCTAAAGAAAAGAGCGTCAATAGGATAACGAGAATTTTATTTTTCATTGCCACTGGTTTTTATGGGAAAGAAAATGGAATAAAGTACCGGCACGAAGACCAAGGTGATGACCGTGCTGTAGGCCAAACCGCCCATAATGGCTGCCGCCATGGAACCAAACATCGGGTCAGGGAGCAGCGGTATCATTCCTAGGATAGTGGTCAGTGCGGCCATCATCACCGCCCGCAAGCGATTTTGGCTGCCGTAGACGAGTGCCTTGACCGGTGGCACTCCTTGTGACAGCTGTAGGTTGATTTCGTCCATTAGCACGATGCTGTTCTTGATAATCATGCCTATCAGTCCCAGCGTACCGGCAAGAGCCACGAAGCCGAAGGCCTTGCCAGAGACCAGTATGCCAGCCACCACGCCAGTGAGCACTGTCGGCACTGTACAGAGGATAATGAGGGGTTTGCGGTAGTCCTTGAAGAGGATGATGAGAATGGAGATGATGAGCAACAGGGCAATCGGATAGGTGGCGAACAGGTATTTCATAGCATCGCCGTTAGCCTCGTATTCGCCCATCCATGTGCGGGTGTATCCGTCGGGCAGCGGTATCTGGTCAATCTTCTCGGCCAAGTGGTTGCGCGTAGCAGCCACTTCGTGGCCCGGCATCGGCGAGCACTGCACGGTCTGTATGCGCTGACCGTTGCAGCGCATCACCACCGGGTCTTCCCATTCCACCTTCACTCTTGCCACTTGCGACAGCGGCGTGGAGCCCAGCAACTGCTGTGTCAACTCATCGCTGCTAAGTTTGCCAGCGCGGAGCTTGAGCAGGTTTTCCTCGCTGAGGAGGGTGCCGAGTGAGGGCGACGTAGGGAACACCTGAGCCTGCGTTAGGTCCGGAATAGGCTGCCCGTCGGCAGTGCGAATACGGACGTTCACATTCTCGCGGTGTATGCCATCATAAAAGAATCCCACTGGGACACCCTCGGTGGCAGCAAGCACCGACAGGCCCACATCGCTACGTGATAGACCGCTGCGGCGTGCAGCCGGCTGCTTGTAGTCGATGGTCAGCACTGGCACCTGCGGAGCCCAGTCGGTGGTGATTTGCATCACCTCGCCCGACTTTTCCATGATGGCGCGTGCCGAGTCGGACAGACGGTGCAACACTGCTGGGTCGGGACCGGTGAACTTCACCTCAATGGGGTACTTCTTGCACATCAGATTGTAGCGTTTCAGCTTCACGTAGGCGTCGGGATAATGATTTTGCACATACTCCTGTATCTCGTCCATGTTGTCCACCAGTTCCTTGGAGGAGGTGAAGTCGATGATCAACTCGCCGTATGAGAGCGATGAGGTAGAGACGACGCGCACTAGGTTATAGTGACCCGGTGTACCGCCTACGCTGGCGGTGACATGGGCAATCTCAGGTCGAGTGGAGAGATACCGCTGTATGGAGTCGAGGTCGGCACGCACACGCGTTGAGTTGCTCCCCTCGGGCAGTTTGTATTCCATATAAAGCTGGCTGTAATCCATGTCGGGGAAAAAGGCGTTTTTCATGAAGCGACTACCCCACAGCGACAATCCCAGCAGTGCCACCACTATGCCAGTGAAGAGCCACGGGCGGCGCAGACCGAAGCGCAACATTCCGCGCAATGTACGGTAGGCCACACCGTCATAGTTTCCTGTACCTGTGGTTTGGGGTGCCTTGAGCATCCGTTCACCCATCAACGGCACGTGGAACAATGCCAGCACCCAACTAAGCAATAGCGACACAGCCAGTACGACGAAGAGGTCGCGGACATAGACGCCCGTGGTGTCAGGCGACATATAGAGCGGCCAGAAGGCCAGGATGGCGATGAGGGTGGCACCGAGCAGCGGCATGGCGGTCTGTCGGCCAATGTCGGTCAGTGCTTGCAGGCGCGATTTGCCTGCCGCAAGGCCTACTTGTATGCCGTCCACTATCACTATGGCGTTGTCCACCAGCATACCCATTGCCATAATAAACGCTGCTAGCGACACCCTCTGCAATGTGCCACCCACGGCGCCCACCACAGTGAAGGTGCCCAACACTGTCAGCAGCAGGCTGATGCCTATGATAATGCCGCTGCGCATACCCATGAAGAACATCAGGATAATGAGCACGATGGCAATGGACTCTATTAAGTTTATGGCGAATGAGCCGAGAGCCTTGTTCACCTGATCGGGCTGATAAAATACCTTGTGGAACTCCACGCCCGCGGGCATTCGCGTCTGTTTCAGCTGCTCGATGCGGGCATCGACGGCCTTGCCCACCTTGGTGACATCGGTACCGCTGCCAGCAGCAATGAGGATGCCAATGGCGGGCTCACGGTCGTAGGTCATCTCGTTGCGCGTGGGCGTGGCGAAGTCTTTCTCCACCGTAGCAATATCGCCTAAACGCATCTGGCTGCCGTCGTGGCCTTGGATAAGCATGGCAGCGATGTCATCGGTGCCTTTGAACTTGTCGCTCATGCGTACACGGTAACGGCAAGTGCCATTCTCGTAATAACCAGGATAAACTACAGCGTTCTGCCCTTGCAAGGTCATCAACACCTCGGCGGTGCCAACGCCGAGATTGGCCATGCGGTCTTCCTGCAGCGATATGTTGATGCATTGCGGGCGGCTGCCGTAGAGTTCCACGCGTTCCACTCCGTTCACTCCCAGCAACTCGCGTTTCACCATCTCGGCATAGTCGGTCAGCCGTGCCGCATCCATGCCGTCGCCAGTGAGGGCAAAGAACATGCCGTAGAGGTCGCCGAAGTCGTCGCGCACTACAGGACGACTGGCTCCAGCGGGCAGTACGGCATCGCCCACCTTGCGGCGCAACATGTCATAGTGTTGCTCCACCTCGTCGTCGGGCACCGTTTGTTCAAGCACCACTGAGATGAGCGAGAGGTCGCTATACGATTGGCTCTTTACGTATCGCAGTCCCTTCATGGTGCGAATTCTCTTCTCCAGAACATCCGTCACCTCCAGCTCCACCTCATGAGCCGAGGCTCCAGGATAGGTAGTAACCACCAAGGCATTCTTCACCTTGATTTCGGGGTCTTCTAGTTTGCTCATGTTCCCCACCGACACTAGGCCGCCCACAGCCAGTGCCACCACGAGAAACCACACCAAGTGTTTATTTCGTAAAGCCCATCCGCTGAGATCCATCATAACAGCCCTCCTATGTTAGTCTCGCTGGCTGGCTCCAGCGGTTTCACTTCCTGGCCGTCTCTCACATGATGGATGCCAGACACCACAACGAGGTCGCCTTCGTGGAGGTCATCAGACATCACCACACAACGTCCGTCATTAAGCAGTCGAACGAGGCTCACCGTGTACTCATGTAAGGTGTGGCTGGCAGTGTCAAAGACGAACACGCTGGTGCGTCCGTTGGCGTGGAGCACGCCGCTGGTGGGCATCGTGAGTTCGGAGTTAAAGTCGTTTTGCTCCATATTGATGGTCACCATGGTGTTCATCCCAGGAGTGGACATCTCTTTTCCATCGTCTTGCAACGCAAAGCGCATCGTGTAGAGTTGGTTGGCGTTGGCCTTGGGTGAGATGCTGACTGGGACAAGCTGGAACACCTTATCAGGATAAATGTCGAAACTGCACGTGTAGCCGCTAAACGACTCACGTTGTGAATAGGCTGCTGCCGAAAGGCTGATTTCCACTTCGGTACTGCCACTGCCGAGCAGACTCAAGACGGGCATTCCTGCGCTCACAATCTCGCCTGTGCTCATCATCTTGCTTTGAATGAAGCCATCCATAGAGGCATAGAGACGCGTGTAGGCCAACTGGTCTTGGTGATTCTTTAGTTTGGCATCGATCTGTTGTTTGCCGAAGACGGCCTTGTCGTAGTTGTTTGCTGAGGTGGCGCTATCGTTGTAAAGACCGATAACACGTTCGCTTTCGGCGGTGATTTGAGCGTGTTGGGCTTCGGTGGCCCTCAGTTGCGCCTCGTAGTCAGAGGGGTCGAGCAAGGCCACCAACTGGCCGCGTTTCACGTGGTCGCCTTCCTTCACTAAGATGCGTTCGATGCGTCCGCTGACCTTGAACGAGAGGTTTACCTCATCGGATGCTTTTACCCGTCCAGGGTATTGCAGTGTGGTGTTGCTTCCTGTCGACCGAAGTGTGTCGAGGTTTACTGTCGGGATTTGCAAAGCGGCAGGCTCATTAGGTCTTCCGCAGGCTGTCATCATCAAGGCGAGGCAGCCCACGACTGTAACAATTAGTGATGATATCGATTTCATTGCTTTGTACTTTTACAATTGGATGTCTAAAAACTTCTTGACACGCCAAGTCGAAGCATACTGGCATCGTTGTACGAAATTTCAAGGGAGAGGCGCCAATGTGGGGCAAAGCGCCATTCGGTGCCCACAAAGACGGGCACAAAGAACTGGTTGACGCTTTTCTCAAGGGCGGTGTGGCGGAACCAATGGTAACCTACGCCTGTGCCAGCATAGAAATCCCAACGCGGGTCGGACGTGCCGAGCATAGACTTGATGTGGAGACTGCCACGCAATGAAAGGCTAAAAGCATTGTAGGTATTGTTTGAAGGCATCGGCTTGTGGAAATAGGTTCCTTGTGCGCCCACTTGTATGCCGTGGGGCAACAAGTAACGGCCTTCCAAGGTCAGATTGGGGCGTTTCCCGTTTTGGTAGGCCACACCGTTCCATCCGGCTGCAAGCCCCACACTCCAACGGTCTTCGGTTTGCTGTGCCTTCACGCAGATTGCTGCAAGCAGCATAAAAGATAACAGAATCGTCTTTTTCATATTCACATTCCTTTCGCTATTTCAATAAATTGTTCGTGTGCTTTTTTGGTTTCAGGTAGCATCGGCACGGCGGTCCAAACGTGGAACATCTGGGGATATTCATACACGGTCAAAGGTAGGTGCTCACGCTTCATTCGGTCGCGAAGGCGCACCACATCGGGATAGAACATATCGCGTCCGCCGATAAATACGTGTAGCCGAGGCAGGTCGTGGAGATCGCCGTATATGGGACTGACTTGGTAGCAGCGCGTGGTGGTGTCGGATGCCCAAAGCGTGCCAACAATCTGTCCGTAAGTTCGGTTGAGCATTGGGTCGTCAATCTGGTCGATGTCAGGGTTGGTGAGTGTCACGTCGAGCCAAGGGGAAAGCAAAATGATGGCTCCAGGTTGTTGCCCGTTGTGCTCGCGCAGCCATTGTGCAAAACCAAACGAAAGCCCTGCGCCAGCCGAATCGCCCATCAGGAGGATGTTGTTGGCACCCACTTCGTCAACGAGGTTGGCATACACCTCAGCCACCATAGCGTAGGCATCGCGGAAGGTGTAGGCGCCACAAAGCGGATAGTCGGGGATGATGGCACCAAAGCCCAACTCCTCAACGAAAGGCTTCACGAGATTGTACTGCACACTTTGCATATTACCCGTGTAATAGCCGCCGTGGATATAAAGTACATAGCGACTCACCCCGCTCCTCGGATGGATATGGCACACGCGACGACCCTTTACGGTATCGTATGTCACCGTCAACCCTTTTTCAGCCACCCATTTGGCATCAGGTTCGACAAACACAGGCAGTGCCGACGGTTCGGTAGGGATATCGCCGTAGCTTTCGTAGTTGTTCATCCCGGAGACATACATATAGGCATTGGCCAAGTCGCCGAGAGGCGTATTCGGGCCAGTGTAGAAATGGGTGACAACTGTGCCGTCGTTGTCAACAAAGTCAATGTCCTCTTTCAGGCAGCTTGTCAGGGTGGCACAACCCATCAAGGCCGCAATCGTCAATGTCTTAAGCAATTTCATATTCTTGAGCGTTAAATATTACGGCTGCAAAAATAGAACTGCGGTTGCGATTGGCTTTTAATATATATTAAAAAAGGAAAGGAAGTTTAAAGTTTGACTTCCTTGCGAATTACACTCAGGCGTTGTTGTGTGATGCCAAGGTAAGAGGCGATGTGGCCGAGCGGCACACGAAGCACGATGTCGGGCTGTTCGCGCAACAAAGCCTCGTAGCGCTCGGCAGCGGAGCGGTGCTGAAGACTGTGCGATATGGCGAACATCTGGCGGATGGTGCCAGAATACATCTGAAAGGCAAAGCGTTGCAACGAGAGGTTGTCGGCCATCATTTGCTCGATATCGTAGTAAGGCGCGATTCGCACCACGCCGTCTTCTTCCATTTCAAGGCTTGTCGTGAGGTCGTCGCCAAAAAACAAGTAATTCAACGGTATGTAGAATGTGTTTTCGAGGTGAAAGTAGTTGGTTACCTCGTTGCCGTCCACATTGGTGAACTCGCGCGCAATGCCTTGTTCGAAGAAATACACGCGGTCGGTGTTGAAACCATCAGTGACCAAATGCGTTCCTTTCTTCACCTTGCGAGACACAAACAACTGGTCAGCCTTTTCGGCCAATGAGCGGTTTTGCTGCAGTTCCTGAGTGAGAAAGTCGATAAGTTTCATGTGGCAAAGATACAAAAATTCCGCAACCCAAGCCTTTGCACGGCAGGGCAACCGCATCAAATGCGATAATTTGCGAGGATTTCGATGAGATAATTGGGGTCGAGGGAGGCCTTGAAGAGCCTTTTCCTTAGGCTTCTCTTGT